>JAVHPJ010000098.1:0-48332 GCA_036170535.1 Leptospirales bacterium | reverse complement strand
GAAAGATGGACGAATGGACCGGCGACGGGCCGGTAGTGTCCTAATTTGGACAGAACGGGTCTGGCGCGATGCGCGCGTGCTCTGCAAGGAAAACGCGCACGGGCTCCGGCAGATGCGATGCGTCGGGCAGGTTCATGGCTTGCGGCCGCCAGCGCGAATTTTTGCGCGCTCTCGCGCGGGACGCTTCCGTCCGAGGAAGCGCAAGAGCTTGTTACGCAAAAACTCGGCGCGACGAGTTTCACATTCCCATACGACTAACACGTCCCAGCCCGCGCGGCGCAGCGCCAGGCGCGTGCGGCGGTCGCGCTCCAGATTGCGGTCCAGTTTGAGATCCCAGTATTCGCGCCGGCTCGCGGGGCGGCGCGCGTGCGGGCAACCGGCGTGACCATGCCAGAAACAGCCGTGGACAAAGACGATTTTGCGGCGCCGCGCATGAGCGAAGTCGGGCTTGCCGGGCAGGTCTTCGCGATGCATCTCAAAGCGAAACCGTTCGCGATAAAGCGCTGCGCCCACGACTCGTTCCGGCGTCGTGTCGCGCGAGCGAACCCGGCCCATAATCCGGCTGCGTTCCTCCCGGGTGAATACGTCGCTCATGGCTTCTGTGTTATGCGTCAGGAATGCAGGCGGTCGGGCCTGCGCTGCGTACTGCGGCGCGCGAGGGGCAGGAGCGCGCGCTCGCTCAAAAAGCGCACCGCCGGGACCACGACGCCGTCGCCTGTAAGACGGTAGGCCTCGTTCGCGCGTTCCGGCAGCGTGTAGCGATCGCCGAGACCCATCAGTCGCGCAGTTTCGCGCGGCGTCAACAGGCGGGAACGCAAGCCCGCGCGGTCGCCGACGAGCAGAATCTGACGGCTTGATCCTCCGGCCGGCGTACGCAGGCAGCCGGCGACTCCGTCGAAGCGCGGCTCTGCGCGAACCTGTCTTCCGCCGCGTCCGTCGGCGCGAGTTCTTCGGAATACTGTCGCGATGATCGATTCGCCGCGCGCGAGCGCATCGGCGATGCGGGTTTGTTTTTCGGCGGTCATCTGTTCGAGCAGTCGTTCGGTTTCCGATTTCGGGCGCCAGCCGCCTGGATCGTCTTCGAGAATCTCCGCCAGAGTCGGCGCGGGCGGCGGCGGCGCGCCGGGATCAATCCAGAGCCAGTTCGCACGCACCGCATCCGAAGCGCCCGCGAGCCAGCGGAGCAAGGCCGGCGGATGCCAGTGCGGCGAAGGCCGCCCGGCGAAGGGCGCACGATCGTCGACCAGATCGGCGTCTACGCCGACGATGAACAGACGCGGTCGCGACTGGGGCGTAAAGCGCGCGCCGTCAATTACCAGCGCGCCGGTGCGATAACCCGCTGCGCCAAGCGCATCAACCAACGCGGCGAGGTCCTGGCCGCCGCGGGATGAAACCAATCCAACGACGTTTTCCAGCGCAATCAGCGGAACGCGCGCGCCGGCCTGGTCGAGCTCGCGCATCAGATTCCAGAAGGCGAAAAATACGCCGCTGCGCTCGCCGGACAGACCGCGTCCGGCGCCGGCGAGGGAAAGATCCTGACAGGGAAAGCTGGCCCACGCGAGCGTCGCGCCAGCGGGAAGATCGGCGGAGGAAAGCGACCGCACGTCCGCGACGCAGAGTTCCGACGCGCCCTTGAAGTTGAGTCGGTAGCTGCGGGCTTTGGCCGGCGAATATTCGTTCGCAAAACTGCAACGCCACTCGGGGGCCAGCGCGAGCCTGACCATGCCGCCGCCAGCGAAGAACTCGTAGAAACTCGGGGCTTCCACTATTTGCAGCCTGGCGGCTGCACGATTTCTGTAAAGTCATTCATTGGCAAAGAACGCCGGATTGACCGGAAAAGCCTGCGGGAAATTTGGTCCAACATGAAAGAACCCGAGCAGTCGATTGCGCCGCAGTGGGCCCTGTTGCGCGGACTATTCAGCTTTGAAACCGCGCTGAACCTCTTTGCGCCGTATCTGGGCGCCGGCATTTCCATTCGCGCAGCCGACCCGGCGTATCGCTTTATCGAAGTGCAGATGCGGGAGACTCCCTTTAATCGCAACTACGTCGGTTCGCATTTTGGCGGTTCGCTGTATTCCATGTGCGATCCCTTCTATATGTTCATTTTGATGGAGCGGCTCGGAGCCGACTACATTGTCTGGGACAAGGCCGCGCGTATTGATTTTTTGCGTCCCGGACACGGCACGGTCACGGCGCGCTTTGAAGTCTCGGAGACCGAGGCGCAGGCGATTCGCGAAAAAACCGCGCGCGAACGCAAGACGGATTGGGAGTTCACCTGCTCGATTCTGGACGAACAGGGGCGCGAAGTGGCTAAGGTGTGGAAGTTGCTCTACATTCGTCGGCGCCGCAAGCCCGCGGCCGGAGCAGGTTGAGCGGCGCGTTCGTCCGCGGCGTGTCCGCGCGAAAAAAAAAACGCCCGAAAGCCGGGCGGTCCTGCAAGCAAGACGACATGATCGGCGTTTACGCGCCCGACTGGATCGGGATGCGCTTGTGCGTTTGCGCGGCGCGGGCGCGCGGCAGCCGGACGGTCAGCACGCCGTTTTTAAATACGGCGCGGACGTCCTCTTCGCGCACCTCCGCCGGCAGTAAAATCTGACGATGGAAGGACCCGTAGTTGCGTTCGACGCGGTAAAAGTCGCCGTCGCGACTTTCCCGTTCCGCGCGTTTTTCTCCGGACAGTGTCAGCACGTCGTTCTGGATCGTCAGCTCAAGATCCTTTTCCTCGACGCCCGGCAGTTCCGCCGTCACCACGATCTCGGAGTCGCGTTCCGCGACGTCGATGCGCGGCGTCAGCCGGGATTCGCCAAACGCAGTCAGCGGACTGTCGCCGAAAAACGATTCTACCAGGCGATTCATTTCCTGGTGAAACGCCGCGAAGGGATCGGCGGCGCGTCGGGTTTCAATGCGCTTTTCTTCCCGCTTCCAGGGAAGCAAATCTTTGATGGTCATGGTTCGCCTCCTCTTGCGCCGCACTTGCGGCGCGTAATGCGCGCGGCTAAATCAGCGCGCGCTTACTTCAATTTTGCGCACCTGCGCCGGCTTTTTGGGCAAAGTCAGCGTCAGCACGCCGTTTTTCAAATTCGCCTGAATGCCTTCCTGGTCGATTTCGTTAGACAGAGTGAAGGCGCGGCGATAATCGACTATGCGATACTCGCCGTAGCGTGCGCGATAGCCCTCCGGGGCGGTCGTCGCCGCGCTGCGGCCGTAGATCGTGAGCACGTTTTTTTCGAGCGTGATCTCCAGATCTTTTTCGCTTACGCCCGGCATGTCGGCATAAAGCGTCAGCTCCTGTCCGCGATCGTAAATGTCGACAGCCGGCGTCGTTTCCGGGCGATCTTCCGCGCGATCCGCAGTCGCCGGAGCTTTTTTCTCAATTTCAATTCCGTTCATGGTTCGACTCCTCAGTGTAGAATGTTTTCGCTCTTCAGGCGCTGACGGCGATTTTGCGCGGCTTATCCGCCTCCGAGCGCGGCAGAACAATCCGCAGCTCGCCGTTCTCGTAACGCGCTTCCGCACGTTCAGCGTCCACTTTGAAAGGCAAATGTACGCTGCGGCTGAACTTTCCGCGCGGACGTTCGCTGCGCAGTTCCTGGGCGCTTTCCGCCGAATCGCCGGTGGAGCGTTCGGTCGAAATGCGCAGACGATCATCCTTAATGGAGATGTCGATGTTCGCAATTTCTACGCCCGGCAAAAGCGCAGTCGCCAGCGCAGCGTCCGGCTTCACGTACAAATTGATTGGCGGAAACTCCTCGGCGCTGCGACCGACCGCAAGCTCCGGGAAAAAATCCGCCCAGAATGGAGCGAAGGGACTGACTCGATTTCGATAGTGGATCATGGTATTCCTCCCTGGCTGGGTTGGTATCGTTCTCAGTAGTGCAGGGAGCGTACCCGCATACCGGACCTTTCCAGCGGGGCTCCAGCGGCTTTTATTCGCGCAAACCTGACAGATTGGCGCCCGGCCGCAAAATTGTCCTCCGGGCCCGGGGCGGCGCGGATTTGCGGCACGATCGGAAAAGGCGCATCCCCTGGCGGTAGAAGGCTTTACGAAACGCCGGCGGCAGTATGACAGTAGGCGAGAAGTTCCGCACCGCCATTCGCGCGGGGGCGGCGCGCGATTTGTTGGAAATGGTCGCTCACAATTGTGAACAGCCGACTCGCCGGCAAGCGTTCCGGCCTTTGAATAGACGCCGCGTCGCTCGCTGGTGCTGCGTCATCGCGCTCGCGCTGGTCGCCGGCTGCAAGCCGCCGGTTCCTGCGGGCGCGCTGTCGGAGCGGCCGGCCGGTGCGCTGGCTGTTCTGGGTTTTTCACGGGGCCTCGAACCGATTCCTTTTGACCCCGCCCTGCACGCCGCGCGCTCCGGCGAGCAGCGGGTCGCCGACTCGGCCGGCTGCCGGAGCTGTCACGCCCAGGCCTACGACAACTGGGCGACCAGTCGTCACCGCGTCTCGTTCACCAACGAAATTTATCAGGAGAGCCACAGTCGCGAACCGTCCGCCTGGTGCGCGAACTGTCACGCGCCCTTTATAAAACCGGGCGGTGATCCCGATCGCGCTCAGGATCGGGTGCATGCGGCGGACGGCATCTCCTGCATCACCTGTCATGTGCGTGCAGGTCGGGTGCTTACGGCGCGCGCGCCGACCATCCAGGGCGCGCGTCCGGCTCACGACTATCAGGTCGCGCCCGAGTTTGGCGACGAGCGTCTGTGCCAGAACTGCCATCAGTTTAACTTTCTTACGATCGCCTCCTCCGATCCGCGCGCGCGCCCGGTTTATTCCGATTTGCCCATGCAAAACACGGTGCAGGAGTGGCGCGAATCCGCCTTTTATGGCAAAGTCGATTGCGCCGGCTGTCATGTGGCGGCGGGAACTCCGGATTCGCATCGCTTCCCCGGCGGCCACGCCCTGGCGGATCTTGCGGAGAATCTTTTTGTTAGCGCCGAGTATGTCGACGCCGGCGTTTTGCGCCTCACGGTCTCTATGCTCGGAGCGGGGCACGCCTTTCCTACGGGCGATCTATTCCGGGCCCTGCGCGTCCAGGTCTCCACGGCGGATGGAACGCCGCTGCACGAACTGGTCTTAAAAAAGACGTATGAATTTCCCGACGCCGCCGCGCGCCGCAACTATCCCGGCGCCCCCGCGCGGAGGCTTGTCGCCGATACGACCCTGCCGCCGCCGCCGCGCGGTTTTTACTTTTCCGAGCGGAGTTTTCTGATCCCGACGCACGAACTCAGCGAGCGGCTGAAGATCGCGCTGCATATGGATTACCTGGAGCCGGACAATCACGCGCTTACGCGCCTGCCATTAAACGTGACGCGGCCCTTAATCAAGCGCGTTGAGATTCCCGTTGAAGGTTATAACGAGGCGCGCGCGGAACGGGCCGCCGTCGCTGCGCCGACGCGGGACGCTGCGCGCCGCGCCAGGTAGCCGCCGCTTTTGACGCGGCCGCCGACTCGCGGCGTCGGGGCGAGCGATCAGATGTTTTGCGCTTCGGCGTCGATTTCGCGCACGGTCATTCCGTCGAGCAAGAGCGTGCGTTGCGTGCGGCCGTTGTAGCGCGCATCAAATACGTCGCCAGAGAGTTCGGTGTTCGCCGGGTCCGGCGGGAGATTTGTGAAGCGCAAATGCGGTCCGTCGAGAGCGGGTTCCTGACCCATGGTGGAAAAATCGCCGATCTTCTGAAAGCCCGCTCCGTTCGACGCGTAGATCGCGTACGATATCTCGACGCGCGCCGCTTCCGACGAAATCAAATACGTGACTCCATTGTGCGCCAGAGTTCGATGCGCGCCAAAAGCGGCGACGACCGTCCAGCCTGCGTCGACGTGGCGCAGCAGAAATTTTCGGGTCTCGCTGTAGTGACCGTGGTCAAGGGCGACCGAGACCAGCTTGTAGTTCTCTGCAGGGTCGTTAGCGTTAAACTCGGAAAACTCGGCAGTGTGCGCTCGCACTATGCCGCCGCCATTGGCCGCCGAAACGGCGACGAGCATCGACTTCTGATCCGGATCCCGGACGTCGGCGAGTTCGTAGTTGAATAGGTCGGCGGTGTATTCGCCCTGATCTGCGCTGATCCAGGCGACTGCGCCGCCGTCGCAGAAGTTTACTCCGCCGGAAACCACTGATACGCGATAAAACGTCCGGCCGCCGACGGCAGCGCTTTGATCTACGGCGAGGCAGGCGCCGGCTTCTTTGGGCAAGAGCGAAACTTGATTCGCTCCGCCGCAGGGCGCGGCGTCGCTGGATTGGGGCGGGTCATTCGAAGCCGGGCGGCCCACGTAGCGCGGCGCGGTCGACGCCAGACAAAAATGTCCCTGAAGCGTCGTCACGTCTTCGAGTTTTGCAAACGCCGCCAGAGCCGCTTCGTCGTTGGCGGGCGCTCGCTGCACATACCCGGCGAAAGCGAAGCCTTCGCGGCCGTCCGGCAAGCGCAAACGCAGCCAGGTGTCGGACCGATCGTCGATGTCGACCTGAAACGATCCTTCCATTAGTACATCGACCACGCCGCCGCGCGGCACGGACGTAATCACAGGCGCCGTTAAGCCCGGCGCCGCGCGCAGTCGCAGCGCGCTTGCCGTGATGACGCCTTTTTGCGCTTCGGAAGGGCTGTGGAAGGTCATCAACGCTTTTTGCACCAGGGCGGCGTCATAAGAAATAAAACCTTCCTGATCGCCGACGCGAACGCGGTACCAAAAGCGCCGATCGCCGACGGCTTTATCCGGAATACGGTCGGCGAGAATCTCCGCCTCGCTGTTGCGCGCGAGCGCAACCAGGACCGGTTCATTAGTCGACGGAGCGGCGTACAGCGGAACCGACTGGCCGGTTACGTAGGCCCGTCCTGCGGCATTGCGCCCCTTGCATGCGACCGACCACGCGATCAGTCCAGTCAGAACTACGAACAACACCGTACGCATTCGTTTCGCCCTCGTATGGGCAAGCGATGCGCCGGCTTTGTCGGGCCGTCCAGTCAAATATAGTGCGTGAGCAGCCGCAGGAGGCGTTTGACGGTTTTTGTGTACGGCGGATAAATCAACTTAAGCGGTGAAAAACTGTAGTGTTTGAGAATCGCCCGCTCGTGCGAAAATGCGCGAAACCCGTAAAATCCGTGCGCCGAGCCCTGGCCGCTGTTGTTTACGCCGCCAAAGGGCAGATTCGGGTGCAGAAACTGCAGCATCGCCTCATTAACGCAGGCGCCGCCGGACGACACGTGCTCCAGCGTACGTTTGATGTGATGGCGATTCTTGCTGAAGATGTACAGCGCGAGCGGTTTCTCGCCTGCATTAATCCGGTCGAGCGTTTCATCGAGGCGATTGTATTTGAGAATGGGCAAAATCGGACCGAAGATTTCCTCGCGCATCAACGTCATCTCGGGCGTGACGTTCGTGAGCAAGGTTGGCGCGACGTATCGATCTTCCGTTCGGACCGAGCCGCCGATTTCCGCCCGGGCGCCGGCCGCGACGGCGTCATTCAGCAGCCGCTGCAGACGCTCGGCGTGTCGCTGACTGATGATGCGCGCGTAATGCGGACTTTCTTCGTGATGTTCGGCGCTCGCGCCGTAGAATTTTTCGACGCGCTCTTTCAACTTCGCCACCAATGCGTCATGGCGGGATTCATGGACGTACAGGTAGTCGGGCGCAATGCAACTCTGGCCATTATTTGAGAATTTTCCAAATGCGAGTTTGGCGGCAGCGTCGTCCAGATTTGCGGTTTCGTCCACGATCGCCGGCGATTTTCCGCCCAGTTCCAGCGTGACGCTGCTCAAGTGCTCCGCCGCCGCGCGCATCACGACTTTGCCGACCTGCGGGCTGCCTGTGAAGAAGATGTGGTGGAAGGGCTTTTTGAGCAGCGCAGAAGCGACCTCTGCATCGCCTTCGACAACGGCGACTTCGTTCTCCGGAAACAACTCCGCGACCAATTTGCGAATAATGCGCGCCGTGGCCGGCGTGTATTCGGACGGCTTGAGCACCGCAGTATTGCCGGCGGCGATCGCGGCGGCCAGCGGTCCCACGCTGAGCATGAACGGATAGTTCCACGGAGCGATGATGAGCGCGACGCCGCGCGGTTCATACACTATGCGCGCGCTGGTGGTAAAAAAGGCGAGGGTGCTCGGCGCCCGCCGCGGGCGCATCCAGTCTTTCAGATTTGATATGATGTGTCTAATTTCTGAAACAACGGGATAAATCTCGCCGATATACGCCTCCGCTTCCGGCTTGCGAAAGTCGGCGTGCACTGCGGCGCAAATCTCATCCTTGTGCGCCAGAGTCAGATCGTGCAGGCGTCGGAGCTTCTTAATTCGTTCGCGCGCGGTTGTGCGGCCGACGCTGATGCGATGCGCGAGCTGTGCCTGAAAGATGCGTTCGATATCGCTCTCGATGGCGCTCAGATTTTGTTCGGCGACCGGCCGGGACTGGGTGATCATAGCGGCTCCCTTGCGCACTGCGCAAAAGCTGACGTAAGCGTCAGCTTTCCTTGAGTCAGGCGAAGGACTGCGTTCCAGCAACTCTTTTTCTGCGGGTTCGTGGCGTCCGGCCGGCGCAGAGCGCACCCTGCCGTAAAAAAGCCGGATTGCCGCCCCGGAGCGGCGCGCGACACCGGTCCCATGTCCTCGTCCTTCGACGCCCAGACCTCCAGCGAGCGCAGTCGTCACCTGCGCACCCTTGCCGCGCTCGGGACGCATCTGTGGCCGGCGGGCCGGGCGGACCTGCGCGTGCGGATCGTCATTGCCGCGGCCTTCATGCTTGCAGCCAAAGGCGTGAATGTTTATACGCCGTTTTTGTACAAGGCGGCGGTGGATCAGCTGAGCGGCGCGGCCGCGACGCTGGCCGTTCCCGCGTTTGTGATTTTCGCGTACGGCGCCGGACGCCTCCTGACCCAGGCCCTGGGCGAATTACGCGACTTCACATTTGCCCGTTCCGCGCAGCACGCGCAGCGCACGGCGGCGCTCAGCGCCTTCAAACACCTGCACGGGCTTTCGCTGAATTTTCATCTTTCGCGGCAAACCGGCGGACTATCGCGGGTAATTGACCGCGGAGTAAAAGCGATTCAGTACGTGCTCGGTTTTATGGTGTTTAACATTGCGCCCACGATAATCGAGATCGGTCTGGTTACGGGCATCCTCTGGATGAATTTCGGGTGGAAATACGCTGTCATCGTATCCGGAACAATCGTCGCCTACATCGCTTTCACCCTGGCGATAACCGACTGGCGCATGGAATTTCGCCGCCGCATGAACGAGTCCGATTCGCGGGCGGCAAATCGCGCCATCGACAGCCTGTTAAATTACGAAACCGTAAAATATTTTGGCAATGAAGCGCACGAGTACCGGCGGTTCGACCAGGCGCTTGCGGGATATGAACAGGCGGCGGTGAAAAGTCAGACGACGCTGTCCCTTTTGAACATCGGTCAGGGCGCGATAATCGGCGCCGGTCTGGTTGCAGTGATGCTGCTGGCGGCGCACGGCGTCGTCGCCGGCGAACGCAGCATTGGCGACTTTGTTCTGGTGAATGCGTATCTGGTGCAGTTGTACCTGCCGTTGAACTTTCTGGGCTTCGTATATCGCGAGATCAAACAGGGCCTGGTCGACATGGACAAGATGTTCGAGCTGCTGGAAGTGGAAGCCGAAGTTCAGGACGCTCCTGATGCGCGCCCGCTGCAGGCGTCAGCCGGCGAATTGGTATTCGACAATGTGAGTTTCGCCTACAATGCCGATCGTGAAATCCTGAAAGGCGTGAGCTTTCGGGTGGCGCCCGGAAAAACGACGGCGATTGTCGGCCCGAGCGGCGCCGGCAAGTCGACTATTTCCCGCTTGTTATATCGCTTCTATGATCCTGGCTCCGGCTCCATTCGCATCGACGGCCAGGATTTGCGGACGGTCGCTCAGGATTCGCTGCGGCGAAACATCGGCATAGTGCCTCAGGATACGGTGCTATTTAATGATAGTATCGGTTATAATATCGAGTACGGCCGACCCGGCGCTCCGGCGGCGGAGATTGAGAATGCCGCGCGACTTGCAAAGATTCACGACTTTATCTCGGCTTTGCCGCAGGGTTACGAGACGCCGGTAGGCGAGCGCGGCCTCAAGTTAAGCGGCGGCGAAAAACAGCGCGTGGCGATTGCGCGATCGATTTTAAAAGATCCGCGCATCATGCTGTTCGACGAAGCCACCTCCGCGCTCGACTCGCATACGGAAAAGGAGATTCAAGCGTCCCTGCGCGAAGTGGCGCGCGGTCGCACCACGCTGGTAATCGCCCATCGACTGTCGACCATCGTGGATGCGGATGAAATCCTGGTGCTAAAGAACGGGGCCGTCGCGGAGCGCGGCGCCCACCGCGAATTGTTGGCGCTGAACGGCGAATACGCGGCAATGTGGAACAAGCAGCGCGAAGCGGCCGAAGCGCAAGCGCGCCTGGAAGAGGCTATGGCGGCCCTGTGACTTGCGCGACGATGACGCCGCCCGCGGCTACAGCCGCGCGACCGGCTCGTCAAACTCGCGGAAAAAGACGAAGGTAAGCAACGCGACCCCCGCGAGACTCTGCAGTGTTTCGAAAAATGCGTCGCCGGGGCCCATTTCCGTTGCGAGCAGCAAATAGCCGACGCCTGCGGAGGCGCTGACCACGCCGACAAATATGCGCGTCAGCGGCGTGCGGCGGCGGCCGGCTGCGCCGCTTTGCATGGCCAGGCGCAGATATTGCCAGGCGAGCCACACATAGACCGCCAGCGACAACCAGCCTTCGCCAATCGTTTGATCTATATAAAAGAAGTCGTAAACTCCGTGCAGGAGTACCATCAGGCCGAATTGTTCAAAAAACCTCTCGTAGCCGCCTGGTTCCCCGCGGACCGCGCGAGTCAGATAAAATCCGGAGAGTCCGGTCAGAGTAATATGAAAAAAGTTCGCCGTGAGAAATCGCGCGAGCACGGCGCCGCCGCCGTAGTTGTCGTAGTAGGCGGTGTTTTCTTCGATGGCAAAACCCAGCCCGCCGAGCGAGCAGACGACGAGCAGCGGCAAATCGTCCATCTTTTTGAGCCAGGGTAAGAGCGGCAGCAGAAAGAGCAGTTTGAGCAGCTCCTCGCGCAGACCGATGCCCAGCACGCAGTACAGCAGGTTATTGAGTATCGTCGGGTTGAGTCGGTCGAAGGGAATATAAACTTCCGTTATCGAAACAACCGCCAGCGTTGCGAGCGCGCTGGCCGCGCCGAGCGGCAGCGCCAGGAGTCCTGCGACGAGATGAGCGCGCGGCCACTGGCCGGCCCGCCCCAGGGCCAGACAAAAAATAATCCAACCCAGGCCCGACAGACACGCGGCGCCAAGGGTTTGCCAGCGGTAATTTTCAAAGGATTCCTCCACCAGGGGCGGAATCATAGCCAGAAATTCGCCGCGATTGCGATGGTATTCGGCGCGCGCGCCTGCGTCGGCGGCGCTGCGATACTCGCCGCGCTGCATAAGCTCATTAAATTCCGAATAATATTCGAGCTCCAGCAGCAGACTCAGGATCTCCGTGCGAATAGCCGGCGCTCCCGACCCGTCCTGCATGCGTTCGGCGCGCTTGAAGCAGGCCAGAGCCTCGTCTCCGCGATCATGCCAGCGTAAGAGCCGGGCGACATCGGCGACGAAGTCCGCGTCCGGCGCCCGGCCCAGTTGTTTTTCCGCCGATTGCGGATCCCGCCCGGCGAGATACAGCGCCCGATAACGCATCGGGTCCGGCGATCGATCGAGCAACGCAAGAAACTCTGCATCGGAAAGATGCGCTTCAAAACTGGCCTGCACGCCGTCGCTCTCTTCGATCAGAGCGCGCATCAGACTACGATACCGAATGAGGATCAGCCACGCTGCGTGGTCTCCGGGATCGGACTGCAGGGTTTCCGTAAGAAAGATTTCCGCCGCACGCGGACTGGAAGCGTACAAGGCCTCGGCGTGATCCGCCGCGACGTTCGGCGGCGGCGCGACCCGGTCCCAGACCAGAGCGAGCAGCACAAAGCCGACGAAAATTAACGCCGACATGGCGCTCAGATTGCGCCAGGTGAGGGGAGCGGCGAGCCAGCCTTGAATCATTTGGGACCCACTTCGATCAAATCGGGCAGATCCTCGCGCTGGTCGCGCGGATTAAACACCGAGATCAGCGGCAAATCCATGGCCGTGAGAAAAGGGCCCAGAAATCCCTGGAGAAATTCCTGCTGAAACTCAAAGAAGTCGCCGTCGTAGCCCGAACTGCCGCCCGCGTGTCCTTCGATATCAACATAAAGCACGCGACGCGCGCCCGGATACTCGCCGGCTGCGCGGCGAATCAGTGCGAACACTGTCGTGCAGGCGTTGTCAAAATCGTCCTCGGCGCGGACAACGTGGTAGATATGAGCGGTATTTTCCATTCCGGCATAGACGCCGGGGCTCTGCGGCTTTTCATATTCGGGCGGAACGTTCACGGCAGGCAGGCTCGGTCTGGAATCGAGCGGGATCAATCAATTTACTGACGAACGTTCGGCGACCCGGCGCAAATGCTTGCGGCGCCGCTGCCAGGGGTGAGGCATGGACCATGCAGCGCTTCGCCCGATTGCGGCGACTTCGGTTCCTGATTCGCAACCTGGCCGCGCCTGCAACGCGCGCCTTTATTCATGCCCGCGCATTTTTCCAGCGATTCCTCCGTCCCGCTTTACGCGTCGGATTTGGCGCGTCCGGGATCGCCGCCGCCGCCATACTGCTGATCCGCTTGAGCTTCGATTTGAACGACCAGCAACTCGCGTTGCTCAATCAAATTACTCAGTCGCTGGCGCTTTACTTTCTCGCTTATGAAAGCGTCTGTCTTTTGTTTGCGAACGAACCCTTGCGCGCCTATATTGCGCCGCGTCGCCTCGAACTCGGCATGGCTGCGCTGCTGGCGCTCAATTTCGCATTTCAGGACGATCTTCTGCTCAGGTTTACACGCGCCGGAATTTCCACGCACGATTCGCTTCTACTCGTGTTGAATATACTGAATGCAGTCTTGCTGTTGAGCGTGGGCCTGCACATCATACGCCGCGCCGCCTGGGCGAGTTTTTTGCATTTCCATCCGGCGGTCGTGTTTCTCTTCAGCTTCGCCGGGGTTGTCGGCCTCGGTTGGGCGCTGCTGGCGCTGCCGGGTTCCGCTGCGACGTACGTGCGGCCCATCGACCACTTGTTTATCGCGATCAGCGCGACCTGCGTTACCGGACTTTCGCCGCTTGACATCGCCGCGAGCTACAGCCGGCGCGGGCAGTGGATCATTCTCGGATTGATCCAGGTAGGCGGTTTGGGTCTGATGACGCTGACCTCGTTCTTTGGCTATTTTTTGTCCGGTCGCGCTTCGTTGCGCGCAACCCTGGTGATGAAAGAGCTGTTGAGCGAAGAATCTTTTGCGGAAGTGCGGCGACTCGTTGTGGCCATTGCAGCGTTGGCCGTAAGCATCGAGCTGATTGGCGCCGTACATTTGTTCGTTGTAACGCCGCCGGATCTGCACCCGGAACCGGCCGAACGCTTCTACTACGCGCTGTTTCATTCAATATCAGCCTTCTGCAACGCCGGTTTCAGTCTGTATTCGGCGGGTCTGATTGACATTTTTGAGTTCAGTCCGGCGTATATTGGCGGGGCCGGCGCGTTGATCTGGCTGGGCGGTCTGGGTTTTCCGGTTATCTCGGAGTTGGTGCGCCGGTTTTCCAGTCTCGCGCCGGTGCGGCCGCGACTGTCCCTGACCACGCGTCTGGTACTGCGTCTGCACGCCGGCCTGGTTGTCGCGGGCGCGCTGGCTTTCGCGCTTCTGGAACGCAACGGACTGTTGCGCGACCTGTCGCTTTTTGACGCGAGTCTGCATGCTCTGTTTTATTCAATTTCAGCGCGTACGGCGGGATTCGCCGCCGTGCCCACGGGCGCCGTGGGACCGCCCATGGCGTTTTTCACGCTGCTTTTGATGTGGATTGGCGCCAATCCCGGTTCGACCGGCGGCGGCATCAAGACCTCCACGGCGGCCGTGGCCTTTGCGAGCGTTTTTCAAAAACTGCGCGGCCGCGAACGCCTTGAACTTTTCGGCCGCTCAATCTCGGAATCGTCCATTTTTCGCGCGTTGGCGGCGGTGCTGCTTTCGTTTGCGGCGATTTGCGCCGGCGTCTTCGTACTGACGATCACCGAGTCGAAGCCTTTTTTTGATCTTGCATTTGAAGCCGTCTCGGCCTTCGGCACTGTAGGGTTGTCGCGCGACGTGACCGCTTCGCTCAGCGACGCTGGCAAACTGACAATTGGCGCATTAATGCTGATCGGGCGCGTCGGCGTATTAACCTTCTTTGTTGCGATCATTCCGCGGCGACCGGCGATCAACTACCGATTGCCCGGCGACTACGTGGTCACGGGTTGACGCGGCGAAAAACACCAGCGAGGAACTACGGATGAAACACAGCATGAAGCTGGCGGTGATTGGACTCGGGGATTTCGGGCGCGAGCTGGTAAAGCGGCTGGCTCAGGAAGGGCACGAAGTTCTCGCCGTTGACGTAAGTCTTGAGATAGTGGAATCGCTTGCGGATGCGGCCACCAGCGCAGTCGCTCTGGACTCCACGGACGAAAAAGCCATGCGCACGCTGAATCTGGAAGACATGGACGCTGTAATTCTCGCCAGTTCACAGAGTTTTGAGACGCTGATTGTGACGGCTGATTTGTTGCGCAAGATCGGCGTGCGGCGCATTTTTGCACGCTATCGGACGGCGCTGCACAAACGAATACTGGGTATGCTCGGCATTGCGGACATTTTCAACCCGGAAGAGCGGGCCGCCGCCAATATGGCGGAGAGCTTCAGTCACGCCGGATTTCATCAGACGATTCGCGTGTGGGATAGCTTTCAGGTGACGGAACTTGAGGCGCCGGCGGCGTACGGCGGTCAGACGCTTGCAGAATCGGGCCTGCGTTCGGGATACGGACTGAATGCACTGGCGCTCAAGCGCGGCGACGGCGAAAAAGAGCGCATCCTGATTCCCGGCGACGATACCGTCTTGCGTGCGGGCGATCGTCTGCTGGTGTTTGCACGCGATGAATCGATCGATCGTTTTGTAGACGAGCACCGCTGAACCTGGCCCGGATTATTCATGAAGCTCCCGCCATGCTGCGGCGCCGCCCGTCGCGAAGAATCAGGGCGAGCAGACGGGCGGCGTGAAGCGTCGCCGCACTGCGCCGGTCGCGGCATCGAGAGATAGGATCTCGCCGGCCCGCTCGCCGCCGTAGACCAGCAGGAGTTCGCCGTCGTCCTCGCGACCCGGCAGGGCTTGCGCGCCGCCGTCGATGCCGACCGGCGCGAAAGCCGCACGCCGGAGCACGGCGCCGCTGCGCACGTCCGCCCAGAGCAGCGCGCCGCCGTCGCCCGCGACGAACAGCCATACGTTCGTTCCGATGCGAATTTCACTGCCTTCGTAGAGATTCATCTGCGTTACGCCGTCGGCTTCGCGCAGGTGCAGGAGCAATTCGCCGGATTCTGGCTTCAACAGGCGTCCGCTGCAGCCGGGGCCGGCGCCCACGCAATCGCGAACATACAGCGCGCCATCGAGTATGGCGAGCAGCGATGCGCGCGGGTCTTCCAAATCTATCCGGTATTCGCCGGTAAATGCCCCGCGCGATCGCGAGTAAACTTCGACCGTCAGCGTGCGATGTTCCAGGTAATCGTAACGCAGCGCCAGCGCCGCCGCGTCCGTCAGCAAAATGCGCGGCGGCAGGACTTCCTCCGTCTCGCTTCTCGCTTCCACCGGCCGACGCAAATCAATCTGAAAGCAGCTTTCGTCGCTGGCGCGGCAAATGCGCGCCAGGCGCGCATGAATTTCAATGCGGTAGCCTGGCGGCGGTCGCGTCAGGGCGAAGTCCGGCGCGGTCGGCGCACGGGCGGAGACGTCGCGCGAATAGCGACCGTTGTCCGGTTGAAACGCATAACAATTGTTCAGGTCGCCGCCTGCGGGGTCGAGAGCGCCCAGGCAAAAGCGCAGCTGACCGGCCTCAAACACAGCGCGGCCGACCAGCCAGGCGTCCCCTGCGCCGCGCTCAAGAACGCAGTCATTAGCGGAAAGCGCCGGGGCGGCGAAGATGCAAAAAAAGCAAAGCGCGAGCCGACGGTAATGATTGGCGAGCATGACGACCTTCAGGCACATTGCAAAACTATGGATCTGGGACTCAAGGGGAAAACCATCGTCGTCACCGGCGCCGGCAGCGGAATCGGTCGCGCGACCGCCCGGATGTTCACTGCCGAAGGCGCGCAGGTGTACGGCCTGGATCGCGTTTTCACTCCCGACGACGTCGATCTGCTCGGCGTCGAAACTCGAATAATTTCCGCAACCGACTACCCGGCCATGCAAAAATGCCTCAGCGAGATTTACGCCGCGCGCGGCGGAATCGACGCCCTGGTGAATAATGCGGGCATACAAATGAACACGCTCGCGCCGGCGCTCAAGGCCGATCAAATCGACGCCGTGCTGGAAGTCAATCTACGAGCGGTATTTGAAATCTCGCGCATGTATTTCAGTCTTCAGAAAAAACAGGGCGGCGCCATTGTGAACCTGTCGTCGGTGCTGGGCGTCATTGGCGCGCCGCTTGCGTCCATCTACAGCGCCACCAAGAGCGCAGTGCTCGGAATGACGCGCAGCCTGGCGATGGAGTGGGCCAAATATGACTTTCGAATTAACGCCGTTTGCCCGGGCATGATCGTCACGCCCATGACGCGCAAAATCCAGGCGAACAAGGCGATGCTCGAATCGAATCTCCGTGACATTCCGCTGCGCCGTTTTGGCGAGCCCGAGGAAATCGCGAGGATGATTCTGTTCCTTTCATCCGACGCGGCGAGTTATATTACGGGCCAGGGATTCATTGTCGACGGGGGCCTGACGGCTCGCTGATGCAAGGTTGGGCTCGCAGGCCCGGGAATGCCATGGAGATAAAAGAAGAAACTCATAACGGCGTGGTGACGCTTTCGCCCGAAGGCGATCTCGACATGTATAATGCGCCGATTCTTGTCGCGCGCTTGAATGAGCTGCGCAAGCCCGGCCTGCAGTTGATTATCCGACTTGCGGGAGTGGCCAGCGTCGATTCGACCGGTCTGGCGGCCCTGCTGGCCATGCGGGAACGTCTGGATCGGGACGGGGGCCGTTTGCTGCTGGCGGAGCCCGGGCGCCGCATGCTCGCCGTTTTGCGGATCACGCACACGGAATCATCTTTCGAAATGTTTGATACCCTGGAAGGCGCGCTCCAGCGTGCGGCGGCCGTTTAGCCCGGATTATTCATGAAGCTCCGCCATGCTGCGGCGCCGCGCGTAGCCGCTCCTGGGCCTCAAGCACGTCGCGCAGGTCGCCGGCGCTGCGTTCGAGCGTAATTATTATTGACAGTTCGTCGGACAGCCGCATGGGGCCGCGGACGCGCAGCGCGCCCGATTCCAGGCGCTTCAGGGCGCGGTGAAATGTAACCAGGGCTTTCAGACGCGTTAACATGCCGACCATTGCATATCAGACGGCTGCAATCCGAAATATATTTATAAAGTTTATTTAGTTAATTTAAAATGGCGGAATTGCCTACGACCCTTGCGTCAGCGCGCCATTTCGATCGCCAGTTCAACGGCCGCCTTTGCTCCGTTGTAAACTTCGTTTTTTGCATTCTGGATTACAGCTTCATTCATCCGGCGGAGTATATCATCCTCCCGGGTCATCAGATTCACCCATTTCATCACGTGCGGCGTTTCGCGGCATTCCGGGCCGCCCTCGCCAAGCTCCTGCGAGCGCAGGGCGCTGGCGGCTTCATGATCGCCCACGCGACGCAGGAACAGCTTGGGAATCGGGAAAAAGGCCAATTCGGAGGGCTTTGTCGCCAGAACATCCGCGACGCGCATCAGACAGTCGGTTGCCGCGAACGCGGCGAAATGCGAATCAAAATGAAACAAGCAGACGGCCGGGGCGGGATCGCCGCCTTTCAGCGGGTGTTTCTCAACAAAGTCTAACATTTCCTCCCAGGACTGGATTGTACGATAGGATACGCCGCGGCGCGTCAGGTCTTCGGCAAATGCGTCGCGCGCCGCCTTGTGGTCGCCGGCGTTAAGCAGCAACTTAATCTCGCCGCCGATCAACTGCGGCAGCATTTCTGCGATCAGGTCCAGCACCAGTTTGCGCTGGGCGCCGGCGCCGCCGATCGGCAAAAGTATGCGGCGCGGTTTTTTAGCATCAATGCGCTTGATGCGTTCTTCACTGTCGCGGACTGCATTGGCTGCGAGCGCATGGGAAACCCAGTGGCCCGCCACGGCCAGGCTGCTGGCGGGCGCGCCCATTTCACGAAAGCGATCGTAGGCCGCCGGGCCCTGCACCATATTCACAGCGCCGGGCGCCAGCAGGAAGTACTGCGGAAAGTTATCCGGCACCATGTTCACCACGGTTTTGAATCCGGCGTGCGCCGCGATTTGCGCATGCAGCGGATAGGCCGATACGACGGGCAGCTCGCGCGGCAGGTCGGCAATCAGGCCGGTCATTTCACGGGCCAGCGAGTCGGAGAAAAAAAGCGAGTTCACATTGCCGCGGCTCATCAGCAGGCCCCAGGCCCATTCGAGCGGACCGCCCAGATCGGCCGAGACGCGGCTGAAAAAGCTGTAGGCCATGTCGATTTCGCGAATCAACTCGGCGCCCGGGGATTGAACCGCCAGCAGGTCGTGGATTGCCGGTTCGCGTCCCAATTCCTGCGCCCACGTGGCGGCGGCGTAGGCCATGCGATAATGTCCGTAGCCCATGCGGACGACGCCGGCGATCAGCGCACGCGACGACAGACGTTTGCCTTCGCCGCGTTCAATCAGTGAAACGCCTGGCGCAAAGGGCGCAGGCGCGCTGGTTAGCGGGATGCGTTCGTCGGCCTTGAGCGGGTGGCGCAAGAGCAGCGCATTTTTCAGGACGCCCAGGGTCTGGGCGGACAGGGGATCGGTCTCCAGACCGAAAATTTTCTCCATGGGGCGCCTCCGGATCGGCAGGCTGAGCGCAGCGGCCGGTCAGCGCAAGCCAATCGCGGAAAGCGGCCCGTCAGCGCGCATTTCGTCGGCGGCGACGAATTGCATTCTCAGGAGTTGTCCGATCTCTTGCGCAGTCCCTGGATCTTACGCAAGATGCCGCGCGCCGCCTGGCGTTCGGGATAAGCGAGGCGCAGGTCAAGGGCGCGGCGCAAACTTTCCGCGGCGAGTTCGGCGCGCTCGGAGCCAAATAACGCGATACCACGGCGGTAAGCGGCGAGCGCGGGATCAAACTGCTTGAGTCGTTCGGCGGCAAGCAGGGCGCGCGCCTGCCAGCGGCGAGCCCGGTTCCGGTCGTTTCGCGATTCGTAAACGCTGGCCGCGAGCAATGCCGAGCGCGATGCGAGATTGCCGGAAGAATCGCGCGGAATGCGGCGCCGGGCGCTTCGCAACTCATGCAGCGCACTGTCGGCGGCGCCGGCCGCGAGCAGCGCCTCTGCGGCCGCGAGCCGGCAGGCGGCCAGTTCCGGCGCAAGCGCCGCCGCGCGTTCGGCGAGGCTGATTGCGAGCGCCGGCTCGTCCTCGATCTCCGCGGCCGCAAGAGCGAGCGGCGCAATAATCTCCCACCGCGCCGGAAAACGCTGCAGGGCCCGCGCGCGCACCGCGCTCAGTTCCTGCTCCTGACCGGCGCCGGCGACATAGACGCATTCGAGGGCCTGCGCTGAAATGTCGGTCGGATCCAGTTCCAGAGCGCGGCGCACCGCGGCGAGCGCGTGACGGGTGGCGCCATTTGCAGCGAGCATCATGCCCAATCGCAGCCAGGCGGCCGGGCGCGCCGGTCGTTGCTCGGCATGATCGCGCAGGGTATGAATCGCTTTTTTCCAATCGCCTTTGTAAAAATAGTACAACGCGTAAACTTCGACGGTTTCGGTTGCGGTCGGCGCCTGGCGCTTGAGCCTGCGCAGCATGCGGCGCGTCGCTTTGCCTTCGTCGCCGTGGACGAGACCGCGGCGCATCCGGAGTTTAGCTGCGCGAGCCAGACTGAGCGCGTCGTACCGATAACTTTGTAAGGAACGGTTCGTGCGCTCTTCCGCCTCCGCCCATCGATCAAGGGTCGCGAGCGGTTCGTAGCTGGCGGTCAGGGCGTGCAGATGACCTGGATCGGAACTCAGTATGCGATCCAGTTCCATCAACGCGTCCGCGGGTTTGCCAGTTTCGAGGAGGGCGACCGCGAGACGTCTGCGGTTTTCAACGTTCTCCGGTTCCAATTCCGTTGCGCGTCGGAAATCGCGCACGGCGCCATCCCAATCCTCGTGAGCCGCGCGCAGCGCCCCGTCCAGCAGGGACCGCGTCGCCTCCTTGCGGGTCAGTCCGGCTGCAAGCTTGTAAGCGTCACGCGCTTCGCTTACGCGACGTAAGAGCAATAACATGTCGCCCAGCAGCACAGCGGCCTCAATCGTCCGCGGTCGCTTCGCCAGGATCTGCCGGAATTCTTCTTCGGCGAGATCCCATTCGCCCATGCCGAACAGCAACTCCGCCAGTTTAAGCCGGTTCTTCCATCCGCGCGGATAGCGTTCGACATAACGTTGCAAACTGCGGGCCTTTATGCTCTGCCGGGCCGGCCGTGCGGTCAGTAATGCGTTTACGTCATATTCCACTCCGCTGGCGTCTCGAATCGCCAGAATACGCGACGCCTCGAAACGCAGATTGATCTCGAAGAAATTTTGTTGCAAGAGACCAAGGGGTAATTCAATCGCTGTTGCGTATCCGGCGTTGCGGAGCCGCTTGCCCGGACGCGTAACATTGTGCAGTTGGGCTGGATTAAATTCATCGCCCATTTCCGATTGCAGGTAGGACCGCGCGTGCTGAATGCGCTTCCGTACATTTTCATTGGTAAGATTGAGGTATTCTGCAATTTCCTTGTGCGGCAATTGAAACACAAAACGCAAAAGAGCGGCGGCTCGCAGGCGGTTGGGGAGCTTTTCCAGCGCCTTATACGTCTGTGAATAGGCTTCGCCGCGGAAGTAGGAGTTTTCAGCGGATTCTGAGAATGTGGAAACAAGGTTGCTGCGCTCGCTGCTCATGTCGTCGTACGACTCCTGGTTTGCGAGGAAACGTCTGTTTCGCCGCAGGATTTCGAGACATACGTTTCGGGTCAGACGACGCAGCCAGGCGGCCGGATGAGCGATTTCATCAACGCGGCCGCTCATGCGCTCAAAGGCGCGGAGCATTGCGGTGTGCAGCGCATCTTCAGCGTCCTCGTGGACTCGGAAGATGCTCATGCAAATCCGGCGCAGGCCCCGTTCCTGCGACCGCCAGAATAGCCAGAACGCGCCGGTGTCCCCTGACGCGATCTGGCGAAGGAGGTTTTTGTCCTCGTATTCCGCCGGTGGCATGGCGATGGTCGCCAGACGCTTGATTATAAAAGCTGACTGGTTCACGTATTTCCTGACTACTGATGACAATCACAGGATTTCTGTGAAATTTGCCCGATGAAGGGCTCTTTTTGGGGACGCTATGTGAATTTGATAAAATGATTGTTGGTAATCAAGCCTCTGCACCCGGATTATTGGCGAGCCTGAATCATAATTTTATATAGTAATTTTCACTTACAATTACTAACAGCTTCGTGTGATATTTGGAACAATGTTACCGGCCCCGGGCCCGGAGTCGGGCCGCCGCCTGGCGACGTAACACGGCGGAAGCGCGGCCTTGCGGTTTATACGGCGACCGTAACTCCGTCAGGGGCGGGCAATCGGCGCCAGACGCCGGGAGCAGCGTAATTTTTGACCCCTTGCATCCGATAATCTATAGGGTCGTCGCGCCGCCGGGATTTCCCTGCGGCGTCTGCAGCCGGAAAATTATGCCAGGCCTGTATTCTGTCCGAGCGCCTCGGGCCGGGGAACCGATTCGCATTGCGGGGGCGGGACCGGCCGGTCTGGCCTGCGCGTTGGAGCTTGCGCGCGCGGGGCAAGCCGTCGAGGTGTACGAAAAGCGATCGGACGCCGGAAAGCGCTTCCTCGGGGATCTGCAAGGTCTCGAAAACTGGTCGAGTCAAACCGATGTGCGCCTGGAGTCGCCCATTCGTGAACTTGGCGCGGACTGTTTGCTCAAGCCCTTTTCGCGCGTGTCAGTCAGCGACGGCGTCCGAACGGAAGTCGCCGAGTTCGCCCGACCCCTGTTTTACGTAGTTCGTCGCGGAGCGCTGCCGGGCGCGCTGGATCAGGCCTTAAAGCAGAGTGCGCTGGACGCTGGCGTGCGCATTCGATTTGGCGAGAAGCTGCCGGACGCTGCTGCGGATATCGTCGCTACCGGCGTCCGGCCGACGCAAGTCTACGCGGCGGCGCTGGGTTGCACCTTTGAGACGCGCGCGGACGATCTTGCAGTTGCGTTTGTAAATAATCGCATTGCGCGCCGCGGCTACGCGTACTTGCTCATTGCTGACGGGCAGGCGTGTTTGTGCACCACCATGTTTGCGGACGGACCGGAGATTGGCGCCGCTTTCGCCGAGACGCTCGCCATGGCTCAGCGCCAGTTTGCGTTTGATATGCGCAATGTGCGCCGGGTCGGCGGAGTCGTAAGCGTCGGCGGCCCCCCGCGCTTTGCGGAAGCCGGCCGCCTGTACTGCGGGGAGGCGGCCGGTCTGCAGGATTTTCTGTGGGGCTTTGGCATTCGCCACGCCCTCGAGTCGGGTCGACTGGCCGCGCGGTGCCGGCTGTCCGGCGAAGACTACGGCGCCCTGGCGGCGCGCCAATTCTTGCCATATCTGCGCGCTGGAGTGGTCAATCGCTTCCTGTGGGAATGCTCCGGGGACGCGGCCTTTCGATTTGTACTGGGGCGTATTTCTCGCGGGAGTCCTTCGGAAACGCTGCGTCGCGCCTATTCCGGGAGCGCGCCTCTGCAACGCGCGCTTTATCCATTCGCGCGCTTTTTCCTGCGTTCGCGCTACGCGACCGGCGTAGTTTAAGCGCAGGTTCGTCGCGCAGGCTGATCGTCGGCGCGATCGCCGTTTTGTCGCCAGGCGTCAGCGCGTGCAGAGCGCTGCGTGGAACACGGCGTCCTTCGCACTCGTGAAGTCCGGCCGACGTTTGAATGCGCTCCTCTCAAAGAGGGTCGCAATCTCGTCCTGATCGCGATAATTGATTTCCCATTCCAGAATATGCGTCAGCAAAAGCCGGTCCGGCAAGCGCGGGTCGGTGTTGGTTAACAAAGCCGATCCGTTCGGACTCAGATTGGCGTGAATCCAGTTCAGCACGGAAACTACTTGATCATCGGCCAGGTAATCCGCAAAGCCGAGCGCGTAGATGAATTCCTGCGGGCCAAGTTCGAATTTTCCGCGCCCTTCCGCCATGGAAAGCACGTTCTCCTGCATGAAGTCCACGCGATCCGAACAGTTCGATTCCTGAGCCAACTTCGAGGCGAAGGCGAGCGCTTCCTGGTCTATATCAAGGCACTTCACCCGCATTTTTTCCGCGCCAACCTTGCGAATACAATCGAAGATCTCGCGTGATGCGCCGCTGGCCAGACTGGCGATGTGAAAAACGTCTCCATCCCTGTGAGCGGCGGCGAGCAGCATTTTTCCGAAGTCATTATGCAACGCACGGCGCGCAGCGCAGTAAGATCGATTCAGGAACCAACGATCAATCAGGGCGCCAAGGCGTCCGTCGCCGCGCGCTTCGTTGGCGTGAATGAGTTCGCCGGTTTTAAAGTCGTCTGAAAAACCGCGCGGTTTCATGTAGCAGTGCGCGATGGTTTCGCTCAGCATGAACAGACTGAAGGTTTCGCGAAAGACGAACGCGCCTACGCCCGTATCAAGATTGTCAGTGTCGCGAAAAGACAAAAGGTCGTCGTATCCGATTTCCACCAGGGTTTCGGGCCGCGTATAGCGTTCGAGCAGGTTAAGGATTTCGTCGCAGAGTCGGTTTACGTTTGTCTGCGCCTCATCCGGGCGGACCTGCATAGTCTTGAGCTGACGATCCAGTTCACGCATGCGGGCCTGAAACTCGTCCGTTCCTTCCGCCAGACCTTCCGGAATTTGCCGATCCGTGATGTGACCCAGGCGCGTGCGATGAAACCGATTCACCTGGGCGATTTCGTTTACGTTTAACTCCCCCAGGGTAAGCGAGACGTCGCGCAGTCGCTGCGAAAGCGTAACGGCGAGACTATTGTAGAAGCGCGCCGAAAAACCAGGCTCGGAGCCGATCAGCGAGTTGAGATAAGCGCCGTCAATTTCGTCCAACTCAACATCGTCTTCTGCGATGACGGAAGCGCTGGCGCCGGCGTGCTCAAGAAAAGACATCTCGCCGAACACCTGGCCGGGCCCCAGACGCGCATGGGCGAGCGGTTGTCCGTTATGCGTGCGCACTACGCGAACGTAGCCGTTACGCAGAATAAACAGGGCTTTTTGTTGCGATCCTTCCTGAATCAGCACGTCGTCTTTTTTGAATTTCAGTCTTCGAGCTCGCTGCAGCAATATGCTCCAGTCCTGCTCGTTCAAAAGATCAAAAGTGTTTTTAGCGTTCATGCCCGGCTCCCCCTTTTTGAATTTTCTCCGGCATGGCGAACTCTGCGCTGCGCCCGCGCAGTCCGCGTTCCACCGCAAATTGCCACATTGCCGATCCTATTCTGACGAAAAATCGCTGGCCGCCCGGAAATGCGCGCCGCAACGCTTCGAAAAACATGACGGTTGTGCGCAGGATTGGAACAGTTAACAGCCAGAGCGTGCGCGGATAGTCGAGTTCGCGGGCGTGCGAACCGCCGATGAAATAGCGCGAGAGTCCGTACAGAGCGCCTGCGACCCAGCGGGGCTTCTTCTTGAATCCCAGGGTGTAATGAGCAACCTCTGCGCCGGCGTCCATCAGCGCAGCGGTCAGCGTGCGCGAGTCCGCGTCCGCCTGGCCGCGGGAAGCCATAATCAGATCGAGTATGCGCCACCCCTCGCGCTCGTTGGCGACTAATATCTCCGGGTCGACGCCCATCAGATATCCCGAGTACTTCCAGAGGTGCAGTACGGCTTCAGTTTCGCGGGCGGTCAGATGTATGCCGGTGCGCCTGAGCGCATCCAGAACCACAATCGAGAATAGCAGATTTGTGCCGAGCATGTCGGTCTGATTAATCGGCGCGCCCCATTCCGCAGCGCGCCAGCGACCCGACTTGAGCAACAGCCGGCGCACCTGAGCGTGCATCAAGCGCACGCGAATCGAGATCATAAATCCCGCGCCCTGGCGCTGCAGGCCGTCCTTTTTACAAACTTCGTAAACAAAGCGCGATGTTTCGAGCAAGCGCCGATACGCGCGCTGCACGAGGCGTCCTGAAAATACCAGCGGCTTGTTTGCGCCTGGATTCAGGTAACCGTACGGCAACGAGTAGCACAAAAGCGCCGCCGCGCCCAGAAATCCGGATCGCAAATACGTAGCACCGCCGAGGTTGATCATCTCCCAATCGACCCACAACGGCACGTGATCCGTTTGTGCGAACAGGCGTGCGAGCGCCGGCGGCGGGTTGTCAATGCTGTCAATGCCGCCTGCCAGTGCGCGGTCGAGGAGCGCTTTGCCTTTGCCCGGCGGGAGCGAAGCGAAAAGCTCAACGACCTCGTCGGCGAGTGGATCGCCCGCAAAGAAATACGGCGCAAGGCGCTCCACCAGGTCGCCGTAGAGCAAGAAGTTACGATCGGTGAATGTGTAACGCGCGGGATAACGCGGGTCGGAATCGGGCATAGTTGGAATCGGCTCGGTCAGGAAAATCTATTCCGGGATTGGAAACGAATCGACG
Source organism: Leptospirales bacterium (assembly GCA_036170535.1). Classification (GTDB taxonomy): domain Bacteria; phylum Spirochaetota; class Leptospiria; order Leptospirales; family Leptonemataceae; genus SSF53. Next base: position 22,629 of record JAVHPJ010000098.1, on the reverse strand, counting down.
CTGATCGCTGCGTCCGCCGGCTGGCCGCAACGTCGCAAATACGCGGCCGCGGGCAGATCGGCCGGATTTTTCTCGAGCACCGCTCGAAAGCGATCCGCTGCATTATCCAGGGCGCCAATCAAAAAAAACTGACGACCCTCCTCAAATACGGAGATTGTGGCGCGCTTTAAGGCGGTTACTTCCGGAGCGTCGCCGTCGAATACTTCATAGACGGTTACCGCGTGCGACTTGCCCTTGACGCGCACCTGGGCGATGGTCCGAATGTTATAGCGCGTCGGATCTTCGAGGCGTGCATACGAGTCCTCGCCGAGCAATAGCGGCGCCCCAAACACCTTTGTCAGACCTTCGATCCGCGAAGCCAGGTTGACCACATCCGAAATGACCGTGCCGTCCATGCGATTGCGTCCGCCGACCGTGCCCAGCATCAATAATCCGGTATTCAGACCGATCCCGATTGTCAGCGGGCGATAGCCGCGCACTTCGCGACTACGATTGTACTCACGCAATTGGTTGAGCATTTCAACGCTGGCGCGCACCGCGTTGTCGGCCGTCGCTGGAAATAAAGCCATTATGGCGTCGCCGACGTATTTATCGATAAAGCCGTGGTTGGCGCCGATCACCGGTTCCATCCGTCCAAGATAGCCGTTCAGAAAGTTGAAGTTTTCCTGGGGCGACATGCTTTCCGACATGCCGGTGAAGTCGCGAATATCGGAAAACAAAACCGTCATTTCCCGCTGAATCTGATCGCCCAATTGCACGTCGACAATGCTGGATTTTCCCAGTATTTTCATGAAGTCCTGCGGTACAAAACGGCTGTAAGCGTTGGTCAGACGGGTCTGGTCTTCGAGCGATTCCTGCAGGTCGGAATAGAGCCGCGAATTAGCGATCGAGCCGGCGATTTGCACGGACAAAAGATGCAGCACCTCAAGACGATCCGGCGTAAAGGCGTCGGAAGCGAGCGGATTTTCAAAATACAGTATGCCGTTGAGTCGGCCCTGATGCAAAAGCGGGAGGCACATCACCGAGCCCGGCGGAGAATTCTGGAAGTGCGGATCTGAACTGAACTGGCTGTCGCTGGCGTCGCGCAGCACCACCACTTCGTGCGTCCGCGCCACGAAGTTCACGATCGACATGGCCGCCCGCGCCTGATCGCCGGCGGCGTCGGGTTCCGCCGAGAAGACGACGATTTGATCGCCTTCAATGGCGCCGTACGCTTCCACGCCCCAGCGTCCCGCTCGCTCCAGCAACAAACTGCCGGACCGTGCGCCGGCGTTTTCGATGGTGATGCGCATCAATTTTTTGAGCAGTTCCGCCAGTACGATTTCGCCCGACAGCGCCTGCGAAGCCTTCAAAATCGAAATGAAGTCCAGACTCGAAAGGGGCATGCGATCCAGGGTGGTTACGCTGGTCGTGGCGCTGACGAAGGACGAATGCGACGTTTCGCTCGTGCTGGTCTCCGTTCCGGCGCCGCGGCGGATGCGAATGCGCGCATAGTCCTGGTGCAATTCCTCCAGCGCGCGGGCGACGGCGCGGGCCCCCCATACCTGGTTCGAGTGGATTGCGCGCGCGACGTAGAGTCCGGCAAAATCTTTTTTATCGCGCCGCAGCCAGATTCCGGCCGCCAGTTCGTTCGCTGCGGCTTCTTCGTGCAGAAAGCCGCTTTTCTGCGCCGCTTCAATCGAAGCATCGTAGAGCTGGAGGGCCCGATTATACAGCCCGCGAACTCGCAGAACTTCCGCATCCAGCAGGAACATTTTGTTGGCGTAGTTCGCCGGCGAGTGCGCGGCCCAGTTTGACATCATCTTCAGGGTGCGTTTTGCACGCCGCGATAGTCTCCGTTTCGAACCGGCCGGCGCCGCACGCAGTTCGGAAAGCGTCGCATAGAAGTAAAACCACGGAACGATCATCGCGCCCGCCATGCTTTCGACGTGCGGCTCGGCCAGACTGGCGAATCGCTGCGCGTTCTCGTCGTCGCCAAACACAAAAGCCAGATAGGTTTTTGTAGAATACAGAAAGAAAATCGCCGTGCGATCGTTGGCCGCTTCGTGTTCTGGAAGCCGCAAGCGTTCATCATAGTGCGGTCCGTGGAGCGCTGTCGGATCGGGCTTTGCATTGGCGAGATTGTCCGCAAGCTGCCGATAAATTTCTATATAGTTCAAAGCAGTGCGCTGATTGCGCGCGGCAAGCGCCTCGCTATAGCGCGCCGTTTCTTTTTCCATCTGTTCCAGATCCTTCCCGGCGTAGAAAGACTGAATACAAAGCATGTACGCGCAATAGGATGCAAATTCGAAGTCGCCCGAGTGCAGCCCCGCCTGGTATGTGTCGCGCAAATCGGAGAGCGAATTTGCGACCGGCTCTTTCCAGTGGCGCACCATGCCGTGCACCACAAACAGCGTGCGTGCGGTGACTTCGCTCGCGCCTGAAGACTGGAGCAGGCGCGGCGCCAGCATGCCGTAGCGATAGCCGCGTTCAATCAAACCCAGGCCGCCCGCGAGGATGAGTCCGTAACTGGCGAAACCCAGCGAGGAAAGACCGGTCGCGCCGTAGCGCACCGAAAGTTGCACCAGGCGAAATACGATGATCGGAAACAGGTTGGGCACGGCGATGTAAGCTGAACTGCCAATGCGCGAAAGTATGCGCATGGCCGCGAGTTTTTGCGGGTCCGTCATCAGCGGGAGGTTTTGCAAATCCTGGTCCGATTTGCCCAGCAGGCTTGCCGCTGTACGCAACAGATCGAGCATAATCCGGCCTTTGCCCGGTCGGCGCGGCAGACTTACGCCGAGCATTTCGAGAATCGGCAGCGCAATGTCGACGGCTTCCAGCGAACGATTGGCCGCCATGGCGGCCTGCAGACGCACCTCGTAGATTTTAACTTTGTCGAGCAGCGTACGCGCGCGCGTTTCAACGGTGGCAATCAGCGCTTCCAGCGTTGCAAAGTCGCCGGTGAGATACGCCGCCTCGGCGCCATTTGCGTAGAGGTCCAATGCGAGCTCGTATTCCTCGCGCCAGGCGTCTTCGTCGATCAGGGCCAGACCCTGCTTGAGAAATTCGAGGGCCGGCGCGTAGGCGGCGGAATTTTTTGCACGTGTGCCGGCCTCAAGATTGAGGCGGGCAAGGCTGCGGCGTTCCTCCGGCGCAACAATCAGCTCGTGAGCGAGATTCAGATGCGCGGCGACATCAAAGAGCATTTCCTCTGCGCCGCCCTCCGCCAGGCGGGCATTCAGCAGGCGGCCGATGCGCAGGTGCAGCTCCCGTCGCCGCGCTTCGTTCAACTGAAGATAGGCGGCTTGCTGCACGCGATCATGCAGGAACCGATACCGAACGTTTTCCACGGGCGCGCCAGGCAGTTCGTCGACTTCTTCAGCTGCGTAGCGATAATAGTCGTCCAGGGGCAAGAGCAAGCCCTCGTTTAAGGCCGGCGTGAGAAATTTTGCAGAACGCGCGCGCGACTGACCAAAGACCAGCGCCAACGCGTTTAAATCAAACTGGGCCCCGATGCACGCCGCCAGTTGAACGATCTCGCGCGTTTCGGAAGCCAGATTGGCGATGCGTGCGCTCATCAGCTCGACTACGTTTTCGGTAGCATCCACGCTGCGAATCCGCGCGCTGTCCCAGACAAACGCGGCGGCGCCCGGATCGAACACAATTAAGCCCTGGTCGTGCAGATTCTGGAGGAACGCGGCCAGAAAGAAGGGATTGCCGTGCGTCTTGTCCATGCAAGCTTCCGCGAGCGACAGAGCGGAGGCGAAGGGACAGCCGAGCGTGTCGGCGACCAGTTCCTGCACATGCTCAAGATTGAGCGGCCGCAGGCGCAGCTCGTTCACGCTCGCTCCGGTTTTGCGGATGTCTTCGATTGCTGTATGCAGCGGATGCGCGGCGTCGACCTCATTGTCGCGGTAAGCGCCGATAAAGAGCAGATGCGGAACACCAGGCTGCGCAACAAAGAGCTTGAGCAGTTTTAGCGACGCCGCATCCGCCCACTGAAGATCATCCAGGAAGAGGGTGAGCGGCGCATCCGCTGTCGCGAGCGCGGACAGGAAATTCACCAACGCATTGTGCAGACGGTTTTCCGCTTCGGCGGGCGGCAGCGGCGCGGGCGCCGGCGTCACGCCCAGAATGAGGCCGATTTCCGGCAGAGTTTCCGCCAGCGCGCTGGCGCCGTCGCCCAATGCCTCGCTCAAGCGCGACCGGAGCGCCGCGATTTCCGCGTCTGCGCCGGCCAGCGTGAGCCGCAGCAATTCCTGGAAGGCCTGCAACAGCGACGAATACGGCGAGTTGCGCTTGAACTGATCAAACTTACCGGAAACGAAGCGCCCGTGTTTTTCCGTCGTCGGTCGGCGAATCTCCTGCACCAGCGCGGATTTTCCGACGCCTGAATAGCCCGACACCAGCAGCAATTCCGGCCGGCCGGCGCTGGCGCGCGTGAATGCGCGCATGAGTTGATCGAGTTCGTCGCTGCGGCCGTACAACTTCTGGGGAATCGTGAAGTGGTCCGGCCGATCGTGCAGACCCAGGGCGAAGTCCGATACGTCGCCGTCCCGTTCCAACTCCGCGGCGGCCCGCTCCAGATCATCCGTCAAGCCGCGGGCGCTCTGGTAGCGATCCTCCGCCGTTTTCGCAAGCAGGCGATCCACGATGCGCGCGACGGCGGCGGGGATCGCCGGATTGAGGCGATTCAAGGGCGCGGGCGTGCGCGCAATGTGCGCGTGCACCACTTCCATACGGTCCGCTCCTTCAAAAGGCGGCTGGCCGCTGAACATGCGATACAGGGTGGCGCCAAAAGAATAGTAGTCGCTGCGATAGTCGATGGCGCGGTTCATGCGGCCGGTTTGTTCGGGAGAAATATACGGAATGGTGCCTTCCAGGGAGTTGGCGCCGCCGGTTCCCGCGATCTCGCGCGAGAGACGCGCGGCGATGCCAAAGTCGATCAGTTTGATGGAATCCGCGGCCGCGTTCCAGACGATATTGGACGGATTGATGTCCTTGTGGATGATTCCGGCTGCGTGTAATTCTCCCAGGGCGCGGGAGATTTTGACTGCCAGGCGCAGACTCTGCGAGGGCTCCAGTTTACGCATCGCCAGGTGGCGATGCAGCGAATCGCCGCCAAAGTCTTCGAGCGACATCATCCAGCGTCCGCCGAATTTCTGAAGCTCGTAGGCGCGGATGACATTTTCCGATTTGAGGCTCAGCAGGAGCTCATATTCACGCTTGAATCGCGCGATCTGACCCGGCGAGGCGAATTCCGAGGCCACGACCTTGATGACGCAGGGTTTCTGATCGGCCTCGCGAATCGCGCGAAATACAATGGATCGCTCGCTTTCGTAAATTCGATCCAGAAAGCGATAACCGGGCCACTGAAACATGCCCGGAATTCTTCAAAAACCGCTCGCTGCGGTCAATTCTAAACCCGCCCGTCCGGCGAGCGACCTGTAGAATTCGGAGTTTCTCAGGGGCCGCGACGCAGCAGCGCATCGTAACTATCAATGCGGCGATCGCGCAAAAAGGGCCAGTCGCGGCGCGTGCGCTCAATTTCGTCCAGATCGAGTCGCTCGAGCAGAATCGATTCAGAGTCGATCGGGGCCCGCGCGATCCGGCGTCCAAACGGATCAGCGATGAAGCTCTGGCCCCAGAAGTCGAGCGCGCCCTCGCGGCCCACGCGGTTTACCGCGCAGACGTAAACGCCATTCGCAACCGCATGGCCGCGCTGAACCGTCTCCCACGCGTCATGCTGGGCTGCGCCCAACGCTTCGCGTTCGTGGTCGTGCCAGCCGATGGCCGTGGGGTAGAACAAAATCTGGGCGCCGAGCAGCGCAGTGGCCCGCGCGGCTTCCGGGAACCACTGATCCCAGCACACCAGGACGCCGACCGTGCCAAAGCGCGTGCGCCACGCGCGATAGCCGAGATCGCCCGGAGTGAAGTAATACTTCTCGTAGTACTCGGGATCATCGGGGATATGCATCTTGCGATAGAGGCCGAGCAGGGCGCCGTCCGCGTCAAAGACGACGGCCGTATTGTGATACAGCCCCGCCATGCGTTTTTCGAAAAGCGACGCGATCAAGACGACGCCGAGCTCGGCGGCAATCGCAGACAGGCGTTCGGTTGCGGGGCCCGGGATCGGTTCCGCCAGATCAAAGTTCGCCGCCGACTCGCTCTGGCAAAAATACGGAGTGAGAAACAATTCCTGGGTGCAGATAATCTGCGCGCCGCGCGCCGCCGCGGTGCGGACGTCCGCCAGCGTCGCTTCGAAGGTTTCCGCGGGCGAGTTGCGGACGCGTTTCTGGAGCAGGGCGACGACCACGTGGGACATGCGGGACGCTCGCCGTCAGCGCCGCGTCCGGCAAGTTTTTTTAGACTTGCCGCTACGGGCGCCAGGCGGTCGGCTTCCTTTCCCATGTCCGCGCTTTTTTACGATCCGCGAGGCGCCCGGACGCGTCTCAATGCAGTGCGCTGGCGTAACGCGGGGGTGTTCGGCTGGAGTTGGCCGCATGTTAGCGCAGCGTTTATCAGCCTGGGCGCGCTCTTCGTCCCCCTGTTTGCGCGCGCCATCGCAGCGCAGACCCCCTGGAGTCCCGCCAGCTACTCGGCCTATGCGCTGGACCGTTTTATCGCCAGCCCGGCCGTTGCGGCGCGCATCAATCTTGCGCGCGTCGATTCTGCGTTGTTAAATGCAGCGATCTTCTACGAAACCAATCGCCGGCGCGCAGCCGAGGGGCTGCCGCCCCTCGAGTATTCCCCGGCGCTTGAGAAATCCGCTCAGATGCACGCCGATGACATGGTCGCTCAGAATTTTTTTGACCACATCAGTCCGGTTGCTGGAAGGCGCAGTCCCTTTGATCGCATGGCGCTCGCCGGAGTTAATTCCGGTTTGCGCGGCGAGAATATCGCCGAGGCCTTTGGCATCGAGTACGAGCCGGGTCGGGCGGTTTTCGGGCCGGCTCAGAATGGCGGGGATTTTTTCAGCTACGAACACAAGGGCGCGCCGATTCTTCCACACACCTACATGGGTCTCGCGCGCACCGCGGTCGAGAGCTGGATGAATTCGCCGGGCCACCGTGAGAATATTCTGCAGCCTCGCTTTGCTTTTCTGGGCGCCGCCTGCGCCGGGTATCGTTCCAGCGCGTTTCAAAATATTCCAATGTTTAAGTGCGTGCAGAATTTTGGCAGCGTTGCGCCGCCCGGTCCCCGCGCGAATCGCAGGCCCTGATTCGGGCGTCTGCGGGGACTTTTGCAATTGCAGTTGCGCGCGCAGGGCCTCGTTTCGCAGTGAACGAATGCGCACTCTGCATCAATCCGGCCGCCTCCTGCTTACCGCTACGCTGCTGGGTTTCGCCGGCGGCCTTACCGGTTGTGATTCCGTCGAAGCGGCTTGCACGGACGCTGACATTGAATGTAATATCCTCAGCCTCACTCCGTACTATGTAAACGTACAGCGTCATTTTGTGGCGACTGCGTCCAATAAGATTCTCATTTCGGAAGACGGCGTGAATTGGACGCTCGCGCCGGTTGTGCCCACCGCCGCGGTTCTCCGGGATGCGGCCTACGGCGCCGGCGTTTATGTCGTTGTGGGCGATGCGGGCGCAGTATTGTACTCGTACGATCGCGACACCTGGATTGCAGCTAACAGCGGCACGGCGGTGAATCTGACGGGCGTTGCGTTTGGCGGCGGCCGCTTTGTGGCCAGCGGGCAGTCGGGCGTGGCGCTGGCCTCGACGGACGGAATTCACTGGAGCGTCGAGACTTCCGCTCCTGGCGTGACCTTGCAACCGATCCGATTTGGCGCCGGGTTCTTTGTCGCAAATCGGGCGGGCGATCCCGCAGTCTTCTATACGACGACCGGACTGACGGGCCAGTGGAATACCTTCAATATGAGTCTGATCGTCTTTGGCTTCACGACCGCGTTTGCTAACGATCGGTGGGTCTTTGGCACGACCGGGACCGACGTAGAAGTCTACAGCGCGAACCTGAGCGCACAGCTCGCGACGCACAGCGGGGGCATCGTCGGCGCCAATCGCGGCATGCATGCTGCGAATAATCTCTTCTTTGCGCTCGAACCCGGCAGCAATTTCAGTCGTTCAGCAATTGGCGCAGACAATCCGTGGGTCGGCGGCAGCACCGGCTGCTTGAGTAATCTCGCGTCCGAGGATATGGTCTCGATCGCCTACGGCAATGGCGTCTACATTATGACCGGCGACGACTCTGCGGGATTCGGCGCGATCTGCCGCTCGTTCACCGGCGATCCGGGCTCATTTCAGCGGATTGGAACTCCGGACCTTACGGGGCAGACGGTGAACAGCGTCGACTTTATCATTCGCGAGCTGCGTCCGGGCCTTAATTAGCGGACAGAGCCCGTTGTAAAGTTCATGGTTTCCCGCCGGCCTGTGCAGCCAGAAGCTCCGCCAGCCGATTGTAGCTGAGGGCCATGCCCTGATCCATGGGCGATTGCAGTACAACATCTCGCGCTTCCCGGGATTCGTAGAGCAATGTGTTTGTCATCACGGTGAGCCCGTCCCGCTCGACAAATTCAAGCGTACTCAAGCCGGAGCCGGGATACCAGGCTTCGTCGAATACTTCCGTGCAGACAATGCGCTCGGCGGGAACAATTTCGCGGAAAACTCCGCCCATGCCCATGCTGCGCCCGTCCTCGTTATGCCACACGTACCGATATTTTCCCCCGACCCGCAGGTCGACTTCGCAAAGCGGCATGGACCAGCCCGGCGGCCCCAGCAGCCAGCGGCATAGCAGCGCGGGAGTGGTGACGGCCTGAAACAAAAGCTCGCGCGGCGCATTGAAGCTGCGCATGATTACCAGTTGGCGTTCGCCCTGCGCCTGAACTTGCAGCTTTGTTTCTTGTTTCATCCGTCGTCTCCTTCGTCGTTGTTGGCGTCTGCGTCGGCCCCTGTTGTCAGGCTCGTGAATTCGCCGACCGGCTTTGCAGCAATTCGCCGATTTGACGCGCGAGTGCGCAACGCGCTACTTCAGCTTTTTTAGCAAACCTTTGTTTCGCACGATATCCTTATAGTTCCACTGAATGGTTTGCGCTTTTTCAAGCCAGCGGCCCAAATCCGTCTTGGGCACTTCGGCGACGTCGTTAAAGAAAACAGACGCGTCCTTGAATTTTTTTCCGCGCACGTTTAATGTAACTTCGTCAAAGTCCGCGCCGCTCCAGAACATGAGTCGTACGCCTGGTTTTTCTTTGCTGTACCCGACAACAGGATTGCCTTCTAAGAACCACACCGGATGGCCGTGCCATATCTTGTTTTCCGCTTCCGGCAAGCCCCTGTCGATCTCGCGCGCAAGCAGAGCGCCTACTTTCGCGTGGCGCGGCTCCAGTTTTTCGTTGTAGTTCCGAATGTCCGGATGCATGGAGTTTAACCTTCTGTTAAAGGCTGATTGGCCGAGGTCAGCGCGGATAACAATTTCACGAGTTCCTTGCAGCACTCCGACCACCCGTCGGCCATGCCGTATTCGAGCGCAAGTTTGCGCATTTCCTCCGAAGGAAACTGGCATACGTGCGTCAGCACCGTTCCGTCGCCCCGGGATGCGAAAGTGCGCGACTCGACCATGGCCGACGGATCTTCGGGCGCGTTCGGATCAAAGGTCGCCATATCCATGATGTAGTTTTCTGTATTGGCGAACTTCTCAGGAACGATTACCTCGCGAAAATGTCCGTGGACCCCGCCGCGATTGCCTTTTTTGTCCGCATAAACATACAGGTACTTTCCGCCAGCTCGCAGATCGTTTTCGCAAGTTTCAAGCGTCATGCCTTCGGGACCAATCAGCCAGCGACGCATCAGCTCGGGTTTGGTGTGACAATCAAAGACCAATGCGCGCGGCGCGGCGAAGTAGCGCGTGAACACGACTTCGGTTTCGCCGCGCAACTCCATCTTGAGTTCATTTTGTTCTGAATTCATTCGTCTTGAGCTCCTTTAACCTGCATTAACTTCAATTGTTCGAGCACTTCGTCCAGTTTTTGATAACGGCTTTCCCAGAATTGCCGGTAGTTTTCCAGCCAATCCGTGGCTTCCGCCAGAGGCTCGGCCGTCAGGCGGCGCGGTCGGCGCTGGGCCGCGCGGCCGCTGGCAATGAGGCCGGCCCGCTCCAGAACCTTGAGATGCCGGGATATAGCCGGCTGGCTTACAGAGAAATGGCCGGCCAGGTCCATAACGGAGGTCTCCCCGCGCGCCAGCAGGGCGAGGATCTCGCGGCGCGTCGGGTCTGCCAGGGCGGCAAAGGTCCGATCCAGGCGCTCCGGGGCTGGTATTGTATGACCCATATGTTATATAACAATATTGTTATGTAATGCTCGGCCAGCAAGCTTTTTCTGCTTCGGGACCTCCATTTTTCAGCGCCACGGGTGCCGGGCGGGACCGGAGGCGCATAGTTCCGACGACGGTATTGACGCGACCGGCGGCTGCCGGCCCCCTGTTGCGAGGAACGCGCCCATCCGGGCTCCCCATGAACGAAACCTTTTTCGCCCTCACGCCCGAACGCGTACTGGAAAGCGTCGAGGAGGCCGGCTTCGCGCCGAGCGGACATTGTCTGCAACTGAACAGCCTGGAGAATCGCGTCTACGATCTGCGGCTCGAAGACGGCGCCCACGTGGTGGCGAAGTTCTACCGGCCCGGACGTTGGAGCGTTGAACAAATCCAGGAAGAGCACGACTTTCTGTTCGAATTGGCCGAGCATGATATCCCGGTAATTGCGCCGCTGCGTTTTTCCGACGGCGGCTCGCTCAAAGAAATCGGCGGAATCTACTGCGCGATCTGGCCGCGCCGCGGCGGTCGTCCGGCGGATGAGCCCAACGACGAGGATATGCTCGCGCTCGGTCGCATTGCCGCACGCATTCATAATGTGGGCGCTGCCAGGCCGGCGCGCAGTCGCCTGCAACTCAATGCTTCCGCATACGTGCGGGCGCCGCTTGCATTTCTGGAATCCCAGGGGTTTCCGCCGCCCTATCTGCGCGAGCGCTACCAGGATGCGGCGCTTACAATCGCTGATTTGTATGATCGTTTGAGCGCGGACGTTCCGATTCTGCGCATTCATGGCGATTTGCATTCCGGGAATCTCTTGCGTAGCGACTCCGGCTGGCTTTTTCTCGACTTTGACGATTTTGTCTCGGGACCGGCGGCGCAGGACGTTTGGATGCTGCAGCCGGGCCACGACGCGTACGCGCTGCGCAAGCGCGCGTTGTTTCTGGAAGGCTACCGACAGTTTCGCGCCTTTGAAGATCACTGGCTCAAACTGATCGAACCCCTGCGGGCGATGCGGTTCATACACTACGCGGCCTGGATTACGCGTCGCCGCGAAGACCCCGCCTTTGTCGCCGCCTTTCCGGAATTCGGCACGGACGATTACTGGGAAGGGCAGTGCGCGGATCTGGAGCAGCAATATAATGTCGTAGTCGGCGAAGATCCGGAGCTGGCGACCGAGCCGGACGACTCGGAACCCGAACTTACCAACAAGGATTTTTTCTGGGATTGGGAAGATAAGCCGCGTGAATGAAGCGAAAATGCCGCTCAGGTGGCGCAGCCTGCGCCGCGCTGGTAGAGAAAGATCACGCGCTGCTGCTCACCTGGCCAGTATCTCGCGCACGACCCGTTCCGCCGCTTCAAGCGCGCCGTCGATGTAACCGGGCGACTGCGCGGCCGTTTCCGTGCCGGCGAAATGTAAAGGGCCAATGGGCGCAGCCAGCGCCGCGCCGTACACGCTGAGCAAATTCGGCGGCGCAAGGCCGACGTAACAGCCGCCGCTGAATTCTTCCTGGGTCCAATCGCGTTCAATATAGCCGCGGTAGTCGAGCGCGCGGTCGCCAAAAAACTTTGCGAGTTCTTCTATAATAATGCGCCGGCGATCCTCCGCGCTCAGGCGCGACAGACGCTTCGCCTCCGCGGACGTTACAAACGCGACCAGCGCCGCATGGTCGCCGTGCGCATTACACTCGTCAAAAACGCCGGACAGCGGGCCGGAGTCGGCGATCGCCTCGCCGGAAAAACCCGCTTCGCGCCAGAAGGGCGACTCATAACTGATTATACATTTAATCACGGATCCCATCGGCATGCGCGCGTTGATTTCACGGCGCGCCTCGGGCAACTCCGGCGTAAATTCAATTTTTGCCAGCATGGCCGGCGGCAGGGCTAACACGCAGGCTTCGGCCTCATATTCGTCGCGATCGGTCGATGCTACGACGCGGCCGTCGCTCCAGTTAATGCGTCGTACGGGCGCGGACAGAGTCAAATCCGACAGTACGCTTGCGGCAATTCCTTCCGCTATGCGCTGGGCGCCGCCGATGACGCGTCGCTCCTGCGCGCCATGACGAATCGACGTGAGCCGGATGGCGCCGCCCCCCGCGCGCATATAGTGCAGGGCGTAAAGCGCGCTTAACTCTTCAGGATCGGCGCAAAACAACATGCGCGTCGCCACGCGGATCACGTCGCGCGCGGCGGGAGTGCGCACGCGGCGAGCGATCCAGTCGGCCAGGGTCTGCCGGTCGAGGGTTTGCGCGTTGCGCGCGAGCCAGGGCGCGCCGCGCGGAAGCGAGCGCGCATCCAGGCCAAAGCGAAGGAGCGCCCGTCCCGCGTCGAGGGCCGGCCACAGGCCGATTTTGGGAATCAGTCCGGAGTAGGTTCCGTACGCGTCGCCCATACGCTGGCGCTTTTTGCCGCGATCGTATTGAGCAAAAGTTTGGAGACCGAGTTCGCGGACGACGCCCAGAGCGTAACTCTGCCCGGGGCCGACCCACTGACCGCCCAGATCGACCCGTTCGCCTTCAAAATCCACGCTGAGGGTGCGACCGCCGACGCGTTCGCGCGCTTCGATAATCCTGACGGGGCGGCCCTGCGCTTTAAGCAGCTGCGCGCTGCGGAGTCCGGAGACCCCGGCGCCAATGATGAGTACGGAACGAGGCGGGCGTGCGACCATAAGCGAAAGTCGGCTGGTTTCGCGCCGGCGTCTGCAATTTTTCCGAGGGCGCCTGCAAGCTCGCTACAACTGTGCGCTTTCGCCGTTTGCGCCGCTTTCGCGCGCGAGCAGAGCGCGCAGTTTTGCAAGCGTCGCTTCGGCAGCGGAGTCGCCCAGCTCTTCCGCCTCCGCCAGCAGCTTCCGGGCGCGAATCGCATCGCCCAGACGTCGGTAGACATCGGCGAGATTCATCAGGTTAGCGGCATGCTCCGGCGCGCGCAGACGCACGCGTTCGCCTTCGAGCGCCGCACGCTGCAAATCGCCGCTGAGCTTAGCGGCCTGACTCAAAAGCGCGAGCGCGCGCAAATCGCCGGGATTGAGATCGACCGCGCGCGCCAGGCTTTGCGCGGCGCCCGCATATTCGCCGGCGCGAAACTGCGCGCGCCCCGTTGCGTAAAGCGAGTCCGCTTCCGTACGCGGGTCGCCTGGGTCGAGAGGCGCGTCTTCGAGATAACTCACGCGCAAAAGCGCGAGGTCGTCCGTCAGCGCGCCGGAATCGAGCAGGCTGCGGTAAATCGGCTTCAGTTCGCCGGCGCCGCGCCGCACCTGTTCGAGGAACAAGGTCTCATCTTCGTTAATGATGCGTCCGCCGTCGTCCCGGACGCCTAACAGTAGATCGTCGCGTCCGTCTGAGCCAAATATTAAGACGTCGCCCGCCTGGAGTTGCAGCGTCGTGATCGCCAGTCTGCCCGCGTCCGCGCCCAGCGCGCCGTCAACGCCCAGTTTGCGTCGCAGGGCGCTCGGACCCTCGACAAACGAGGCCTGACCTTCACGCCACAAGACGGCCGGAGGTTGTTCAGCATTAATGTAGTAGCACAGGCCGGTCGCATCGTCAACGAGCGCAAGGGCCGCAGCCACCAGCATGCGCCCGTCAAAGGAAACAAAGATATCCTGGAGTTCGAGAAAACAGTCTTTGAGCCAGCGTTCGGGCGATTTTTCCGAGTAAAGCGCGCTGTTGAGGGTTCGATTTATAACCGACTTAAACACCGTGCCGAGTACAAGCGCGCCGCCAGCGCCCTGAATCGATTTGCCCATTGCATCGCCGCACAATACGGCCGTGCAGGCGCGGCCGCGCAATCGAATCGAATGCGCCGTCGAGAGATCGCCGCCAATTTCGGCATCCCAACGTCGGAATTGAAATTGTTTCTTCTGAACGGTGAGCAGTTCGACGCCCACGCGTTGACCGATGAGTTCCACGCTGGACAGTGGTTGCAGCAGAAGCGACGTGAGAAAATAATCGCCGTCCTGCTGCTCTTTGAGCGCGTTCACTTCGGCGAAAGCCTTTTCTAACTGACGCGTGCGTTCTTCTACCTTGCCTTCGAGGTTGCGATTGAGGTCTTCCACCTCGGAATGCAGGCGAACAAAACGGTTGGAAAGAACCACTGCTGCGCTGAAGACAAACGCGCTGAAGGCGTAGCCGAAGGTCGGCGGCAGCGCGAAGATTCCGTGCGATGCCAGCTGATCGACGACAACGGAGACGATCAACACGCCCACGCCGCCGAACATGATGCGCGCATCCGGATCGCCCGCGAGCGCGCGGCGCAAGGCCAGGGCCAGCATCCCGCCCATCAAAAGAAGCCAGGCGCCGCGTTCGATCACGATCGTTTGCGCGCGCCACCACGCGTCCGCATCGTCCGTAAACCACACATACGGCAAAAACGCCAGGCACAGCGCGCTGCCGATTGCGCCGGCCGCGTCGGTCAGAGTGCGAAAGCGGCCGCGTGGCGGCCGAAAAAAGAACCGCAAAAAATAAAAGAACAACGGCCCCAATAAGAAGAGCGCCGTGAATTCAATGCGCTTGAGCGCGACGAAGCCCAGTCCCCAGTCGTACTTGATCTGCTCCTTCATTGCCTGGTAAAGTACAAGCGTCAGGCAAAATACGCCAAACAGCAGGTTCTCAACTTCGCGCGTACGTCGAACATAGAGAAACAGAAAGTATCCGCCGACCGCCGCATACGCGCCCAGAAACAAAAAACTGAGCGCCGCACTCTGGCGCGCTTCGCGCGCAAATTCCGCGGTCGGCCCGAGCGCCGATCCGCCGCGATCAAACCCCAGAAAATCGGCCGAATAGCCTTCGACCCGAATCAAGATTTCGTTCGTCTCGCCGGGGCGCAGGATCGCGCGGGGAATCGGATAGATGCGAACTCGATCGTAAGCCGTCGGTATGGACGAACCGTGAATTCCCGTTTGGCCGAGAAATTCTCCGTTGAGATAGGTGCGATCGCGGTCGTTGATGCGACCCAGTCGCAAACTTAACTCGGGTGGAAGTTTAAGCGCTTCGGGTCCGGCCAGGCGAAAGCGCAATCGGTACCACAAAACGGGCGGCTGCAGGGCGTGAACGCGAGCTTCGAGCTCCGGTTCGGCAAGCAGGTAACCTGGCACGGCGATGGCCCGCCAGCCGGCGGCTTCCGGCGGACCTTCGCCCGGGCTCACGGCGGCCTGCCAACGGTCCTCCGCCTTGCTTGCATCCAGTGCGACGGGTTGCGTGAGATCCGACCATTCCGGCTCGGCAATAAGCGGCGCGCTGCACAAAAAGAAGCCGAGACAGAGTGCGCGCCGCATGTTATACGATCAATCGTTGACGACTTATGTAAATCTCTTTAAGAACTCGCGATGAAATTTCGCAGGGTCCCGGCGGTAGTCCGTGCGCGCCCCGGCCATTGCCGATTGACCGTCCGGCGGCGCTCCAGAAGTTGCAACCCATGCCCGGCGCCAGCGTCAAGCCGCCCCCGCTGCCATTTTATCTGGCGCCGCTCCGCGTTACGCCGGGCGAACTGGCGCTCGATCTCCTGGCCTTCGGTTTCCGACAGGCGCGGGCTTGCGTCTTTGCCGGGGCGTTCTTTGTAATTCTCTACATAGCAGGCCGTTTTCCAATTCAGGGGCTCGCCCGCTATGACGCGATTTTGCTGGGCGCCCTCGCAATCCAGGCGCTCTTGATCGCCCTGCGCCTGGAGTCGCGCGACGAACTTTTGACCCTGGGACTATTTCATGTGTTGGGATTTGTCCTTGAGGTCTTTAAGACGCACCCGTCGATCGGGTCCTGGAGTTATCCGGAACCCGGCGGCTTGCGTTTGTTGTCCGTGCCGCTCTACAGCGGTTTTATGTATGCTGCTGTGGCCAGTTATATTGTGCAGGCCTGGCGTTTGCTGAATTTACGTCTCGACCGATACCCGGCGCACGGGCTCAGCATTGCGCTGGCCGTCGCCATTTACGTGAATTTTTTTACGCACCATTTTTTCTTCGATGCGCGCATCGGACTTGCACTGCTGACGCTCGCGCTGTTCTGGAAGACCCGCGTGGTTTTTCGCCCGCGGCATCGCGAATACAGCATGCCGCTGCCGCTGAGTTTTGCGCTGATTGGCGCCTTTTTGTGGATTGCCGAGAATATTTCGACGCTACTGGGCGCGTGGAGTTATCCCCATCAGCATCAGGGCTGGAAAGTAGTCGGACTCGGCAAGATCAGCAGTTGGTCATTGCTCGTTATCGTCAGCTTTATCATTGTGGCGGATCTGAAGCACGTAAAGGCGCGGTTAGACGATGGACGTCCGGCCGCCTGAGACTCAGACGCCCGCTTCGCTAACCCGAAACTGCTCCACGAGCTTGCGTAACAGGCTGGACCGTTCTGAGAGCGCGTGACTGGTCGCCTGCAGTTGTTCTGATCCGCTTGTGACGCCGATCAGCGCATCGTTCAACGCGTCGACGGCGATGAACACTTCCGCCATTTCGCGCATTCGTTCAGACATGAGATTCTGGAATTGTTCGCCTTCGCTGCGCAGTTGATCGAGCGTACCCTGCAGGGATTCCGCACGGCTCAAATGGGCGCCGCTCTGTTCGCGCACCCCCGCGATGCGCGTTTCCAGCGCGTTCATGCCGCCCAGGATGTTTTCAAAGCTCAAGGCCATATCGTTCAGCGCGCCGCTCGCATCGATAACGCTGCTGTCGCTTTCGCCCAGGATCGCCGCGGCGGCTTCCGTGTTCTCCGATGTGGCGACGGACAGCCGATTTATCTCGGAGGCTACGACGGCGAATCCGCGTCCCGCTTCGCCGCTGCGCGCCGCTTCGATGGATGCGTTCAGAGAAAGTAGATTCAAGCGGTCGGAGATTTCGTTGAGGATGTCGAACAGCCGGCGAATTTGATCCGCCGCATCGCGAATCCGCAGAAACGCGCTCTGCGTTCTTTGCATGCGATCTCGTCCTTCCCCGGCGATCGAACTCAGTTCGAGGCCGGCGCGGGCGGCTTCATGCAGATCCGAGTCGATGCTGCGAAAACCGCGGGCGAGTTCCGCCAGACGATCAAACGATGCGGCAAGACCTTCCTGCTGTCGCCCGGACATGCGGGTGGCGGAAAGAAAAGCGTCTTTGGCCGCGTCGATGACGGCCGTAATCTCTTCGAGGCGCGAGGCCTGCTCATGGACTGCGGAGCTGATGCCGTCGGAGGAGGCCGTGAGATCGCGCGCGGCGGCGTCCATGCCGGAAGCCTCCGCACGCACAGCCGAAATAATCGCCGACATGCTCTCGATCAAGTCGTTAAAGAGTTCAGCGATGACGCCCGCTTCCGTGCCGACTTCAGTGGGCGCTCGCCGGCCAAGATCGCGTTCGCGCGTCATGTTGCGCATCGTGTGCATTAAGTCGTACCAGACCGTGCGCGCTCCGTGTTCGCTCACGTTAAGGCCTTCTTCTTCGTGGTGGACGGCGACGCGCAGACCCGTCGTCAGCCGCAGCCCGCCGAAGAGCAACAAGCCAATGCCAAAGGACCAGGCCGCGCAGGCGAGAATGCCGCTGAGCTGCGCTTGAAACTGCGCCAGCGTCTGATGATCGGCTGCAAAAATGGCGACTGCGAGCGTGCCCCAGATTCCGCCCAGGCCATGCACCGGAAATGCGCCCACGGCGTCGTCGAGTCTGAGTTTATGCGTCATGAACCAATCGCCGGCGAAGGCCAGCAGTCCGGCCACAGCGCCAATCGCAATGGAAGCGGCCGGCGCGACGATATGACAGGCGGCGGTGACGCCGACGAGCCCCGCGAGGGTTCCGTTGATGGCCGCCTCTACGGAAGACTTTCGATATGCGAGCCAACTTGCGAGCAGCGCGGCGACTCCGCCGGCGCTTGCAGCGAGCGAGGTGTTTACAAGAACTAAGGGAAGTTTATCAGTTGGAGCGAGCAGGCTGCCCCCGTTAAATCCGAACCAACCGAACCACAGAATAAAAGCGCCGAGCACTGCGGCCGGAATGTTGTGTCCGCTGAAAGCCTGCAGCTTGCCGTTTTCGTCGTAACGGCCGCGGCGGGCGCCAATGACAATCACGCCCGCGAGCGAGACCCAGCCGCCAACGGAATGCACAACCGTCGATCCCGCAAAATCCACAAAGCCGAGCGAGGCAAGCCAGCCGCCGCCCCAGGCCCAGTGACCGAACACCGGATAAACTAACAGCGATACTACTATAGAACAAATTACATACGCCGAGAAGCGCATCCGCTCCGCAACGGCGCCGGAGACGATCGTCGCCGCCGTGCCCATAAAGGTCGTCTGAAAGAGAAAGAATGCGAGCTCTTTGCCCTGCGTTACGCCCTCCAGCCCGAAAAGATTGGTCCCGAACCAGCCGCCCCAACTTTCGCCGAACATCAGCCCGTAGCCGACGGCGAAAAAACACAAGGATCCGAGCAGGTAGTCGGTCAGGTTTTTAATCGCGACGTTAATCGAGTTTTTTGAGCGCACCAACCCGCTTTCGAGCATCAGGAAGCCGGCCTGCATGAAAAAGACAAGCGCGGCGGAAACAATGACCCAGGTCAGGTCAACGTCGCGCGACAACGCAATTCCGGCCGGCTCAGCGTTTGCGCGCTCTGCTGTAAAAATAAACAATGTGCTCGCAAAAATTAGCCACTTACGCACGCAGAACCTCCCGAGGGGTCGGCGTCACAGGTTGCAAGGGCCGTGCCTGGCAATTCAGGCACGGCCGCAGGAATGAAAGATGCGGCGAATCTGGAGCGCTCTGGCTTTGGCCGGCGTAAGCCTTATGGCGGCAGGATTCTCCAGGAGTAGGAACGACCGTTGGTTCTGGGATCGGTATAATCCGATGAGGAGAAATAAAGATCCTGGCGCTGGTCGTTCGATTCCAGATTTTTCCAGTGACTGTAGCGACCGGCGCCAAAGCTCTGAATCGCATCATGCAGGCTGTGCGGCGGTCCCACCGGGAAGCCGTCTTCGAAGAGCTGCAGTCGCGACTGCGTTGGCTGTTGCGCCGTATCTGCGGCTTCGTCGAAATCCAGCATGTATTTGTAACGATGTCCGCCCACGTACGTCATGTCTTCCGGCTTCAGCTTGCCGAAAAACGCGGGGGCTGCCGGCGAGACGGGCGCCGCGCGCGGCGCGCGCACAAAGCGATACGAATAACCGCGCCCATTGGTAAGCGGGTTTGAGTTATCCGATGTGGAGAAGTAGATGTAGTTGCGGTCGTGATAAAATCTCCCCCCGCCGAGGTTCTGAATCACTGCCGGATCCGTGTGCGCCGGACCGAGCGTAACCGGTCCCGAATTCTGCTGCTCAATCAACTCCAAACGCGACGCTTCGGTTTGCGTGTCAAATCCACGGCCCGTATGCTCAGGCGGAAGATGGAAGCGGTAGAGATTGCCGCCGTCCTGGATGATCTGGTCTTTCAAAATCTGGATGCGGTCCGTGTGATTCCCCATCGGAATGCCGGCGGGGATTTTGAAGAAGACGACGCGGTTTCGCGCTATTGCGGGCGCCACTCCGCTTTCGGTGATCGTCAAGGATCCGATGATGAAGCCGTCGTTCGTGAGGCGCCGCATCCCGCTTATGCCGTACAGATTCCAGTTCGCATGCGAGTAGGGAACAATCTGCTGTGCATAGATGTGCCAGGTCAGGCCTTCATCCTGTGAAATAAGCACATAGAGCTGCTTTTCGCCGGACGGGGCGGGCGGACCGGACGTGACGTAGTATAGCGGACTGGCCTGTGCCGAACCCCACGGTTCTACTACGAAAAATCCGGCTGGAGAATTGTCTTGTGTGAATGCAATCCCATCAACGGTCCAATAATTGGTTGAGACAAAGCTATCGAGAATCCGAGTTCCAGTTGTCCAATTGAACTGCGTGTAATGACTCCGCTCAATTTGAGTGCCCGCGAGGTTTCGCCGATTGTAGGCCATATGCAATCGGTTTCCCTCGATACCCATGCCGGACAACCAAGTGGAATATCCCTCGCTCGTCGGCCCTGCGTAGTGTTCGTCGGACAGAGTGACGGTGTTCGACTCTCCCGCCGGCGTGGGTAAAATTTCTCCGGTGAATGCCGGCGTCGTGTAAGGGACGCGCCTCCAGGAAATGCCGCCATCGGAGCTCGTAATGTATTGTATGGAATAATAGTTAGTGGCTACTGCAACCGGATCAGTAAATACCGAGGTCCACGCATAAATCAATTCAGAATTGTGCATGCCCAATTGAGCATATTGCAGATCGACAAAACCCGGACCACTGCCCGGCGGAGGATTCGTTATGTCTTCTCGCTTCCATATCCACTGGCTTGGCAGGGGAGCAATGTTTGAACCGATTACGCTGGGGATGTTGTGTATGCGGAAGAAATTCCCCCCACTACCGCACTCGGCCATCAAGGTAATTTGACCCGAGTTTATTGGATCGGGTTTCAGGCGGCGATGGTCGATATTCGCAAAGTAGAAGAATCGGCGGTGAGGGTCATAAACCGCGTTCGACTTTCTGGCTTGCGACCTGGATGGAATTGATCGCTGTGAAAATTCGCCGTCTGGAAAATAGTTAAGCAACAGTGCGTTGGGTGGATCGTTGCAGTGACTGCCGCCGACGAAGGCATGCATGGACTGTTCAGGCGTCGCAATAAGCGGAATGCCTGCAGCGTAGTTTGGGGTTGATAGTAAAACGCTCCAAGATTCACCCCCATCGATACTGCGCATAATTCTGGCAAACTGTGTTAAATGTTTATCCGGGTCATTCCAGCCGCCAAACGACGCAAAAATGCCATAATCGGTTTGGACGACCGTTTGGAGATGCGATTGATACGTAGCCAGTGCGCCGCCCACGTCCGACTCCAGCGTCGTAAATTGAACTTGCACCGGCGGCGCATGATGCGTCACCGTCGCCGTCCAGTCGCTGCGATTGCCGACTTCATCATAGCTGAAGAGGCAAAAATAGTAGTCCACGTCGAGTTGCCATGCGCGTACATCCACGGACTGCACAGTACCAGCCAGCAAGGGCGTCGGCGGATACGGCGCGACATGCGGAGCGGCGGCGCAGGAAGCGGCGTTGTTAATGGGCGCCGTTCCGTAGCGAATTTCATAGCGGGAAGCTTTGCCCGCGAGGCCGTCGTCGCCGGGCGCATTCCAGGTCAGGCGAATCATAGGATATGTGGAAGCCGTTGCGGTCGCAAGCGAAACTTGGGCGGGCGCCGTGTCATCGTCCTGATTTAGAAATAGGCAATAAATGCGCGTGCTCGTTGCGCCCGCGAGATTGGGATGATTGTAGTGTGAGCCTTTGTCTGGTTCGCACAAAAACTGGCCCTGAATGCCGGAGCCAGTGGTGGCGTAGCCGACGCCTTTTGCTGTCGCGGGCGGTAGTCCGTGCGTACAGTCCGCCGCCTGCCAGTAGCGGTAACGCCAGCCGGTCGCCGCAGCGCTCCACTCGTATGAGCAAAACGTGCCCGGCTGCGTTTCGTAATTGATGTTGGCCGTTATCCCCGGCAAATCAATGTATAAACACTTTACAGTTGCAGAAGTGGCGCCGTCGAAGCTCGGATGCAGATAGTGCTGGCCGCTCGTCTGGTCGCAGACGGCCTGTTCGCCCGGACCGCTGGCCCCGTCAAAGGGCTGGCCGACGGAAACCCAACTTGATCCCGGCAGGCCGTGCGTACAATCGGAGGCTTGCCATTCACGTGTGCGCCAGCCGGATTGATCGTTGGACCACGTACGCGAGCAAACCGTCGCGGCGTTCACGCCACCTGGCATGTAACTTGCCAGCAGGTCCTGATTTACAAACAAGCAAGTTGCGTAGCCCGAAGTTGCGCCAAAGTAGGAAGGGTCGCGGTAGTGCTGCACATTGCCTGACGTGCAAATTATTTCGCTGCCGGCGCCCGACCCGGTTCCGCCGTTTCCAATAGAAAGCCAGTTGGCGCCGGGCAGACCGTTGCTGCATTCCGCCGCGACCCAGTTGTGCGCGTGCCAGCCGGTCGTTGTCTCGGGAAAGTCGTAGCGGCAACTTGTAAAAAAGGGCTGGGTGGGTCCGACTCCAACCGCGTTCAACAACGCATCAAAGGTCTGGTTTTTGCCGAGAAGCCAGTCGGGCGTCAGGTTGGCGATTGTGTCGTTTCCTTCACACGTTGTGGTGAGGGCGAAAGCAAGAATAAGGGCATAATTTAATAACGATGGCCTGCGCATGAACGCAGGCGAAACAGGTTTAAAGAAAAGTGCAATTAAAAAATTGAAAGTTCGAAGCAAGTCCTGCGAAATCGACCTGTTCTGGCGAGGAGACAAATTCTGTAAGCTGCGCGCAGTCCTCAGGATCCCCGCGGCCGCACAAACATCGGCAACATTTGCCCCAGAGCGAAAAACGCGCCGTCCGTCGCAAATTCGATCATCCGATGACTCAACACGAGCAAAGCGGCTTGCTCCGGCGCGAGCGCAGGCGCGAGCAGGGCAAG
>JAVHPJ010000097.1:0-13466 GCA_036170535.1 Leptospirales bacterium | reverse complement strand
GCGCAGGCGGGCCTGTTCCAGCAGCGCCAGGCGCCGCGGCGCAGGACGCGCACGGTCAACCGGCTGCACGCGGGCAAGCGCCAGCTCCAGACGCTGCAGGGCCGGGGCGTCGGACGGATTTGTATTTTTGCGCCGCAGCGCATCGGTCTCCAATGACATAGGGGTTCTCGCGCAGTTCTGGTATTGTATGTTTCGCCAGAAGGGGGCCGAAGGCTTAACATTATTATTGCCCCTGAGGCGGGACCGGCCAGCATCGAACTGGCGGGGCCCGGCGCCGTGCAGCGGCCGTTCGCCGGCAATCTTATGGAACGCAAAGACGTTTTTCAAAGCGGAATACGCGACTTTCTGCGCGATCTCCTGGAGACGCCGGCCGGACGGGAAATTGACCGGCGCCTGCAGGGACTGGCCAACGTGTTGTCGCCGCGCGGGCTCGATCATTTCACCGGGGCGAGCGCTCTGCCCGCCCCCGCGGCGGCGGACGAACGGGTCTACGCACGGCCGCCGGGCGCGCTGTACGATCCGGACGCCTTCGACGCCGCCTGCACGCGTTGCGGGGACTGCGTGCGCGGCTGTCCGTACGGCGTCTTGTTCACGGTCGGACCGGAGTCGGGTCCCGTGCTTGAGCCGAACCTCATGGCCTGCCGGCTTTGCGAAGATTTTCCCTGTATTCGCGCCTGCGAAACCGGCGCGCTCCTGCCCCTGGAATCCGGGACCTTGCCCAAGTTCGGTCAGGCCGCGCTCCGCGTCGGTCAGTGTCTGAACGAATCTGAAGTCCGCGCCGCAGCGCAAAAATCGCCGCGCGCGCGCTATTGTAAGGAGTGCGCGGCGAGCTGTCCCGTCCCGGACGTCGTGCGCTATGCGCGCAAGACGCGACTGCCTGAGTTCGCCGACCATTGCACGGGCTGCGGCCAGTGCGTGCGCGCCTGCCCCAGCGGGGCGATTCAAATCGAAATTGAGTAATCGCAAATCGGGGCGGACGGATTCGGTGTTGACTGCGCGCCCGGGCGAAGGAAATTTTTGGACTCGTCGCTCGCGCGTTGCGCATGCTGCGTGCAATCCGCAGATCGGCTGAACGACTTGTATGATGCATCCTCGCAATAACAGCTTCGCCTCCGCCGTCGCTTCGGTTCTGATCTGGATTGGCGCAGTGCTCTGGACCCTCTTCGTCGGACTGGCGCTTTTGCCCTTCATGATTCTGCGTTTGGGCGGCGTCGTCCATTGGGCCGGTCACTACTGGGGCCGCGTGCTTCTGGCTCTCGGGCGCGTAACGGTGCATGTAGAAAACTCGGAGCAATTGTATCGCGCCGGGCCGGTCATCTTTTTGTGCAATCACCAGAGTCTGGTGGACGTGCTGGCATTCTTCCATGCGCTGCGCGTGGACTTCGCGTGGATGGCGAAGGCGTCTTTATTCAAGATTCCAATTTTCGGCTGGGGCATGGCCGCCGCAGGTTATATCCCCGTGGAACGCGGCGACCGCGGCAAGTCCCTGCAATCGCTGTACGATGCTGCAGACAAAGTAAAGGCCGGACAATCCGTTATTATCTTTCCCGAAGGCACGCGCGGTCATCCGGACGGAACCATGCACGCGTTCAAGAAGGGCGGATTCATTCTGGCCAAGCGGGCCGGCGTCGTGATTCAGCCGCTGACGATTTCCGGGGCGAATACGGTGATGCCGCCCAAACAACGCCGCGGCATTCAGCGCGTATATCCCGGACACATTCACCTGGTTATCCATCCGCCGCTTTTGCCGGAAGACTACGCCAATCTATCCGTTGAGGAGTTGATGACGAAGATTCGCACAATTATTGAACGGCCACTTGATCGACTGCGCGCCCTCGCCGAAGCAGGGCAATAACTTGCGGCGATTCCCGCTGACGTCCGCGCCCGGCGCACGCCCATGCTGACCCATCCGGATTTCTGGCGGCGCTGGAAGGACCGCGCCGGGCTCTGGGGCGGCCTCGTCCTTTTTTTCGTCATTCTCGCGGGTCCGGAATTTGACGCCGGCAATCCCGCCGTGCGTCGAACCGCGGCGGTTGCGGCGCTCATGGCCGTCTGGTGGATGACCGAAGCCCTGCCGCTGGCTGCGACCGCCCTGGTTCCCTTGATATTGTTTCCGCTCCTCGGCGTAGCCTCCGGAAAAAATGTTGCGGGCGCCTACATAAACACGACCATCTTTCTTTTCCTGGGCGGCTTTCTCATCGCCCTCGCCATGGAGCGCTGGCATTTGCACAAGCGCATCGCCCTGCGCATCATTCTCTTTTTTGGCGAACGCCCGGGAATGATCACCCTCGGTTTTATGATCGCGGCTGCATTCATTTCCATGTGGATCTCGAATACTGCGACGGCTGTCATGATGCTGCCGATCGCCCTGGCGGTAATATCGCGAGCGGAGGAAACCCTTGATGACTCGGCCGCGCAGCGTTTCTCCCGTGCATTGCTGATTGGCGTTGCCTGGGCCTGTTCGATCGGCGGAGTCGCCACGCTCGTCGGCACTCCGCCCAACATGATTCTGGTGCGTACTTTCGAAATGGGCTTCCCCGAAGCTCCTCCGCTAACATTTCTCCAGTGGATGTTATTTGGAGTTCCCTTTTCGATGGGCGCGCTGGCGCTGGCGTGGTTCACGCTCACGCAGGTTTTTTTTCGAACGCCGCGCGCCGAACGGCGCGCCAGCGTGGACCGCGCCGCGATTCACACTGAATATGAGGCGCTCGGGCCCTGGTCATACGAAGAGAAGCTGACGCTCTTTGTGTTTCTCGCGACGGCCGCGTTATGGGTGTTTCGCGCGCCCCTGGATCTCGGTTTTGTGCATTTCCCGGGCTGGGCCGAATGGCTGCCCTATGGCGACCGCATGGACGACGGCATAACTGCGGTCGCCATGGCGCTGCTCTTGTTCCTTTTGCCGGCCCGATCGCGGCCTGGCGCGCTGCTGGACGAAGGCGTTTTTCGGAGCGTACCCTGGTCGATCATCTTATTGTTTGGCGGAGGTTTCGCGCTGGCGCAGGGCTTTGAGGAAGGCGGACTCTCGCGTTGGATTGTGAGCGGCCTGAATCTCGCCGACGGCGTCAACGTCTGGCTCGTCGTCGGCCTGATTGCGACGGGCATGACCTTCCTTACCGAGCTCACCTCCAACACAGCGTCGACCCAGATGACCCTGCCGGTCCTGGCGGCCGTGGCGACGGCGCAGGGCATTCACCCCTTGTTGCTCATGATTCCGGCCACGCTGTCCGCTTCGATGGCGTTCATGCTGCCGGTCGCGACGCCGCCCAATGCAATCGTATTCTCGAGCGAAAGGCTGCGCATACGCGATATGGCGGCCGCCGGTTTGATGTTAAATCTCCTCTGCGCCGCGTGGACCGTCGCAATTGTCTGGTTCGCGGCGACTTTCGTTCTGGGAATAGACGGCGGCGCTGCGCCCGTCCAGATGCCACCGCCCTGAGGCTGGCCCGGATTATTTATGAAATTGGGAACTAATCGAGAAAAACCGCCTCATCGGGCGGTTTTTCCTCATTTTATGGAGCGCATCCCGGTTTTGTTCAGGAAGCAGTGTGCGCTGCGACGGCGCGCGGCGCCGCCACGAAGGCAAGGAGGCCGAAGTGCGTGTTTGCTCGGACACGGACGTTCGTGCGAACACGCCGGCGTTGCGCGGCGCCGCAGCATCACGGGAGCTTCATGAATCATCCGGGCTGGCCGTCGCGTGAATTTCGGCTTGAAACGAATCGGACCGCAACCTTTACTGGACGTCAATGAGCCGCCGCGTTGATTTTGAGTCGCTGCAGAACGCCGATCGGCTTACCATTCGCGTGCTGGGCGATATCGATCTCTACAGCGTCGCGACTCTCAAACAAGAAGTCACAGCGCTCCTGGAAGACACGCGCGCCGAAGCGATGCACATCGTCGTCGATCTCGAAATCGTGGAGTCGATCGACTCGTCCGGGATGGCGCTGCTCGCAAATATGGAACGCCGCCTGAAAGAAGAAGGCCGCGGCTTCTCGATTGCAAATGTTAACCGCCGCGTTTCGGACACCCTGCGCATTGCCGGTCTGGCGCGCCTGCTCCCGGTGATCTGAGCGGCGCGCACAGCACCCCGATCAAGCCTGCCCGGTGCGGTTAACCGGCAGCGTTCCACATATGCAACGACGCGGCCGATTCCTCCATCGCTGCAAGGTATTCCTTGATATGGAGAGCGGTCTGCGCGCTATTCAGCGAATCTTACGCATTACTCGCCTGAACGGAGGAGTTCCTGAAATGCGCGAAAGTCCGGTACGATTACATCTGCGGCGCTCAAATCCGACGCAGCAAAAGTCGTTGTAAAACCGATGGCGCGCATGCCCGCCGCTCGTGCGCCGCGCAAACCGCCGGGCGCATCCTCCGCCACGGCGCATTCCGCCGCCGGCCACGCGCAAGAACGGGCGACCTGCAAAAATAGCGCGCCGTCTTCCTTTGAATGTGCGCCTGAGCCTTCGAGGAGAAATACTCGATGGGCAAAAAGTTCGCGAAGCCCCAGGCGCCGGTCGAGCGCTGCAAACAAATCGCCGTCAAGCGCCGTCGCAAGCGCGTACTGCAGGCCCTGACTTTGCATCCACTGCAGGCAGTTTTGCGCCCCCGGCATAAAGCTTGCGTCGCGGCTGAGACTCGTGCGCATCAGATCCCGGCGCTCGGCCGCCAGATTTGCGGCGTCCCCGGGCCAATCAAAGTTCTCAATCAGCCAGGCGGCGCCGGCTTCAAGAGAAAGCCCGACCAGGCAGGGTTTCACGGCGGCGCGATCATAAACTAAACCCCGCCGTCGAAAGAGTTCCGCCTGAGACGCGTCCCAGAGCGCTTCCGTGTCGGCGATCACGCCTTCGCAATCAAAGATGACGGCGCGCAGATTCTCGCGGGCGAACATAAGGCATGCCCGCCGCGCGTCGCATCCAGGCCAATAAAAAACCCGCGGCGAACCGCGGGTTGCACTGCTCCAGAAGAAGCCCGGGTTTCAGCCTTTCAGATTGCCATTTACAAAGTCCCAATTGATCAGCTTGTCGATAAAAGTCTGAACAAAATCCGGACGACGATTCTGATAATCCAGATAGTAGGCGTGCTCCCACACGTCCACGGTCAGCAAGGCTTTCTTGCCGTGCACCAGCGGCAGCTCCGCGTTGGGCGTCTTCATGATAGCCAACTTGCCGCCGTCTTCGACCAGCCAGGCCCAGCCGCTGCCGAACTGCGTTACAGCCGCGTTCTTGAATTCCTCGGCGAACTTCTCAGTCGATCCGAAGTCCGCTTTGATGCGTTCGGCGATTGCGTCCGTAGGCGCTCCGCCGCCGCCCGGCTTCATGCTGTTCCAGAAGAACGTGTGATTCCAGACTTGCGCTGCATTATTAAACAGCGGTTGGTTCTTCTGTTCCCAGGCCGACTTGATGATGTACTCGACATCCTTGTCCGCCAGCGGCGAACCTTCGAGCAGCTTGTTGCCATTCACAACGTACGCGTTGTGGTGCTTGCCATGATGAAAGTCCAGGGTGTTGGCCGAGATGTGCGGTTCGAGAGCGTTTTTTGCGAACGGCAATTCGGGTAATGTCAGCGCCATGCAAGTTCCTCCAGGCGCCCGGAGGCGCCCGTCTTGAGTGATTATAATTTAAGAAAGCTTCCACATCCCGAAGGGTCAACCCGAAATTGACCCGCGTCGGCGCAAGACGCGACGGAGTTCCTCGGATCGCCCCCTCGCACAGGGCGCTGGCGCGGGCGCCAGCGGCGCCGCGTGGCCGCGTGGCCGGCCAAGCCGCAGGGCGCTCAGGCGCCGCGAAATTCGTCCGCGTAACTACGGTCGCTTTTCATAATGTGCGTGATCAACCAGTCTTTCAGGAAGGCCAGGATATGCGCCGCAACTTCGCTATCGCCGGCCGCGAGTTCCGCGCGAAACTGTTCAACCCTTTGTTCGAATGCGTGATGCGACTGCCGGTGCCGCTCGTAGTCGCTGTAGCCTTTCTCCTGCATCAATTCTTCTTCTGCGCGAAAGTGCACCGCGATGTACATTGCAAGATGTTTCATCACTTCCGATAGATCTCGCTGTATGGAGGCGCCCGAACTCTGAATACTCTCGAGACGATTAATGAGCGCGACCAGCATCTTGTGCTGCTCGTCCATTTTCGGCAGCCCCAGCTCGTATTTCGTTTCCCAGATAACCATGCGCGCCTCGTCAGAAATTGATGCGTACCGAGTGAATTCGGCGCCTGATCTGTCAAGCCCCTATCGCCGCCGCGGCGGAGTGCGAGGCGCATGAATAATCCGGGTCAATACTGACGCAGCAGCCCGCCATCGACGACAAAGGTGTGGCCGGTGACGTAGCCCGCGGCGGGGGAAAGCAGAAACGCCGCGGCGCGACCGAAGTCCTCCGGATCGCCATAGCGTCCAATGGGAATAGCGCCTTCGGAACGACGCTTCTGCTCCGATGCGCTGACTCCGCCGGCGTCCGCCAGAAACTGATCGAGCGCGCGCACGCGATCCGTGTCAATGCGACCTGGAGCGATATTATTCACGCGGATGGAGTACGGCGCAAGTTCGACGGACAGAGTCTTGAGCAACGCGGCGACTCCGCTGCGAAATACGTTAGAAAGCAACAGTCCCGGTATCGGCTCGCGCACGGAAAGCGACGTGATCGCAGCAATCGCGCCGCCGCCGGCCTTCATATGCGGCAATACCTCGCGCACCTGACGCACGACGCTCATCAAAGTTAGTTCAAACGCCTGCGACCAATCCGCGTCCGTGAATTTATCAAACGCGCCGGGCGGGGGGCCGCCCGAATTCGCAAGCAAGAGGTCCACGCCGCCGAGCTCGCGGACGCCGAATTCAACCCAGGCGCGCACTTCCTCAGCCTGCGCCATATCTGCGCCGAATGCCAGTGTGCGCACGCCGGTTTCCTGTTGCAAGGTCCGAGCCGCCGCTTCCGCATCTTCCCGATTTCGCGCGCAGAGACACACGTTTGCGCCTTCGCGCGCCAGCGCGCGCGCAGCCGCGTATCCCAGGCCGCGACTCGCGCCCGCGACAAGCGCGCGTTTGTTTGTCAGACCAAGCTCCATAGCAGCGCCTCGCAATCAGTTCATGGGACGTCAATTGGCGTCGCTCGAATGCAAGCGGGCCGTTCGGCCGGATTCATCGGTATCGTAAATCGGAGAGTCGTTGGTTGCGGACGGTGTTACGATTCGTTCGACTTCCAGTTGTTTCAAACGCGCGTGCATGGCGTAGAGTATGCCGCCTGTGATGTCCTTCATAATATCGCCCAGCACCCGCGTCTCAAGGACTTCGACAACCACCTGACCGATGTCATCGCCCAGTCGATCCGCAAATCCGCCCATCAATGGGATTTTCTTGAGTTCGCCTACAATGGACTTCTGTTGCACGGCGTCGCCCACCACGCTCTGCAGCTCTGCGGCGCGCGACGCCATAATGTCGTGCGCGAGAGTGACATAGTCCAGACTGCGCATCACCTCTTCCACGCGTTCCAGCGACCGCTTGAACACTGCGTCCGAAATCGTATCGACAATGACGTCGCGAAACCTAAAGGTGAACTCGCGTGTAAGCAAGCGACTTACGCGTTGCTCCGACTTGCCGATTTTATAAAACGCAATCGCGAGGCGTACGCCGCGCATCAACAAAAAGATGCGCAGGGGCTGCAATGGCAAGAGCCCGACCACTTCGTACCAGTGAGTGCGCGCATAAGCCAGACGATCTTTCTCGCGATACAGGCGTTGCAGAAAATACAATCCCCAGAGCGCGGCGACAAATATATCGAAAGCCAGCGCGCCCAGGGTCACCTCGCGCGGCAATAGCGCGGCGAACGGCGTCGCAGTCATGATGAACGCAACGTCAATAACAACGAGCGTAAGCAGGATGTAATCGCGGCGCGAGCCTGGCAAAACCGAGCGCCAGTAGCGGATCTTGTTGCGCAGCCCGCGCGGCGCAGGAGGCTGCGGGGCCCGTTCGGCCGAATCCGCCGGAGACGCAGGCGCGGCATTCATTGCGGTCACTCGCCAGAATTTTCCGGGCGGCGTCCCGCGGCGAGTTTATTGTACAGCATGCCGAAGCTCAACGAAAGGATGGCCGCATCCGCCCCGGCGTAAAAGACGTCGAGGAAGACGCCATACGCGTGTTCGAGCGTCGTCAAAGATTCGAGGGCGGCTCGAAAGGGATGCGGATGAATCGAATTGTAGGCGGCCATAAACTCGGCGCCAAAATGAAAGGAAAGTCGCGCCCAGACGCTGACAATCAAAATCAAAATTGTAGATAGCGCGACGGCGCTGACGACCAGGGCGCGTAGATCCAGTTTCATGACGACTCCGTTGCGGGGCTGGCGACCGCCCGTACTGACGACCTTCCTAAAGGCTCCGTCAACTCGAAAATATGGACGGCCGAAGGGACGGATTCCTTACAAAGACGCGGCGGAACGCTTGCCCATTCGCGCGCCAATTACTCGCGCCCGCTCGGCGTGGCGCTGCTGGCGCGGCGAAGGCATGCTCGCAAGATACTGGTAGAGCCTGAGCTCAAAGGCGAGGTTGCGATCCACCGCTTCGCGCGCCCGGCTGCGAATCTCCGCGCACGGCATGACCATATGACGCGTGTTGATCGTCTCGGGACCCGCACGATCAATTATCAAGGGGACGATTTCAGGATGGATTCCGCCGCCCACGGAGGTGCGCAAATCGTTTTCGCGCGCATGGGCGACGATCACCGAACAAATCTCGAGAACGCGCTCGTCGTCTGGAGAAAGTTTCATGGAGCCGGAAAGATCGGAGCGCGCAGCAGTCAGTTGATCCAGCTCGCGCGCTTCCGCAGACTTCAGTATTTCGTTAATATTGCGAAAGCCCGTAATCGTCTCAAGGTTCACGCCTTTCTGGGTGCGATCATAGGCCGCCGGTCCCAAAACGTCCTGGAGCGTCTCGATGAACTTCTCCAGCGCATAATGCGACTCGATCATTGGCGCAATAATGCCGTCCACGCCGCAGCGCGCCAGCTCGCGCACATCATTGCGCGCCTCCGGGCCGCCAATCTTCACAAACAGCGGAATTATCTGGTCCGACAGAGCGCGCAGCAGTCGAATTTCGTCGAAGGACATGTCCTCCACTTCCGTTCCGGTTTTCAGAGCGGACAGCAGACGATCATTCCGCAGTTCTTTCAGTTCATCGCGCAGATTTGCAAAGGACGGAGTCATGGCCGGTTCTCCTGCTTTCTTATGTCGGCAAGCGCGCTTAAACTTTAATCAAATATCGCGCAATTTCTCCCTCCGACGGCGTTTCGGATGGGGACTTTCGGCGCCGTCTTAAGCGGAAGTTCTGGACAGCTTCTCGCCGCCTGGTACGCTGTTCCCCTCGAATCCAGTCCGCCGCGTTTGCTTGCGCCGGACGCCCCGGGACAAGCCGACACATGAGCACCGTTCAAATAACGCGTAAAGACCGCTTCGCCATTTTAACCATCGATCGCCCCAAGGCGCTCAACGCCCTGAACGCCGATGTGCTGCGGGACATAAAACTGGCCGTCGCGGAAGTCGAAAGCGATCCGGCGGCGCGCGCCATGCTTTTCACCGGCGCCGGCGAAAAGGCCTTCGTGGCCGGCGCGGACATCGCCGCCATGCAAAACCTGACGCCGGCGGAGGCCGAGGAATTCGCGCGCGTCGGCCACGCGACCATGAACGCGGTGGCCGGCAGCCGCTTGATTTCGATCGCCGCAATCAACGGCTTCGCCTTGGGCGGCGGGCTCGAACTCGCCCTCGCCTGCGACCTGCGCCTGGCAGCGGACAACGCGCGCCTGGGCCTGCCGGAAGTCACCCTCGGGCTGTGCCCTGGCTTCGGCGGAACCCAGCGACTTTCGCGCGTAGTCGGCCGCGGGCTCGCTCTCGAAATTATACTCTCCGGCGACATGATCACGGCGGAGCGCGCGTATCAGATCGGGCTCGTAAATCGCCTCTTTCCGGCGGCGGAATTTGCCGCAAAGGCGGAAGAGTTTGTGATGAATCTTCTCAAGCACAAAAGCGGCGCCGCCCAACTTGCGGCGCGCGGCGCCGTCGACGCCGGCCTGGACTCAAGCCTGGGCGAAGGACTGGCGGAAGAGATTCGCGTTTTTGGCGCGCTCTTCGCCGGACCGGATCCAAAACAGGGCATGACGGCCTTTCTGGCGAAAAGCAAGGCGGACTTCTAAATTATAGAGCGCACGAAGATCGCCAATAAACCGCAATTCTGATGAACGCCTTTCTCGATGAACTGATTCGCAAGTTCTTCGGCTCGCCCGATGCGTTGCCGGAGCCCTGGCGCGGTCTGTTCGAACAGCTCAACGTTCATCTCCAGGAAACCGAAGCCAGAACCAGCGGCGACCCGTCCGGCGTACTGCAGTCCGCCAACGAGTATTATCGATTGCTCGTTGAACACGCGCCGGTCGGCGTAATTATACATGAAGACGGCGAAATTCGCTACGTGAATCCGTACGCCTTGCGTCTCAGCGGACTTGCGTCGGCGGAAGAACTTGTCGGTCGCAAAGTGCTGGATTTCACGCATCCCGACTATTGGGAGCAAACCTACGCAAATTGGAAGCGGCTGGAACACGGCGAAAGCATTCCGATTCACGAACAAAAGGTCATCGGGCGCGACGGACGCACCGTTGATATCGAGGTCAGCTCGACGCCCTTTCGCGTCGGCGGCAAACTCTTGATTCAAACTATGTTTCGCGACATCACGGACGCGAAACGATTGTCATCGATATTCGCTCGTCTTGTCGACAGTTTTGAGGCGCCCGCCGACGGTCCCTTCTTTCCCGGCTTTGCCGAAAGCCTCGGCCGCGCCCTGGATGCGCGTTTCGTTTACATTGGCGAGCTCGACGCCGGGGAAACGGATCGCGTAAATTGTCTGGCCTTTGTATTAAGCGGCCTACAGCGCGATTTGCAACCCGTCACGCTCGCCCCGGCGCCGCGCACTTCGATTTTCGCCGAACATGGACCGCTCCTGCTGGAGTCGGACGCGCTGGCGCCCGCCCCTCCGGAACTTGTTGCGCAAACGGTCGTCGCCCTGCCGCTTTTTGATCGCAGCGGCGCAGCCGCTGGACTGTCGCTCATCGGTCTGGATCGTGCGCTGGATGCGCAGGATCCGGCGCTGCCCATGCTGCGAATTTTCGCCGGACGCGCAGCGGCGGAGATTGATCGGCTGCGCGGCGAACAGCGAGTCTTTGACAATGAGCAGGGCTTTCGCATGTTGATGGAGCAGGCGGCGGACGGCATCGTCGTTACGGATGCGGAAGGTATGATACGCTTTGTAAATGAGCGCATGTGCCAGATCGTCAGCGATCGCCCCGAAAACATGCTCGGCCGCAAGTTTCGCGATTTTCTTTCGGATGAAGAAACCCGTTTGCTGGCCTTTGACCACAAAAAGCTCAGCAAGGGCCAGACGCTCAATATGCAGCGCACGCTGATCCTGTCGAACGGGACCAAACTGCGCATTGACATAAGCGCCAATCGCCTTTCCGACGGACGCGTGATGGCGAGCATTCGCGACATGAGCGAACGTTATCGCGTGGAAGAGGAACGCAAGAGCTACCTGGACACGCTCGCGATGCTCGAAGAAGTCGCGCTGGAATTGGACGCAGACTTTCGCATAGTTCGCGTCAGCGACTCCTGGGACAAGCTTTTCAAAGATGAAAGCGGCGCGGCGCCCGCCGGTCGTAAACTGGAAAGCTGGATCCATCCCGATTATCAATATTATCTGACGCAAAACCTGCACAATCTCGTCTCTGGCAAAAAAATGCAGGTGGCGGTCCACGTGCCTGCGCCGCTCGATACGGGCGCGAACATGTGGCTGGAAGGAAAATTCATCCCCGTGCGCGGCGAAGGCGATGTCATTACGGGAATTCGCGGCGTGTTGCGCGACGTGACGCTTGATCACCTGACCGACCGGCAGATCACCTTCTACGCGTATTACGATAATCTCACCGGCCTGCCCAATCGCATCCGGATGGAAGAGAATCTCAACCGCGCCTTGAATCGCGCCGAGCACACCGGCAAGCGTCTCGCGATCGGCTTTATCGATCTCGACAACTTTGATGAAATAAACAACTACCTGGGTCACCGCGTCGGCGATCTGGTGCTTTTGTATGTGACGGAGCGCCTGCGGGATGCATTGGGCGCGGGCGAGAACCTGTTTCGCTGGGGCGGCGACAAGTTCGTCGTGCTGCTCTCCGAACTCGCCGATCTCGAAGAGGTGCGCCAGATTGGCCGCCGCTTGATTGAAATATGCCGCAAGCCGCTGGAAATCGAAGGCGAGTTGATTCATGTCAGCTACAGCGTGGGTTTCGCAGTGTATCCGGACGACGGCCTCACCATCGAAATTCTTATGGGCCAGGCGGATCGCGCGCTGGGCTACGCCAAGTCGCAGGGACGCTTTAATTTTCAGCTTTCGCGCGAAGTTCCGCAGCGCGGGATTTATCGCGAACAGCTTTCAATTCGTAACAATCTGGCCACCGCCATTGCCAAGCGCGAGATTAAAGCCTATTTTCAACCAAAAGTCGCCGCAAAGACGCATAAGGTCATCGGCGTCGAAGCGCTTGCGCGCTGGCTCGATGAAAACGGCCGCCCGCGCATCAGTCCGGCGATGTTTATTCCGGTGGCCGAAAATCTCGGACTGATTTCGGAATTGGGCGAGCAGGTGCTGGAACAGTCGCTCGCCTTGATCGCGAGCCTCAAAAAGGAAGGACGCGTCCTGGGCTTGTCCGTGAACGTCTCGCGCCGACAGCTTTTTGATCCGTTCTTCGTGGATCGCATCAAGCGAACAATTGAACGTCATGGCATGGCGGCCGGCGATCTCACTCTGGAAATAACCGAAAGCATCGCAATGCTTGAAGTCGACTTTGCTATTGAACGACTGCGCAGTCTGCACGCCGAGGGCTTCAAACTTTCCATCGACGACTTCGGCACGGGCTACAGCAACCTTTCGCAACTGCACGAAATGCCGGTAAACGAACTCAAGGTCGACATGTCCTTCGTGCGGCGCATCGATACTTATGAAGGTCTGCAGGTCGTCCAGGCCATTACTAACATGGGCCGGGCCTTAAATCTGGACGTGGTCGCCGAGGGCGTGGAAACGGCCGAAACCGTCCGGCGCCTGGAAGATCTCGGCGTGAATATTCTGCAGGGCAATTTTTTCGCCCGTCCGTTATCGGAAGCGGAATTCATCAAGTACCTCGCGGACCAGGATCCGTAGTCGCCGGAGAGCGCCCGACATGCCGCACAAGCTCCGGTTTCCTCGTGCAGCGTTCCCGCTGGCGCTGGCGTGCATCCTGCCGGCCCCGGCAGCCTTCGCCAACATACCCGCTGCGGGCGATTTTGACGAGTGGACGCGCCTCGAATTTGAAGAAGCCTTTGTGAGTCGCCAGACGACCGTGAAGTTCCAGGATGGATTCGGGTCGCCCGAATTCGGCTGGCGCGTCGCGCGCGACGGCCAGGTCCTCGCGCGCGG
>JAVHPJ010000096.1:0-13662 GCA_036170535.1 Leptospirales bacterium | reverse complement strand
TAATAGGTTCCGGCTGTCATGTTGACTCGTTCAAACTCGGCGTCAGTCATCGCGCTTGTCGCTATGGCTACAGGCGTCGCAGTGGGCGAGCTCAGATAGTACAGATCCAGGTTTGCCGCGCCGTACCCAAAGACATTAAAGATATGATTGCCGCTGCTCCCGATCACAACGGTGAAAAAGCTGCTTGTGTCCGCGGCGTTAAGTTTACGATTAAATGCGTTGGGCGCGTTCAGTGCGATGCCCGGCGCCGGTCGATAGCGAATCGTCTTGCTGAGAACTGTTTCGCCATTGCGTTTAATCACAATTGGAACGGTGACATTATCTGCAAATTCGCTCAGGCCCGGCATGGTGAATTGGAGCTTGGTTGCACTGAGGAGGCTTACGCCGGCGGCGTTTGCCCCGCCGATCGTCACCGTGTATTCGGATCCGCTGCCGGGAAATTCGCCGCTGACCTGGTTGAGCGTGCCCGGAAAGCCCAAGTCAGGATATATGTCAGCTTGATCGGCGCTGGCGACTGCAAAAAGCGCGAGCAGCGCTGTGGCAGTCGCGTCGTCTTCTCCTCCGCCGTTGCACGCAATTGCGCCGCCGAGAAGGCAGCCTGCCAATAAAAAGGGAGTCAGTTTCACTTTCATCTTACACGGGCTCCTTACCTGTGTAAGATTTACGTTTGTTTTCGGCCGCAACGCCAGTGGAATTCGCACGGCGGCGGCGGTCCCGCCGACAATTAGCGCCGTTTCTCCAGGCTAAATCCCGCAGATGCGACGCGTCGTTGCGTGTTGGTACGTACTATCAAAAATCGGTTATGGACGCCGGCGTTCTCAGGTAACGCTGCTTTTCAGTAGAATACGATCCAGAACCGCCGGAGTAAGCCGACTCAAGGCCAGGCCGGCTCGTTCGCGGAATCTCGCAGGGTACACCTCGCGTTTACGTTGCTCGACGCCGCGCAGAATCCAGTTCGCCACTTCTTCCGGAGACATGCCGCCGGCCGTATTGCTGCTTTCTTCGGCGTGCGCTTCGCCCTGATTATTCAGCGCGCGTCGGGTGATTTCCGTGCGCACAAAGCCAGGCGCCACGCCCATCACATGCACGCCGTCGGCCGCTGTTTCCAGGCGGATGCTGTTCAGATAGCCCTGGACGGCATGTTTGCTCGCGCAATATCCGGAGCGCAGATGGGTGGAAAAATGTCCCATCATGCTGGAGACGCCTACAAAATGGCCGCGGCTCTGGCGCAGGTGCGGAATCGAGCTCTGAAAGAAATACACGAGCGGGAAAAAATTCGTCCCGAGCAGCGAATGGATCACGGATAAATCCGTATCTTCGGCAAGGCCGCGCATGCTGATGCCGGCGTTGTGAATAACGCCGTCCAGGCGTCCGAACTCGCGCACGGCGGCTTCCACTGCAAAGCGACAATCCGCCTCGATACTCACGTCGCCCTTTACAATCCACTGACCCGTGCGCATCTGCAATTCGCGCAGGCGATCTTCGGAGCGCGCCATGGCGACGACCCGTGCGCCTTTGCGCGCGAGGGCGATTACCAGAGAACGACCAATGCCGGAACTTGCGCCAGTCACCACAAATACGCGATCGCGAAAGTAGTTATCCCGGGGCTTGTTTGCATCCTGGAGCTGCAAGCTCGGCGCAATCAGGCGCGCTTCACTCGGACCTCCGGCGGCGTTCACCGCGGCGACCGCGGTCGCCGGCACGGCCTTGTTTGCGCCGGAGGCGTCGGGCATGGCCGCGGGTTCGCGTAATGCGGCGACCGGGGCGCGCGGCGCGACAACCGGCGCGTTCGAAGACGGGGCGTAGGGAGCGGCTCTTCCATCCAGCGTCTGGGCTGCACTCGCGCCGGATTCAACCGACGGCGCCTTGCGAAACCAGCGCGTCAGCGCGAGCCACAGTCGTTTCCAGAAACCCGCCTCCAACGCAACAATCGGCGCGGCGCGCCGCGGCGCTTCCAGCGCCTGGTTGCCGGCTCCAAAAATGTTCTGCGGATCGACGGCGTGCTTCATGCCGTTTTTCCACGCCAGTCCGGCGGGCGAGAGAATTTGGGGCATGTACTGTTTGCGCAGTTTGCCCACGCCATGGTGATGCGAAAGCGAGCCCCCGCATTTCAGGATCTCGTCGCGGGCAGCGTGTTCAATTTCATTGAACACCTGGTCCGGATTCTCCACTCCGCGCGCGTAAAACGCGCAGTAGAAGTAGACCACTGCGCCGGTCTTATAGAGTTGGGTGACGCGGCAGGTGACAAATGGATTACCCGGCAGCTTGCGCGCCGCGTGCTCCTCGGCGATGCGCCGCTTTACATTTTCGCACAGACTGAGCACGCTGGTCCAGGGCATCGAAGTCTCAAAGGACTCCGCCATGAGATAGTGATTCATCATGAAATCGCGAATGTAGGCGATGCCAAATGTTAGTTGATAACCGCGCTCGCCATTTTCGCCGCCGCCCTTCATGCCGCCGTGCCGACGCGCGAGTTCGTAGACCATCGTCTCCTGATCCGCAACTTCGGCCGCGTCGCCTTCGAAGACCAGCGTGCAGGCGACCATGCGGTCCGGGTCAAAACCCTTGAGCCGGGTTACATAAAGCTTTTGAAGATTGCTCTTGCGCGTGCGCCACACGCTCGGCGCCTTATCCGCCGGTTTAAGCGCCATGCTGAGTTGAAACTGCAGATTGTCCACGAGACGCGCACTGGCCGGCCAGGAGGACTGCTGCGAGAGCTCGTACATAAAACGTACGCCGTCTTCAAAGGTCGGGAACAACACGGAGCCGTAGTGTTTCACCGCCGGTAAGGGAAACAACTTTACGACCGCCTGAGTCACTATGCCGAGCGCGCCTTCCGAACCGAAAAGCCACAGGCGCGGGTCAATCCCGACGGATTCGCGCGGTCCGGCGGAGCTGCGCGTGACAAGCCCCCCGGCGCCGACGACGTTCATGTCGACGACGATGTTCTCGATATTGCCGTACTTGTTTTTTTTCATCCCGCTGGCGTGCGTGGCGATCCACCCGCCGAGAGTCGAAAACTCCACGCTGTCCGGCTCGTGACCCATGGTGTAGCCGTGTTCCGACAGTTGCGAAACGATATGGCGTCCGACTGCGCCGGCTTCAATGCACGCCATGCGATTGACCGGATCAATCCAGAGTATGCGATTCATGCGGCGCATATCGACGGACACGATCATGCGCGCTTCATCTTCCGGACAACGCAGCGCTTCCGTGACGTTTGTGCCGCCGCCGTAAGGAATAAGACAAACGTTCTCTTCGCTGGCGGCCTGGACGAGTTCGACCACCTGCGCTTCGTTTTCCGGGAAGACAACCAGATCGGGAATGCGATGCACGCGGCCGTATTTGACCATGTACATTTCTTCCTGAGTATGTCCGTGTCCGTGGCGCAGACGCAGCGGTCCGTCGTCGGTATACTGGTCGGGCTTGCAGATGTCGGCAATGCGCTGCAAAAAGCCGCGATTTTTGACGGGCGCCGGCAGATTCGGCGGATAGTGCGAAACGCGCGAGTCGCGCGCTTCGATGCTCATGCCCAGGATTTTTTCGATCCACGGCAAGAGCCGGGGCAGTTCGTTGCCGCTGAGCGCATAACGATCGCCCGAGAGTTCAACGTTTCCGTTGGAGTTAATAAAAAAGCGCGTGTCTTTAAAGCCCCAGACATCGAGACTTTCCGCGTCGCGCGGATTTTCCGCAAGCGCGGCAGGCGTGAAACGGCCGCTGCTGAGATCGGTCTCGCTGTCCGGCGCCTCGATGCGCGCGCGGAATTGCCGCGATTCCTGAATTACGCGTTTGAGGCTCGCGAGGGCGACGCGGGTCCGCTTCGCCCAGACTTGTGTACGTTTCATGCTCCGGAGAGATTCCGTCATCCGCTCCGAATGACAACAACTTTGCGTTCTATTCGTCGCGCTGCGATTGGACTTACGCTCGCGCGTGTCGATCGGTTAGAAAGTAACAATCTGTCATGGCGCGGAATGGCGCAACCGAATCGGTCGGCCGGCGCAAAATCAGCTGACGCTTTCGCCGTTCTCGGGCCGCCGCCAGCCAGCCGTCACAACGCCTTTGCGATTGCGCAATTCGTCGAGCGCCATTTCGATGATGCCTTCGTTGGCATTCCGGCCGCCGACCTCGGCGCGGAGCATCCAGAGTTCCGGTCCGCGCTCGAGGCTCGTTTCCAGGGCGAAGAGCGTCAGGTCCTGCTCCTCGACGCACTGGCGGAGGGCGCGGCGCGTTTCGGCGATGACGCGGGCGCGACACGCAATCGAGAGGACGTAGCGGATTTCTTCCTGAGATTGCGGATCGTCGCGACTCCGGTCAATGCGCTTGGTAATGGGACGCAGCAACAGGTTCGCGGCGAGTACGAGGAAGGCGCCCAGGGTGGCTTCCGGCAAATAACCCATGCCGGCGAGCGAGCCGACGGCGCCCGAGCACCAGATTGTGGCCGCCGTATCCAGGCCCTTGATATTCAAACCTTCGCGGAAGATGACTCCAGCGCCCAGAAAGCCCAGGCCGGAGACGACCTGGGCCGCGATGCGGGTGGGGCTGTCGTCGCCGGCGGCCGTAGAGATTGCGACGAACATGGCGGCGCCAACGGACACGAGGGCGTGGGTGCGCAGGCCGGCTTTGCGTTTATGCCACTGACGTTCGGCGCCGACGACGCTGCCCAAAACGAGGGCGATCGTGACACGTGCGAGAAAATAGCCGCTGTCCAGAAAGAAGTCCGTCCACCCCACGGGGTCAGCGGCGCGGAAAGGGCCGCACGCCGCAAGGTACTATTCCGGCTGCGACGCAGGCGCGTCCTGCGCGCCGCCGCTCAGATGGCGGGCTTCAGGGCGTAGGCCTCGACCATGGCCTGTTCCCGATCGGCGATGGAGCGGCCCTCGGAATCGAGGCGCTCGTAGCATTTCTGGCAAATGGCGACCCCGCCGGATTGGCCGGCCACCGGGTAGTGACTGCATTTCGGGCATCGATGGAGCCTGAGATTCATAGCCATTGGACGTATCTCCGTGGAACTACGGATATGTTTTTGTGCACTGCGCACAAGTCAATCGGGAATTCCGCCTGGCGCGTCCGAATTGGGGCGCGTCTCCAGGCCTGACGCGGCATCCGGCGCAGCCTCGCGGCCGGCCCCGCTCAGCCTATGATCGGCTGCGTAGCGGCGAATCTTGTCCAGAACCTGGTCCGGGTTCTCGACGACCTCGTAAATCCCGAGGTCCGCCGGAGAGATATAGTCGCCCGCCAGTAAGTTTTGCTGAAACAATTCGAGGAAGGGGCGCCAGAACGCGGCGCCGTACAGCAAAATCGGCCGGGCGCCCGCTTTGCCGGTCTGGACCAGGGTGCTCAGAGTCAAGAGCTCGTCGAGGGTGCCAATGCCGCCGGGAAAAATGACAAACGCAAAACTGTAGCGGATGAACATCAGCTTGCGAACGAAGAAGTAGTGGAACTCCAGACTCAGATCCTGGTGCGGATTCGCTTTTTGTTCGCGCGGCAGTTCGATGTTTAATCCGATGGAGGGCGCGCCGCCTTCGCGGGCCCCCAGATTCGCCGCTTCCATAATTCCGCCGCCGCCGCCCGATATGATTGCAAAGCCGGCTCGCGCCAGACTGGCCGCAACCGTGCGCGCCTCTTGATACGCAGGGTGCGTCGCCGGGACGCGCGCCGAGCCAAAGATGGAAACGGCCGGGCCGACCGGACGCAGGGTCTCAAAGCCTTCGACGATCTCGGACTGGATGCGCTGCACGCGCCAGGCGTCTTCCGCGACGTTCGCCGTGCCGGCGAGGGCCGAGCGCAAGAGGTCGATCTCGGCGCTGGCGCGCGTCCGATCGCCGCCATCAAATCGTTTCATGATTTATCCTGGGCGGAATTATGGATTGACCGCTTTCGCCCGCCCGTCCAGTTTCAGGGAACAGATGTCGCCCGGCGAGAAAAAGAAGCCGCGAAAGATCCGATTCGTTCCGGCGGAAAACGGCTCGGTCTTTTCGATCGCTCGCCCCTTTCATGCGCTTTTGCAAGATACTGCGGATCCGCATATTAAGAAGATTCGTCTGGATGCAGCCGACGTGATGTTGTTATCCGCGCCGGAGTCGGAAGGCCTTGCTGTATCCCGCCATCCCGTCGATCGGGTAATGTATAATATCGTTGAGGCGGCCGTGCTGCTTCTCGATGAAGCGGACGCCCACGAAAAAGAAGAAGTTTTCAGCGCGATCCACCACGCTTTACGTCGATTAATTGACACGCGGAAACATCTTTCGACTGCCAGCGAACCTGAGATTCGATCTCGTCTGTCGCGCCTGCTCGAAGATCTTGAGCGACTGCGCAAGATCGCCGACGAAGAAACGCGCCGCCTGCACGGTTAAATCGCCGCAGTTTCAGCGTTTCCGGCAGGCGGAAGCTTGCAGAGCGAGCAAAGGTAGTGTTTGACATCCGCAACCAGGGCGCAGCACTGTCCTGCAAACCGCATCATGGCCCTTGCTTACGACCTGTTTAAATTCGACATAGCGCGCCAACTTGTGTCCAATCTGCCCGCGCTGAAAAAAATCGAGTACGCGCCCCTGTGGGTCGACGAGGCCGACGCAACGCCTGCGTCGATCGATCGCAATTTTGCCGGCGACCGCAACGATCTTCTGAAA
Organism: Leptospirales bacterium; assembly: GCA_036170535.1. Classification (GTDB taxonomy): domain Bacteria; phylum Spirochaetota; class Leptospiria; order Leptospirales; family Leptonemataceae; genus SSF53. The sequence goes on along the minus strand of JAVHPJ010000096.1, from coordinate 7,036 downwards.
GAATACCTGGCAGCGGCGGAGCAAGCGGGTCCCGATCGACGTCCGGCGATGCTGGCCGAATATTTTGCAAAAGAGGGCGTGAATTTCGATCTTTTCACGCCCGATGCGAATTTCTTTGCGGATAAACGCGATCCGTACTTTGCCGAACTTGCGCCAACGCGGTTGAACGGCGCCTTATTTTTACTCGATCCGCCCGCCGGCGTGCGCATTCAGGGTTTCGACAAGCGTGCGTTGAATCTTCCGGATCTCAAGAAGATCTATAATCGCATGCCCGATGAGTCCCTGCTGGCGGTTTTTCACCGGAAGCCTTCCGGACGCTCCTGGCAAAATGAGATTATTGAAAAGAACCAATTCTTAATGACTTTCGCCCGCTACGTCGCCTACGTTTGCGATTCAGACTTCTGCTTAATCTTGTTCACGCGCTCCAACAACATTGCCGAGGCGGCGCGCCGCACTCTGGAAGAATATCGGAATCGCTATTCGCGCGTGGAGACGGAGTATGTCTGACCGCCTTGCGAGCGTCGGTCTGCTGCGCGCCCTTGGCGTGCTGGCTGCACCCTGGCTTTTGAGCTGCGCAGTCCTGGCCGGCCTGGAGAATCCCTTTTCGCCCGCACCGACGTCGCCGAACGCAGGCTTAAACTGCAGTCCGGAGCAATCGTGCTTTTCGCCCTGTGTCGCGGCTTGCAGCGTACGCTGTAAACCTTCGCAATTGCCGGAAGGCGCCCGGCTGAATTTATACGCAAACGGCGATCTCTACTTAGGCCGCTGGGCGGAACGCCTGCCGGAAGGCGCGGGCCTGCATGTGCAATGCCGCTCCGATCGGGAACTGGCGCGGTATGAAGGCGAGTTTCGCAAAGGACAGCGCGAAGGATCGGGCATGTTAACTCTCAGCGACGGCGGACGACTGCGCGCCAACTGGCGGGCCAATGCGCCGCTGGGCCGCGGAGACTACGTTGCGCCGGATGGTACGGCGCTCTCCGGCGAGTTTGTGAGTTCCGGTCAGGGCGGCGTTTTTCGCAGCGTACGCGGCGAGCGCGCCTTCCGGCTCAATACCACTGGCGACGCTCCGTTTTTTGAATGGTTCGATCGTCCTTGATCGACAGCTCCGCCCATCACTGCGGGCGCGCGGTGTTTTCACAGCACGTGCAATAGCCGGCCCTGTGGCTCGGGTTCTTTCGCAGGACTGAATCAGGAAAAAAACTGGAATGGGCGATTGAGTCGGCCCGGGAGGTTGGCAGGAAAGGCGAGGGCGCCGAGCGGACGATACTGACGTACCAGAAACCGCTCGAGCGCTCCCCTTAGCTCGGATCAGTACCGGTCGCGATAACCGCCCCGATCTCCACGACCGCCGCCGCCGCCATGACGCCCGCCGCCGCCACCGCCGCCGCCTCCGCCAGTGCGCGGTTTTTCTTCCGCTTCGTTAACGCGGATGGTGCGTCCATCCACAGTGGCCCCGTTCATTTCGGACATAGCGCGCAGAGCGCCATCTTCCTGGGCGAACGTAACAAAGCCAAAACCGCGCGAACGGCCCGTTTCGCGGTCCATAATAACCTTCGCTTCTTCGATATCGCCAAAGCGCGCAAAGCTATCACGAAGGCTGTCGGCGTCCGTGTTCCAACTGAGACCACCGACAAATAACTTCCTCGACATGATGAAAATTCTCCTATACGATAAGGCCAGGTAGGGACTAGTCTCGGGCTGAAAGGCGGGAAACGCAGGCGCTACTATGGCCGCTCACGCCATCAGATCCCCCCATCCGGAGCCGGCAAGCCCTTTTCCCGCTATTTGATTTTTGCAGTTGATCGAGGCCCGGGCGGGTTTTTTTTGCCGCCATGGCTCGCAAGCGTCCCTTGCCCCGCGAAGGCGCCCTGATCGGCAAAACGGCTCTGGTGACGGGCGCCTCAAGCGGCCTGGGCAAGGCTGTGGCCCGTCGTCTGGCCGAGGCCGGCGCCCATGTGACCCTGGTCTGTCGGGATGCTGAGCGCGGCGTTCGCGCGCAGCGCGAGATCCAGATGCAAACCGGCAGCGGCCGGGTCGAACTCCTGGTCGCGGACATGGAGGATCCGGCGTCCATCGGCGCCATGGCGCGCGCATACCAGGCCCGGCATCCGGCCCTGCACATCCTGGTCAATAACGCCGGGGTGTTTGCACCGGCGCGCCGCAGTACGGCTGCGGGTCTCGAGTCCACCTTCGCCATCAATCATCTGGGTTATTTCGCCGTCGTCGACGCCCTGCTGCCGGCCTTGCGCCTGGGCGCTCCGGCGCGCATCATCAATGTCGCTTCGGACGCGCACTACCGCGGAAGCCTGGACTGGGACGACCTTCAAATGGAGCGCGAGCCGTATAAGGGCTGGCCGGCCTACTGTCGTTCCAAGCTGTGCAACGTAATTTTTACCGTTGAGTTGGCGCGTCGTCTGGAAGGCGCGGGCATTACGGCGAACGCTCTGCATCCCGGCATGGTGGCGACCGGCATCATTCGGGATTTGCCCTGGATCGTTCGTCAACTCTGGCCGCTTATCGCGCTTTCTCCGACTAAAGCGGCGGGATTTGTCTACCATCTGGCCGAGTCTCCGGCCCTCGCCGACGTAAGCGGCAGCTACTTTGAAAAGCTGCGCCGGAAACCCGCCGCCGATATTGCGCTGAATGCGGAAACCGGTCGGAGGCTGTGGGAAGTTTCGGAGGCGCTGCTGGCCGCGCCTTACTCAAGCAACAAAAAAGAATAAGCCATAGCCGGCCGCCGCAAACACGGCGCCCAGAGCGGCGACGGCGACGTAGTTCCAGCGCGCATCGCGCGCGACGCTTGTCGATGGCGCCTCGCTGAACCAGATCCGGCGCGCCATTTGAAAATAGAAGTAGATCGCCAGAACCGACGCGACCGCGCCGCAAACGCCGGCTGCGGCGTAGAGCGTCGAACCGGCGGCGACGGCGGCCTGAAACGTTCCAGAAAGTGCGACAAACTTTGCTGCGAATCCGGCGCCGGGCGGAAATCCCCCATAGGTCAAAAGGAGGACCGTAAGGCCCACGCTTGCCGCCGGCAGCGATCGACCCAGGCCGTTTAAATCATCGAGCGTATCGACGTCCGCCTCGCGCGATCCAAGGCGCATCATAAAGGCGGCGAAAGTTTGTACGCCGGCGCCGTAGACGACCAGGTAAAATGTCACCGCTGCGCCGGGCGCAAAAGCGATGGCGAGCAGGATAAAGCCGGAGTTTACGATAGCCGAGCTGGCGAGAATGCGCTTCAGATTGGTTTGCGCGAGTCCGCGAATGCCGCCGATGAGAAAGGAGAGCATCGCAACGACGGCCAGAATCGGACGCCAGAGCTCGGCGAACGCGGCAAAGGGACCCAGCAGGAACTGCGCAATCAATCCGAAGACCGCTACCTTGACCGGCGCGCCGATCACGGCGAGCGCTGCATAGCTGGAACCCTGGTAGATATCCAACAGCCAGCTGTGAAAGGGTGCGGCGGCCGCTTTGAAAAGCAGCGCGGCGAGGATCAGGCCGGCCGCCGTACGGCCCAGAATCAGATACGGACCCTGCGCCGTGCGCAGTTTCTCGCTGATCGCGATGAGCGACGTCTCGCCGGTTGCGCCGAACAAGAAGGACAGTCCGAACAGAAACAGAGCGCTTGCCAGGGCGCCCAGAATCAGATACTTTACGCCCGCTTCATTAGAGCGCAGGTCGAAGCGGCTGAAGCCGACAATCGCATAAGACAGGATCGATACGATCTCAAAGGCGATGAAGAGCGTGGCCAGATCGCCGGCGAAAGCAAGATTCACCGTTCCGGCCGCCAGTATGATCTGCAGGGTGCGCCAGTCCACCGGATGCGCATGCACCTTCTCCAGATACCCGTCGCTCAGCCAGAGCGCAACGGCGATCAGTCCAAGCGAAATTGAGGCGATCGATTTGCCGGCGTTGGTGATGCGAATCGATCCGCCAAAGTACTCGGCGCCCGCCGGCAACAGCCATACATAGTAGAGGGTTACAAAAATGGCGCCGATCGCCAGATACGCCGAGGCGCGATCATTTTTCCAGGGGCGCAGACTGGACAGCCCGACGAGCGCAAACAGCCCGACGACCAACGGCAATTGTGAAAGCAGATACGGACTCATCGTTTACATCCCGATAAAAAAGCCGCCGAGTCCGCGTTCGATCGGCGCGAGGAAGGCGCGCGGCGCGAGGCCGAGTGCGATCCAGAGCGCAATCAAAAGCGTCCCGACCAGGCTTTCCATGCGCGAAACGTCGGCGCCGGCGTCGCGGACACTCGTGTCGCCAAAGAAGCGAGCGTGCAGTGCGCGAAACAAAGCCATCGCGGAAAAGAGCAGCCCGAGCAAGGCCGGGGCCACGAGCCACAGCGAACGCTCCGCCGCCGCGCCAAGTATGATTAACTCGCCGGCGAAGCTGCTGAGTCCCGGCAGGCTGACCGCCGCCAGCGCGCCGACGAAGATCAGGGCCGTGAGTCGCCGGCGTGATGCGAAGACGCCGCTGTCCGGCGCGTCTGCCAGGCGCGCATCCCACGCGAAGAGAGCAGCCAGAATCAGACCATGATTAAACGTCTGGAAAAGTCCGGCGCTCAGGGTGTAAAACGCCGCGCCGCCGGCGGGAGCGTGAAAGTCGTCCAGGAAAAATGCGAGCGCAATCAGATTCAGGTGCGATAACGAGGAGTAAATCAGAACATCCAGGAGGCGCGTGCGGCCGAGAGCGACGAGTCCGCCGTAGAGAGTTCCGGCGGCCGCAAGAGCCTGCAGATACGGCGCTGCCAGAGTGAGTTCCGAACGGAACCCGATGCCGACGATGAACAGTCCGTAGACGCCCAGCTTGGAGAGGAGTGCGGAGAGCAGGGCCCGCGCCACGGGCGGCGCCGCGCAATACGCGTCGTAGAGCCAGCCGTGCAGGCCGAACAACGGCGTCTTGACGGCGAAGGCCAGCAGGAAGGCGCACGCCAGGGCGAGACGGACGCGGGGTTCCAGCAGGCCCAGGCTCGGCTCAAGATCAAATAGGCGCGGATCCGCGCCGAGTACGGAGACCAGCGTGATGGATGCGGCGAGCAAGGCCAGACTGCCGACGAGCGTGAACAGGAAAAACCGGGTGAGGCCGCTTTTGCCGCGGGAGGTATCGCGATCGCCGTAGAGTCCGATCCAGAAATAGGCGCCGATCAGCGATAGCTCAAAGAAAACGTAAAAGGTGATCAGCGAACTTGCCAGAAAGGCGCCGACGACGCCGACTTCCAGTATCGCCGCACAGATAAAAAACGCTCGTCCCGCTTCCGCGTACGTTGCGCGCAGCCAGAAGAACACAAAAGGCAAGACCAGTCCCGAAAGCAATATAAGCGGCGCATTGCCCGCGAAGAGTTGCACACCCGGGCGAAAGCTCAGGCTGAGATCCAGAAATTGCAGCGTCGGCGCTTCAAGAATCCAACGTGCGTCGTCCGGCGTTTGAAACCAGTACAGCGCCGCGCCCAGCAGCATAAGCCCGTAGAGCGCCTGCAGAAGCAATGCCGCTTGCGCCTGAATGCGGCCGCGCACAGGCAGAACCGCATGGATCAGTATGGCCAGAACCGGCGTCAGCAATAGGACCGTAAGCATCATCGTCGGCCAGCCCCTCAGGTCGGTTGCTCCAGGAGAATAAAGACAAGCAAGAGCAGAGCGAAGGCGGCGGTCAGCGCGAGCGCGTAGTGATTTACCAGGCCGCGCTGCATCCGTTTGAGACCTTGCGCGAGGCGGGCGCTGAGTTCGCCCCAGAACTCTACAAGGCCGATGAAAACCGCGGGCTCGATCAAATCGCTGATGAAGCGAGCGATCGCCAGCGTCGGTCGGGTTATGACAAGCTGATAAATGTCATCAAAATAAAAGTTACGAGCGAAGGGGCCGTTGGGACGGGCGAAGCGTTCGGCTATGCTGCGAATTCGCGCGCGCGTGGCCGCTCGGTAGAAAAGCATAAAAACCAGCGCGGATATTGCGGTGAAGGCTGCGGCGGATAAAAGTCCCCCGAGGTCGAGGTGCACGCGCGCTTCCGGCCCGGCGCCGAGCCAGCCGCGCAGCGTGGCTCCCGGGCCAGGCCCGGATAACGCGCTGAAGGCCAGTGCGACGCCGATCAGTACGAGCAGCGTGATACGAATGGGCCAGCCGCTTTCCCGGATGGGCGCATGATCGCCGCGCCCGGCCGGGTCCGCATGCGACGGCGAGTCGAGCACGGCCAGCAGGCGAAAGGTATAAAAGACGGCCAGGGCCTCGGCCAGCACCGCGCCCGCATACACCCACGGTCCCGGAATCACGACCGAACCGATTACAAAGTGCGCATGCGTTACCGCGTGCAAGACCGCCTCTTTGCTGAAAAAACCCGCTGAAAGAAAGGGAATCGAGCCGGCCGACCCGATTGCGCCGACCCAGAAGGCCGCGCGCGTCACCGGCAGCTTGCGCAGCACGCCGTGCAGGCGATACAGATCCTGCTCGTGATGCGCAAAATAAATCACGCTGCCGGCCGCCAGAAACAAGAGCGCCTTAAAAGCTGCGTGGGCGAACAGGTGCAAGAGGGCGGCGTCGCTGGCGTGCGCCGCGTGGGCGAGAAACATAAGGCCCAGATTCGACAGCGTCGAATACGCAAGAATCTTCTTGATATCTCGATGTGAACACGCGAGCAGCGCGCCGATCACAAAGGTCAAGGCGCCGGCGATAAAAAGCGGCGCGGCCGCGCGCGGCGAAGAGGCGTATAGCCAATCCAGGCGCGCTACGAAGTAGACGCCGGCTGTCACCATGGTGGCGGCATGAATGAGCGCGCTGACCGGCGTGGGGCCGGCCATCGCGTCCGGAAGCCAGACATGCAGCGGAACCTGAGCCGACTTGCCGAACACGCCGCCGAGCAAGAGCGCGCCGGCGATCGCAACGATGTCCTGATCCAGAAGACCCATGGCGTCCAGGCCGACAAAGTTCGCCTGGAGGCTCTTGAACGATACCGTGCCAAAAGACTGGAATAACAAAAAGGCGCCCATCAAGAACAACGCATCGCCAATGCGATTTACAAAAAATGCGCGCCCGGCGGC
>JAVHPJ010000095.1:0-48928 GCA_036170535.1 Leptospirales bacterium | reverse complement strand
CGCTCCGCACCCCGGGGCGCCCGGCGCTCGTGTTTTTTAAGGCGCCCGGGAAACTACTCAAGGGATGTCGCATATAGTATCGACATAATATTGTGTCAGACCTGCGCGCTTTTGCCAGCCCGATCTGACAGGGAACCCATGTCCATTTTGCAGTTTTTTAAGTTCCGACCGGCCCTGGCCCGCGGTATCGGCCTGGCGGTCCTTGCGCCGGGGCTCTACGCCGGCCTGGGGGCGGAGGCCCGGATGGACGACTGGAGCGGCGGCTACAATTCGCGCGAAGCCGGTCTCGAGGACGCCGCCCAGACTGGCCGCGACGAACGGGTCTACTCGCTCCAGCAGCTGGAAACGCTGCGCCGCGCGGTCGCGCCGCGCTATGTGCGCGTCGTCAACTATCGTCAGTATCCGTCGACGCGGCGCTACCTGGAAAAAGGCGTACTGTTCACCTACTACGGCTATCGCTCCCGGCGCGTCATGTTGGCCGGCGATTTTAATAACTGGACGCCGATTCCCATGCATCGCAACAGCATGGGCGTGTATTACTGGATTCTGCCGGTGCGCGAAGTGGAAGGCGGCCGCATTGTGGATACGTACAAGTATAAGTTTGTCGTGGATGGCATCTGGACCCACGATCCAACCCATCAGAACTTCACCGACGACGGACTGGGCGGCTACGTTTCCTCGTACTATCTGGATCGACCGGATGTGAATCGCCAGGCCACTGTGCGCGTGATTCGCGAAACCCGGCCGGCTGCCGAGCGCCTGGTCGAGTTCGCCATTTACCAGCCGAACGTCGAGAACCTGTCGCTGGTGGGGGACTTCAACAACTGGAATCCCGAGCACGACGTCATGACGCGCGGCGAAGACGGAATATTCCGCTTGCGGCTCAGGCTGCGCCCGGGTCAGTATCTCTATAAGTACGTGGCTGACGGGCGATGGATTCTGGATTCTTTCAACGAAGACGCGCGTTATCACAACGGCATTCGGGAACTGGCCTCGTTTCTCGACCTCAAGTGAATGCTGCGAGCGCGCACGCCCGGCGGCGCGGCTTGAAAGGGCTCGCGCCCGGCGCAGTCGGCGTGCTGGCTCTGGCGCTGCTGATCCTGGCGCCGCTTTTCGCCCAGCCTGCGCGAATCGGCCGCATCGAAATCGGCGGGCGTCCGATTCGCCATCCGCTCGACGAACCGGTCTTCATCTCCGGCAGCTTTGGCGAATATCGAAAATTCGGGCGTTACCACCACGGCCTCGACTACAAAACCTTCGGACGCATTGGTTTACCGGTGCGTACGCCGCTCGCCGGCCGGGTCGAACGCGTTCATGTTTCTGAAAACGGCTACGGCAACGCGCTGTTCTTCGCGGCGCAGGCGGGCGCGCGTTTTACTTTCGCGCATCTGCACGACTTTAATTGCGGCGGCCGTCGCGATCTTGAATACTTTCGCACAGCGTTGATGCTCCTGGGCATGCGTCAGTACCGCGGCGGCATCATCAGCGTTCCGGCGCCAGCCTGGTTTCGCTTTGCGGAAGGCGAGTGCGTGGCGCGCACCGGCGAAAGCGGCAGCGGGCCGCCGCACTTGCACTTTGAAATATTTTATAATGGCGTCTATGTGGACCCTTTGAACGTGAACGGCCTGGCGATTGAAGACGATACGCCGCCCGAACTGGTGCGGCTGTACGTGGAGGGCGATCACGGCGGCCGCGCCTTTGAGCTGCGCCGGACGGACAGCTTGACCAGCGGCGGCCGACGCCTGGATCGTTATGAACTCGTCGGATCGCCGCCGGTTCTGGGGCGCGACGAAACCCTGCGCGTGATGATCGGCGCCTATGATACGATGGGCGTGCGCAATCGGAACGGACTTTTCGCGGTCGACTTGCGCCTGGATGAACGTTCCGTCTACGCGCGACGCATCGAACGCATAGGCGCCGGCGAGTTGTCGGCGTCAGCGCAGGTCTACAGCACTGCGCGGACGGTGATTGGTCGCGAGTACGTTTATCTATTGTATCCGGCCGAAGGGCGCGTGCGCGGGGTAGCCTTGAAAGAATTCGCAGCGCCGGAGAAGACCCGCCTGGTTGCAACTCTCAGCGCCCTCGATGCGACCGGCAACGAAGCGCTGCTCACATTTGAAATCGAACTGGCGGACGCGGCGCCCGGTCCGGTCCACGATGATCCGGACGCCCGGCCGCGACTCAAGCCGGAGATAGCCTTTCGCACGATTCAGTCCGGCGTGGCGCTCAGCGCCAGCTCCGGCGCGGCGCGCATTTCGATCGCCTTTGGGCCCTACAGTCTGCACATGCCCGGCGAGGCGCGCCTTTTTGCGCTCGACGAGGTTCCGATTTATGCGCGCGCCCAACTGGAGGCCGGCGAACTCGAACTGGCCGGGCCGGTTTTCCAGTTAGAGACGCGCGATCTATTTTATCGCAACGGCGCGAGCGCCAGCGCGACGTTTCCCGCGCCGGCAAAACCGGGCGCCGGACTGTATTACTTCAATGAGACGACCGGCAAGTGGTCGGTGCTCGCGCAACCCCGCGCGCCGGGCGCAGCGCAACTCGCCTACAATCTTCCCTTTCAACAGCAAGGTTTGCTGGCCCAGTTAATCGACCGCAGTCCGCCGCGACTGTCCAGCCGCATACTCTGGGATCCCCCGGCGAACCTGAGCGAAGACGGCGCCGAGTACGTTCGCGAGTATCTATTCCAGGACGAGGGCGGCGGCTACCAGCGCGCGGGCTCAAGCGTACTTCTCGATGGTCGACCGTTTCCTTTTGAGTGGATTAACGACAGCTCAATGATATCCGTTCGCATTCCGCGCCAGATGGTGCCGGCGCGCGGAGCGTTGTTGTCCCTGCAGGCGGCGGACAAAAGCGGCAATCGATCCGCGTGGGTATTTGAGTTTTTGAGTCCGCCCCCGAATCCGTCCCCCGAAAAGTATTGACCGCCGGAGAGTTCCCGCTTCGTCTTTATAGTAGAGCGAGCCTCGCCGTGCCAGCCTCCGGAATACACAGCCCGATTTTACGCCGCACCTCGACGGCCCTGGCGCTGCTGGCGGCGGCGTGGATCAACGTAAACTGCTGCCGCCTGGCTCAGGCGGAAAACGCTTTTGTGCCCGCTGTAGCGACCGCCGAGTCGCTCCCGCCCTGCCACGCCCATCGCGCCGCTCCGGGTGCATCGCGCGAATCGCCCGCCGGAGAAACGCCTGCGGGCGAAACTACCTGTCCGGTATGCAGCGCCTTCGCGTATCAGGAGCAGCGCTTTGTCAGCGTTGATCCCGCGCCGGGCGCCGTGCTGGATGCGACTGCGCCGCGTTGGACGCCGGCCGCCTTTGTTGAACTTTTTTTCAACGCCCCCGCGTCGTCCGCTCCGGCCGACCCTCGCGATCGAAGTCGGACGGGCGTGCGGGCCGCCGCGCCCCTCTACGTCCAACACCGCGTCCTCTTGATCTAAACCGCCCCCTGCGCGTCGTCGGACGCGACTGTTGATCCACGCGTTATACGCGTCGGCCTCCGCGGCCCCGGCTGCGTACGAGTTCAATGTTTCAGGGTGGTCTATATGTATTACAACGTTTATTTTCGGGCGCTCCGCGCGCCTGCGAGTCGGTTTCGCCTGGCGCTGGCGATCGCGGGTCTGATGGCATTTGCGCCGCTGGCTCTGGTTCACGCGGACGATGCCGCGCCGGCTGTCGGCGATCTGGACTCCCGCGTACGCACGCTTCTGCGCGAGCATCCCCGTCTGCGCGAACGACGGCTGCTTCTGGCCGCAGCGCGCGAAGAGGAACGCTTTGCGGGCCGCACCTATCCCGATCCGGAACTCATGTTGGGACGCACGCAGCTTGCGGCGCGCGAGACAATGTTGTATCCGGATGTTTCGTACCGGGATATTTCCGGTTCGGAGTCGGAGCTGCGCGTACAGCAGAGCATTCCGTTTCCGGGCAAATTGACCCTGGATGCGCGCGTCCAGGCCCTGCAGGCGGATCGCGAACAACTGAGCCTCGCGATCGAAGAAAACAACCTGGTGGGCGAGTTTTTAAACGCGCTGATCGATCTGGAGCGCGCCGAACGCGCCCGGGAGTTCACGCGCGTTTTTGTCGGACAGAGCGCCGTCGTAGCGCGCGCCGCACGCACGCGGTACGAATCCGGCGGGGGCGCTCTGGCGGAGGCGGCCGGCGCGCGGGTCAAAGAGCAGAGTTACCGGGAACGCAGTCTGGCATTAGACGGCGTGGTGCAGGCGCGCCGTGCGGAGCTGGCGTATTTCGCTGGCGCCGCTCCGGAGAGCGGACTCGCCGGCAGTTCGCGCGCGGAATTGGACGAGTTTCTCGCGCGCCTCCGGCAGCGCGCGGTCGAACGCGGCGCGCAGGCGGCGCAACATTCCCTTGAATCGGCCCTGGCGCAGGTCGCCGCACGCAGCGCTGATACGCAGCGCTCGCGGGCGTGGCTGGAATATTTGCCGGACTTCGCCGTCTTTGCCGGTTATCGTCGCGAACGCACCTCCAGTTCATTTCTGGAAGCGCGCGCCATGGAGCAGGACGCCTACACGGTCGGCGTAACCATTCGCGTGCCGCTGTGGAGCGCCTTTTCCACGCATACTCGGATTTCCGGCGCCGATGATGCGCGCGGCGCCGCGTTTGCCGCGGCGGAGGACGCCGGCCTCCGGGTGCAGACGCTCTTTAACTCCGTCGAACAAACGCGCGCCGCCCTCGATGCGCGTTTGCGAATTATGCGCGCGGAGATTTTGCCCGGCGCCCGCATCGCCCGCGATTCCGCGCGCGCAAATTACGAGGCCGGTCGCGGCGACCTGGCCGGCGTGCTGCGCGCCGCCGAAGAACTCTACGATCTGGAACTGGAGCTGCTGGACCTCGAAGCCGAGCTGCGCCGCGCCATTGTTCTGCAGGCGGGACTGGTGAACGTCCTGATTCCGCCGGAAACCCGCCGTACGCCCGAGGAGGCGCAACCATGAAACCTGTTGTACGTTGGATTGCTTTAGCATTACTTCTGGTTGGCATCGGCGTCGCGGCGGCCTATTACAGCGGCGCCTTTGATGAGTTGATTCCCGGAACCGGCCAAGTCGGCGTCGCTTATTACACCTGTCCCATGCATCCCCAGATCCACGAAGATCATCCCGGGAATTGTCCGATTTGCGGTATGAAGTTGGTTCCTGTTCGGAGCGAAGCGGCGCCGGACCTTGCACAGAGCGCCGGCGAGCCGGCTGCGACCGAGTCCGGCGGGGAGGGCGCGGCGCTGCGCGTCAATGGCGTGGTGATTTCGACTGCGCGCCAGCAACTGATTGGTTTAAAGACGACCGTCCTCGTGCGCCGCCGCGCGCATATGACGATTCGCACCACCGGTCGGGTCGCCTTTGATCCCGAGCTGGGCGTCGCCATTCAGGAGTATTTAAGCGCCTACAGCGATCCGGGGCTCCGGCGTGCGGCCGAGTCGCGGTTAAAGCTGCTGGGCATGGGCGCGGAGGAAATTCGTCGCCTGCCCGGACGCGCGCGCGACTACGAGAGCCTGTACGCCTACAAGCCCGGCGGGACCCTGTGGATTTATGCGACCTTGTTTGAAGGCGAACTCGAGGCTGTACGCCCGGGCATGCGCGCGCGCATTCAGAGTTCGTACGCTGCGGACGGCGAGTTAAGCGGCGTGGTGCGTTCCCTTTCGCCCGTGGTGGACGCGGCCACGCGATCTGTGCGTGCGCGCATCGAGGTGAAGCCGGGGCGCAGCGCTTTGCGTCCGGATAGTTTTGTGAATGTAGAAATCGAAGCCGACCTGGGCGAACAACTGCTTTTGCCACGCTCGGGCTTGATCGATACCGGCGTGCGGCGCGTGGCGTTTGTTGTGGATGACGAGCAACGCTTTACGGCGCGCGAACTGGTGTTGGGGCCGGAAGCCGGCGACGATGTCGTGGTGCTTTCGGGACTCAGCGCGGGCGAGCGCGTGGTGACCAGCGCCGCCTTTCTTGTCGACGCCGAAAGTCAATTAAAGTCGGCCGCGGATTCCATGCAGGAGAGCCGCCCATGAGCGCCGAAAATCGAAATCTGATCCAACGCATCATTGTCTTTTGCGCGACCCATCGTTTTTCCACGCTGCTGGTCATCGGGCTCGTGCTGGCAGGCGCCGCCTGGGCGATGGCGCGCATGCCGCTCGACGCCCTGCCGGATCTTTCGGATACCCAGGTCATCATCTACTCGCGCTTTGATCGCAGTCCGGACATTATCGAAGACCAGGTGACTTATCCGATTATCACGGCTTTGCTTGGCGCGCCGAAGGTGCGCGCCATTCGGGGCTTTTCCGACTTTGGCTACAGCTACGTGTACGTGATCTTCGAAGACGGCACGGATCTGTACTGGGCGCGCAGTCGCGTGGTGGAATATCTCTCGCGGATCACGCCCGCGTTGCCGGAGGGCGTGCGCACGGAACTCGGGCCGGACGCCACCAGTCTGGGCTGGGTGTATCAGTACGCCCTGGTTGATAAAAGCGGCCGCCGGGATCTGGCGGAGCTGCGTTCGTTGCAGGATTGGTTTTTGCGCTATCAACTCCAATCCGTTCACGGGGTGGCGGAGGTCGCAAGCCTGGGCGGGTTTGTTAAACAATATCAAGTAAATGTGAATCCCAACGCCCTGATCGGCTATAACATACCGCTGACGGCGGCCATTGCGGCCGTGCAAAATGCGAATCTGGAAACCGGCGGCCGGCTGCTGGAAATCGCCGGTCGCGAATACATGATTCGCGGCCGCGGCTACATTCGCTCTACGCGCGATCTGGAAAACGCCGCCGTCGGCGTGGATCCAAAGACCGGCACGCCGATTACCCTGGGCCAAATTGCGACCGTCAGTCTGGGACCGGAGCTGCGGCGCGGCGTGGCGGATTTAAACGGGATGGGCGATGCGCCGGGCGGCATAGTCATCATGCGGCACGGCGAAAACGCGCTGGGCGTCATTCGCGCGGTGAAGGCGAAACTGGAAGAACTAAAGGCGTCGCTCCCGGAAGGCGTCGAAATCGTCCCGACCTACGATCGCTCTGGACTGATTGAACGTTCGATCGATACGCTCAAAGGCGCGCTGCTGGAAGAGATGTTCGTCGTGAGTCTGGTGATATTGTTTTTTTTGTGGCACATTCCCTCCGCCACGACGGCGATTATCACCATACCGATATCCGTCTTTATCGCGTTTATCCCGCTGTATTTTCTGGATGTAACGTCGAACATCATGTCCCTGGCGGGCATTGCGATTTCGATCGGCGTACTGGTGGACGGCGCGATTGTGCAGGTGGAAAATCTCTACCATCGCGTGCAGGAATGGCTGGAGTCGGATCGCAGCGAAAGTTTTGAAAGCGTCCGGTTGCGCGCGCTGACGGAAGTTGGTTCTTCGATTTTCTTTTCGCTGCTGGTGATCGCCGTGGCCTTTATTCCGGTGTTCACCCTGGTCGACCAGGAAGGCCGCCTGTTTCGCCCGCTCGCCTATTCCAAAAATCTGGCCATGGCGATCGCCGCCGTGCTGGCGATCACCCTGGATCCGGCGGTACGCATGTTATATACGCGCTACGCGCCGTACGAATTTAAACCGCGCTGGTTGTGCGCGATTGCCAATCAACTTTTTGTGGGGCGCTATTTTCCCGAAGATCGGCATCCGGTCGCGCGATTTTTACATCGTCTGTACGAGCCGGCGTGTCGCTACATGCTGGAGCGTCCGCGCGCGGTCGTCGCCTGCGCCGGTGCGACCTTGCTGGTCACCGTGCCCGTGTTTTTCCGGTTGGGCGAGGAGTTTATGCCGCCCCTGAACGAGGGCGCGGTGTTGTACATGCCCACGACCTTGCCGGGCATTTCGATCACGGAAGCGGAGCGCATGTTGCAGGTGCAGGACCGGATTCTGAAAAGTTTTCCCGAGGTGGCGACCGTGCATGGGAAGGCCGGTCGCGCAGAAACATCGACGGACCCCGCGCCCTTTTCGATGATCGAAACGACCGTCATGCTCAAGCCCGAGTCGGAGTGGCGCACGCGCGAACGCTGGTATTCCGCTTTGCCCGATTTTTTCGAATGGCCCTTCCAACGCATCTGGCCGACCCGCATCAGCTACGACGAGTTGGTCGAAGAGATGGATCGCGCAATGCAGTTCCCCGGCTGGGCGAACGCGTGGACCATGCCGATTCAAAATCGCGTAAACATGCTGGCGACGGGCATTCGCACGCCGATCGGCATCAAGATCTCCGGTCCGGATCTACAGCAGATCGAAGCCCTTGGCAAACAGGTGGAAACGATTCTCAAGGCGACGCCCGGCACGCGCAGCGTGTATGCGGAGCGGGTCGCCGGCGGATATTTTATCGATTTTGTTTTGCGCCGCGAAGAACTGGCGCGGTACGGCCTGTCCGTGGCGGATGCGCAACGCATTGTCACTTCGGCCATCGGCGGCGAGAATATTTCCACGGCGTTTGAGGGACGGGAACGGTATCCGATCAATTTGCGTTACGGACGCGAGTTTCGGGATTCAGTTTCCGCCTTGCAGCGAACGCTTGTGCCGACGCCGTCCGGAGCGCACGTGCCGATCCATCACCTCGCGGCGATTCGCCTGACCACCGGACCGTCGATGATCCGCAACGAAAACGGGCGGCTAACCGGCTATGTGTACATCGACGTCAGCGGCCGGGATCACGGCGGGTATATCGCCGACGCAAAAACGGCGCTGAGCGAAAAACTTTCTCTGCCCGCCGGCTACAGTCTGGAGTGGAGCGGTCAGTATGAAAACATGCAGCGCGTGCGCGAGCGCATGGTGCTGATTCTGCCGCTTACGTTGCTCGCGATCACGGTTTTGATGTACTGGAATACAAAATCCCTGGTCAAGACCGGGTTCATTCTGTTTGCGACGCCGTTTTCCATTGTGGGCGCGGTATGGTTTTTGTGGCTGCTCGACTATAATCTTTCGATTGCGGTGTGGGTCGGCATTATTGCGTTGCTGGGCCTGGATGCGGAAACCGGCGCGTTTATGCTGCTGTTTCTGGATCTTTCGTACGAAGACGCGCGCAGTCGGGGCCAGCTCGGCACGCTGGCGGGTTTGCGCGACGCGGTGGTGCACGGTTCCGTCAAACGCCTGCGACCCAAGATCATGACCGTACTGTCCGGCATTGTCGGACTGATCCCGATTATGTGGGCCGACGGTACGGGATCGGATGTGATGAAACGCATTGCTGCGCCGATGATCGGCGGACTCGTGACGTCTTTTTTGCTGGAACTCTTTGTTTATCCGGCGATCTACGCGCTCTGGAAGGAGCGCGAGCTGCGCCGCGCCGGAGTATTGTCCTGATTATTGATTACATCTGGAGGAAAAAAATGAATCACGGAAAAAAACTGAAACTTGCGCTGTTCGTCGGCGCGATCCTGACCGCCGCGGGCCTTGCGTACTGCAACAAGTCCGACGACGCGAGCGCCGGCGAACACGACCACAACCAAATGCACACGGCGGCGCTGGCGACGCAAACGGTCGACGCGGGCGATCTGCGCGTTACCTTCGAGGTGATGGACCAGAAGGCCCACGAGACGATGCTCGCACAAATGGGCGGCGGCGCGATGAGCGCGGCGATGCAGGCCCGGCCTTATCACCTGATGCTGAGCATTGTGGACAAGGCGAGCGGCGCACCGGTTACGGACGCGATGGCGCAGGTGTCGTTGACCGGTCCGGACGGAAAAGCGGTGGCGCTGCTGCAAGAAACGATGCGCGGCGGCGGCATGCAGCATGAATGCGCGGGTTTTGAGAAGGCCGGCGCGGGCGTGTACCGTGCGGCGGCGCAGCTGACTTACAAGGGTCGGACCCTCGCGCCCGCTGCCGAGTTAACGCTGCCCTGAGGATTGCAAGGGCCGATTTGTGGTGCGCCGCCGCGCTCGGGCCGCCGGCCCGCGGCGTCGGCGGCGCAGACAATCGCTTGCCGCGCCCGCGGGCCGAGATCTCGCTGACCCAAATTCTCAAGCGAGCGCGGTATGGAATCTGAATCAACTCCTTCGACACCGGGCTTCTGGTCGCGCCTGGGCGTCGGCTTCAAGCAGGCGGCGCGGGCGAGCGCCGATGGCGCAAAATACCTTTATCGAACTGCCGATGAAAATCGGCACTATCTGCTGCCGGCGCTGAACGGTCTGGTCGGCGATAAGCTGGCCGAAGCGAAACATGCTCTGGCCATTCCGATGAGTCTGCGTCTGGACGGCGCCGATGCAGCCCTCGATTCCCCGCAGATAACAACGCTCTTCAAGGCGAAGAAGCGCGTCGCGGTATTGTTTCTGCATGGTTTGATGGGCGATGAGATTCAATGGCAGGCGCATCCAGGCGACGTTCCCGGCTACGGACCGCGCCTCGCAGCGGAACTCGGCGTAACTCCGCTGTATTTGCGCTACAACACCGGCCGGCATATTTCTCTGAACGGCCGCGATCTGGCCGATCTGTTGGATCGCTTGTTTCGCAAATACGGTTCGCATATTGAGCGTTTGCACATTGTTGCGCACAGCATGGGCGGCCTGGTGACGCGCAGCGCGGGGTACTACGGGACAAAGGCGAAACACGGCTGGGTGCAAAAGCTAAAATCCGTGGCGCTGCTGGGCGCGCCGAACGACGGCTCGTATCTGGAAAAGGCGGGCCGGCTTACCACCTTCATTCTGCGGCGCATCTGGACCTTGCCCACGCACATCATCGCACGCATCGCGGAGGAGCGCAGCGACGGAATCCAGGATCTTCGTTGGGGCTACCTGACGGACGAGGACTGGCAGCACGCGCAGGCGGACGATCTGATCACCGCGCATCGGAAACATGTGCCGCCGCTCGCGAACGTGCGTTATCTGGTGCTGGCGGGGACGTTGCCCCTTGACGCGCGCTCGCTCGTCGCCCTGTACTTCGGCGACGGCCTGGTCGGTCGAAAAAGCGCGAGCGGCGAGGCGTTTCGCGAGGCGCGGGCGCGCGGCGAAGAATTCGTCGAGACGCGCGTACTCACCGGCGTGAGTCACCTGGGACTCCTGAATCATGCGGACGCTTACGCGCTGGTTAAAGACTTGATTCAGAAAACGTGAGTCGGAAATCGAGCCATGGCCCTTCAGGCGGATACTCTAAAATTCTTAAAAGACCTGCGCCGAAACAACACGCGCGAGTGGTTTCAGTCGAATCGCGCGCGCTACGACGCCGCGCTGGCCGACTACGCGGAGCTGGTGCGCGCGGTCATCCTTGCGGTCGCGCGCTTTGACGCTGGCGTCGCCAGGCTACGGCCCGCGGACGCCATCTTTCGAATTTTTCGAGATGTGCGCTTCGCCCGCGACAAGTCGCCCTATAAGACTCACTTTGGGGCTTCGCTTTCCGCCGCCGGACGCAAGACCGAAGGCGCGCTTTATTATTTGCATGTCGAGCCGGGCGACAAGTCCTTTTGTGCGGCGGGTCTTTATATGCCGGCGGGGCCGACGCTCGCCCGCGTTCGCGCCGCCATTGCGGAGGAGCCGTCCGCCATACGAAAAATTCTGTCCGGCGCAGCGTTTCGCAAGATTTACTCCGGGTTGGAGGACATCGGTCGGCTCAAGACGGCGCCGCGCGGAGTGCCCAGGGATCATCCGGCGCTTGAAATTTTACAAAACAAAAGTTTCATCGTCTCTGCGCCGCTGACCGACGCGCAACTGCTCGGCGCCGATGCCAGCCAGGTTGCTGGGCGAAACTTCAAAACGGCGCAACCCTTTGTCGAATATCTGCGCCGCATTTCCAGCGACTGAGAAACAATCTCAGACTGAATCGTCACATTTCGCGCAAGAGAATCCGATTGCCGTCGCCGCTTGCGATGTCTGTAATGCGGATATGAAACGCATTGTGATTACCGCGTTTGGCGGGGTGGAAGTCCTCAAACTGCTCGACGCGCCGCTCCCCGAACCCGGCGCTGGCGAAACGCGCGTGAGGGTTTTATGCAGCGCGGTCTCTGGGGCTGATATTAACATGCGTCGCGGAACCTATCCCATGCAACCCGCTGCGCCGCTCACGCCTGGCTACAGCATCGTCGGTATTGCGGACAAAAATGGTCCGGGCGCTTCGCGCTTTCAAGTTGGCGCACGCGTTGCGTGCCTGACTGTATACGGCGGCCAGTCCGAGTATATGGTTCTTCCCCAGACTTTGTTGCAGCCGGTTCCGGACGCCGTGGATCCGGCCGAGGCCGTTGCGTTGATTCTCGACGGCATGACGGCTTACCAGATGATCACGCGCAAGGTCCATCTTGCGCCCGGCCAGAGCGTATTTATTCATGGAGCGAGCGGCGCCGTGGGCGCACTGCTGGCTGTCCTCGCGAAACGTCTGGGACTCAAGGCGTTCGGGACGGCTTCGCCGGCGAAATTTGAAGCCGTACGGGCGCTGGGCGTGGAGCCCTTTGATTATCACGAGCTTGCGTTCGTAACCGAGATACAACGGCGCGGCGGCGTCGATGCCGTGTTTGATCCGCTGGGCTATGAAAGTTTCGATCGCTCGTATGCGATGTTACGGCGCGGCGGCGTCCTGGTCGGCTATGGCTTCAACGGCGGCGTCTTTTCCGGACGTCGGCGTTCCATCTTTCCGTCCCTGATCCGCCTGATGTTGCGCAACCTGGTTCCGGACGGAAAACGTACGACCTTTTACAGCATAAATCGCAAGAGCGCGGCCTTTGCAGCTGATCAAGCGCAACTTTTCGCGTGGCTTGCGGCGGGCGAAATTCGGCCGCCGATCCGCAAGATCTTCACGCTGGCGGAAACGCCCGCCGCGCATGATTACTGGGCGAGCGGCGCCGGCGTCGGGTCTTTGGTGATTCGCGTGGCCTCCGCTTGACGAGGGCCCGGCGCGCCCGACTGGCTTCTGCGATTCAGTGCAGCAGTTCCTGGTAATATCTGGCAAAAACGTAGCCCGATTCGGTTTCAAATAGAAAAAATTCTTCCGAATAAGTGACGTCTTCGTCCACGCGACCGTGATCTGCGTGCAGGCGCCAGCCCTGGAGGAGTTTCGCCGGCCGCAGACCCGCTTGCTCCAGAGCGCCGGCTACTACGGAATCGTCCGAAAACGCGGCGCTCAGCCTCCCGGACGGCAGCGGGTTCCAGAGCCACCGCCGCCAGGCGTCGGGCGCGCGTTCGCGCCGTTGTAATATTCAAAGTCGCCTTCGGCCAAATAACTCTGCATACAGGCCGGCGGCTGCGGCGCAAGTTCGCGCAGACGGACCGCGTCCAGATCCGGGATCGCGTCGCGCGGCGCGGGCTCATCGCCGCCAAAAAATTTTTCGCCGATGAACATCATAGCCCGGATGGCTCAGGCAGATCCCGCGCGGTTGCGGCGCAACTCAGGCCCCATAGATCATGGCCATCTTCTGTTCAAAGTAGTTCTTAAAGTGGGCGACATCGAGGCCCGCGCCGGTTGCGCGGCGGCACAGTTCGTCGCTTTCATATAGCGTTCCATGTATGTGAATGTTTTCGCGCAGCCAGTTGCGTAGAGCGGAAAATTCCCCGCGCGCAATCCGCTCGTTCAGGTCGGGCAGGGCCTGGCTTGCGGCGGCGAAAAACTGAGCGGCGTAGAGACTGCCGAGCGTATAGGTGGGAAAATATCCAAAGCCCCCATGGCTCCAGTGAATGTCCTGTAATATGCCGCGGCGATCATCCGGCGGCGCGACGCCGAGATAGGTCAGCATTTTTGCATTCCAGGCCTCCGGCGCGTCCGACACTTTTAAAGTCCCTTCGATTAAGTCCTTTTCAAGTTCAAAGCGCAGCAGAATATGCAGATGGTACGTCAGTTCGTCGGCTTCCACTCGAATCAGCGAGGGTCCGATGCGGTTCACCGCGCGAAACGCGCCGTCCGGACCGGCCGCAGGTCCGGTCCACGCAGCGCCGTACACGGGCGCGAGTTCGGCGAAAAAATACTCCCAGAAGGCGCGACTCCGTGCGACGTTGTTTTCCCACAGTCGCGACTGACTTTCATGAATGGATAGAGACCACGCCTGTCCCTGAGGCAAACCGTAAAACTCGGCCGGCAGCCCCTGTTCGTACAGCGCGTGACCGAACTCGTGAATCGTGGAATACAAGAGGGGCCTTACGTCGTCGTTGCTCAGCATCGTGGTAATGCGCACGTCTTCCGGTCCAAAGCCGGTGGTAAAGGGGTGCGCGCTTTTATCCTGGCGGCCGCGCGTGAAATCAAAGCCCAGGCGTTGGAGCAGAGCGAGACTCAGGGTCCACTGGGCCGATTCAGCGATCGGATGTTGGAACATGCTGTCCGTCGCCTGCGGCGCCCGGGCCAGGCGCGCAGCCGTGTCGACCAACCAGGGTTTGAACTCGGAAAACAATTTTTGTATAAAGGCCGAGCGGAGGCCGGGCTCGTACGTGTCGAGCAGGGCGTCGTACGGCGATACGTCGTAGCCGTAAGCCTCCGCCTCCGCACGTTTGAGTTCGACCAGAGCCTCAAGATGCGGCGCGAAGTCAGCGAAGGCGTCTTTGCTGCGCGCCAATTGCCAGGCATGGACCGCGCGACTTGTCGTTTGCGCCAGTTTTTCCACCAGCGCCTGATCGAGACGCATCGTTCTGGCGAGCTTGCGATACAGCTGACGCACATTCGCCTGCACGGCGGGCGCAAAACGCTCGAGGCGCTGCGGTTCGGCGAGCGTCTGCACCAGCGGCCACAGTTCGGATTTTGCGCGTTCATGACGCAGGCCTGCGAGGGTGGCGATCTGGCGGGCTCTGCGCTCGGCGCCGCCGGCGGCCATATTGACTTCCTGATCCCACTCGAGCACGGCCAGCGCGCCGTCCAGATCCGCTACGGCCGCCGCGCGCTGTTGAAGTTCCGAAAATGAAGCCTGCATGGGGAGACGAATCCGCACCGCCGTGCGGACGGCAAGAGATTCGTCGCCGGCGCCGGCGTATGACCCCGTTACGCGTCGCGGCTGCGGGGCGCGCTGCGCCGGAGTTTGCGGGGCGAGGCGGCGGCATTTACAGCCGGGCGCAAACCCCGCCTGTATTCGCCAGGCGACTGGCCCGTTACGGCGCGAAAAGCCGCATTAAAAGAGGACTTGGCGCCAAAACCGACGGCGAATCCGATATCGAGGACCGAACGTTCGGGCTCGCCCGCTAACAGCTCGCACGCCTTGCGAATGCGGTGTGCGGCAACGAAGGCCGGAAAGCTCAGGTTCAGGCGCGCGTTCAGGAATTCCGACAACTGATGCGCGGTGACGCCGGCCCTTCCTGCCAGGGTTTCCAGATTCAAGGCCTCGTCGGTGAAAAGTTCTTCGTTGCGCATGAGCGCCTCCAGCCGGTCCTGCAATTCCTCGAGATCCAAGGACTTGAGACGCGAATTTTCGTAACGCGCCCGTTGCACCTCTTCGCGCGCGCGCCGAAAAAATTCCGGATAACGCCGACCGAACAAATAAAACGCCGGTATTAGCAGAGCGGCGCTCGCGCCCAGCGCCTGTACGGCGCGTTGGTCCCCGAAAATCCGAAGTGCGATTCCAAGCAGCGAGAAGGCGAGAATTGCGGCGACAAAGGCGCGCAACGCAAACAAATGCGGCGCGCTCCGGGGCGCCGCGGCGACATCATGCGCCCGCCAGAGCGTCAGGCCCACGCTCGCGCCCTGGTATGCAAAGCCGGCGGCGAGAATGGCGGCCGGCGCAAGGTCCAGCGGCTCTGGATTTCCGGCAAGCATGCGCGCGTAATTCGCCAGCTTGGCCGCGGAGGACTGCAACATCATGGGCAGGCTCAAAGCGAAGGCGGCCAGCACGGGCGCAAGCTCCTTGACTCTGGCTGACGCGTCGGGCAAGGCTTCTTCAGCGGAAACGAGACCCAGCGAATGGCGCAGGAAACGCGCGAAACTCCAGCCCAGCAAGAAAACCAGGGGTCCGCTCCAGTAGAACATCCAGGGCAGCGTGCGAATTGCGCCGGAGGCGAGGGCCCAGACCTGGATCATCAACAAGCCGTAGGCCAGATAGCTCAGGGCGACGTAGATGCGCCCGGGATAATCCGTCCGCGCGACGAGTTCGCCGACGCAGATTACAGCTCCAATGAAGCCGCAGATCAAACACAGATTGGCAACCATGCGGCGCCCTCAGCGTTCGTCCGGTTCCTTCCACATGCCGTGCGCGCGAATCAGCTCAATAAGTTCGGCGTCGGCCGCTTCGGAAGGAATGTTCGACTTCACAATCTCTTTGCCGCGATAAAGATGGATTTTTCCCGGTCCGGCGCCCACATATCCAAAATCCGCGTCCGCCATTTCGCCGGGGCCGTTCACAATGCAGCCCATGATGGCTATTTTGACGCCTTTGAGATGTCCGGTGCGCGCCTGAATGCGCGCGGTGGTGCTTTGCAGATCAAAAAGCGTACGGCCGCAGGACGGGCACGAAATAAACTCAGTTTTGCTGAGTCGTAGACGCACGGCCTGCAAAAGATCCAGTTCGAGTTTCAGAATTGCATCGCCGGAAGTCGCGGACGCAGTTTCAATCCAGAGTCCGTCGCCCAATCCGTCCAGAAAGAGCGGCCCCAGTTCCAGCGAGGCGTCAAACACCGCATCTTCCAGCGACGCATAGCGCCCGCGTAAAAGCAGCGGCGGCAGCTCGCGTTTGCCTTCGGCGGCCAGATCCAGAAACAGGGCGGCGATCCAGCGCACGGCCTTGGTCGGACTTACATAGAAATCCGCGTCGGTCGCCGAATCGACTGCAACGGAAAACACGAGGTTTGCGCCGCTCAAGGCGGCCGTCTCTTGAAAGAGGCGCCGCGCGCGTTCGGACGTCGCGGCGGATAAATCGCCTATGCGCAGATTGAGCAGAACCATGCGCGACGTTTCGAATAGCGCGGACAGGCGGCCGCGTAAGGCGGCGAGGTCGGCCGCAAGGCGCGCATCATCGACAAGCGAAAGCTCGAGCGCGACGCCGGCGAAGCGATCCAGGAACGCGCGTTGTACATCTGCAGCGGCGGCCAGCGGGCCAATGTCCAGAATCAGCGGCGGGCCGTCCGCCGGCCAGGCGCGCCATTGCTCGCCTGCGTCGCCGGCCAGGGCGCCGGCGGGAATTATAAAAGCGTCCGCGCCGTCCGCTGCAAGAGCGCGGGTCTCGGCGAGCGTCGCAGCCATCGATTGCAATCCGGCGTTAGCGAGACTTACGAGCGCGCGGTGTTGATGTTTTGAGCCGATGTAAAACGAGCCGCCCTGCGCCGCCTCCGACAAAAACCGTTCGAATATATACGGATTGACCGCCCGTTGGTAACGCGACTCCAGCCGCGCCTCGCTCGCCGGCTGAATCCGATCCCGCGCCGGCGCGCTGCCCGCGCTGCCGCGCGCGTGCAGCTGATTGTAGCGTTCGGCGATGCGGCGCGCGGCGGGCAATTCGTGGATCGCATCTTCGGTGAGCGAGACGCGAATGGTATCGCCCAGACCGTCGTCGAGCAAGGAGCCGATGCCAATCGCCGATTTGATGCGCCCGTCCTGGCCGTTGCCGGCCTCCGTCACGCCCAGGTGCAGAGGATACGCCATGCCCTCCACATAGAAGCGCTCGACCAGCAGGCGATAAGCCTGCACCATCACCTGCGGATTGGACGCCTTCATGGACACGACAATGTCGTGATAGTCGAACTCTGCGGCGATCTTGGTGAATTCGAGGGCCGACTCGACCATGCCGAGCGGGGTATCGCCAAAACGATTCATGATCCGATCGCTGAGCGAGCCGTGATTGGCCCCAATGCGCATGGCGCGTCCCAACTCGCGGCAACGCTTTACGAGCGGGATAAAGATCTCGCGCACCCGTTCCAGTTCTTCCGCATATTCCGACTCGGTGTACTCCCGCACAGCGAAACGTTTACGATCTACAAAGTTGCCCGGATTGATGCGCACCTTCTCTACGTATTCGGCCGCGATCAACGCGGCTTTTGGCGCGAAGTGAATATCGGCGACGACTGGAAAGTGAAAGCCGCGACGCTTGAGTTCGGCCTTGATGTTTTTTAAATTTTCGGCGTCTTTGGGACCTGGCGCGGTGATGCGCACAAGCTGCGAGCCGGCTTCCCAGAGTTGAATGGCCTCGGCCACGACGGCCTCAGTATTGAGCGTGTCAGAGATCGTCATGCTCTGTAAAACAATCGGATTGTCGCCGCCGATGCGCACGTCGCCGACGCGCACTTCGCGACTCTTAAAGCGGCGGTAACCAAAGGGCGACTCCAGATAGCGGCCGGCCGGCGGCGCGAGGAGGGCGGACGAATCACGGCTCATACCGCAAAGTACCGCGCGCCCCCGGTCCTGGGCAAGTAGAAAGAGAGCTTTCCGCTAAGCCAGGACATGTGCGACCTGCGTCGTCCGCCGGCCTCGCGTTGGGCCCGGTGCGGGAAATTTCTTTACAATGCACGGCGCGCCTGACGAGGTCCAGGCATGACGACCGCAGCGCTCTTCGCCAATCCGGGCCTCGCCCCTTTTGATATTACCGGTTACCAGGGCGTGCGCGGGGCCGATTTTTACTCGATTGATCCGCTTTTGCAGAAGCTCTTGCTGCTGGAGTTCGCGGACGGGGCGCCCGGGGAGCAGGCGGCGGTCGAAGCGCATCTTCGCGAGTACGGCGCGCTGTGCGGCGGCGTATTAAACGATCTGGTGGAGGCGGCGCATAAGGAAGGGAAATACGGCGAGGTCGTGCATTTCGATCGCAGCGGAACGCGCATTGACGAGGTGCGGTATTGCCCCGAGCAGCGCGAGGCGCGTCGCATCAGCTACGAGCACGGTCTGGTGAGCCTGGATTTTTTTCCCGAATGGAAACAGCCCTTTCGCATGTTTCACCGCATGGCGCTCGCGTATCTGGCCAACCAGAACGGCGAGGCCGGTTTCACCTGTCCGGTCGCGATGACCGACGGCATGATTCGCGTGCTGAAGGCGCTCGGCACGGAGGAACAGAAAGCTCGCTATCTGCCGCTGGTCGCCGGCAAGGGCAGCGCGAGTCATTTTATGTGCGGGCAATACGTTACCGAACGCGTGGGCGGGTCGAACGTGGGGCAGAATCGTACGGTGGCGCGCAAGCAGAGCGACGGTCGCTGGATTTTGAACGGCGAAAAATGGTTTTGTTCCAACCCTGGCGATTTATGGGTCACGACTGCGCGCATCGAAGACACTAACGTGATCGGCATGTTTCTGGTTCCGCGGATCAAGCGCGACGGCGAACTAAACGGCTGTCGGATTCTGCGCAAAAAGGACATCATCGGTTCGCGCGGAAAAATTACGGTGGAAACGGTCTACGAAGACTGCGAGGCCGAAGAGCTGGGCCGTCCGGCGCACGGACTCGCCAACATGATCAAATACGTGATTCAAACCTCGCGCCTGCATGTCGCCGTGGCGGCCTGCGGCATGAGTCGGCGGGCGTTTCTTGAGGCGCGCGCCTACACTGGCGTGCGCGAAGCTTATGGCCGCAAAGTGCAGGACTTCCCGGTCGTGCTCCGCGCCCTGGCCGAGATGCAGATTCTGCATTCGGCGATACTGGCGACTGCGTTTCGCACCTTTACAGCATCCGACTCCGGCCGCGCGGCGACGCAATTGATTACGCCGCTGATGAAATACGCATCGACGGTGCATGCGACCTGGATTACCCACGAAGGCATGATGCTTCTGGGCGGCAATGGCATCCTGGGCGATTTTTCCATCCTGCCGCGTCTGCATAACGACGCGATTATCAATGAGACCTGGGAGGGCACGCACCAGATAATCGCCGAACATGCGCTGAAAGCCTGGTCGCGACCGCGCATCCACGCCGACTTTTTCGCACTGATCGACGCGAATCTCGCCGCCGCGCCGAATGAACTGCGCGCCGGCGGCGAGGCTCTGCGGAACAAACTCGCCGACTACCAAGCCCTGGGCGCGGAGTGGCTGGAGGCCAATCGGCTTTTCTTCTGCGACTTACTCTACAATCTCTTCGCTTATTCCGAACTGGCTCGCCTCGCCGCCGACGGCGACAGCGTGGCGCTCGGGCTCGCGCGCGGGTTTGAAGAAATCGCCGCACGCGGCAAGTCCGGTCCGGCGCGTCCGGACGGCGTTTTTGGCGATGCGGCGCTATTGCAGAGCATTGTCGCCTGGTAGCCGGCGTACGACGCCCTTGCGTTGACTCACAAATACCGCTACGGCCGATGCCTTGCCGCCGCGCTGGTGCGATGCACGATGAGCTGGCCGCAGCGTCGTTGCAACGCGGACGGCGCCTGATCCCGTTTTTTCCACCGTTCGTCCCGTTGCGATTGCCTGTCCGGCGGCCGCGTGCGAAACTTGGCGATCCCAACGAGGAAGAGGGTTCAATGTCTGGAAAATTTCGCCTGATTTTGCTGGGCCTCGTCGGCCTGCCGGCGCTTGGCGTTTTATTCGTTTACATCAGTCGCGCTGAAAAGCGCACGGAGGCGGAATTTCCTGAAATATTCGCCGATTCCGCCGCCTACTGCGCGGGAAAAGAAACTGTTACGCTGAAATTCACTCCGGCCCAAACCACGGAGCTGCAAACGGCGCTGAACTCGCTCGCTGATTGCACCACGCTTGAACTGGGCGCAGGGACCTTTACGCTGAATAATGCGCTGACGATTGCCAGCGTAAACGGCATAGTCTTAAAAGGCGCCGGTAAGACGGCCACCACCCTGAAGTTTGAAAACGCCGGCAACGTCAACGGGGTGGACGTGGAAGCGGCCAACTCCTTTACCATTCGCGATCTGACGATACTCGACAGCCCCAAAAACGGCCTCGAGGTCCGGCTTTCGGAAAACGTCGTAATTGATAACATTAAGATCACCTGGTCCAATACGGTCGGCGAGGCGCGCAGCAAAAACGGCGCCTACGGCGTGTATCCGGTGAATGTGGTGAACGTGCTTTTGCAGAATACCGAGTCCTATTACGCCTCGGACGCCGGCCTGTATGTGGGTCAATGCATCAACGCAATTGTCCGCAATAACCTGGCGGAATTTAATGTGATGGGTCTCGAAATTGAAAACACGGTCAATGCGGACGTATACGACAACATCGTGCGCAACAATACCGGCGGCATGCTGGTGTACGATCTCAATAAAAATACAATCGTTACGCGCAACGTGAAGCTGCATCGCAATACAATCGAGAATAACAACAACGACAACTTCTCGAGTGCGGGCATTGTGAAAACCGTGCCGGCCGGAGTCGGCTTGATCCTGACGGCCGCGCGTGAAGTGGAAGTGACCAACAATACGTTCGCGAACAATAACTCGGTGGACGTCGCCATCGTGAACGGCCTGGTTTCGGAGACGCCGGATTTTTCCCAGTGGGAACAGAACAACTGGCGCGCGCATTCGATCGCGATTCATAACAACGCCTTTAAGGGCGGCTCGGGCGGCGCCATTGATAACGGCAAGCCGGATGCGAAGAGTCGTCCGCTGGGCCTGTTGCTCACCATGGTGCACGCGGAGTTGAACAAACAGCGCGTCGCAGCCGGTCAGGCGGCGATTCCTATGGGTAATGTGCTTTACGACGGCGTCGAAAAGGGGCGCACGATACTGGTGATGACGACGTGGTTCGGCAATCGCAAGGGCAATTCGAACGAAATCTGCCTGGAGAACAATTCCAGCGGCGGAGTGACGCCGTCGATTTTTGACATGAATCTTCCGGCGCTTTTGAATAATTCGGAAGAGCCCACGGAAGAAACGATACGCGCGGCAGTCGCCGCCGGCGACACGCTCGTGTACCCGGGCGACGCGCCCGCCGCGGAATTGCACGGCGGAGCGCCGCCGGACGGCTTCGCCTGCTCGGGCTTTCGCGCGAGCCCGGTGCCGGTTAAGGCGCCCGGAGAGTGAGCTTCGTGAGCGCCATGCACCCATCGCGCAGTCGGATTTTGTTTCGTCTGGCGCTGGTCGCGGGGACGCTCGCGGCGGCGCTGGCCATCGCGTGTCAGAAGGCGCGCGAGAATCCCAATCCCGCGCCCACGCCGATTCATGCGAATCTCTCTGAATACGGCTTATTCGCCGTTGCAAATGCGACCGAGTTGCGTCCCGTCGAAAGCGACGTCATTTATGATCTGAATACGCCGCTATTTTCAGACTACGCGCTGAAGTTTCGCACGCTGCATTTGCCGGCGGGCGCGCAGGCGCAGTATGACGGCGAGGAGATTTTCAGCCTGCCGGTTGGAACCATTATCACCAAGACCTTTTCTTTTCCGGCGGACTTTCGCAAACCGACTGAAAACGTGCGGCGCATAGAGACCCGCTTGCTCGTGCGCCAACCCGATCAATGGATCGCCGTGGCCTACGTATGGAACAAAGAAATGACGGACGCCAGCGTCGCCTACGCCGGCGCCACGACGCCGGTCGAGTTTCTCGACAAAGACGGCGAGCGGGTCAGTTTTGACTACGCAGTGCCTTCGCGCAACCAGTGCGGGTCCTGCCATCAGGTCTACGAAGGACGGCGCCAGGCGATTATTCCAATCGGCGTCAAGGCGCGCCATTTGAATCGCGACTACGCCTATGCGGATGGAACTGAGAACCAACTCGAACGCATGGCGCGGCTCGATCTTCTGGCGGGCCTGCCCTGGTTCGGGGTTCCGCGCGCGCCTGACTATCTCGACGAATCGGTCGCGGTGGACGAACGCGCCCGCGCGTATATGGACATCAATTGTGCGCACTGTCACCGCGCCAACGCTGCGGCAGGCGTGAATTCGAAGCTGCTGCTCACCCACAACGAAAGCGACACGTCGCTCATCGGCTTTTGCAAGACGCCCGGATCCGCGGGAAAGGGCGGCGGCGGGCTGCGCTACGATATTGTACCGGGCCGGCCGGAGGAGTCGATCCTGCACTATCGCATGGCGACCGATGATCCGGGCGCAATGATGCCGCAACTCGGTCGGGCTCTCGTACATAAGGAAGGCGTGGATCTGATCGCCCGTTGGATTCGGGCGATGCCGGAGGAAAGCTGTCCCTGAGTTGCTGATTTGCGGCGCGCGGGGAAACTTTTTCCCGGCGCGCCCATATATGACACAAGCTGTCGCGCTCGTGTGCGAAACTATGCGCATGACGATGAAGACTTACACCGGCAGCTGCCACTGCGGCGCCGTTCGATTTGAAGCCGACCTGGATCTGCAGGCGGGGACCGGCAAATGCAACTGTTCTTATTGCGCGAAAGTGCGCAACTGGAGCATCACCGTAAAGCCGGAGGCGGTGCGCATACTCGCGGGCGAAGACGCTCTCAGCGGATATCGCTTCGGGACCAAAAGCGGCGAGCACCTCTTTTGCAAACATTGCGGGGTGCGCGTGCTGTCGCGCGGCTACGTTGAAGAACTGGGCGGCGCCTTTATGTCGGTGAGCCTTCCGGCCCTGGATTCGGCCACGGTGGAGGAGCGGGTCGCAGCGCCGGTGCATTTTGCGGACGGCCTGAATAACAACTGGTGGAATCAGCCGGCCGAAACGCGGCATCTCTGAGCGCCGTCCTGCGCCGCCGGCCGTCGCCCGGGTGGTGCGGGGCGGTGCAGGCCGGGCCGGGTGTGGTGCGACGCCCACTTTTTTTGCAACGCACCAGCATGAATCGGGTCTGATTCAGTATGAGATCCCTGGCTTTACATTTGCGTCCGGCGCGGCGCTTGAAACTGCGCGAGCAAATCGTGGATACGCTGACCCACGGCGCGGGCTTTCTCCTGGCCATTGCGGCGCTGGTATTTTTGACCCTGCGGGCTTCCGGCAGCGCAGATACGCTGCGCATAGTAGCGTGCGTGATATTTGGCGTGAGTCTGGTGCTGCTTTACGGCGCATCCACATTGTATCACGCCCTGCACCATACGGCCGCGCGGCGCGTATTTCAGCGCATGGACCACATCTCGATCTTCTTCTTGATCGCGGGCACCTACACGCCCTTCTGTCTGATTCTTTTGCCCGCCGCCTGGGGCTGGAGTTTGTTCGGCGTGGTCTGGGGCATCGCCATCATCGGCGCCGGCCTCAAGCTCTGGATTGGCGAGCGCTACGAACTATTGTGGGTCGGACTCTACGTGGCCATGGGCTGGATTGTCGTCGTCGGTCTCAAGCCGCTCCTGGCGTCGACCCCGCCTGGCGGACTCGCCTTGCTCGTCGCCGGCGGCGTCGCCTACACGGCGGGCGTGCTCTTTTTTGTCTGGGAACGTCTGCCGTATAACCATGGCGTCTGGCATCTGTTTGTTATGGCGGGCAGCGTGTTTCACTTTGTCGCTGCGTATCAGTATGTCGCTTGATAAAGTTGCGCCGACGTTGCAAGTCGACGTGTAGTGATCGATTATTACGAACGCATTGAACTGGCCGTCGACTTCATGGAAAAGAACCTGAAGTCGGCGGTGTACGCCGCCGAGGTTTCCGCCGCGGCCTTCAGCAGCCAGTGGCACTTTCAACGCATCTTTCGCTATCTCACCGGGCATTCGATGGCGGGTTATTTGCGCGCGCGGCGGCTCGCGGAGGCCGCCTGCGATCTCGTGCTGCGCGGCCGCAAGGTGATCGACGTCGCTCTGGAGTATCAGTATGAATCCCCGGAGGCCTTCGCGCGCGCTTTTAAGAAGAATTTTGGCGTAAATCCCGGCGAGGCGCGGCGTACGGACGAATTGGAGTTCTTCGCGCCGATCAACATCCGCGACGGCAAGTATCATGATGTTTATCCGAACGTCGCGGTTGAAGAGCGCGTGGTCGTACGCAAGGAGACGCTGGTGCGCGGTTTATCCAACAGGACAAGCATGCGCAATAATCAGGGCTTCCACGACATACCGCGATTCTGGAGCGAGTTTTTTGCTTCCGGTCATCGGGAGGACATCGCCGACGCCGCGCCGCCCGGCGCCCTGCTCGGCGTGTATTCCGATTGGGACTATGAAGAGAATTTTGATCTGACGATCGGACCGCCGGTCAGCGCCGAGCGCGAAAGTCCCGGCCTGCGCACCATCTGCATTCCCGCCGGCAAGTACGCCGTATTCACCATTCCCGGTAGCGCGCCCTATGACCTCGTGGCGGGCTGGAAGTATATTTACGCTACCTGGCTGCCCAATACGCGCCTGGAACGCGCCTATGGCGTGGACTTCGACTGGTTCGACGAGCGTTTCACCGGCGACGCTTCGGCCCTGTCGGATATTTACATCCCGCTCGCCTGATCCCGGAAAAACGCACAAAAAGTCAGGCGCAGCGGACGAAACTGCGCCATGCTGCCTTCGAATGATCCCGCCGCAGCGGGACCTACAGGAGGCCCCATGCGGGTGGAACAAAACGAACACTATGTCATTGGAATCAGCGCAATGACGCGCAATGATCGGGAACTGAGCGGTCAGGGAGTCATTGCCGAATTCTGGGGCCGGCTCTTCGCCGAGGATATCCTCGCACGCATTCCCGATCCGGCGCATCCGGGCGAAATTGTCGCCGTCTACACTGACTTTGAGAGCGATGAAACGGGCGAATACCGTTTTGTGCTGGGCGCGCGCGTGCTCAGTCTCGCGCACATTCCCTCCGGATTGCACGGCGTCGCCCTGCCGGCCGGGCCATATGAAGTGCGCAGCACCGCGCGCGGTCCCGTGGCGACGGTCGGCATTGCGGCGTGGCAGGCGATCTGGGCGGATCGGGAGCTCAAGGCGCGCCGTCGGTATGCCGCCGATTATGAGCTCTACGACGATCGCAGTCGCAATCCGCAAGACGGGATTTTTGACATTTATCTGGGTCTCAAGGCCTGAGGCGCCGGTCGACTTACCAGAGTAGAACGGCATCGTAAAACATCCGCGCGGCGACGGCGAACATCAACAAGGCCAGCGCGCGGCGCAAAACAATCGGCGAAACGCGCGTCATCCAGTGCGAGCCCAGGTAGCCGCCAAACACCCCGCCCAGGGCGAGGGGCGCAAGCAGGGGCCAATAAAGATAGCCCAGGGACGGATCCGGCAAGAAGGGCGGGGCGGTCCAGGCCTGCCACAGATGCGCGGCCGTGCCGGCGCCGGCGGAGAGCGTGATCGTCGCCGTGCTCGTCGACACCGACTCGTGCGCGCCCATGTGCAAGAGATGCAAAAACACCGGCGTCATGAGCACGCCGCCGCCGACGCCCAAAAAACTGGCCAGAAAGCCGACGCCCAATCCGGTCAAAAGCGTCAGAAGTGTTGCGGGCCAGGCGTAGGCCTGTGGCGCCCACGCGGCGTCGATCGAGTCCGGCGACCCAGCGTCATTCGCAGCGCGCGCGGTCGCATCATCAAAGGCGCGTTCACGTCGCGTGCGGCGAAGCGTGAGGACGCCGTTCAGAGTGAGAAAAAATGCAAAGCCCGAGGTGAGAAAGGGAGTGTTCAGGACCGCCGTCAGTTGTGCGCCCCACCAGGCCCCGAGCAAAAGCCCCGGTGCACAGAGGGCCACCAGGCGCCAGCGCACGCGACGGGCCAGCGCGCTTTTTACTGTCGCCGAAAACGAAAATACCAGCGCGACGAGCAGCGATCCGGCGATCGCCATGTGCGCTAATTCCGCCTCGGGCAGTTGCAGGTACCGACCGGAATACAGCAAAATCGGCGTGGTAAAAATTCCGCCGCCAATGCCAAGCCCGGCGGACAGGGCTGCGATCCCGGCGCCTGCAAGAACGAGTAGCGGAATAAGCCAGAACATACGCGGCTGACCGCAGCCAGCGGTCCTGCCTGCGAGATCGTCGGCTACAAAAAATCGATGCGCCGCCGGAAACGAGCCAGCAGCGCGTGCAGCGTCGTCGGGCATACGCGCGCCGCAATGTCGAGCGCATGCATCAAGACGCCGACTTTAATGCGAAACTCGCCTCTGGCAATGCGATCGAGCGTCAGCTGCGCGGCGCGTTCCAGGCGCATGCCGCGGGTTTCCAGGAAGCGGACCTCGTTTGCGCGCCGAGCTTCGTCCACATGCAAGCCTCCGCGAACGAGATTCGTGTCAAGCGGCGGGGGAATGACGTAGCTGATTTTTAATCGCGCGTCGTTCAACTCGGCGGCGAGCGAATTCGTGAATCCAAGCAGTGCGCTTTTGGATGCGCTGTAACTGGTCTTGCCCGGAAAGCCGAACAGGCCAAAATCGCTGCCGATATTCGCGATGCGCGCGGCGGGTTGCGCCTGCAGCGCCGGCAAAAAAGCGCGCGTGCAATAGACGGCGCCCCAGAAATTGATTTCGAACAGTCGACGAAAGGCCGCTGGCGCCAGATCGAGGAAGGGCTGGCTGATCGACACGCCGGCGTTGTTGATCAGCACAGCGACGCTCCCGTGCAGGCGGAGAACAGCGCGCGCGGTTTTTTTCACGCTGTCCGGTCGGGACACGTCCGTCGGGTGCACGCTCAAGCGCGGGCCGGCCCCCGAAAAATCTGCGCGCAAGCGACGAAGCGCGGCGGCGTCAATATCCAGCGCGGCCACGCGGGCCTTGCGTCGGAGGAGCTCGCCCACGAGCGCGCGTCCAAAACCGCCGGCGCCTCCGGTGACGACGGCGCTGCGGTCGGCGTAGAAGTCCATCGCCAGCGACCGGGCTCAGTCGTAGTTGACGATGCCCGCAATCTCCGCCGTCGTCAGCGGACCCAACTCGCGGGAATCCAGGCCGCGCACCCGATCGTCGGCCAGTACGAAGAGCTGGTTTTGCTTAAGAATCAGCGGCCCCGCGTAGTCGCGATTGAGGCTGCCGTTTTGCAGGGGCTCGCCGGGGTAGCGGTTGGCGACAAGGATATCGCGTTCGAAATGTCCGTCCGGCAGGTCTTCCAGCGCGCGGTTATTAATGAAGACTTTGCGCTCGTGAATCTGCACCTGTTCGCCCGGCAGGCCGATGATGCGGCGGTACAGATATCGATCCGGCTGATCGGGCCGGCGCAGCAGCACGACGGCGCCCCGCTTCAGGTCGGCGGCGCTGAATTGCTTCCATACGTAGACGGTCTTGCCCGGCGGCACGGCGGGGGCCATATCGCCGCTTTCCACCACGGCCGGATAAACGAAGAAGCCATGGATAATGGCGCGGACCCCGAGGGCCAGCAGCGCGCCCAGGACCAATCCGAGGCCAATCTGGAGGCGCGTCAGGCCGCGCTTACGAGCCGGGGCCAGGTCGCGGTCGCGCAGAAGCATAGTCGTCAGAGCGTCGCGTGCGCTCTCCGGGTCAAGCAGCTTGGCGGCTGAAGCTCCGGCGCGGAAGCGCATGCCGGCGCCAATTAAGGCTCGCAAGGGACCGGCCGCCCTGAAATCTGGACTGAGGTGGCGGAGTACGTTTATATCGATCGCCAGCATCAGTTGGACCTGGCGGTAAGTCAATTGGCCGGCGCGTCCGTGATCGGCGTCGACACGGAGTCTTCGGGCTATTATACCTACTTCTCCGAACTCTGCCTGATCCAGCTCTCGGGCGGCGGTTGCCACTACCTGGTGGACGCCCTCGCCGGGCTGAATCTGGAAGGCCTGGGCAAGATTTTTGCGAATCCGGCCGTAGTTAAAATTTTCCACAGCGCCGCCTCCGATATACTCGAGCTCAAGCGCGCGCACTCGTTCGAATTCTATAATGTCTTTGATACCATGCTGGCCTGCCGCATGCTCGGCTTCGAGGGCTGCTCGCTCTATCACCTGGTAAAGCGCTACAAGAACGTCGAACTCGAGAAGAAAGAACAAAAGTCCAACTGGAAACGCCGTCCGCTCACCCGCGCCCAGCTGGACTACGCCCATCTCGACACCCTGTATCTGGAAGACCTGATGCTTGCCTTGATCGCGGAATTGCGCGACGCTGGCGTGCTCGCGGAATTGCAGGAAGAATTCGAACGGGTCGCTTTGCTGACCGAAGCGGTGGAAGAGCGCGGCTACGCCGACGACGCCTGGCTTCGCATTCCGGGCGCTCTGGAGCTTTCGCCCCGCGAACGCGGCATACTCAAAGAACTTGCGTTGCTGCGCGATCGGCGTGCGCGCAGTGAAAATCTGGCCGCCTTTCGCGTGGCGCCCAACGAAATCCTCGTGCGCATGGCGCGCGAAAAACCGACTAACTTAAATTCTCTCGAACGATATCGCGCTTTGCATGCCGCCATGTTGCGCAAGGACGGGCCGCGCATAATCGAAGCGATTCAAACCAAAGAAGAAATCGCCGATTCCGCCTTGCCGCGCGCGCCCGATGCGGACCCCGCCATGCTGGCGGTCATGAAGCGTCTGAAACGCTGGCGCAATCGGATTGCGGAGTACCGCGGCATGGATTCCTCGATGGTGTTGAGTAATCGAGCGCTCGCACGACTCGCCGAGGCGCGGCCGCGCACTCTCGAGGAGCTGCGCGCACTCGACGTGATGACGCCCTGGAAGCTCGCGCACTACGGCGAGGACGCGCTGCGCGTGTTGTCCAACAAGCATGACGGCCGCCTGCCGGAAGGTTTGCCGCGCATGGATCGAAATTCTGAATCGATATCCGGCGCCGTCTCCGGCGCCCGAGGAGGTTGAAATGGCCCGCAGTTTGCGCCTTTCGCGCTTAACCCTGGTAAATATTGTCCTCGGGACTCTGCTTCTGGGAACCTTTCTTTCGCCGCTGGTCTACAGCGGCCTGCGCGGCGTTTTTGACGGCGGCCTCAACACCGGCGCAAATCCGCTGACGGCCGATCAACAACGCGCGGCCTTGCAGCTCCAGGAAGCATACATCAACATCTACAAAAAGTCCAGCCCGTCGGTCGTGTTTATTAAAACCAACGTGCTCGTACGCTCCGGATTCTGGCTCGATTTGTATCGTCAGCAGGAACAGGCGGGCTCCGGCTTTTTGATCGATAAAGAGGGCTACATTGTCACGAATAACCATGTGGTCGCTGGCGCGCGCAAGATTGAAGTAATCTTCAACGACAATACCACCGCCGTTGCAAAACTCATCGGTCGCGACGAGGCGAGCGACGTCGCCGTTATCAAAGTGAATGCATCGGACTCCCTGGTGCCCGCGACGCTCGGCGATTCGGACAAGGTTGAAGTCGGTCAGCTGGCCTTCGCCCTGGGCGCGCCCTTCGGGTTGGACCGCACCTTCACCGTCGGAACCATTTCCGCAAAACAACGCCGCATCGATAACACGCGCTTTTCGCGCATCCAGACCGACGCATCGATCAACCCCGGAAATTCCGGCGGCCCGCTCTTAAACGTGTTCGGCGAAGTGGTCGGCATTAATCAGTCGATCTATTCCACCAGCGGCGGCAATGTCGGCATCGGCTTTGCCATACCGATCAACGAAGCGAAATCGATCATCGATCAGCTCAAACGCGAGCAGCGCGTAATCGGCAAGCCGACGCTTGGCGTACAGGTCGGTCTGCCGGCGCCGGCCGCGCGGCGCGATCTCGGCGTGGGCGAACGAGAAGGCGTAATTGTGATTCAGGTTCTCGACGGTTCAGCGGCCAGCGACGCCGGACTCAAGGAATACGACTTTATCTATTCCGTAAACGGCAAACCCGTGAAGCAACCGGATGATCTGATCAATGAAGTCCAGCGTGTGGGCGTGGACGGCAAGTTGGAGATCAAGCTCGTACGGGGCGGTCGCGATATGACCCTCACCGCAAGCGTCGGCGAAACGCTTGACGAAGGTCCGTGATCCGATTCGGTCTCAAACATGCGTCTCGACGAGAGCCCGGAACGTTGGATTCGTCTCGACGTAGTCGACTCGACGAATACGTATCTGCTGGAGGGCGACTTCCCGTCCGGTACTGTAGCAGTTGCGCGCGACCAGAAGGCCGGACGCGGTCGGCGCGGCAAAACGTGGGTGGGTCGCGCCGGAGACGCGTATTACTTTTCCGGCCTGCTCAGCTTTGACGGCGCGCAGCTTTCGCCGGCGCGTCTGCGCTTCTTTCCTCTATTGGCCGGCGTTTCGGTGCTTGCCGCGGTTCGCGAGGTGCGCCGCGACCTGGCGCATCGGTATGGCCCGCGCGACGACGATGACTTCATCCTGAACGTCAAGTGGCCCAACGATGTGTACCTTTCGCGCGACGGCGTGACGGGCAAATTAGCCGGGACTCTCGTTGAGTCGCGCACCCAGCCGGGCGGTCGCATTCGGGTCGTAGTCGGCATTGGCCTCAATTGGAGCGGGCCGGCCCCGGAAATTACGGATCGTGCGCCCGGCCTGCCCGGGCCGATCAGCCTGTTTCCGGACGGTGCGCCGGTCGATCCGCTGTACTTCACCTCCTTTCTTGCGCCGGAATTGAACCGCCGCCTGCAAGAACTGATCGCCGAGGAGCGTCCGTCCTTTCTCCAGGAACTTCGCGCAGCGAACTATTTAAAGGGGCGCGTGCTGCGCACGCCCAGCTATGGCGCCTGCGTGGGGCAGGACATCGACGAGGACGGCGCGCTCCTGGTGGAGCGCGTGGATACCGGCGCGCTCGCGGCGATTTCCGACGCCGATGAAGCGCTGGATGTCGATCACTGAGCGGCGCCGGCCTGAGTCGCGAGTTTTAGCCAGGCGAAACTTAATCGGGAGCGGTCGGACTTCATGACGGATCGATTCATACTCGGCGTAGATATTGGCAATACGAACACGGTTTTCGGGCTCTTTGATGCGGGCGAGGGCGTAGAGATTTTGCGCCACTGGCGCGCGGTAACGCGTCGCGATCGCACTTCGGACGAGCTGGGCATTTTCCTCTTGGGCTTTCTGGAAACGGTCGGCGTGGCGCCTGAGCGCATCGCCGGCTTCATTTACAGCTCGGTCGTGCCCCACTTCAATCCAATTGTCGAACGCATGGCGCGCGACTACTTCAGCGCAGCGCCCCTGCGCGTAACCCATGAGTCGGACCTGCCCATTGAGATTCGCTATCCCGCGCCGGCGGAGATCGGCGCCGACCGTCTGGTAAACGCCTCGGCGGCCGCGGTCCTGTACGGCGGTCCGCTGGTCGTTGTGGATCTGGGTACGGCCACAACTTTCTGCGCCGTCAAAGACAACGCCTTTGTGGGCGGCAGCATCGCCCCCGGTCTCAAGCTTTCCATCGAATCTTTGGCGGCGCGCACGGCGCAACTGCCGCCCATTGAGTTTCGCCATCCGCCTTCCGGCGTGATCGGCGATTCCACCATCCATGCCCTGCAGTCGGGCTTTTTTTACGGCTGGGCGGGGTTGGTGCGCGAAATCAGCACACGCATGAAGGCTGCGCTGGCTGTCCCGGGGGTGCGCATCATTGCGACCGGCGGCCTGGCGACCGCCATCCACGAGGGCGAACCGGAGCTGTTCGATATTGTCGATCCTTTGCTGACCCTGCGCGGCCTCAAGATTCTCTACGTGCGGGAAATCGCGCGGGAACGCCCGAAATTGGCTTAACACGAAAGCCCGCCTCCGGCGCGCTGCTATAGCGCCGCCCGTCGTCGGGCCCGCAATCCGGGAACCAGTGACTTATTATATTGTAAACGCCGGAATGACCGCGGCCGCAGTTCTGTTTTCCGTCGGCTATGCGCTGCGCAAACGCAACAATCGCGCCCACCGCATCGTTATGAGCGCCGCAGTCGCGACCACGCTGCTGGCTGCGCTGGCGCTGGTGTTCGCCGTCCACTTTCTGTTTGGCGGCGATCGCACGCTGGCGGGCTTTATACCCGTCGCACCCGACTGGGTCGTGCTGGCTCACCGGATCACGGCCAGCGTCGCTTTTCTACTGATGCTGGTTATGGCGTGGAGCGGCGCCACGCGGCGGCGCGGATTACATGTCGCGTTGCACGCGTGGTTTCTGGCATTATTTATGGTCGTGTACATCAGCGGCCTTTTGATCTTCACCAACACCCCGTGAGTAAAAAATGTCCGGACAAAAAAACCTGACTGACGAACAAATCGCCGAGCGCGCCGCAGAAATCCGACGCAATATTATTCGCATGGTGCACGCTGCGGCTTGCGGACATCCGGGCGGTCCGCTCGGACTCGCCGATATTTTTGCGACGCTCTACTTTGACGCGCTCAATATCGATCCGGCGCGTCCCGACTGGGCGGATCGCGATCGCCTGATCCTCTCGAACGGTCACGTGGGCGCTGTGCGTTACGCGGCGATGAAAGAAGCCGGTTTTTTTGCGGGGCAGGACATTCTTACATTTCGTAAGTTCGGTTCGCCCTTCCAGGGCCATCCGTCTACAAAGTACCTGCCGGAAATGGAAAGCTCCTCCGGCTCGCTTGGCCAGGGACTGTCCAACGCAGTCGGGCTCGCCCTCGGCGCGCGCGTGCAGAAAAAGAACTACCGCGTCTTCTGCTGCATTTCCGACGGCGAATGCGGGGAGGGCATGACCTGGGAAGCCGCCACTTACGCCGCGGCCAATCGGGTCCCGGTGATCGCTTTTATGGATCACAATGGCATCCAGATCGACGGCAGAACAAAAGACGTTTGCGATCTGGGCGATCTGGCGGAGAAATTCCGCGCCTTTGGTTGGCGGGTTTCGCGTGAGAATGGTCACGATATCGGCGCCGTTCGCCGCTCGTTTCGTACGGCGCGCGCCTACGACGGCGGTCCGCAAATGATCGTGTTTGATACGATTCTTGGAAAAGGCGTTTCTTACATGGAAAACAATCACAAGTGGCACGGCGCGGCGCCCAACGTTGAACAGACCGAGCAGGCCCTGCGCGAGCTGGCCGGCGCCCGCTGATCCATGTCCGGCGTCCCGCCGGCGCGCTTCGCTGCGCTTGCGCCGGTTGTTGCGTTCCTGCGCCGGGCGGCGCCGCTCGGCGTCGTGCTTGCGCTCGTCTTTTGCGGACCGACCCTCGGCGCGCTGTATCCCGTCTGGATCGTTGTCGCGTATGTTCCGCTGATATTCATTTCCCTGCCGCGCGCGCGCATTTCTTCCAGGGCGCTTGCTTTCGCCTGCGCGGCGCTGGCGGCGGCGGGCGCGGCGTTTGTATTCGCTCCGTTCTATTTTTCCGACGACTCGGTCCGGCATATTCACGAAGGCTTTTATCTGCGACTGGGCATCGATGTGTATTCGACGCCGCCCCTGGTCCTGCCTCCGATTCTGGAAACGCCGCCGAATTATGC
The DNA here is from genome assembly GCA_036170535.1 of Leptospirales bacterium. Taxonomy (GTDB): domain Bacteria; phylum Spirochaetota; class Leptospiria; order Leptospirales; family Leptonemataceae; genus SSF53. The sequence goes on along the minus strand of JAVHPJ010000095.1, from coordinate 15,122 downwards.
GTGGGTGGGCAGCGTGTATTTCCCCGCCACGCAGGCGCTGGCCTGGGTCGGCGCCGGGCTGTCTCCGCGCTACGGATTTCTGGCGCTCTACAACGGCGCGGTCTTGTTGGCGCTGGGCGTCGCACTGGCGCGCTTTCGCCCGGCGCAGCGGCGTTTCTGGGCGTCGCGCGCGCTCGCGCCGATCGTCTGGATAACTTTCGCTTCGCGTCATGCGGATTTGCTCGGGCTCGTCCTTGTGCTCGCGGCCTTGTCGCTTTTACCTGAGTCCGCCGCCGGCGTCAGCCCTGGCGTGCGGCGCGGTTGGCGCGCCGGCGCGAAACTACTCGCCGTGGGATTTTTCGCCGCATGGCTGCCGGGACTTAAACCGGAAGGGTTGCCCTGGTTCTTGTATCTCGCCTGGCGCGCGGCGGGTTTTGCGACCGATGCGACCGCCCGCGAACGTCGGCGCGAGCATGCCAGCGCTGCCGCGCTGTTTTGTCTGGGCGCCGCCGGACCGCTGATCTTCCAGGTTGCGTTCGCCGCCCACGCGCTATGGCCGACGGATGCGGCGCAAACCGCATTTGCGCGGACCGTTCGGGATTTCGCCGACTGGTTTCTGGCGTACAATCCGATCCTCGACTTTCGCGAGGCCTTTCTGGGGGCCCTCCGACCGGATGATCTACGCATCCATCGCGCTCAGGTTGCAGCCGTCGGCGGTCTGGTTTTGTGCCTTGCGCCCGCCGTCTGGCTCCTGCGCCGCAATCCCCAGCGCTTCGAAGGCCGCCGTTTGCGGCGTCTGGAACGCATCCGGGCGCCGCGCATGGCGGCCTTTGCTCTGCTCACGGCCCTGGCCGTGCTGACCCTATCGCGCGGCGCGTGGAATCCATGGTACTTTTTGTGGATGTTGCCGGCCCTGCGACTGGCCGGCATGCACGGCGCGGAGCTGTGGCTTGCACGCGGCCTGCCGCTCTGGTACATTCCGATTTTCTGGCTGCGCTACGACGGCGCCTGGGACATGGCCCTCTTTTACTGGATCGCGGGCGGCTATTTTTTGCTCGGGTTCTTGTTGACAAATGCTAAAACGATTCGTTCCCTTTGTGTATGGAGCAGGAAAGCTCGTCGCACCGCGAGGAACTCGAATTCCTGCTGACCTGCCTGCTCGACACGGACCAGCCTGACTCCCGCCAGGTGATTCTCGATCGTCTGCTCGGACTCATTCCGTTTGGTCACCATCCGGACCGCTACATCGAAGCGGTACACGACCCGGTTGCGCGCGTGGCGCTCCGCGATCGCTATTCCGCATTTCTCAACGAGTTCAAGTTGCGCCGCGATCTGACGACTCTCACCAGTCGGCCGGAAGACGACGTCGATCTGGAACAGGGCGCGTTTCTCATTTCGCGATTGAGCGACGATGCTGAAATTACCCCGGAGCAATTTCGCCGCGATCTGGATCGGCTTGCCGCGCCCCTGCGCAGTCTTCTGACGTCCGCGCCGGACGACGAACACGCAGAGCGTCTGTTCATCTTTAAAAAATACGTGTTCGAGGAACTCGGTTTTCGCGGGAATACGGAGAACTACTACGATCCGGAGAATTCCTATCTCACGCGCGTGCTGGACACGCGGCGCGGCATTCCGGTGTCTCTGTCCGTCTTGTGTTTGCTGCTCGCGCGGCGCGTGCAGTTTCCGCTGTCCGGCGTGAACTTGCCTGGCCACTTTATCTTGAAATATCAATCCGCCGGTTATGTGATGTACATGGACGCGTTTAACGAAGGTAATCTGCTGACCGAGAACGATTGCCTGAGCTTCCTGGGACGTCAGGGCCTGGAGCCTTCCATCGCCTATCTGGCCCGCGTGGGCGGACTCACCGTGCTCAAGCGCATGTATCGTAATCTTATCAACTATCATTCGGCAACAGGGAACATTCGCGTGGAAAAAATCTTGCGCCAGCATTTCTCCATCCTCGAAAGCTGCACCATTCCTTCGTGAGCATGTCCGGTCCGATTTCGAGACGCGAGCTCGTTATTCGTTTTGATCGCAAGCTGACGCGCGTGATCGGCGAGGATTTGCCGATCTTCAAGACGATTAAACGCTTTGTAGTAAAGAGCGGCGGCAAACGCATTCGCCCCATCCTGCACTATTATCTGGCGCGCCTCTACGGTTACAAAGGCGCCGCATGGGAAGACGTCGGCGCCATTGGCGAACTGATTCATGCAGCGTCCCTGTTGCACGACGACGTCATCGATAACTCCGACAAGCGCCGCGGTCAGCCCTCGATTAATGCGCTGCATGGCAATAAAACCGCGATTCTGTCCGGCGACTATCTGCTGGCCTGCGGCCTGGATCACCTGGCTTCGCTGGAGCGCGGCGCTGAGCTTTTGCCGGTTTTTACGCGCACCGTGCAGAGCCTGGCCGTGGGCGAACTGATTCAGATGCAATGGGAGGGCCGTTTCGAAACGGACGAAAAAACCTACGAGCGCATCATTCACGGTAAAACCGCGTCTTTGTTCGGCGCCATGTCGGAAGCGGCGCGGCTGCTCGCCGGAGAATCTGCATCGCCGCGCGAGCTCAAGGAGCATCGCGAGTTTGGCGAGCGACTGGGCCGCGTGTTTCAAATTCGGGACGATTTTCTCGACTACTTCAGCGCCGCGGACAAAGCCGGCAAGGATCTCTATCAGGACTTCCAGCGCGGGCTGATTACTCGACCGGTAATTGTTTTGAGAAAGCTTGCGTCGCTTGCCGAGCGGCGCGAACTCGCACGGCTTTGGCGATCGGAGACGCGCCGCCAATCGCCCGAGGGCGCGGCGGCCTGGCTGGCGCTCGCCGACAAAACTAAACTGCGGCGTAAACTCGCAACCGAGCTCGAAGCGGAGACGCACGCGCTCATGAACTTCGTGCGACGCTACCCGGCGTCCCCCTACCAGGACGTCATTATCGAGCAGTTGGCCGGACTGCTCGTCTCCTGAGTCGCCGGTTCGGGCTTTACAGGCGACGCGGACGCCGCCGACTGTCCCCTTATGAGTGCGCTGCGACGTCGCGTCGCCCGATTCGCCCTGATTTTTGCATTGGCGTTCCTGGGCCTCGAATTGCTGTTGCGGGCCTTTCAACCGGGCGCCCTGCAATATTTCCGAAACCTGAAGCTGTTGCACGTCTATCATCCCGAGTATCTGGTCGGTCTCGAAGCGAACGCAGACTATTACCTGCGCCATAACACTGGTCTCTGGGAAGGTCGTTTCACTACAAATTCGCTGGGCTATCGGGCCAGTCCGGAACCGGACCCCGCCTTACCGCAGTTGGCGTGTCAGGGCGACAGCCTCGTCATGGGCTTTGGCGTTTCGGACGACGAAACTTTTTGCGCTCAACTTAACGGCGTTGAGCTTGGCGGAAGACGTCATCAGGCGATTAACCTGGGCGTCGACGCCTTTGGCACGGAAGGCAATTATTATCGATTAAACGAGGCCGCACGACGTCTGCCGAATCTCAAAGTCGCTCTGTTTTTTGTTTCGCCTAACGACTTCACTCTGCCCCAGGCTCTGCGTGATCGCGGCACGCTTGCCGACGACGAGATTTCTCTCCTGCGCGAACAGGACCCGCGATTCCGTAAATTTTTTCAGACGCAGTTCGAACTGACGCGTTATTCAATCACGCTGCACACGCTTTCAGTCGCCCTGCAGCAAACGCGCATCAATGTCGCGCTCGCCCGGGCGGATGCCGCGGCCGCTCTGGTCGATGCGGGCTGGCTTGCGCCGGCGGCCGGCGACCCGCCGCCGCGCGGACTTGTCAGATACGTACGAGAGGCTTTTTTTCGACCGCCTCCGGAGCAGCAATGCGGGCCCGGAGCCGCAGGACCGGCGGGCGCTGCGCCGCCGTCCGCGTTCGTCTGTCCCCTGCCGCCGCCGGCGGCGTTTGTTTGCGAGCCGCGGGAACCGGCCGCCGCTTCGCTGGCGCCGCTGCCGGAACTGACCGCGCGCTACTACGAGCGGATGATCGCGCTGTCAAAGCAGCGAAACTTCCGGCTGGTTCCGGTTTTTTTGCCAGTGCAAACGGAAGAACTCTACTGCGAGATGAATGGCCGCTATTCGCGTTTTTCCGATCACATTCTGCGCGCAAAGAAATTCTTTGAAGAGCGTGGCGTGCGGACCCTGGATTTGAGGTCTTATTCTCGGGATCTGTGCGGCGAGCCGATTCCCGACGGCAAGGGCGGCGTGCGTCCCAGTCGGATCGAAGACTACATTATTCAGGGCGACGGTCATTTGACGCAAGCGGGCAACAATTGGGCCGCCCGCATACTGCGTTCAGAACTCGCAAAGCTTTACTGATTCTATGCTCTTCAACTCACTGCACTTTTTTATCTTTGCGCCGATTGTCATTGCGGTGTATTTTGCTCTGCCCTGGCGCTGGCAGCGCTGGTGGCTTTTGATCACCAGCCTCTATTTCTACGCCGCATTTGATCCGCCGTTTACGCTGCTGCTGCTCTTCAGCGTCGTCGTAACCTATGTGTGCGTGTATTTAATGCAACGCGCGCGCCGACCCGGGCTGCGTAAGGCATGGTTGTGGGCGGGAATTTTCGCGAATCTTGCTTTGCTGTACGTCTTTAAGTTCATGGATTTCAGCTTCGATCTGTGGAATCGAATCCTGGGTCTGGAAGCCTGCGACCCGCTTTACGCCGCTTCCGCCGGCGCCGTACTGCCCATGGGCATTTCGTTTTTCACGCTGCAGGCGATCGGCTATGCGATCGATGTATATCGCCGCGACATTACCGGCGAAGGCTCGGTGTTTCATTTCGGACTCTTTGAAAGCTTTTTTCCGCAACTGGTCGCCGGGCCGATTATGCGCGCCCGGGATCTGCTGTATCAGTTCGAAGAGAGTCATCGCTTCCGCTTTGACGATTTTCGTTTTGGCATCGGCCTCATCGTCGCCGGTCTGTTTAAGAAGACCATGGTCGCCGATCCGATCGGCGTCGTCATCGATCCGGTGTTCGCCAATCCGGGCGCCTATTCCAGCGGCGCTTTGTGGGGCGCGGTTTACCTGCATGCTCTGCAAATTTACGGGGACTTTGCGGGCTATACCGATGTCGCCATCGGCGTCGCGCGCATCATGGGCTTTCGTATTCCGGAAAATTTCCGACGTCCCTTTTTCTCGCTCAGTATGACCGAGCTCTGGGGACGATGGCACATTTCATTGTCAACCTGGCTGCGCGACTACGTGTACATTCCGCTGGGCGGAAATCGGGTGAGCGTGCCGCGCACCTACTTCAATTTGTTCATAACCATGTTTGTCAGCGGCGTCTGGCACGGCGCCGGGCTGAATTATATTCTCTGGGGACTGATGCACGCCACTTTTGTGATTGTGGAGAAATACCTGGGCGGCGTCGCAGTCGTGCGTAATTTCTTTAAGGAACGCGTGCCGGCTCTGTTCAAGATCGCCTACAGCTTTACGATTTTTTCTTTTGCGCTGTTCTTCTTTCGGGCGCGTCCTTTGCCCGACTCAGGTTCGGCCGCCGATTCGGCCTTCTTCATGATCGATCGAGCGCTCAGCTTTGACGGCGGAAAATCACTGGCGATACCGGCCGGCGTAACGTTGGGCATTGCGATTCTCTTGCTTGCGGAAGCGGCGATTGAACGCAAACAGGATCTATTCGATCGCGTGTGGAAAAATGACGTCGCCTTCTGGACGATCAGTGCGGCGATTTTCGCCTATTGTGCATTGATTTATTCGTCCACCGCGAGCGCGCCCTTCGTGTATTTCCAATTCTGAAGGAATCGCCGTCACAGGGTCAGACCGGTTCTTTCCAGCACAATTTCGGCGAGCTTTGCATGCACGCCGAGCGGCTCGGCGACTCGCAGGGCCACGCCGGGACGCCCGGCCATGGCTTCGGCCGCCAGGCGCGGAATATCCTCGGCGGCATGCCGGCCGGGCGCCAGCATAAACGGAAATACCACTATCTCGCGCGCGCCGGCTGCCAGGCAGTCTGCGACGCCCTGCGCGATGTCCGGAGCGGCGAGTTCCATATGCGCAGCGCGAACAATCAAATCCGGTCGCATTTTCTGGAGCAGGGCGGCCATGGACATGAGACTTTCGTGCGCTTCCGCGCGCCGCGAGCCATGATCAACGAGTAAAAGGGCGGTGGACATCGAGCTTTCACAAATTAAGGCGCCGCGTGCGTTTCGTCCACTCAGTGCGGAGCTATTGTCGCCGGCGTCAGTCGACCCGGGCAGGGCGGCAGCAAGTCCAGGGCGATCGGCGCGATTTCGCGGTAGAAGATCGCCTGTGCGCCGGGTCCGGGATGTCCATCCTCCGGCAGGTAGAGATCGGTGCGCGCGGATTCAGCCTGGAAAGCCGCGCTCAAATCCAACGTGACAGCGCCGGCTTCTGTTGCAATCCGAGCGGCCTGCAGTTTGCGCGGCAGGGTCGTGGCGGGCAGGCCGTTCCTGCGATCGATTTCAGGATAAATGACGAACAGCAAGGGCGCATCGAGCGACTGCGTGCGGGCGGCGATGCTTCGAATTCCGGCGAAGACCGGGTCGGCGGCGTCGGCTTCGCCTTCCGGGGCGGCGCTGGAGGCGAGGCCCGGCGCCTCGCCTTCGCGAACCAGAAGGCGCGCCCAATTATAAGTCCAACTGAGTTTTGCCAGGCCGAACTGCGCCCGAAAGAGCGCCGTCTTTGCGGTAGATTTCAGTCGCTCGCTATCGCGCGCGTCGTCGAGAAAATCCGACGCATGAAAGTTCCAGATGAGGAGGCGCGGTTCGACTCGCGGCGCGTCCGCTGCGGAACGCCGCTCGCGTTCGCGTTCCAGGGAGCGCAGAATCCCCGCAGTACCCAGCGAATCCACGGCCAGATTTCGCACGCGCCAGTCGATCAGCGTCGTCGCCAGCAGGCTGGCAAAAGCGTCCCGCCCGCGCACGCCGTAACCCATCATGATTGAGTCGCCGAGCAGCCAGATATCGCCGCAGGCGTCCTTGGGCGGCTCGCTGCCCGCGGATGGATCGCGCGCGCCGCTTGAATCGGTGCGCACGTCGTAGGCGAAGCCCGCCGGGTGTCGAAATTCAAGGCGCGCGTCCGGACACAAGAACACAAAAGGACCGGATTCATCCAGACAGTGCAAGGCGCGGTCCGCCATCCGGAAACGTAAGTCATCCGGAGCGACAAAGCGCAGCAGCAGTTCGAAAAAAAACAAGAAGAGAATGGGCGCGAGGCCGAGCAGCCCGAGTGCGCGTTTCATGACGTTTTGTCTGCGAGCGCAGCGCTCGGCCGCGGCGCGCAGGCCAACGCAAAGCCAAAATAGATCCAGAAAGGCAGCAACGTTTCGTCATCCTGAAAGTAACACTGGAAAAATCCCGCGAAGAGCAGCGCCAGGGGCCCGAATTTCCAGTACTCGCGCGCACCCGCTGCGAAGATGCTGCGCAGAAAGAAAAAAAACATCGCCAGATACGCCAGCAAAGCCCCGGGGCCGGCGATGGCCGTTAAATGCAGCATGTCATTATGCGCGTGACCGCGCTGCGCGAATGAGTATTCGGACCAGAGGCGGGGATGTTCGCGGCCGAATTGTTCAATGTCGCGATCAATCGATTCCGCGTAGGCGCCGGCGCCGGCGCCAATCAAGGGACGCTCCTGGATAATTTTGAGCGAGCCGGCCCATACCAGCACGCGTTGTCCGTCCGTGTGTTTTTTTTCGCCCAGCAGGGCGCCAATGATGCGTTCAAAGCGATAATGCATATGCGGCGAGAATCGATCCACTGCCGCGAGCGCGAGCGCCGCGACGAGCAAAGCCGGCAAGAGTAACAACGAACGTTTGCCCCACCAGCGCAGCATGAAGTACAGCGCGCCGACCAGGGTTGCAGCGGCGGCGCCGATCAGCGCTGAGCGGCCGTTGTTCAAAACGAAAATCAAGAGGGCGACCGCCAGCGGCGCAGACTTTTTCCAGAACCCGCGGGTCAGCAGGGCCCGCGGCGAGAGCATAAACGGATCTGCCGCGCGCAGTACGAGCAATGGCAAAGCGAAGGCCAGCATCGCCGCGTAGGTGAGGTGGGTATTCATGAACCCGATCGGCATGTAGAAGTGCGTCGCGAGGTCGGAATCTGCGAAGAGGGTGCCCAGGTGGTGCTGGAAGCGCGCTGCGCCGGACGCTTCCCAGCCGTGGCTCAAATGGTAGGGCAGTTTGCTCAATCGGAACTTGCTCCAGATGGAGATAAAGCCGGAGGCGAGCAGGACGCCGATTGCGTACTTTAGCCAACGGCCGATGCGTTCACGCCCGGCCGGATCGGCTGCGTGGGCCAGGGTCCAGAACGCGGCGCCCAGCAGTCCGACGTCTTTAAACTCCGTACGCGCGCCGCGCAAGAAAAAGGCCGCGCTGTCGGCGGCAAGCAAGGCGTTAATGCAAAGCGAGAGCAGTATACAGCCGTAGATCGCCAGGGCGGCTGCGAGCGCCGGATGGGAGCGAAATTCCGGAGCGGGCTGGAGCGCTGGCGAGCCCCGGCGCAGTCGTTGTTCGAGCGGGATGGCCGCCCAGCCGAGGATGGCCAGTAGCAGCCCGAATTGGGACAGGCTTACCGAAATCGGATAGGTCAGGATCATCAGCGCGCCGCCGACGCGGCTGGCGCGGGCGGCGTAGCTTTCGGCGATGCGATCCATGCGGGGTCATATGGCTCTTCCGGGCGCCGCCTGTCAAAACGATAACCCCCGCGGGGCCGGCGGGCCGCCCCCCGCGTCGGAAAAAAGGCTTGTACTCCCGGGCCCTGAAGCAACCTCGTAAAAAGGCCGGGGCCGGGACATAATGTTTCAAGCCCCGGCGAGATCGGCCGACACTGTGAGGGGGGAGCGCTTTAATGTCCTTATTTAATTCGACCAGCACCATCGACATGCTCGCCGCCGGCCTCAGCGCGGCCTCGTTGCGCGAAAAGGTCATCGCCAACAACATTGCCAACGTCGATGTGCCCCACTTCAAGCGTTCGGACGTGATCTTTGAGTCCGAACTGCGCCGGTCGCTGGACTCCGCGCGCGATGCGCATACCGCGCCGGTGCAACTGCGCACCAGCGACGAACGTCATTTTACCGTCCGCCTGCACCGCGACTGGCGCGAGGTGGAGCCGCGACTCAGCGCGGACTACGCCAGTACAATGCGCAACGACGGCAACAACGTCGATATTGAGCAGGAAATCACCGAACTGAATAAGAACCAGCTGCAATACAGCCTGCTTACCGAGCGATTGGGCGGGCAGTTTCGGCAGTTGAATCTGTTTACGCGCCTCGCATAAGCGAGCGTTTCACCGGAGTCTTACTATGGGAATGTACAGCGCCATGAATATCGCCGCCACCGGCCTTTCGGCTCAGCGGCTGCGACTGGATGTGATCGCGAACAATATCGCCAACGTCAACACGACCCGCAACGCGGCCGGCGACGGGCCCTTTCGGCGCGACGAAGTGGTAATGACGCCGGTGAATCTGCGCAACGTGTGGCGTTCGCCGGTATATCCACGCGGCCTGGAAACCGGTCTGGGCGAGGGCGTGCGCGTGTCGCGCATTCAGAAAGATATGAGCCCGCTGCGGCCGGTGTACGATCCCTCCCATCCGGACGCCATTCTCGTCGGCGAAATGAAAGGATATGTCATGATGCCCAATGTCAATATCGTCCAGGAGATGACGGACATGATCAGCGCGAGCCGCTCCTACGAGGCGAACGCGCAGGTTGTCATGGGCGCCCGGCAGATGTTCAATAAGGCGCTGGAAATCGGCCGCGCGTAAGCGCCGCACTTAAAATATAAAGCGCCCGCAAAGCGCATAGAGGAGCTATACGATGGAAGTTTTCAGCACGCGCGGAGTCGGTTTTCCCAACGGACAGCCGCGGCTATTTGGTTCGGAAGGCCGGGAATCGATTCAGAGTCGCGCCAACGTGGATTTGAGCGTGACCAATCCGCGGCATATCACGCCAGCCCGGCAGCCGGCCGACGCCGATCGCGTCACGGAAGGATTTGCCGCCGCCCTGGGCGAGTCGTTGCGCCGCGTGGAAGACCTGGGTCAACGATCCAATGAGCTGACCAAACGCGCCGTGTTCGAGCCGGAATCGGTGGATATCCACGAAGTGATGATCGCCTCGCAGAAGTCCAGCTTCGCTCTGAACCTCACCAAGAGTCTGGCGGACGGTTTTGTGCGCGCCTATCGCGACTTGACCAATCCGCGTTAATCGTAACATAAACTTATGAATCAGGCGGCGTTTCGCGTTCAGCGAACGCCGCCTTTTTTGCGCTCACTGTTGCGGAACATGGCGCGTTTGCGCGCAAGACTCGTCGTGCGTATAGTACCATGTGGCAGTACTTTTCAAAAAAAATCCTAAAGTTTTCAGGCCCCGTGTTAAAAAAAGCTTGTACCCGGCGAGCTGATGCGACAGAATATCGGCACCAGAAAGCAGGAGCGGCGTCATGCCCGAGTTTCTAAAAAACATAATGAACCAGGGTCTCGAACTCTGGAATAAGCTTGATAACACCAAAAGGATCACGCTCGGGGGCGTGATTCTCGCGGTCATCATCGTCTTTATCGCACTCGGCAGTTTTTCTTCAAAACCGGCCAGAGTGCCGCTCTACGACGATTTGAATCAATCCGATTACGCCCAGATTACCGAAGCGCTTGATGCCATGGGCTTCGAGTGGAGCGGTTCGGGCACCTCCGCCATCTATGTGGACCCGGAACAACGCCAGAGCATCGTCACGCGCCTGGCGCAGGAAGATCTGATTCCGGCCGGGGTGGAAGGCTGGGAGCTCTTTGACATGACCCGGTGGGACGAAACCACCTTTGATAAAAACATCAAACTGCATCGCGCCATCAAGGGGTCGTTGGAGCAGATGTTGATGACTCTCGACTTCGTAAAGAGCGCGACGGTCGAACTGGCGATTCCAGAACGAAACAACTTCCTTACGGACGAAGAGCCGGTGAAAGCTTCGGTTATCCTGACTTTGCGGCCGGGGATCGAGACGATTACCCGCAAACAGGTGCAGGGAATTAAGAATTTGATTTATCGCTCCGTTCCGCGACTGGCGCGCGAAAACATCACGATCACCGACGAATCCGGTAAGGAATACGCCGAGCCGGATGAAATCGACGACGCGCAACGCGCACTGGATCTCGTTGAGCGTAAGAAGCAGTTTGAAGAGCGCGAGCGCCGCCGCTGGCTGGGCGAGATCAAAGAACAGTTGAACGGTTTTTATCCGGAAGATCGCATCTCGATTATTCGCGTGGCCTTGCAGATCAACTGGGACGAAGTAACCGAGAAGCAGTCTCTGGTATATCCGGTTGAAAAAAGCTCGGACAACCCGGACACGCCCTATTCCGAACGCGAGATCATGCCGAACGGCACGCTGACGGTTTCTGAGAACTCTCGTGAAGAACGTTTCCGCGGCAACGGCTTTACGCCGGGCGGACCCACCGGGACCGAACAGCAATTGCCTCCCGGGTATCGCGATCTGGACTATCAACGTTCGGAATACGGCAACAACGACGTAATCCGCAATTATGACTTTAACCGCGTTGAAAAGGACATCACGCGTCAGCCCTGGGAAGAGCAGGCGCGTTCGATTGCTGTGGCAGTCGACGGTACCTGGAAAAAAAGCGGCGTTCGCGAAAAACCGGACGGCGGCTGGGAATACGTGCGCGAGTACAATCCGCCGGGCGAAGAAGAGCTCAAAACTCTGGAACGTCTGCTCAAGGCCTCGCTGCTCTTCAAAAACTCACGCGGCGACCAAATCGAAGTGCGCCATCTGCAGAAGGACCGCAGCGCTGAGTTCGCAGCGGAAGACGCTGCGCTGACCCAGGAACGAATGATCCGTCAGCTCTTGATTGTATCGGCGATATCTCTGGCGGCCTTCCTGCTGGTGTACCTCTTGTATCGAGCCATTAAGAAGGAAATCGCCCGGCGGCGTCGACTGCGCGAAGAGGAACTGGCGGCTCAACAGCAGCTGATGCGCGAAGCGGCCCTGCGCGTTTCGGACGACGCCGGCGCGGAAGTCGAACTCTCCGTCGACGAAAAGGCGCGTCGTGAGATGCTTGAAAACGCGATGAACCTCGCCCGCGAGAAGCCCGATCAGGTCGCCAAACTGCTGCGCACCTGGCTGGCCGAAGAATAAGCCCTATCTACCTGCGTTTCTGGTCACTCAAGCGGGGGCGGTTGCTCCCGCTTTTTTTTTACACCCCGCGCCCGGTCCTGAGCGAGCGGGGTCCTGGCGCTGGAATTTGCCTTTCGGTCAAGCCGGGCCGGAGCAAAAATCGCCGGCGGCCGACTGTTGAAAAATGCCGCCGCGCCCGTCGGTCGGCCGATAATTGGGAGAAGGATACCCCTGTCCCGGCCCGCGCGCGGTCCGCCCGGCGACGCGGCGGATTTTGGCTTGTCAGCCTGCGGGCGGCGGGGCCGGATTCAGGAGATCCGCAGGCGGATTTAAGGCGATGCTGCAGTCCAAGAAGAACCAATTAACCGGACGCCAGAAGGCGGCGGTGTTCTTGATCACCCTCGGGCCCGAAATCGCCGCGGAAATCTTCAAGCATCTGCGCGAGGATGAAGTCGAAACGCTTACCTTCGAGATGGCGCGGATCGACAAGATCACGCCGGAAGATAAAGAATCCGTTCTGATTGAGTTCAACGAACTCATGATGGCGCAGGAGTTTATCACTTCCGGCGGCATCGATTATGCGCGCGAAGTTCTGGAACGCGCCCTCGGCACCCAGAAAGCCATCGACATCATCAATCGACTCACGTCGAGCTTGCAGGTTCGTCCTTTCGACTTTATTCGGCGCACGGACCCGCAGCACCTTTTGAACTTTATTCAGAACGAGCACCCGCAGACCATCGCTCTGATTCTCTGTTATCTGGAGCCGCAAAAAGCGGCGCTGATTCTGTCCGCGTTGCCGCACCAGATCCAGGCGGACGTCGCCAAACGCATTGCGACCATGGAACGCGTCAGTCCGGACGTGTTGCGCGAGGTGGAACGCGTTCTGGAGCGCAAGCTTTCGACCCTCGCCTCCGAGGACTACACCTCGGCGGGCGGCATCGATTCAGTCGTCGAAGTTTTGAACCTGGTCGACCGCGGCACGGAAAAAACGATTATCGAAGCGCTCGAAGAAGAAGACCCGGAACTCGCCGAGGAAATCAAGAAGAAGATGTTCGTCTTCGAAGACATCGTGCTCCTGGACGACCGTGCGATTCAGCGCGTATTGCGCGAGGTGGACAACCAGGAGCTGGCCAAAGCGCTCAAGTCGGTCGATGCCGAGGTGCAGGAAAAAATCTTCAAGAACATGTCCAAGCGCGCCGCCGCGCTGCTGCGCGAAGATATGGACTTTATGGGCCCGGTGCGACTCAAAGACGTGGAAGACTGCCAGCAAAAAATCGTGAATATCATCCGCAAACTTGAAGATGCGGGCGAGATCGTGGTCGCGCGTCACGGCGAAGAAGAGCTGGTGGTTTGAGTTTCGACAGGGCGCGCAATTCGCACAAAAAGTCAGGCGCGCCTTCACCGGGCGCGTTATAATCGCCTGTGCCGTCAAAAACGACTCCGTCCGCGCCGGCTGCGCCGATTCGCGCCGCGTTTGCCCGACATCCTCCGGCCGTGCAAGCGGCCTTGTTGCGCTTGCGAAAACTGATTTTCCAGACCGCCGAGCGCAACGCTCAGGTCGGGTCGATACTCGAAACCCTGAAGTGGGGCGCTCCATCTTATCTCACGCCGTCCGGTAGCGGGACGACTTTGCGCCTGGAAAGCGGGCCCGGCGACGGCGAATACGCCCTGCGCGTGCATTGTCAGACCCGATTGGTTGAATTCGCCCGTGGGCGGTTCGGCGACCGATTGCGCTACGACGGACGCCGCGGACTGATATTTCGCACAGGCGACCGATTGCCAGAGCGCGAGGTGATCGAGTTCATCAAGCGCGCCTTGACCTATCACGTCTGGAAGCGCCGCGACCAAACGGGGACGCCGCGGACGTAATGCGCGGGTCTCGAATGTATTGACGACCGGCCGCGACCCGGCGAAAGTCCGACGGAGGAGTCGTTTATGAAACTTAAGGCATGCTTGGTGCTATTGGCGGCATTGCCGCCGTTTATCGGTTGTCGGGCTATGCCGCCCGCCTCAGCGCAGGTAAACAGCGGCAGTTCGATCATCGCGGTCGATTTGATTTTTCGAGACGTCGTTTTCGATTGGGACGCGCTGGCGACCAAACCGGAAAACGTATATTTCATCAAAGCGCAGGGCCGGGATAATGCCATTGATCCGCGGGTTGCCGTCATTCCGGCCACCTGGATCAGCGGCCGCCGCGCCTACCTGCTTAATCCTGAGCCGGGCGTATATTATGTGGCCGCGGCAAGCTTTCGCGTAAACACCGGCCAGAGCGAAACAAGCAGCGCGACCAGCGGGAATGTAACCGTGTCCGTATCGGCGCCGACGTCATTCGGTCACACCGTGATCTTCCCCGAATCGGTTTCGAAGCAGCTGCGCGCCGAAGTCGGACCCGGTCGCTTTGCGGCGGTAGGCTCGGCGCGGATGACAGCTGGCGACCGGATTAACGCGGAGACGAGGTTCCAGGACGAGACGCAAAAGAAACTGGCCGAACAGCTGCGTCCCGGCGTCACGAGTGCGACCGGCGTTTCCGGCTATCTGACTTTGACCTGGATGGTCGATCTGGCGGCAACGGAGATCCTGACCGACGCAGCGGCGATCGCATCGCTGACCGATGCGGCGCGTTCAGATTTTTCCGAAACGGCCTGGGCGTCGATTGTGAAGTAAGCGGCGGCTTCAGAATTGAAAGATCGCCTGATCCGTATTGATCGAACCCAATCCGGCCTGGAGGCAGGTTTGCTCGGCGTAGAATGGGTCGAACCCATACCCGCTGCCCGTGTGGATGTAATAGTGGCGCGTTGCAATGCCGCTACTGGATGGATAGGTGCAGCGACCGGAAAGCTGTAGCGAACCGCCGCCGATCGCCGCCGCGTTTATCGCCGCGCAGCCGCCCGCTGCGTTGGCGGTCGTTCCGCTGCCGGCGAAATCGTAACAGCGCGCAAATGAATCCGTTTCGTTCGACGTGCTCGCGGGCGTGATCTCCCCGTTGGCGATATTGGTTCGGTAAAACGTATCCAGGAATCCGGAGACTCGCCGCACCTGCAGATAATAGGTTCC
>JAVHPJ010000094.1:0-13730 GCA_036170535.1 Leptospirales bacterium | reverse complement strand
TGGGAGGCTTTGCGATAGGTGCGCAGGGTCATGGCCGACTCCGGAAGCGGAAACCGAATCGGCCCAGTACGGGGAGTTTTTACGTATGGGTCAATTCGCTTTCTGACGCCAGGTCTCACGAAAGCGCTCCGCGTCAGCGTGCAGTGCCGCTTCCTCCCGTGGCAATCGCCGTTGATAGGTTTCGAGTGACTGGAGGGCCGCCTCATAGTGGCCCTGCTCGGCCTGGCTGAGCGCCAGATTCAGATACGCGACCGGTCCGTCCGGACTGCGCTCGATCGCCGTGCGAAACAAAGCCTCCGCCTCCGCAAAACGTTTCTGGCGTTGCAGCAGTTCGCCCAGATTAAACGCGCTCACGGCGCTGCTGCCTGGCAGGCCATTGGCTCGCTTTAACAATTCCTCCGCGCGCTCAAGTTTGTCCAGATCGCGGTAAATCAGGGCCGCCTGATTTAAGAGCGCCTCGTCGGGGGCCAACTGCGCCGCCGACTCGAAGGCCTCCGCCGCCGGCTCATAGCGCGTGAGCTTGAACCGGGCTTCGCCCAGCAGCTTGTATGCAATAAAGGAACGCGGATTCAGCTCCGTGGCCTGTTCGAGCGCCTCTTCCGCGCGTTCATAATCGCCCTGCCGCATCCAGGCGGAACCCAGATTGATCGCGTAGATCGCCTCGTCGTCATTCAGTTCGCGCGCCGCGCGAAACAACTCCGCCGCGCGCGCCGCCTGACCGAGCTGCAAATACGCCATCCCCAGATTGTTAGGATATTCGGCATTGGCGGGATCGAGTTTACGCGCATGTTCAAAACGCTCAATCGCCTGCAGTACTTGGGTCGCTTGCAGCCGCTGCACCCCTTCCCGATTTGCCGCCCGGGCTTCTGCAAGCTGCGCCGGATCAGAACGACTGCACGTTGCGCCTGCCGCCAGCAGTACAACGCAGAGCATGCGGGAGCGTGACATGGCCGATCGAGGGCCCGCGCCACGCGCTGCGTCAAATCGAAAAAAGCGCCCGCTCGGTACGAGCGGGCGGGGACTCTGGAGAAAACTGGAAAACTGGTTAAATAAAGACAGGAAGATTGCGCGAGCCCCAAAGGGGCCCGCGCAAGTCGGAATCAAAGGCTGAGCGTGTAGCCCAGCGATACGAACCACAGAGTCTTCGGCAGTTTTTGCCGGGGAGTGTAGACGTATAAAGCATCGCCGGAGGTGGTAGATGCAAACGACGTGATTGCGCTGTTGATCGCGCTGTTTACGAAGCCCGTGGTACGGGACGGATCGGCAATCAGACCATCGCCACGGGTCGACAGACCGCGCGCCCAAGTCGGAGCCTGTTCGTTCGTACCGCTGGAATTGTCCGTGTCAAAGAAGCGCAGGTCGGGACGGTACACGTAGTTAAACGCTACGGAGAAGCCGTAGGCGGTTACGCCGATTTTACCGGTCACATCCTGCCAGCCTTGCAAACGGTCCTGAACGCCGTATCCGGCGCCTGCGCCAATGTCGAGCGTCGTGCTTTCAGCGATTTCGATCGCTTTGCCGTAGCTCACATTGTAGTAGTTGTTGTTATTCAGCGAGCCGCCGCCTTCGCCAATGTCAGTGTAGTAGGCGAAAGTCACGTCTGTGAAAAACGGGAACGCATAAGTCAGGAACACTTCGTTCGTGCGAGCGAAAACCGTTTTGGATTCCGGATTCGGGCCGGTGTAGTGCACCAATCCAAAACCGATGTTACCGGCCGTCGTCGAGGTTTTGTAACCCAGGGTCAGGTCGACTTCGTCTGCACGGTAGAGACCGTTGGCTTCCTTGTATTGGCCGCCCAGTCCGCCGCCAACCGCGTTCTGCGCGAGAGCATTGTCCAGCGTATAGGTTGCGACAACCGGGCTGAAGTCAGCGCCGTTCGCAGCCAGAAGGTCCGCATTGCCCGGCTTTGTTTGCCACAGGTAGTCGGTGTCCTGATCTTGCCGGCCGGCCATCGCAAAAGAGCCCCAGATGTTAAAGTACAGACCTACCGGCGTGTTGAAGGTAACAGAAGGCTGGAAGGCCCATTCGCCAGTATTGCTGCCGTAACTCTCGGCTTTTTGCTGCGCCCGACCTTGGTGCAGGTCCGCTCCGCGGAAAATGTAGTTAGAGACTGCGCCCAGAGTCACGTCTACGGTGGTGTCCGGCAGGTCCTCGGCAAATGCCGGGGCTGCGAACACGCACAGAAACGCACTCAGCGCGGAAAACTTCTTCAGCATAGACTTCCTCCGTTGTGCTGATGCATGTGCAATGGTGCTATGCACGAAACATGCCAGGCCCGGAATCTTACCTGGCCAGCCCCATTCTGCTGAAATTGGGGCGTTTGTCCAGGCTATCGCGCCCTGGCCTCGGCCGGGGCGCCCCCTGACGATCAAATTGCCGCCAAATTGGGCGCCTGTTCGGCAGACCATTTGCTATTGCATACAGTGGCGTCACGTATAGAGGGCTCAATTTCAGCGGCAAGGCTTTCCCGGCATTCTAACCGCTCCCTGATACTCCCGTACCGGCTTTTACTTGCCCCCCAGGCGCCGGTGGCCCTCCCATAACCGGAAGCCCCATGGAACCGGTCCGCAAGAGTCAGCGCGAGCTTGAGATTATTTACGAAGCCGATAAGATTCAGCACTTGCTGAAGAAGTACCTTGCCAACCAGACCCTCTTTGTTCAGGGCTATGACCCCCCGCACCCGGTGAAACTGGCCGGCTTCTCGGATTTAAACACCGTCTCCCTGGACATGGGTCAGCTTGAGCCCGCGCCGGACACGGAGTTGACCATCTTCCGCATCCTGGGGCGCTACATGCATCTGCATTGTAAAATTACCGGCGCCACCGGCCAGGGGAATTTGTACCACGCCGTTGTGCAACACGCCGCCATCTCGCGCATGGATCGCTCGGCGCTGCGCCTGCCCGTGCAGGGCGACGAGATTTATCTAACGAACTTTCGCGCCAGCAAACACACGATTGACGCAACCCTCTTTAACATTCCGACCTCGGTCAAAGTGAACTTTGGCACGGTGGAGCAGGAACTCAAAAAAAAGCACGACTTCGCAAAGATCGACGTCTTTGCCAGACGCGGCGATCTACTGGACGAGATTCGCAAGAGCGGTCTGCCGGTGCTGGTGCGCGACGCGCGCGAAGCGGCGGGATTCAAGCCGCCCGGCCCCGGCTACTTTGATTATGCCGCTTTTCTGGACGACACGATCCGCAAGACCATCGAACAATACCGCCGCGAAAAAGCGCTCTCCGAAATCATTGTTCCGGTAATATACGTCACCCATGACTTCTCAAGCATTCCCCTGGGTTACATTCGCGTCCAGAGTCGCACGCGCGCATACACGGAAGACGACGTGGCCGAAATTCGCGAGCTGGCCTTCCAGCTGGTCGATCGTATTCGCGATTCCAATACGGTGTTTATCCAGGAAAAGCAGGAAGTAATCAACCTGTCCCGCGGCGGCCTCAAGTGTTTGATCACGCATCCGGAGCTCAAAGAGTATCTGCAACGCCAGAACGGCTTTACCTTTGATTTGGTTTTTAAGATGCAGGCGCCGATCACGCTCTACGGCGTAATCCGCGGCGCCTACGCCACGCGCGGCACGGGCGAGCTCACGCTTTCAATTCAGATTTCGGGCAGTTCAAGTCGCGACGGGGAGATGAAGCGCTTCCTGGACAACATCCAACGCTACGAAGCGCGCTACATCGAGCAGCTTGAAAAGCGCAAAAAGCTGTTGGGCCAAAAATAGCGGCGCGCGCCGGTCTTGTGCAAACGCGGCGGGCCCTTATGCGGAAAAATCGCTCTTCTTAAACACGGCGAAAAGTTCGATGCCGGCCGCCTTTAACGCCTCGCGGCCGCCCTCCTCGCGATCTACGATGCAAATGCAGCGCTTTACCGCCAGTCCGGCGGCGCGGAAGGCTTCCACTGCCTTGAGCGACGAACCGGCCGTCGTTACTACGTCATCGATCAACAAGACCTCTTTCACGAGTTGATATTCGCCTTCGATGCGTCGTGCAAGGCCGTGCTCCTTCGCCTCTTTGCGCACCACCAACGGATAAACCGTAAGCCCCCTTTCCAGATACGCGAGCGAGACCGCATATGCGATCGGATCGGCGCCCAGGGTCAGACCGCCGGCTGCCTCGGGCGTTGCGCCGGAGAGCGGTATCACTTCGTCGCGCAGGGTGCGCGCGAGCAGGGCCAGGCGCGCAGGCGTCAGAGTAATGCGCTTACAATTAAAATAGTGATGCGATAGCTGTCCGGACGCGAGCTTGAACGGCTCCGAGCTGTAGCGATACACCTCGGCGGATGCGTCGGCGAAGAGTTGTTGCGCAAGCGGACCCATGTGGGTCAATCGTATAAGACGGGGCTGAGTGTCGATGTTTTCCTGGCTTTATTCCGCCGTCCGGCGCAACGCCGCGCGGTTGCGCCTCGCTGCGCTTGTGGTGCTGGCCGGCGCTCTGCCGCCGCTGGCGCTCGCGCCGATCGGATTCGGGCCGGCCGCGCTTGTGGCGCCCTGGCCGATTTTTGCCCTGAGTTTTTTGCTGCGCAAATCGCCGCTGCGCCTGGTCGCCGCGGCGTGGGCGGCGGCTGCGCTGCTTTCCGGCCTGGGCTTTTTCTGGCTGATTGGCGCGGCGGGGCTTTTTGCGGAAGTTTCGCCTGGCGTCGGCGCCGCGGCCCTCCTCGGCCTCGGCTGGCTATTGCAGCCGCGTTATGCGCTGTTTTTGCTGGCGCTTGGTTTGGGCGAATGGGCGCGGGAGGCCGTCGCCCGAAAACAATCCGCGCTTCTGGCGCGCGCGCTGGCGGGCGTGCTGCAGTTTCGCGCGCTGTGGCAAGCGACGGCGGCGATTGTCATCGAACTTTGCGTTCCGGCGCTTTTTCCCTGGCGCTGGGGCGATCTGGCGCAGGCCCTGCCGCCCTGCGATCAACTGGCGGAACTCTGCGGCGCACATGGTCTTGGATTTCTCCTGATCGCGCTTTCGCGCAGCGCCTACGACGCCCTGCACGCCCTGCACTTCGAGCGCGTCTTTGCGGGCGCAACCCTGCGCCCCAATCGACGCGCGGCCCTGCGCGCGTTTTTTGCAATCAGCGTCTTCAGTCTGTGGTGGGCAAGCGGACGCCTGCTGCTAATTTACGCGGAACAGGCGAGCGCCGACGCGCCGCGACTGCGGACGGCCGTACTCCAGACCAACGCGCCGCGCGAAAAGCCGGGTCTTGATCCCGCGCTGCTCGCGGAAGCGGAGCGCATCTTCCGCATTGATTTGCCGCGCCTCGCGCAATCCGCCCGTCAGTCTGGCCCAATTGATCTATTTGTACTGCCGGAGTCGGCCCTGCCCTATCTGAGCACCGACGACGCGTATTTAAATCGTCGCGCCGGCATTTTTTCAGACGATTTCCGGAACGCTGTCCGCGCCCTGGCGCGCGAATCTGATTCATACGTAGTTCTTAACGAAGTCGGCTTACGCCCCGCTCGCACCGCAGCCGCCGGAGCGCCGCGCGCACAGAGCCTGGCGACGCTGTACGATCCCGCCGGCGAGCGCCGGGCAAGTTACGCAAAGGGCCGCCTGCTGCCGCTGGGCGAATATTTGCCCTGGGAAGGAACGCGACTCGCCGGACTCACTGCGCCGTACCTGCCGGCGTTTTTGCGCCAGTCGCGTTTTGAACCCGGGGCGGATCGCTCGAGCTTTCGTCTGGATCGCGCGGGCCTCAGCTTTCGCGTCGCGCCGTCGATCTGCTATGAAATCATTCATCCGGATTATGTTCGCGAATTTTTTAAAGGCGCGGCTGCGCCCCACCTGTTAATCAATCTTACCACCGACGTTTGGTACGGCGCCTGGCCGGAGCCGGCGCAGCATCAGGCGCTGGCGCGGCTGCGCTCGATTGAGTTTCGCCGCAGCCTGGTGCGTGCGAATGCCAGCGGCATCAGCGCGGCCTTCGGCCCGGACGGACACAGGCTCGCGCCCGGCCCCACGCGTTACGGCGCTTCCGTCGCTCCGGTTTACGAAGTCCCCGCGCTGGACCGGGCGCCGACGCTGTATGCGCGCTTTGGCGAAGCCTGGCTATTGGGCCCGCTGTTCGCCCTGCTAATTTTCGCAGGAATTCGGGCTATTTCTGAGCGTTTTCGGAATAGAGCGGAGCAACCGCAATAGTCGGGTCTAGTCGAGCCAGGGCTCGCTATTTTCCTGGCCGAGCTTAAAAACGCCGGACTCAATGAAAACTTGCAAAAGCCGTCCGTCGATGTGCGCTTCCTTCGCTTCCAGTTGCAGAATGTCCAGCGCCCGTTCCGGCGTGAGCGATTTTTTGTACGGTCGATCCGGCGCCGTCAGCGCGTCGTAAATGTCCGCAATCGTCATCATGCGCGTTTGCAGGGCGATTTCTTCGCCGCGCAAACCCATGGGATAGCCGCTGCCATCAAGTTTTTCGTGGTGACCGTGCGCAATGTCCGGCACGCGCGAGAGGTCGGTTGTCCAGGGGATCTGTATGAGAAAGCGATAGGTGTGCGAAACGTGCGACTCGATCTCCATGCGCTCCTGCTGATCCAGATTGCCGCGCCGTACGGAAAGACTCAAGAGTTCGTTTTCGTGCAAAAAGGGAAAGCTCTGACCGTCCGGCAGACGAATGCGCTTGCGTGCGATTTCTTCCAGGCGTTCAAAATTTCCCGCAGCGACGATGGTCGGCTCGTTGGCCGTACGAATCGTATCCAGCATTTCGCGCACTTCGTTGACGCGCACGCGCATCTCTTCGTCCAGATACTGCTCGTAGTCGGCGAAGCCGGAAGGACCGTTTGTTTTGAGATATTTGATTTTACGCTGCAGATAGTGCTTTTCCACCATCTGCTCCACGTTGCGAAAACGCCACTCGATCAACTGCAACTCGTGATCGTAGAGCTTTTTCGACTTAACGAGCACCTTTTCGCGCACGCCGACTTTGCCAAAGTCATGCAACAACGAGGCGTAGCGTAGTTCGCGGATCTGCTCGCCGGAAAACCGTACGGGCGCAAAGTCGCCCGCGCTCAGCCGGTCCACAGCGCGCGCCAGGCCGGTCGTAAACTCGGCCACGCGAAAGGAGTGACCGGAGGTGGTCGGATCGCGTTGCTCAATTGCGGTCACGGCGGCGGTAACAAAGCCTTCGAACAGGTTGTTGATATCCTGAATCAGCAGGTTGTTTTGTATGGCGACCGCCGCCTGGCCGGCGAGGGCCTGGATGAGCTCGACGCATTTATCCGTGAATGGGATGATCAGATCGCTTTTGAGATCTTCGACCTCCAGCGGACGGCTTAAATGCGTCCGCTTTTTGTTGATCAGTTGAATAACGCCGATGGTATCGCTGCGATGATCCATCATCGGGATCACCATCATCGATTTGGTGTAATAATTGTGCGCGCGATCAAATTCGAAATTAAAGCGATACGGTTCCGCGCCGGTGAGCGCGTACACGTCCTCAATGACAAGCGGCCTCGTCGTCTGGGCGACGTAGCCCGCGATGGAATTGGCGTCGATCGGCAGCAGAAATTCGTTCGCGCTGAGATTCAGCGCCGACTTTTTAAACCGCAAGTGCGTCGGCTTTTGCCCGGGGCGTCCGCGCTCGACGACGTAAATCGACCCGCCGTCGGCAAGCACCAGTTCGCGGGCGTGATGCAGAATGAGTTCGATCAGGCGTTCAAAATCGCGTTCCGTCGAAAGCGCCTGCCCCACGTCCGTCAGTCGGCGCAGCTCCTGGGAAGACAGCGCCAGGCGCGATTGCAGCTGCATTTTCTCGTGGCGCAGGCGCAGGCCATAAAAAGCGTTGTCCACTAACTGACGCAGGGTTTCGGCCTGCAAATCGCGCGGCGCCACCACGTGGATGTATTCATCCGGCAGCGGGCGAAAGTCCGCACGGCTGCGCGGCCCGTCCGAAAGAACTATAAACTTGACATCTATTTGCGGCCGCTCCCGAATCCAATTCCAGAGATCGTCCATGCGGCTGCGAAGACCCGACTCGGTGAGCGCGACAATAAACAGGCCCATGCCCTGGGGCATGTTCATGCGTCCGGATAGCGCCTCTTCCAGATCGACGCTCAGTCGCGACTCGTCGCGCGCGAGGTCCGCCAGCGCCGCTTCGAAAAGCAGCGCTTCGTCCACGTTCTGGAGGGTGCGGGCGTCAAGAGCCATAGGTGAACTTGCCTGCGGCGGCCGACCGGCGGGCGTCTGCGACGCGCCGGGGCTTTCGAAGGGCTTCTCAGCAGAAAACGCCGATTATAGTCCTGATAACAATTAAATTTCGGAGCGATGGGTCGACATGGGGAAAAGTTTCTTCGAGCTGGACAAGACGATCCGGCTCAAGATCGAGCAGGAGAGCGAGCTGGCGCTCCAGGCCAGCAAGGTCAGTTCCACGGTCGAAAAGTACGTGCTTGAGGCCCTGCGGCTGATTCTCGACAAATACGAGCGCCCGGACTTGATGGACATGCTCTATACGATCATCAAAGAGCTGGCCATTAACGCGGTGAAAGCCAATCAGAAGCGCATATTCTTCGAGGAAGAGGGTCTCGACATCGCAGCTGCGGGAGACTACGAGGAAGGCATGCAGCGCTTCAAGCTCGAGTTTTCCGACGAAATGAACGAAGTTTACGGCCGCAAGGCGCTGGAACGCGGCATTTACGTGCTGATTATTCTGCAACACGATGCAAGCGGACTCACCGTCGAAGTCATCAATAACACGCCGATTCTGTCTTTTGAGGAACGCCGGCTCCGGGAAAAAATGAAAAAGAGCATGGCCTACCATGACCTGGCCGAGTTTTATCTGGATAACGCGGACAACACGGAAGGCGCCGGGCTCGGGCTCGCAATGATTGTTATATTATTGAAGGGCGCCAATATCGACCCGGCGTATTTCCGGATATACACCCTGCCGGATCGCACCGTGGCGCGCCTGGAGCTGCCCTTTACCGATGCGTTTGTAAGCCGCCGCCAGGCCAGCGCGCGATCCTGAGCGCTCTGCAGGGCATGGCGCCATAGCGGACATAATTCCGACGCCGCGCAGTTTCATCAGTGCGGCGCCGTCGGCCGTCGCTCGCCGCCGTCCGCCGCCGACTACCCGAGCGTTTTCTGGACTTGACCCGAGGGACTTTTGTCGAATTATTGCAAATTACGAGGATCGTTCGGCGCGTCCAGGCGAGTCACCGGGCCGTAGAGCGGGGAGCGAAAGTATGTTCATCTCTCTCTGTAAATCCAAGATCCACCGCGCGACGGTGACTCAGGCGGAACTGCATTATCCCGGCAGTCTGACCATCGACGAGGATCTGCTCGACGCGGCCGGCATTCTGCCCTACGAGCAAGTTGCAGTCGTCAATGTGAACAACGGCGCGCGGCTCGAGACCTACGCGATCCGCGGCGAACGCGGCTCCGGCGTCATCTGTTTGAACGGCGCAGCAGCGCGCCTCGGTCAGGTCGGCGATCTGATCATCATCATCACCTACGCCTACTTTGATCCGCGCGAAGTTCCGCCCAATTACGAGCCCACGGTCGTGCACGTCGATGCGGCGAACCGCATGACCCACGTAAGTCAGGGCGAAGTGATGCCGGTCTGATTTTAGCGGCCGGCTTTCTGCAAAGCGCGCTGCGTTAATTCCGCGAGATACTCGGGCGCGCCGGGAGCTCCCTCCGCCGGCGCAAAGGGCGCAAATTCCTTGTCATCGCTCGGCTCATAGGGACCGGGCTTCACCTCAAAACATACGGCGTGCTCGGACAACACGACGATGCTATGCCAGAGCCCCGGCAGTATGTCGATGCCAACCGGGATCGCGCCCGCGCCGGCTTCCAGTATGTGCGCCTGATCAATCTCGCCATCCTCGCGAAAAAGCACAAAGCCCAGCCGGCCTTCGAGTAAGACAAAGCTTTCCGACTTGGGCGGCTTGAGATGCCGGTGGGGCGTGATGTACGTACCGTGCAGCATCACGTTTAAAAAGCGGTGCGGATTGTCCGCCATGGACGTGTGAAAGTTATGATTGATGCGCCGGCGCGGGGAAGCGGCGGCCTTCGCGAGCAGGCTGTCGAAAAGCGCGCGGTTCAGCAGTTCGGCGGAAGGACGATCGGACATACGGAACAAACCTGGGCAAGCGCGGCTCCGAAGGCAAGCGCGCTTCTCTCTTTACAGCCAGAGCGGGGCCGGCGACTCGTCCCAGATATGCCGGGGCGCGTCCTGCTTGAAGAATTAAACCCGCATGGCACGCGCGTCGCCACGCTGGAAGACGACGGGCGCAGCGTGTACCTGTACCTGAGTCCGGCGGACGACTATCCCGGCGAAACGCGCGCCGTCTGGGTGCGCAACCTCGTCCCCGCGCCGGACGAGACCGATCTGAAATCCATGAAGGCCGGGCGCGCGCCCCTGCTCAGCAAAAAAGCCTGCGCCCATCCCGAAGGCGCGGAGGAATTCTCCGTCGACGATCTGGATCTCGTATGGTTTCCCGAAGGCTCGGGCGTGAGTCTTTACGTGGAAGGACTCATCGAAGCGATTATTCCGCCCTGGTCCGGCTACGACGGGCTGCAGGGTTACGCGCGCGCCTGCATCGACGGCGAACTCGGGACGCTGCCGATGCCGCCGCCCGAGTCGGCCTTCTTTGACCGGCTGCAGGAAAACCTGGACTACTGGACCACGCGCGCAGCCCCGGAACACTGGAGTCGGTTTCGCGATCGACTGCTCGCGCACTACGAGTCGGTCTACGGCGCGCACAAACAGTACTACGCTCTGACCGATCGCAAGTTTCCCATGCTGGCCGTGGCGGAGTTTGAAGTCCAGGGCCGCGCCGTGTTCGCCACCCTCGGCATGTCCAACCAGAACCAGCCCGGCGTGGAACGCCGCGCCAAAGACGCGAGCGCTCTCTTGCGCGTGGAGATCGTAAGTTTTACAGAAGATCGTCGCGACTGGTTTCCCGGCGTGGTCGGCCGCGTTGCCGCGTATCCCTGGATTTCCGACGCTTTTTTTGCGAGCGGTCACACCTACGAATCCGGCGCCGACGGCCCGCGCGCGGATTTTATACTGAGCGACGACTTTTCGCTCGTGGACCTGCCGGCCCCTGCCCCGCTGATCGTCGACGAACGGTATCCGGTGATGTGGCTGCTGGCGGCGCCCGCGCCCGGCGACTATCTCAACGTCGCCCGCGTGCGCGGCGCCGAGCAGGCCCTGCGCAAACTCTACGGCCGCCAGGAAGGATGATTCGGGAACCGCTCACACTGCAGCATCGATTGGTTGATCGTTGAAGAACAGTTTCTTCGATCCACGACGAACCTGTAACTCCTGTGTAAATTTCTCTTGTGGATAGCGCCAGGGGGGGCGCTTACCTGTCAATGCAGTCGGATCCGCACGGCCCAGCCGCGTTCTTCAGTCGGTCGAAACTCGAATCATCCGCGGATACAGGCAAGTCAAGCGCCGATCCGATGAAGACGAAAGGCGGCCGCACGGGCCGCGGCATCGCGCTGGCGTCTTTACTGGCCGCCCTGCTGATTCTTCCAGCCTGTGACGTATTCGACACGAGTTGCAGCCAAACTGACCTCGGTTGCTCGCCAGCGGCGGCGCTCCTTTATCGACCCTGTACTCCCCGGCTACTTGGCGGCCAGTTGCAGGGTTGTCCGCTGAACCTGAGCGCAGTCGTCACCACCCTCGCCGGCAATGGAGTGGGTGGCTTTGCCGACGGCGCGGGCGCGGTCGCGCAGTTCGACGGCCCGGTCGGCGTCACCACGGACGGCACGAGCCTGTTCGTGGCTGATAGGGACAACAGCCGGATTCGCCGGATCGATATCGCCACCGCAGTCGTCACCACACTCGCCGGCAGTGGAGTGGCGGCCTTTGCGAACGGCACGGGCGCCGCCGCGCAGTTCAATTTCCCGGGCGGCGTGACCACCGACGGTACGAGCCTGTTCGTAGCGGATACGAACAACCAACGGATTCGCCGGATTGACATCGCGACCGCAGTCGTCACCACACTCGCCGGCAGTGGAGTGGCGGGCACTGCGGACGGCGCCGGCGCCGCCGCGCAGTTCAATTTCCCGCTCGGCGTCACCACGGACGGCACGAGCCTGTTCGTGGCTGATAGGGACAACCACCGGATTCGCCGGATCGATATCGCCACCGCAGTCGTCACCACACTCGCCGGCAGTGGAGCGCCGGCCTTTGCCGACGCCACGGGCGCGGCCGCGCAGTTCAATTTCCCGATCGGCGTCACCACGGACGGCACGACCCTCTTCGTGGCTGATAGGGACAACCACCGGATTCGCCGGATCGATATCGCCACCGCAGTCGTCACCACACTCGCCGGGAGCGGGGCGCCGGCCTTTGCCGACGCAACGGGCGCGGCCGCGCAGTTCAATAGCCCGGTCGGCGTCGCCACGGACGGCACGAGCCTCTTCGTGGCTGATGCGGACAACAGCCGGATTCGCCAGATCGACATCGCCACCGCAGTCGTCACCACCGTCGCCGGCAGTGGAGCGTTCGGCTTTGCGGACGGCACGGGCGCCGCCGCGCAGTTCAATAGCCCGATCGGCGTCACCACGGACGGCACGAGCCTGCTCGTGGCCGATACTGACAACCACCGGATTCGCCGGATTATTCGGTGATCGACAGACCATCGATCCGCCGTGGAACGATTGCCCGGGCCGGCTCAGGCCGGGCTTTGCGAAAAAAGATCCTCGGCCAGGCCGTTGGCGGAATTTACACGCTCTACAAACTCGGCCAGGCTGATTAACTGACTGCGATCGGCTTCTTTACAGAAGACGTGGTATTTTTCCGGCACCACCAGCGTTACGCCGGCCTCGCGCATTTCCTGGAGTTGCTGCGAGGTAAAGCCCTGTTGCAAAGTGCACAGGTGTTTGCGGGAAATCCGATCGGCTTCGTTTAAGACCTGCCGCCAGCGATCTTTACAGGTGGTTTTTGCGCCCAGAAAAAACAAACGCTCGCCCGGAAAGTCACGGGCGTGATACTGCTCGATGCCGGGAAATATGAAGTCCGGCTTTTTGCTGTCTTCCGTGGTCTGATTAAAACTGAACCGCACGCGAAAACGATTGAGCACGTAGACCAGATGATTCTCAAAACTCCGTCCCGCGCGACTTTTGCGACGATTGTTAACTTCGGACGATAACGCCAGCAGCTCTTCGACTGCGGCAAACTGGCGCGAAAGCAGCGGCTGGTACACCGCGCGCTCAATGCCCTGAAAGAGGGCGTATTCAATTTCCATCAGCTTGAGCAACATGTCGTCCGGACTGTGGTTCACCGCGCGATAAATCTCCGCATAGGCCGACTGCGCACGCCGCGAAATGTCGTTGGTGTCCGGGAACACGTCGCCCACCTCGCGCAAATAGGCTTCGTAAAACGGCCGCACGCGGTCGTTCATCTGAAAGGCGATGAGATCGTTTGTCTCCGCCGGCGTGACGCCCAGAAAAGCGAGCAAATCGTCGATGTCTTCTTCGCGGTCCAGCAGGCGCGCCTGAAATTGCACGCTGCCATCCGTCGGCGAACGCAGACGCAAAAGTAAAAATAGCGAGCCCAGGTAGCGCTCTTCCTGGCCGCGAAATACGGGCGTAATGCGCGTCAGCCGATATTCGCTGCGCGTTTCTTTGCCGTACCACACAAAGCGCGAAGGCGTAGCCAGCCCCCGACCCCACTCGATCGTCACAAAGCGCTCGAGGTTTTCGCCCGCCGCGCCCGGCGCATCGAGAAACAGATCCCACGCGCGTTTAGAAAGATAAAGTCCGTCCTGGTGCGAGCCCGTGAGTCCCAGG
>JAVHPJ010000093.1:0-13739 GCA_036170535.1 Leptospirales bacterium | reverse complement strand
CGGGCTTTTTCGTAGAGCAGGGCTTCGACGCCCTGACTGAACGGATTCGCTGGCGGATGATTCACGTCATCGCGGATGTGATAATCGGCAATGCAGCGATCGAAAATGGCGTTGCAGAGCGCCGAATTCATTCCAGGCACGATTTCGGGCTATGGCCGACCTTCACAACACATTTTACCGGACTTGCCCGCGGCCGCCGCGGGAGCGCCCCGAAAAAAAAGACGAATTGGGAAAAACTCGGCCCGCGCTGGCAGATCCCGGGCGTTTGACCCCTGTTTTCAGGAGTTCTGGCATAAAATTTGCTTTCCGTTAGCGAGATGAAAGCCCCCAACAAGGCGCTCTACTCGCGTTCCGTGGACGATCAGAATCACAGATTGGATGTCAGCCTGCGGGACGCGCCGCCGGGCGTGCGCTTGAAAATCGACGCGGCCTTAAACGAGGTCGGGGTGCTTTTCCGGCTCTGTGCCGTGCTGTACAGCTTTAACTGGAGCATCCAGGAAGCGCGGATCGCTTCTCCGGAATCGAACCGCATCAGCGACGACTTCTGGATTATTCCTGGAGCGGGGGCGGGGGCGAGCAGCGAACTGCAATTCCGCAGCATGATCGACGATCTTGAGAAGCTGCTGTTTGGCGGCGTTTCGGTCCTCGAATACCTGACAGAGCGGAAGGCTGCAATCCCGCGCAGCGAGTTTCAAACTGCGCACGGCGAGGTGACGCTGAATGCGGCGCCAGGCGGCGACACGGTAATCGAAATTACCGGTCGTGACAAGCGCGGCTTGCTTTTGATTCTGACTCAGGCCTTCTATTTGATGGATATTGACATCCTGGAAGCGGATATTCACACGGATCCCGACGGTCGCGTGCGGAATCGCTTTGTCGTCGATCCGCGCGATGAGCGGTTTCACAGTGCGGAGTTTCAAAATCGCCTGTGCGAAGAGCTGCGCGTGCTGGTCTGAGCGCGGCGCCGTCCCGTTCGCGCGCGTGCGACTCAACGGAATCAGTCCTCGTCCAGCTCGCGGCTGCGGCGCGTCGCCGCATCGACCGCAGCCATGACGTGCCCGTGAAAGGCGCCGCGTTCCAGGGCGGCGAGGCCCGCGATTGTGGTGCCGCCCGGCGAGGCGACATGGTTACGCAGCGCCGAGGGATGTTCGCCCGTCGCCGTCACCAGAGCGGCCGCCCCGGCGGTTGTAGCGACCGCAAGTTTGAGGGCCGCCTCATACGGTAGACCAGCCGCTACGCCGCCTTCCGCCAGCGCGTGAATAAATTCAAAGACATACGCCGGCCCCGAACCGGACAAACCGGTAACCGCGTGCAACAGGCTTTCTTGTTTTACCCGGATCGCTACGCCGACAGCGCTGAAGAGACGCTCGGTCAGAGCGGCCAGGGTCTCCTCCTCGCAGTAATATCCGCTTACGGATTGACCAATCGTCGCTGAAATATTGGGCATAACGCGCGATATTTGCGTGCTCTGCCCGGTCTTGAAAAAACTGCGCAAGCGGCCGGTGCTCAATCCTGCAGCAATACTGATGTAGCGTTTGTTCCCGGCGAGTTCCGCAATCGCAGCCGGCATATCCTGGGGCTTTACGCACAGCAAAACTACGTCAACCGCGGCCTCCAGGTCGGCGGCTGACTGCGCGCGAATCAGGCCGGGCAGCGTCGCCTCTGCATTCGCCGGTGCGGCGGGATCATAGCCAGAGACGGCGTCGGCGACGGCTGAATTCAGGCAGCCGCGCGCCAGGGCGGCGCCCATGCGGCCGAGGCCAAGAAAGCCAACTTTCAGGGATTGGGTCATGCAGGGTTAAACGGGCGCGAATTTTTGGTTGTAGGAGCTTCGCCCGGACAGTACACCGAAACCAGAGGTACGCGCATGGGTCAATCAGAGAAGCAATACAAATCACTGGCGGAGTTCTTTCCCTTCTATTTGCGCGAGCATTCCGTGCCGGCCTGTCGTGCGATGCACTACATCGGCACCACCCTGGTGCTGGTTGTCGCTGGCGCCGCCGTCTACACAGGCAACTACTGGCTGTTCTTGCTGATGCCGGTCGCCGGCTACGGTTTTGCCTGGGTTGCGCATTTCTTCATCGAAAAGAACCGTCCGGCGACGTTTACGTATCCGCTCTATTCGCTCGTTTCCGACTGGATCATGTACTTTCACTTTCTGACCGGAACTCTGCGACCGCAGTTGGAAAAAGCCGGCGTCCCGGTTTCGCCGCGGACTGCCTGAATTGCACATGGCCTGCGGCGCCGCAGGCTTATTCTCCCAGGTAGTCGCCGCCCGGGATTAAGCGAGCGTGCGTGAGGGGCCAATTGTACACATAGGTCCACGCCTCAACGCGCGCGCCGTTCTGAAACTCGGCCGCTACGCGTCGCCGGACATACTCGGTGGGCGGCGGATCTTCGGGACGGCATTCTTCATAGGCGTCGAGAATTGCAAACGCCGCTGGCGCGTCTTGCAGCTCATAAAGTTCGCCGCGCACGCGTTCAAATCCAGGGCGATGCTCAAGCGCAGGATAATAGCCCAGATCCCACAGTCGACCCTCCACAAATCCCTCGCCGCGAAATTCAACAAAGGGGGCGAAGGCGCGTTGCATGGGACGCTCCAGTGCGCGACGCAGGGTGCCGTAAACAAACAAATACTCGTTCGACATTAGTATAGCTCAATCGCCGACTGTGGTGCGCAGGCGTTGATCGCGCGCGTGGCGTTCAATCGCCAGTTCGATCAAGCGATCCAATAGCTTGCCGTAGGACAGGCCGCTGGCCTCCCAGAGTTTGGGGTACATGCTGATGCTGGTAAAGCCAGGGATCGTATTGACTTCATTGACAAACAACTCGCCGCTTGCAGTTAAGAATAAATCCACGCGGCTGAGTCCTTCCAGGCACAAACATTCGTAGGTCTGGATGGCCAGGGCTTGCACGCGCGCGACGGTAGCCGCGTCGAGTTTCGCCGGAATTTCGAGCGCCGCGCCCTTTTCATCCAGGTATTTCGACTCGTAGGAATAAAAGCCATCTTTCGGTATGATCTCGCCTGGTATGGAAGCGAGCGGCGATTCGTTGCCCAGCACGGCTACCTCGATTTCGCGGCCAGGTATGTTCTTCTCAAGCACCAGTTTGTTATCGTAAAGAAAGGCCTCGTCAATCGCGCGCGTGAACTCATTCTGCGTCTTTACGCGGCTTACGCCGACCGACGAGCCCAGATTCGCCGGCTTGACATAGAGCGGCAGTCCCAACTCAGCCGATAGCGCATCGAAGGAAATTCCAGCGGCGTCGCGACGCTGTAACACGCGAAACGCGCCGATCGGCAGTCCTGCATCGCGCAGCAGCCGCTTCATCACGTCCTTGTCCATGCCCACGGCGGAGCCCAGCACCCCGGGGCCCACAAATGGCAAATTGAGCAGCTTCAGGAGTCCCTGCATGCTGCCGTCTTCGCCGTAGGGACCGTGTAAAGCCGGAAACACCACGTCCACGGCGGGCAAAGCGACGCTGGCATCGCTGGCATCGCTGGCAACCAGCGCGCGTTCCGCGCCGGGCTGCATGCTCAGGGCGCGGCCCGCCGCTTCGTTCAATGCGAGCAGCTTGCCGTTCTGGTTCAACAGTTGCGCTGCGCTTTCCGCGGTGAGCCAGCGTCCGTTGCGATCAATGCCGATCGGCGTGACATCGTAGCGTTCGGGGTCGAGGCCGGCGATGATATTGCGCGCCGAAACCAGCGAGATCTCATGTTCGGCCGACTTGCCGCCAAATAGTACCGCCACGCGCAACTTACGATTCATAAGTATATACGCCGTCGCGCAAACGGCGCGCAGGGGCAAGAAGAATCGGATTATTCCGCGACGAGACGCCACGCCAGGCCGGCGCTGCGCGCTGTCGACGGAGGTCCATGAATCATCCCGGCTGGAGCGCGAGACTCAGCCGCAGCATGTCGCGCAGCTGGATGCCGTTCTCAAAGATCGGCTCCGCGTAGTTGCGTATAAAAAAATCAGGGTCCACGCCCTGCACCCGAAAGCCGCATTTCTGATACAACGCAAGCTGCGTAAGGCTGGCCGAACCGGTGCCGACTTCCAGCGTGCGAAACCCGGCGGCGCGCGCCTGCTCGATGGCGAATAACACGAGCGTCTTGCCGTGCCCGCGTCCCTGATGGTCGGGCGCAACTGCGATGTTCACGAGTTCCAGAACGTGCGGCCGCGTCGGCAACAGGATCAATGCGCCGATTATTTCTTCGCTGGCAAGCGCGAGCCAGAGTTCCCCGCGTTCGAGCGCCTCATCCACCGCCGCGCGCGATGGGTCCGCGTCGAGCAAGAGTTCGTAGGGCGGCGGCGTTTCGCGCCCGGCCAGCCGGAATACCAGCGCCGGCCCCTGGCCGGGCGCCCGGGGCGCGGCGCTCACAGGGACAGCGCCTCCGCGTCCGCAGGCGCCGCTGCGGTCGGAGTAGACCAGCGGCTGGCGAAGGCGGCTTGCGCCAGATCAAAGCCGTTTTGCGCGGCGCGGTAGGCGCCGGCGCCGCCCAGCCGCTCCAATTCTGCGAGACCGTAGCGACCGTATTCGTCGCGCACCCAGCGTTCAAAATAGTAGGCTTCTTTTTCGGCGAGGCTGCGGCGCAGCGGCTGTGCGCGGGCGGCGAAAAAATCATCCGTCAGTTCCGCGAGACCGCGCCCGGAAACGGCGCTCGTCAATAACACGCGCAGTTCATTTTCTTCGCCGGGGCGTGCAAACGAAAGCGACACTTTTAAGGCATGATAGCTGACACGCGCGGCCTGCTCTTCGTCGCTTTTGTTTAAGATAAAGACATCCGGAATTTCCATAATGCCCGCCTTCATAAACTGGATCTGATCGCCGCCGAGGGGCTGCAGCACCAGGTACACGCGATCGGCCACGTACTGAATTTCGATTTCGTTCTGTCCGATGCCGACCGTCTCGATGAGGATCAAATCAAACAGGCGCATCAGCAGTCGACCGACTTGAAAGGTCGTGCGACTGACGCCGCCGAGTTCGCGGTCGGAGGCCTGGCTGCGAAAAAAGAGCCGATTTTCATCGAGCGGAAAACTCACGCGCGTGCGATCGCCGAGTATGGCGCCGCCGGAGATGTGGCTGGACGGATCGATTGCAAGCACGGCCACGCGCACGCGCGGATCGCGTTCAATCAGAAGTTTCGCTGCGCGCCCGATCAGACTGGACTTGCCGGCGCCCGGCGTGCCGGTAATTCCCAGAAAGCGGCCATCGCGGCCCACGCCGCGCCGATCAAGTTCGGCGTGAATACGCGCGCGTTCCAGCGCCGCTTCCGGACGGCGATCCTCAAAAAGACTGATCAGCCGCGCGATCGAATATTTATCGCCGGCGAGAGCTTTCTCCAGGGCTGCATCGTACGCGCTCAGAGTTTAACTCCGCACGGCTTCTTTGGCCTCAACGAGGTCCATGATGCGTTCCATAATATCCATCAGCTCGTAGTCCGAGGGCGTAAAAATCGCCTTTACGCCTTTCGCCTTGAGCGCGGCAAAATCGGACTGGGGAATAATGCCGCCGAACACGACCGGAATATGGTCCGCTGCGCCGCTCGCTTTTAAGCGTTCAATTAACTGATCCGCCAGTTCCATATGCGAACCCGACAAAATGGAAACGCCGATAATGTCCGCGTTTTCTTCCACGGCGCTCTGCACGATTTCTTCCGGCGTGAGTCGAATGCCGGAATAAATCACGTCAAAGCCCGTATGGCGGGCGGACACCGCAATGACTTCCGCGCCGTTGGAATGGCCGTCGAGACCCGGCTTGCCGACTACGATGCGCGGCCGGTGTCCGGCGCGAACGTTAAACTGCTCCACCCGTGCGCGTAATTTTTGCACGCGCTCGTCTTCGAGACCGAGTTTCTGGCCCTCAATGCCCGTGACCGGACGATACTCGCCGAACACTTCGCGCAACGCGTCCGACCATTCGCCGGTGGTGACGCGCGCCAGGGCGCATTCAATCGACGGCTCCATCATGTTTTTGCCGTTGCGGGCGGCGTCTTTTAAGGCTTCGAGCGCTTCTTTTGCGCGCACGGGATCGCGTTTCGCCTTGAGCGCGGCCAGGTCTTCCAGAGTGACGCGCGCGGCGTCCGGATCCACCTTGAATACGCCGCCGTCTTCGCCGCCGAGCAGCGGCGAGGGCAGGCCATCCGTCCATTTGTTCAGTCCGACGACAATCTGATCCCCGGAATTAATCCGGCTCACGCGTTCGGACATGGAACGCACGAGCGCGCTTTTCATGTAGCCGGCTTCAACCGCCGCGCGTACGCCGCCCATGCCGAGGATGCGATCAATTTCCGCGCGCGCCTGGTCTTTGAGTTCGCTGACTTTAGATTCTACCACGCGACTGCCGTCGAAGAGATCCGGGTATTCCAACAAATCCGTTTCGTAGGCCAGAATTTGCTGCAGGCGCAGGGACCACTGCTGGTCCCACGGGCGCGGCAGGGAGAGCGCCTCGTTCCACGCGGGAAGTTGCAGGGCCCGGCAGCGCGCCTTGCGGCTCAGGGTTACGCCGAGCGCTTCGAGAATAATGCGCCACGCGTTGTTTTCCGGCTGCGCCTCCGTGAGACCCAGCGAATTGACCTGCACGCCGTAGCGAAAGATTCGATACTTCGGATTCTTGACGCCGTAACGCTCGCGCGTGATCTCGTCCCACAGTTCGGTAAAGGCGCGCATCTTGCACATTTCTTCTATAAAACGGATGCCGGCATTGACAAAGAAGCTGATGCGACCGACGATCTTTTCAAACTCTTCGCCCTGAATATGCCCGCGTTCGCGGATCAGATCCAGGATGCCGATGGCGTTGGCCAGCGCAAAGGCGAGTTCCTGGGCCGGAGTTGCGCCGGCCTCTTGTAAATGATACGAGCAGATGTTCGACGCGTTCCATTTGGGAACGTTCGTAAGACAATACTCGTACATCTCCGCGATCATACGCATGCTCGCCTGGGGCGGAAAGATGTAGGTGCCGCGCGCGAGGTACTCCTTGATGATGTCGTTTTGCACCGTGCCCTGCAGCAGCTTCGGGTCGGCGTTTTTTTCGCGCGCGAGGGCGATGTAGAGCGCCAGCAGCCACATCGACGTCGCGTTGATCGTCATCGAGGTGTTCATTTTTTCGATCGGGATTTGATCAAACAGCAGATGAAAGTCGTCCAGGCTGTTAATCGGTACGCCGACCTTGCCGATCTCCGGTCGCGCGATCGCATGGTCCGACGAATAACCGCACTGGGTGGGCAGGTCAAAGGCGATCGAAAGACCGGTCTGACCCTTCTCGAGATTGGAACGATAGAGTTGATTGGATGCGCGCGGATTGGAGTGCCCCGCGTAGGTGCGAAAGATCCACGGCGCGTCCCGTCCGGCCTCGCCGTCGTCGCCCGGAATTACATGCAGTTTGTCGTTGCGTCCGTTTTCAGCGCTCATCGGTCGGCCTCCGTGCGCATTTCTTTTGCGCTTGTGTATCCCTTCAGGTTCTTGTGCCAGTCGCGATCAAAAAACCGCTCCGGATCCTCCACCCGGTCGCTGTCCGTAACCGCGCCAAACTCCGCCGAACCGACCAGCCGCGCGTATTTCGCCGCCACGCCGCTGGTATAGTTCGCGGGCTTCGCTTGCCAGTCTTTATGCCGGGCGATAAGTTCTTCTATAGAAAGGTGCACTTCCAGCAGGTTCGCGTAGGCGTCGATGGTGATCAGATCGCCCTCGCGAATCAGGGCGATGGGCCCGCCGACCGCCGCCTCCGGCGCCACGTGACCCACGACCATGCCGTAGGTGCCGCCGGAAAAACGTCCGTCCGTAATGAGCCCGACGTCGTCGCCCAGACCTTTGCCGATGAGCGCCGAGGTGGGGCCCAACATTTCACGCATGCCGGGACCGCCGCGCGGACCTTCGTAGCGAATCACGATAATGTCGCCGCTTTTAATTTTGTCCGAAAGGATTGCGTCCATGCATTCTTCTTCGGAATCGAACACCCGCGCCTCTCCGGTCATGGCGGGCTTCTTAACCCCGGAGATCTTTGCGACCGCGCCGCCCGGGGCGATGTTGCCATGCAGAATTACCAGGTGCCCGCGCCCGTAGAGCGGCCTGGTAAGCGGATAAATCAGATCCTGATTTTCGGGAACCGTGTGCGGGACATTCGCCAGGTTTTCTGCAACCGTCAGACCGGTCGCCGTCATGCAATCGCCGTGCAGGAGCCCGGCCTCAAGCAGCATTTTCATAACTCGCGGCACGCCGCCGTGTTTGTGCAGATCCACCGCGAGATATTTGCCGGAGGGCTTCATATCGGCGATATGCGGAACCTTGCGCGCGATGGATTCGAAGTCGTTCAAGGCCAGCGGAACCTGCATGCTGTGCGCGATGGCGAGCAGATGCAACACCGCGTTGGTTGAACCGCCGAGCGCCATGGTGACGGCGATCGCGTTTTCAAAGGCCTTGCGCGTCATGATTTCGCGCGGGCGCAAATCGCGTTTGATGAGTTCGACCACGATGCTTCCCGCGTTTTGCGCGGCCTGGGCGATTTCCGCGTCGGGATTGGCCATGGTCGAGCTGCCGGGCAGGGCCATGCCCAGGGCTTCAATGGCGCAGGACATTGTGTTCGCTGTGTACATGCCGCCGCAACTGCCGCTGCCGGGACAAGCGTGCCGCTCCACCTGATCAAACTCATTTTTGTCGATCTTGCCGGCGTTAAACTGACCCACCGCCTCAAACACGGACACGATGTTGAGATCGCGCTCATTGTAGCGCCCCGGCTTGATCGTGCCGCCGTAAATAAACACCGACGGGATGTTGAGTCGCGCCAGAGCAATCAGGGCGCCGGGCAGGTTCTTGTCGCAGCCGCCGATGGCGACGACGCCGTCCATTGACTGGCCGCGGCAGACGGTCTCAATGCTGTCGGCGATTACGTCGCGGCTGATCAGCGAGAACTTCATGCCCTCCGTGCCCATAGAGATGCCGTCGGAGATCGTGATGGTGCCAAAGGTCTGGGGCATGCCGCCCGCTTCGCGGACGCCGGAGCTGGCGGCCTCTTCCAGTCGGCGGATGCCGGAGTTGCAAGGCGTAATCGTGCTGTGCCCGCTGGCCACGCCGACCACCGGCTTCTGAAAATCCGCGTCGCCAAAACCTACCGCGCGCATCATCGCGCGATTGGGCGCGCGCCGGTCCCCGGCCGTGACCGCCTGGCTATTCCAGTTGAGGGGTTTTCCATTGCTTCCGGCCATCCATTCAGATTTTGCCCGGCGCGAGCTGCGTCAACCCAAAGAACGACCCGCTCCTGCCACAGTTTTTCGCTTTTTGAGGAGCGCAGCGGGCAGAACTTGACAGAGTCTCCGCTTGCCCGGCTTCTGGGGTCGTGAACGCGCTGAAGACTCTGCTCTTTGTTCTGTTTTGCGCCTACTCCGGCGCATATGCGCTCTTTTACATTTATGGTCTGCGCACAGAACGCGAAACGCTCTACCTCGAATCGACTGTGGCGCGCCTGCAGAGCTTCGCCGCGCAGATCCCGTCGGGCAGCGCGGTTTGCCTGTACATAAACCCCGAAGACTTCGACTTGTTGTGGGCCGCGCGCGGCGCGGCGCTCTACGCCTTGCCGCGCCGCGCCGTTGAGGAGCGCTCCATGGAGGAAGAACATCCGCCGGCGGACTGCTACGCAGTCTTCACGCCGCGCGCCGCGGCGGCGCCGGCGCTCAGCGCTCGGGTGATCGCCCGCAGCGGCCCCCTGTCGCTTGCGGAGCCGGCGCCATGATCTATCCAGTCGCCTGCTGGTTCGCCTTTAATCTTGCCTGGATCCCGCTGGTGAACGCGGGACTGCTGCTGCTGTTGCCGCCGGGCGAGCGCGCGCTGTACTCGGCCGCGTTTTTGTTGCTCTGGTTGGGCGCTAACGTCGGCGTCGTGCGCGCCCTGCGTCCGGCAGTGGAAGTCCCGGCCCTGTTTGGCGGCGGGCGGCGGCGAATCGCTATCGCGTTAATCGTCGGCGCAGGCGCGTTGGTCTTTCTGGCGCGCGCGTATGTGAACCCGTTGGGCAATTTTGACGGCATTGGATTCTGGAATGCAAAATCCCTGGCGATCTCGGGGGCGTTTCTGGAAGGCGCGCCGTTTCGGCCAAGCGAACCATACTGGATTCTCTCCGGCTATCCCCTGGCCTTGCCGCTCACCTTAAGCGCATTCGCCATATTGTTGGGCGGCTGGAGCGCGACGATACCGATAGTCTTTCACCTCGCCACGCTTCTGGTCTGCCAGGCGCTGCTCGCGCATTGGCTGTTGTTTCGCTTTGCGCACCGCGCCGACTGGCGCCTCGCTACGGCGTCCGCCTTAATCGCCTTCGGCCCGGTCATGGCGAGTCATCTCACGGCGGACTTTGCGCTTTTGTTCGGTTTTTTGCTGCTTAACGCAATCGCCCTGCGGCTTTTTGACGGCGCGGCGAAGCGCTTCGAGCTGTTTCTCGCCGGAGTTATCGCCGGTTGGATGTGGAATTTGAAGAATGAAGGCGCGCTCCTGGCTCTGGCGGGACTGGCTTTGTTGGGCATGTGCGCGTGGCGGACGCAGTCCTGGCGGCGACTCTGGCCGACTTTTGCGCCCGGCGCCGCGGCGGTATTGCTGTGGCTCTGGTTTAAAGCCGTCGCACACGAGCCCGAGCCCATGCCTGGCGGCGCTGCGGCAATCTTCGCGCGCGCCCTGGATCCGGCGCGCTACGCGGAGCCCTTGCGCGCCCTGTTTCTCTTTCACGTTGCGGTATTGGCCGGGCTGGTCGCAATCTGGTTGTTCACACTGCGGCGGAGCTGGCGGGCCTTCTGGATTTTCTTGCCCTTGCTGGCCGTGCATGGAATTTATACCGCGATATTTGTCGTCACGAGTTACGACCAGGCGTGGCACATCGGCACGGCATTCGCGCGTCTTCACTATACGCTCTTCCCGAGTTTCGCTTTGCTGGCGGGTTTTCTGCATGCGCGCGGCGGAGATCCGGTAGCCGGCGCTCAGTAATTGCTTGCCACGCAGTCTCAGGAGAACGAAAACGGCGAGTCATGCGTGCAGCGCTGCGATCCAATGAACGGCTGCATTTGCTGGCGCGCTATCTGGCCAGCGGGGCCGCCGTCTTCGCCGTCAACATGGGCCTGGCGGCGCTGGCCTTCGCTTTTGAATGGCCGCATCGCTCCGATTTGCACACGAACCTGACCAACGCCCTTGTTACGGAAATCGCCTTCGTATTCTCGTTTTTTGTGCACTATTTCTTCACGTGGCGCGAATCGCGCGGCGAAATGTGGGTGCGTCTGGTGCGCTTCCACATGGTTGCCGCCGGCAGTCTGACCTTGCGCTTCACCGCATTTGCAATTTTAATCTGGCTGAACGTACACGTTCTGATCGCCACGGCGGCCAGCATCGGATTGCAAATGATTCTCAATTTCCTCGGTTTTGATTCCTTTGTTTTTCGTCTGGCCGAGTCCCATGGGCCGGCTCATCAGGACGCCGTGTATGCGGAAGATGGGACGGGCGTGCAGGTTCTGGAAACGCTCGAAGAAGCCCGCCGGTACAATCGTTACGTAGTCCGCCAGCTGGCGCCCGCTTTTGGCGATGAAAATCTCGAGTTAGGCGCCGGCCAGGGCACCATCAGCGCAATTGTGGCGGAAGATCGTCCGGTTCGCCTCTGCGAGCTTTCGGCGGCCAACCTCAAGGCGTTAAAGGCGCGCTTTCACGGCAATCCGAACGTTCGCGAGATACGCGCGGACTTCTTCTCTTTTAAGAAACCGATTTTTGACTGCATTTACTCATCTAATGTAATGGAGCATATCGAAGACGATACGGCCATACTCGCGCACGCCGAACGCATACTCAAGCCTGGCGGCCGCTTTGTCGCCTTTGTGCCCGCCGGCCCGTGGCTGTACTCGGATTTTGATCGCAAGATCGGCCATCTGCGACGCTACAGTGCGCGGGATCGTCGACGCTTTGAAGAGTTCATCGCCCGCAATGGCTTAAAGCTGCGCTTTACTCGGTTTCGGCACCTGAATCTGCCCGGCGCGTTTGCGTGGTTTCTCAAAATGCGTTTGCTGTCCTCGCCGGGCATTCGCCGTCAGGATGCAATGCTCGCGGATGCGCTGATTAATTGGTTTGCGATATTTGACGGGCTGCGCCCGCCCCTGGGGCAAAGCCTCGTTTTTGAATTACGGAAGGAGCAATAGATGGCCGCGGCTCGCAACACAACCCGTTTGAGCGTTCTGGTTCCCGCTTACAACGAAGAAAAAACCATTGCAACTATTCTCGCGAAACTGCTGAAACTCAGTTTTGTGCACGAGATCATCGTGGTTAACGATTGTTCTCGGGACCGTACGCTTGAAATCGCCGAGCAATTCGCCCGCAAATCGAAGAAGGTCAGGGTTTATTCCCAGCCGACAAACCAGGGCAAAACGGCCGCCATTGCCGAAGCGATCAAACACGCGACCGGCGATCTGGTGATTATACAGGATGCTGATCTTGAATACGATCCGGACGAAATCGAAAGCGTAATTCGCCCGCTGGTTGACGGCATTGCGGACGTGGTCTATGGCAGTCGCTTTCTTGTCCGGCGCCAGACGCGCGTGTTGTACTTCAAGCACTTCATGGCCAACAAGTTCCTGACAGTGCTCTGCAATATTTTTACCGACCTGAATATGACCGACATAGAGACGGGCTACAAGGCCTTTCGGGCGCCGATTATTCAGAACATGCAACTGACGAGCAAGGGCTTCGGCATGGAAGTCGAAATCACCGCATTTATTTCCCGTTTGCCAATTCGCATATACGAAACGCCCATCTCTTATTACGGACGCACCTACGAGGAGGGCAAAAAGATCGGTTTTAAAGACGGAGTCATGGCGATCCTTTATATTTTTTACTATAATTTCGCGGCCGCCTTTTCGCGCCGCGGACGCGAGTATCGCGCGGCCGTGGAGCGCGATCTGGCCCTGAACGCCCGGGGGCGCTGACGCTTCGCATGGCGCGCGCGCTCCGCAATATTGGCTTTACTCTCTACTGCGCCGTGAACGTCGGTTTCACGCTGTTTTATTTTAATCAAACGGCGCACAATCCCGTCTCCGCCGCGATGCAGCGCGCCGTCCGCCAGTACGAGGCGCTTGCACCGGTCATACCGCGCGGGTCGCGAGTGTGTTTGTATGCGCCGCTTGCGGCCCGCGGCGACGCTCTCGCGGCGGCCCAGTACGCCTTGCCCGGTCGGGCGAGCGAAGAGCATTCGGCGGATGACTCTGAGATTCCCGCCGACTGTTATGCGATCGTCTCGCCGGCCGCCGCCTCGTATGCGGAACTCAGCGACCGCGCGCTGGCGCGTTCCGGCGACTTGATTGTCGTCCGGGGGCGACCGTGATCTACCGTTGCCCGCAGTGGCTCGCCAGCGCCGTGGTTTTCGGCGCGGGGCTTGCCGCAGTTTTATTTGCTCTGCTGCCGCCCGGCTCAGAGGGGCTGTTTCGCGCGTTGTATCTCGGCGCGGCTGCGCTCGGGCTGGGACTGCTGATCCGGGCC
This sequence comes from Leptospirales bacterium, assembly GCA_036170535.1. Taxonomy (GTDB): domain Bacteria; phylum Spirochaetota; class Leptospiria; order Leptospirales; family Leptonemataceae; genus SSF53. Next base: position 255 of record JAVHPJ010000093.1, on the reverse strand, counting down.
TGGCGCCCGGCGATCGGGACAGTCTGGAGGGGGCCCGCGCAGCTGCGCCCGCCAGGCGCAGGAAGATTGGCGCTGAGTCTGGGGCTCGGCTGGTTGGCGCTCGGGTTTGGCGTGCGCGCTTATCTCGAGCCGTCCGGCATGTGGGACGCTACCGGCTTCTGGAATGCAAAAGCGCGCGCCTACGCCGCGATGTTCCAGGCCGGCGAGGCCTTCCGTTGGAGCGAGTCGTTCTGGATTCATCCGGGCTATCCCGCG
>JAVHPJ010000092.1:0-13743 GCA_036170535.1 Leptospirales bacterium | reverse complement strand
CTTTTTTTTGGGCCCTTTTTTCCCGGCGACGCTCAGATCCTGAACCAACTTCTTCACATCGAGGCGTTCTTTGGAAACGACCTTGTCGCGATCAAACACATCGCACAAATAGACCTGGTCTGCGCGCGCCAGCGCGCGCGCGTAATCTTTCTGAAACAAATTTCGGTGACTGCTCGCGCTGCGCGGCTCGAAAAGCGCGTGTACGGTTCGGCCCGGATAGGCTTCGCGGACGGCGTCGAGTGTTGCGGCGACGGCGGTGGGATGATGCGCAAAATCCTCAATAAACGTAATCGGGGCGCCGCTGTGAACGCTGCGCTCGCGATCAATGCGCACCTGCTGGCGCCGGAGGACGCCGGGAAAGCTCTGCAGCCCCTCCACGATTTTGCGCTCCGGAACGCCCAGCCTGCTGGCGGTGATCGACGCCGCCAGGGCGTTCAGCGTGTTATGCGCGCCAATCATCGCAAAGCGCTCCACGCGGCCGGGTACGTCAAACTCTACAAGGCGTCCCTGGCGCCGGAAGGTTTTCGGTTTCCCGGACGGCGAAAGTTTGGTCTGCTTTGAATCAAAGCCGGCGGCGGCGTACCAATCCACGGGCGCCAGCGAATAGCCCTCCAGTACGGCCCGGACGCCGGGATCCTCTGCGCAGGCGACGACGCTGCCCTGCGACGGCATCAGGCGCAAAAGGCGTTGGAAGCTCAAACGGTAAGCGGCTTCGTCAGCGTAGATGTCGGCATGGTCGAACTCGACCGCCGTCAGAACCAGATGACGCGGACGATAATGTAAAAATTTTGGACCTTTGTCAAAAAATGCCGTGTCGTACTCATCGCCTTCGATCACAAAGTAGGGTGAATCGGTCAGCCGAAAGCCGTCCACGCCGTCCGCGCGCACGCCGCCCACAAATAAGCCCGGCTGTTTGCCGCCCTGGGCCAAAAGATGGTCGATCAGAAACGTCGTGGTCGTTTTGCCATGCGTGCCGGCGACCACGATAACCTGCTTGCCTTTCAAAAGAAACTCGGCGAGCGCCTGGGGCATGCTCATGTACGGCAAGCCGTCGTTCAGGATGCGTTCGACTTCGACGTTACCGCGCGAAATCGCGTTGCCAATAATCGCGACGTCGACGCCTTTCAGGTTCGTCTCAGAGAAGGGCCGCGCTTCGATTTGCCAGTCCTTAAGTCGGTCCGACATGGGCGGATATAGCGCCTTATCCGAGCCGCTGACCGTGTGACCGAGCCGTCGCAGCATCGCCGCCAGATTGCCCATGGCAACGCCGCCGACGCCTACTAAGTGTATGTGCATAGACCGACTCCCGACTCAGATGAATTCCCGAAGAATACGAACGCTGTTTAAGAGATTTAATAATCCGAAAAACACGATCAACGGCAAAAGCAGCAGCGTAACCGCGATGATAAAGTCGGTCAGTATGCGCGCGCGACTGCGGCTGTACATCCACGCGAGCGTCTCAAGCGAGTTGTACAGCGAAAAGGCGACGGCCCCGGCGAGCGCCAGATAGCCCGCGAAGGGGTGAATGATAAAGAACAGGCCGGCGGCGGATACGGGCAAAAACAAAAAGAAAGCGACGTTGCGCGGTTCGGAATCTTCCGGGGCGCGCACGCGCGGTTCAACGGAATACTGTACGGTGCGATCCAGCGCGAAGGCCAGCGCGAGCGAACCCAGCGCCAGAACCGTCGGAGCAAGCGCACTTTTCCATGAAGGTCCGCCGGAGAAGATCCAGGTCAGCGGACAGAGCCAGATCGCAAGCGGGTAAAGCAACAGGAGCGGCAAGTGCCAGCGCAGAAAAACCGTCCGCGCCGATTCGAGACCCTCGCCGAGAAAGGCGACGGCGCTTTCGCGCGGATTGCGAAAGACGGCGCCAAGTCGTTCAATGGCTGCGGCTGGTTGCATGCGGAGCGTATAGTCCTCCGACGCGGGAATGCGTCGGAGGCGGGGGCGCGGCGATCAAACGAGCTTCTTGACTTCGGCGAGAATTTTATCGTAGTCCGGTTCCTGGCCGATTTCCGGAACCAGCTCCGTGTAGGCGATTTTGTCGTTTTTGTCGACGACGAACACCGCTCGCGCCGACAGACCGGCGAGGCCGCCTTCGGCAATGTGCGTGCCGTAGTTTTTGGAGAAGTTCATGTCGCGAAACTGCGAACCGGTGACCACGTTGTCGATGCCTTCCGTGGTGCAAAAACGCTTCATGGCGAAGGGCAGGTCGCCGGAGACGACGACCACAACCGTGTCCTGTATCCCGGCCGCTTTCTGGTTAAATTCGCGCGTTTCTTTCTGGCAAACCGGAGTGTCGAGACTGGGCACTGCGACGAGCACTTTGACTTTGCCGGCGAAGTCTTTGAGGCTGACTTCCGACAAATCGTTCTTGATTACTTTGAAGTCGGGCGCCGGCTGGCCGGCCTGCGGCAGCGATCCTTCGAGACGGATCGGATTTCCTTTAAGGGTGACGGATGCCATAAATTGGGGTATCTCCTGATATTTCGCCCGGCGCCTGGCTCAAGCCGCTGCCTGGCGTTCCGCTCGCCCGGGCCGGGCCCTGGGGCGAGCTTGCACCTGGAAAAGGAATGCAGAGCCCGGTCCGGTGTCATTCAAATAATAGCGGGGGCTTGCCGATTCGGCGCGGATAAAGCGCGCGGGCGCTAAATTCAAGCCGGCCCGCGAAAACAGGTTGCCGGAAGCTATGGCCCATACAGCGTGCAGGCCCGGGCGCAGACACGCCAGTTCCGCACATGACACGCCGCCTGCTCAACTGGATCGCATTCTCCCTGCAACCCCTGGCGATCGTCAGCGTTTGCCTGCTCGTTGCGCCGGTGCTCTATCCGCTGACGATGCTGATCGCGGGCCTGATCGCTTTTCTGGCGGTGTTGCTCGTGCTGTTTTATCCGCGGCGCGGCCTGCACGCCCCGCCGGACGACTCGCCTGCGCCCCGGGACATCGACGAGGGTCCGTCCCGCTTTTCGCGCGAATTCTTACGGGCCCATGGCGGAACACGGCGGGCGATGCGCTCGCTGAAAATGAGCCTGTTTGCGCTATTCATGTCGGTCTTGCTGTACCATACCGGCGTGGCTCATTCGAATTGTTTTTATGTTAATTCGTTGAATCGCGAGCTTTCGCCGTTACGGGAGAATTTCCGACGCGAACTGCGCACTGACGACCTGCAGCCCGCCGCCGAAGACGCGGCGGCTGAACCTGACGCGCCCTCAGCGCCCCGGAGCCCGACGCCATGAATATCGTAATGTTCAGCGACACCTATTTGCCAAAAATCGACGGCGTCGGCATCTCTGTCGATAGCTTCTCGCGCTTGCTCGCGGCGCGCGGCCACCGCATTATAATTTGCGCCCCCAAATATGAAGAAGAGGATTCGATTCATCCGGTGGACGGCGTAGAAATCCTGCGCTTCAAGAACGCCCCCCTGCCCTCTTATCCCGAGATAAAGGTCGTACTGCCTTCCCAGAAGAAACTTCGACAGGCCATGGTCGACTTTAAGCCCGACGTGGTGCACATACAAACCCCGGGGCTGCTCGGCAACTACGGCGTGGTGGGCGCGCGCATGTACGGCATTCCGCTGCTCGGCACGTATCACACGCTGGTGCATGAGCAAGAAACCTATATTTCACTCTACCGCTTGCTGAAAGTCGACGCACTGTTGAGCTATTTTACGGCCAACAAGAAAGTCAAGAAGCGCCTCGACAAGGTCGAACGCAAAAAGGACAAGACAATCAAGAAGCGCATCATCATGACGATGGTGAACAAGCTTTACGAGCAATGCCAGCTGGTGATCAGCCCCAGCCATTTGATCAAGGAAGAGCTGGAAAGCGAAGGCTTCCAGCGTCCGATTGACGTGGTTTCCAACGGCATGGATCTGACTCAGTTCAAGGCGCAGGCGAAAACCGCGCCCAATAATCCGCCGCGCTTTTTGCACGTGGGACGCATCTCATACGAGAAGAACTGCGACGTGGTGCTCAAGGCTTTCGCGCTCGTGCTTGAGAAAATTCCGAACGCCACTCTCGACATCGTCGGCGACGGCCCGGCGATCACTTCGCTCAAAATTGAAGCCACGCAACTCGACATCGCCAACCAGGTTAAGTTTCATGGATTTATCAGCCATGACGATTTGCCCGCGCTGTATCCGCAGTACGACATCTTCGTAACCGCCTCGACCATGGAAACCCAGGGACTCGTCGTGCTGGAGTCGATGGCCTGCGGTTTGCCCTGCATCGGCGTGGACGCTTTTGCATTGCCGGAGTTGATCCAGGACGGCCGCAACGGCTTTATCGTCCAGCCCTACGATCACATTCATCTCGCGAATCGCTGCATTGAACTTGCCTCGGATACGCCGCTGTTCCGGCGTTTTTCTGAGCAGAGTCTGGCCATTGCGGGCGAGCACGACATCAATCGCTGCGTGGATAAAATCGAGACCATTTACCGCATGGCCTCGGAAGGCAAGTTCGCCTGACGCCGCAGCGCCCGATGCACACGGCTCTTAGAGCAACTGCATCAATTCCGTCGCGAAGCGATGAGCGTCGCCAGGCCAGCGCGCAGACACGAAACGTCCGTCGCGCACAACAAAGCCGCGATCCAATCGCTCCAACGAGTCGCGCCCGAGCGGAGCGGGCCCCCGCTCAAATTGCGCCGGCGACTTGAGCAGACTTTTCACCTCGTCTTCCACGGACACGGGATAGGTGCGATAGTAGTCGCCCAGCCACAACCGCGTCAGATTCCAGGCGAGCAGCTCCTGGGATTTTAAAAGCGCAGTCGTGCGGCGCTCGTAGAGTATGGACCGTCCGGCGGCGTCTCGTGCGCGCGCCGCCAGCAACACGCCGTGGCAGATCGCGCCAAGCGGCTTGCCCGCCGCCAGGATTTCGCGCGCAAAGGTCTGTAACTCCCTGGATTCGAGATAGATGCGCATGCCGGGCGCATGACCGCCGGGCAGCAGGGCTGCGGAAAAATCCCGGGCGCGAACGTCGACGTAGCTCAGCGGTTTTTGAAACTCGGGCGCGCGTTCCATTTCCGCGTAAGCCTCGCGCGCGTCGGCGCGCGCCATCAGCAGTCCTTTGAGGGCCCCCAGGCCCGCGCCGGTGAGCATGCGGAAATCCGCGCTCGCGGGCCGACCCGCGGGAGTGGCGAAGCGCACATCTGCACCGGAGCGGCGGAGCAAACGCCAGGGTAGCGCCGCCTCGCTCGGATCAAAGTCAGTGGCGGGAAGCGGGATGAGCAGCACGACCCGGCCTGGATCGGGCTTCACGAAGCGGCGAGAGATTTTTTGCGAGGCGCAGACCCCGCCGGCAAAACCGGACCGCCGGAGCATCAAAGGCGGCCCCGTCCTCCTCGATGGAATTCCAGAGGATGACCGCCTCGCGCTCCAGGGCGAAGCGGCCCTCGCGAAGGCTGGCCCGCAGGCCAAGGGCGGCGTGAAAGATGTGCCGCAGCAGGGGCTCAAATCGTAGCAAGGTTGTGCGGAGCATGGCTCCTCCTGCACCTCAATGTCGCCATTTATGGTGCGCTGCAATAAAGGTCGGCAAAAGCCGCGCTCAGGTCAAGCCGTTTATCCATACATAGTTTCATCAATTTGCAGGGGTTTTTACGGGAAAGCGGGTCCCCCGCAAGGGAATTGCGCCCCGCGGAGCCTTGCCCCAGCTGATCCTATGCCGGATCTTCCTGTCGGGCCGCCGCGCATAGTTCCGACGCACCGCGCGGCCGACGTGTTTGTGGCGGCCGGCCTGGCCTTTATTTGCACAGCCCTCGCCCGCGATTACCTGAACGCGGATCAACTGTCCGGGGTCCACGCCTCCCTGGTCGGCCTGCGCGGCGGCGACGGCCCGAATGCATATCGCTTCCTGACCTTTCTTGTCCCGCAGCTGCTCTTCAAAAACGGCGTCAGCCTGGTGCAGTCGTATATGCTGGTGCATGCGGCGACGCTCGCAGCCGCGTATTACGCGTTCCTGCGCGCCCTGCGGGAGCGGCGCGCCCCGGACGCACAGGCGACCCCGGTCGCCGCGACCGTGGCTCTGGCAGCGCTGTATTGCCTCGGTCTCGAGCCCGGCGTGATCCAGCCCGCCGATAGTTGGACGCTCTTGAGCGTTGCGCTGCTGTTTCGAGCGAGTACGGCCCGGCGTCTCTCACTCGCGGCGCTCGCCGGGGCGCTGGCGCTGGCGGCGCTGAGTAAAGAGAACGCCTTTTATTATGCGCCGTATGTTTTGTGGCGGCTCGCGCAGGGCGCGGGACGGCGCGAATTCCTGGCGCGCGCGGCGCTCGTCTTTGGCCCGGGCGTGGCGCTGTGGCTCGCGCTGCGGCTGCTGGTTCCGATGGAAGCCGACATTCAACGCCAGTGGCTCCCTAATTTCTGGATCACGCTGGGCGCGCTGCGTGATTTGCCGTGGCTCTTGATCAAAGACGATTTTTTCAGCTCGGTTTCACGTGCGGGCTCGCTGCACTGGCTGATTGCATTTTTTCCGTTTCTCGCGTGGGCCCTTACGCGCGACTGGCGCTCCATGGATCGTGAACGCGTTTGGATCGCCCGCTCTTTGCCGGCGCCCATAGCGCTGAATCTGCTGTTGGGGGTGAGCGCTGAGTTTCGCATTTTTACGGACGCGTTTATCTGGCTGCTTCCGCTTGTTACAGGCGAGCGCGTCGCACGCGCCAGCGCCCAGCAAATCCGGGGCAACCTCTTGCACGGCGTCGCGGGCGCCGCGGTTGGAATCAGTCTCTTGTTCGGCGCAGACGCAGCGCTGGGTCCTAACGGTTTCTGGAACGCAGAGTTCGACGGAACGCGCCGCTTTCGCTGGTTTGATCGAAGCGCACGCGAAATACTGACGCTACCGCGCGACGCGCAGGCGGGGCTGTATTTGCCGCTGAAAATCTCCGGGGCCGGCCTGGGGCCGGGCGAAACCCGGACGGTGCGCGTTGCGCTGCGGCAGGGAGAACGAAGCGTCGATCTGGAAACTCAGGTTGGCGAAGAGTGGATGTTTCTACGAGTGCCTGCGGCGGAATTTTCGCCGGGGCCGCTGGAAGCGACGCTGAGTTCGCAATTCTATTTTATTCCGGCGGCAATGCGCGGCAGTTCGGCGGATCGCAGAATTCTCAGCGCGCAGCTCGGAGACGCAACGACTGAGCCGCCAGGCCTGTAAAAAAGCCGCGCTGAATACCTGGTCCGGATTCATGAAACAGCCTGGCGCGACACTAGCTTACCGCCTGCGCCACAAAAATGTAGAGCGCGACGACGATGAGAAAAAAAATCGCAGGCGTCAGCCATACCAGCGCCGTGGGTCCTCGCCGCACGGCGTTGGACGTCGCCGCCCCGCGCACGAAGATCAGCCCTTCCCACGCAAACGCCAGTCCGACTGCCAGCGCACTCAGCCAGATTCGCCCGACGGAATAGTTGTCCGGCGAATACGGAAACAGAAGATTAACGACGCCCAACAGTCCCCCGATAATTGCGAACGGAAGCGCCGCCCACGAGGTAACGAGCGCTATTCTGGCGAGACCAAACTCAAGCGCTTGCAGCGAAGCCATACCCCAACGCAACAGCGTACAAAAAGTGGCGTACGCGAGCCAGTAGAGCGGAAACAAAAGCGGCCGCCAGGGCGATGGAGTAATTGTGGCTTCGATCGCAGGCGAACCGCTGAGCGCCGCCGCGCGCAGCCACTCCGCGTGCGCCTCATTGAGGACATCGGCGTTGAGCAGCGCAGTTGCGGACTGGAGCAATCCGAACACGGCGGAGTAGGCCAGCAACGCTGCCGGCCCGGACCACCACGGAGCAGGCGCCTGCAATGCGGCCGCAGGCTGATAAAGCGGCCGCGGATGGAGGAGGCTCAATAGTTGCAACATGAATCAATTCCCTCCGCGCAATTCGGCCAGTCGTTTGCGCGCATCTCCGATTTGCTGGAACAATGATGGCGGCGCCACTTCGAGAAATTTTTCGAGACTGGCGATCGCCTCGCTTTTTTTTCCCTGCTGCGTCTGGACGATGGCCAGATTATAGTACGTTGCAAACGCGCGGGGTTCGACGCGCGCGGCGTCGCGATAGTGACGCTCGGCCTCGGCCGGCCGCCCCTGTTTCTGCAGCAGAACGCCCATGTTGAAGTGTCCAAGATAGTAGCGCGGGTTTATGCTGAGCGCCTTTTCAAACTGAGTGTGCGATTGCTCCAGTTTGTTTTGTTGCAGGTAAATTGTACCGAGGTTGGTTTCCACCTCGGCGTCGCGCTGCAAGGCGGACGCGCGCTTCCAGGCGCTTTCCGCCGCGCTTAAGTCGCCAACATTAAAGTGCGCATTGCCGAGATGTTTCCATGCGTCGAAGTAGTCCGCCTGCATCTGTACAGCGCGAGAAAAGGACGCGATAGCCGCCGGGTACTCGCCGAGCTGTAACGATGCGAGTCCCGAGTTGAAGTGATACAAGGGCAAACCGGCCATGCGCGCGGCCTGCTCAAACATTTCCCGCGCCTCTTGAAAACGCCCGCTCTGCAGGTAACATACGCCGGCGTTGTTGGGATACTCGGGGTCCGCCGGATTCGCTTCCATGGCCGCTCGAAACCGTTGCGCCGCGGCAGCGTAGTTGTTTTGCTGAAAAAGGCGGAGTCCCTCAAGATTGAATTGTTGAGCGCGAGCCATTGGATTGCGGTCCCCGGACTGAGCCGACACAGACCCGATCGCCAGAATTGCTGTCATGCAAAAGACGCCTCGAAAGAGAAGTTGGCGCACGGATTTCCGCAATAACATGTCTCGTATCTCCCGGCGCAGTCGCATGCTGCTTTTTCTCTTGCAATAGGTCAGGGCTGCATAATTTCATGACGGCGTCAAGTGGACTCCAGGGCTGCGAACTGAAATGCGCAAGAAGACGATCAAAATTGTTGCGGCGAGTGCAGTCGCGATCTTGCTGGTCGGAGCGGCGGCCCTTTACGTGACGGCGCCTCAGCCTGAGTGCGTGTCGGGCGACTGCGAAAATGGAACCGGAGAGTTAAAGTATCCGTCCGGCAACGTGTACCGCGGGCAATTTCGCAACGGCAGAGAGAACGGCCAGGGCAGCTTCACCAGCCCGGCAGGCGATCGCTACGACGGCCAGTGGCTCGATTCAGAAAAACACGGCTTTGGCGTATACCGGTATCCCGATGGGAGCAAATACGAAGGTCAGTTTCGTGAGAACCAGAAGGACGGCCGCGGAACCTTTACCTGGGGCGACGGCACAATTTACACGGGCGACTGGCGCAACAATGAACCCGAAGGGACGGGCGTGCTGATACTGGCGCACGACCTGAAACTCCTCGGGCAATACCGCAATGGCGTTGTATATGCGGGCGCCGGGATGTTTATATATGACGACGGCTCGCGCTACATTGGTCAATGGAAAGACGGGAAGCGCGAGGGCGTTGGCGTGCTGTTGGGCGAAGAGGGCCGAATGATTCAGTCCGGGCGCTGGGCTAATGACGAATACAACGGCCCCATACCAGGCGTCGAACCGCTCGAACAGCTCCAGCGTACGCCACCCTCCCCCGCTCCGGCTGGCGCATCGTAGGTACCCAACGCTATGAAGTTTACGAACTTTAGTTTCGTACTGCTGGCGCTAAGCCTGCAATTTGCAGTCGCTGCTTGCTCCGGCGACGCTGCAGACGTGCAAAAAGAATACGAAGAAGCGAGCGCCGCATTTAACGCACGCCAGCTCGATGCTGCGTTGAAGCTGACGAATTCTATCCTCGAAAAAGATCCCAATCACACGGCGGCCCGGATTCTTTCCGGAAAAGTCTTTTATTACGGTCAGAACCTGGCCGAAGCTGAGACGCGCTTCGCCGACGCGGTCGAGCGCGACGAAACCAACCTGGATGCGCGAATCTGGCTCGCGCGAACGATCGGCCTGCAGCCGGAAAAAAAAGAACGCGCCATTCAACTGCTGCAATCGGTTCTTGCGGCGGACAGCGGAAACCTGGAAGCGTGGCATGCCCTGGGCCAAATCCACGAACGGCACGACGAAACCGATCGGGCGATTGCGGCCTATCGCGCGGCAATCAATCAGGGCAAACGGCTCGCGTTAATTCATTTGCAGCTGGCTGTTCTATACCACAAAGCGCAACTGCCGGACCAGGCGACCGCCCAGCTTGCCCTGGCGGCGGCGCTGAGCGATGGGGATGCGGAGTTGCGGGCGCAAATTGAGGCGGCGCAGAAAGCGATGGCGGGGGAATGAGGCGGAGGGGTTGGAAGCGGATGCGTTTGTTCGAGATTGTACGGCCGGGTAGATAGGTTACACTTTGGACCAGCGGTCTGTTCTGTTACCTATCTGCCCGGTTTTTTACCTTGCGACGTCAAAAGGGCAACGCCCGACTCAGCAACGCACCGTGCAGAAAGAATTCTTGGCCACGAAAATCCACTTCAATGAACTCATAAACTGTCCTTCTCTCGGTATCGGCGGCAATTACTGATATAGGGGGGAGGTATTCCTTATTTTCGTCAAACGTCCAGATACAAGCGAACAATTCGGGTGAATGCTCAAAGCAGCCCACCAATAGAGCCGCATTATCTCGACAATTCGCAAAGCGGCTCCGAATAGCTGCCGGTACCGTAGCTTGAACCCACCCGCGCGGGCAATTTGCAAGTTGCGATGCTATGCGCTCATAAAGTGGGGGCCTGATACTGTTATTGAAGCGAAATACGAAATGGCCGCCAACCGCCGATCCAGATTCCTCTAGTGCAATCAGTTGACGACGCGCCGCATCCTGAACTTGGACGATCAAAGACTGCAATTCCGGCGGCTTGCTTAATTCCATCGTAGTCTCGAAATCTTGGGGAGCCTCAAAATATTCATGATCAGTAATTCGAAACTCGCTTCGCGAACTCGACCTACTTACTCTTAATTCTTCAAAGTACCCATCGTTCTTGTCCCCGATCAATCGCGCCCTGAGAATCCAATCTTCTGCAGAAGAAAAGATTCGAACATGGCCTGCTGCGAAGCCCGAACGACGTACGATAGGCCCCGACAAGGCTTGAGCTCGTTGCTGGGCAGCCATAAAGAGAATAAATGGCGTGCTTTTTTGGCGGCTTTCCGAGAGCAGTAAAAAAGCCTCGGGATACTTACCACTTTCAAGCAACTCCAGATATGCAAAGCCGGTTGCAGCAGCTTGAGAACTCGAGGCACACGAAACCAATGGAGCGAGAAGAATCAGACTACCGAGCCAACGCTTGCCGGCCGCGGCCAAATGAGGATTCAGCCACAGGATTCCAAAAAGTGCGAGTCCGACTACGGCAAATACGAACCCGACAATTCCAACCTCTTGGTTGACTATTTTCACCGGTTCCGCAGTTTTGAGGGGGGTCCAACCCGGTGCGGCACGCCGGTCGAAATACAGCAGCGAATAGTAACCCAGTTCTGGTGTTCGCACTGTGAGATCATCACACGGCGCCGCTGTCCGCATGAGCACATCGCCAGGATTCACCTTGGTTATTTCCAGGGAATAAACGCAGTATGTCCCCGGGAATGGTGCAAAGTAGGCATCGTCACGTTGAAACATTCCGCAAGTACCGTTAAGCAGGAGCGCGGCCAATCCAAAAATGAACATTACAAAGCCGGAGATGATTATGTTTCGCTTCATAGCGGCTTCCAATACTCGTACCGTCGACGCGCAAGGGGTCCATAGTGTTGATCACTGCCGAAGCTTGTTGTGATTTGCCGTTCCCGGAATGCACCCTGCACCGCGCCGCCATTGTAGATGACAGTACGAAAGTTACCAAGTGTGGATGGCCCGAAACTGCGCCCAATCGAAAATGACGAACCGTAGTTCGCACCATCGCCATTTACCACTGGACCAGTACAAACTGTAAATAGACAGGGTTCCGCTGAGTAGAAGAATCTCTGATTGAAGTCGCTTCGATCACCATGAATGCTGACGGCATTCAGCCCAAAGCCGGCCGATGGTCCACCGACGTAAACACGATCAACCCCGCCGCTGAGCGCTCCAAGTAGCCCAGTACTCGTCTGCCTGAAGATGCCTCGACTGCGGGTTTCACGAGTTACTCCGAAATCCATGGTTCCGCTTAGAAATCCAAAACCTTCCAATCCCAAGGATGTAAAGCTGAAGCTTTTTTGTGTAACATTCTCGTTTATGAATCGAGTTTTCTCAGTATCGGCGAGCCGTTCGAAGCTTACCGGAGTATGAATATGTGTACCGGGAATGGGACTACCTGGGTGTTTCATTCCATTCATCAATGCAATAAGTTCGCCAGAAGGAGCCCTGCCCGCATTGTAATGCCCGCTCCTATATGCCAAATGACTCTCCTGTTCAGCGACTACTTGCGCAATACTCTCGTATGTATCTCCAGCTTCTACCAATCCTGTTTCGTAAACGTAATTATGAACCAGTAACTTGGTCGGCCCGACGAAGTAGGTGTGAAATTTTGATAAATGGAGATTATAGACTTTTTCCGGCTGACGGAAGCGTTCCACCGATGCAATTTCCGCAACAGAACTTGGCAGATGTTTCCCGACGCTGGCGCTCAGCACGCCCGCCATTGCCAGGTGGGCTAAGGAGATTGCCGGCATGCCGGCGAAACTATTTTCAGTAATTGAGACGTCTTCCGGTTTAAGGTACTGTGCTTGTGTCCAGCCTTTTCCAAGTACAAAAAACGGATGGTTCCAGGTTGCCTGTATGACTGTTCCATCAGTGTACCGGATTCGATAGAGCTCAAAGGCATACAATTCTGTAGTTGACTCGATACCCTGCACTTCAATTTTTCCATTCGAGGGATCCACGGACAAGATCCGATCTCCGGGGCGCAGAGTTTCAATTTTCCTGAATCCGCCCGGAACTGCCACCAGCGTACCCGCCACAAAACAGGTTCGCTGGCGATATTCGCCCGTTACTGGATCTATGAAACCACGATCGTTGCTGATCGTCCCATGTAAGATTCCACGATACGTGTCCTCCGCAACTGCGGACGCCCTTTCCAGGAAAGAGTCGCGCGTTGTGCCATAACCTGCCGTTTGATTTTCCTGTCCGGTCTGTACGTCATTTACGCCGACTTCGTGCACCAGTTGCGCCAACTTCTCTGGATTCTCGCGTAGTTGCTTCTCATACTCGGGCGTTAATGCAATGCCAAGTTCCGCCAGATCGCGCCGCACATCCCCAATCATCGCATCCTGTTCCAGCTGCGCCTGCCGTTCACTGGTAATCCGACTCGCGGCGCTGCTCAAGTCATCCAGGCTCGTTATCTGCGGTCCGCCGGTATTGTGCACGCCGCTCGATGTATCCAGCGAAGAACTCAAGCCGCCTTCATCGCTGTAGCTTACGCCGTACCCGCCGAATGCGCTATTGCCCGTCAAACTCGCGCTGAATCCCGTATTTGTATTATACTTCAGCCCGAGATTTGCGCCGGGAAGCACGCCCGCGTCGCCGAACCCGTCGCCGGTTTTCAAATTCACTGCATACGTCGTGCCGCCCCGCTGGGACGTTCCAATCTCTGCAAAGCTATTCTTCACGCTCACGCCCAGCCCGTCGCGTTGCGTGAACGACACCTTGCCCTGTCCGGTCTCGGCGTTCCCTCGCTGCACAAAGGCGCCCGCGCCCTCGCTACGACTGAAGCCCACGCCGACGCTGGTCGATCCCGCGCCAACAGTCCCTCCGCGATCCGTCGTCACCGACGCATAGCCGCTGAGGCCCGCGCCTGGGGAATAGTTCGCGCCCAATGCGACGCCGCTCGCCGTATTTGTATAACCGACGCCGGCGCTGAAGCCGCCGTTCTTCGAATACTTCATGT
>JAVHPJ010000091.1:0-2879 GCA_036170535.1 Leptospirales bacterium | reverse complement strand
GCCGGCGCCGGCTGTGTGGCCGTTCTCGGCGCCCGGAGCTTCGCTTGCGCCCGCCCCCGCGCCCGCTGCGGCATACAGCTTCTGACCGAGTTCCATCGATTCGCGCTGGATCTCGTCGCGCGCTGCGAGTATGCGCTCGTTGTCGTTGGACTCCAATGCTTCGCGCGTGCGCTTGATCAAATCCTCCGCGCGGGTCTTGTCTTCGCCGGAAACCTTGTCGCCTGCGTCGCGCAGGGATTTTTCCAGCGCATAACAAAGGCTATCCGCCTCGTTGCGCGCTTCTGCGACCTTGCGAATTTCCTGGTCCTGGGCGGCGTTCGCTTCCGCGTCCTTGACCATTTTCTGGATTTCGTCTTCCGAAAGTCCGCTGGTGGTTTCGACGCGAATTTTTTGCTCTTTGCCGGTGCCCAAATCTTTCGCCGAAACGTGCACGATGCCGTTTGCATCAATATCGAAGGTTACTTCGATTTGCGGAACTCCGCGCGGCGCCGGCGGAATGCCGACCAGATCAAAGCGCGCGAGCGTTCTGTTATCGCGAGCCATTTCGCGTTCGCCCTGCATAACATGAACGGAGACCGCAGTCTGATTGTCGGCCGCGGTCGAAAAGATCTGCGACTTACGCGTCGGAATGGTCGTGTTACGCTCAATCAGACGCGTAAAGACTCCGCCCAGCGTTTCGATGCCCAGCGACAGCGGAGTAACATCGAGCAGGAGCACATCCGTCACTTCGCCCGCCAGAACGCCGCCCTGAATAGCCGCGCCGACTGCGACAACTTCGTCCGGATTTACCGAACGATTCGGTTCGCGGCCAAAGATAGTTTTGACCAGCTCCTGAACGGCCGGGATGCGCGTCGAGCCGCCCACCAGAATCACCTCGTCAATTTCGGCCGGTTTGAGTCCCGCGTCGCGCAGGGCGTTAACGCAGGGCGTGCGCGTGCGCTCGACGAGATCGTTGGTCAACTGCTCGAACTTAGCGCGGGTCAGCGACAGGTTCATATGCTTGGGGCCGGACGCGTCCGCAGTGATAAAGGGAATGTTGATCTGCGTTTGCATGGTGCCGGAAAGTTCGATTTTCGCTTTTTCCGCGGCTTCTTTCAGGCGCTGCAGGGCCATGCGATCTTTCGCAATGTCGATGCCGCTTTCTTTTTTGAACTCCGCCGTCATCCAATCGATAACCGCCTGGTCAAAATCGTCGCCGCCCAGATGAGTGTCGCCATTGGTCGACTTAACTTCGAACACGCCTTCGCCGAGTTCCAGGATCGACACGTCGAAGGTGCCGCCGCCCAGATCGTAGACCGCGATCTTCATGTTCTTGTTCTTACGATCCAGACCGTAGGCCAGCGCGGCCGCGGTCGGTTCGTTGATGATGCGTTCCACTTCAAGGCCTGCGATGCGACCCGCATCGCGCGTCGCCTGACGCTGCTCGTCGTTAAAATACGCCGGGACCGTAATGACGGCCTTCGTTACCGGATGTCCGAGATAGTCTTCCGCAGTCTGCTTCATCTTCTGCAGAATTACTGCAGAAATTTCCTGCGGCGAGAAGGAGCCGTGATCGGTTTCCACTTTGATGCCGTCCGAACCCGAACGCACCACCTTGTAGGGCACCTTCGACATTTCGGACTGGCCTTCTGTAAAGCGCCGACCCATAAACCGTTTGATCGAGCGCACCGTATTCGTCGGGTTAGTGATCGCCTGATTCTTGGCAATCTGACCGACCAGTCGTTGATTTTCAGTAAAGCCTACGATCGACGGCGTTGTGCGCGCGCCTTCGGCGTTCTGAATCACGACCGGCTCTCCGCCTTCCATTACCGCAACGACGGAGTTGGTTGTTCCGAGATCGATGCCGATGATTTTTTCTTTCGCCATGTTATTCCTCGAGTCTGAATTTCCTGATTCCGGTCCCGCCAGGAAGATATCCTGCGCCTGTTTGGAGCGCTTCCTGCGGCCTTAATTTTTTGAGGGACGCCCCTGCGTCCTGAATTTATCCGTTCTCTCCCGCCGGATGTTCCGCCGACGTTGCGGACGCAGCGACCGCCTTGCCCACTTTGACGCGCGCGGGGCGAATCGTTTGTTTTTCCCCGCCTTCGAATTCAAACACGCAGCCGGACTGGTACACTTCCAGAACCGTATCCGATTCAAGATCGCTGCGTTCTTCGGTTGCAATCGCTTCCATTGTCAGCGGATCAAACGCCGCTCCTTGCGGTCGCACCAGCTGGACGCGCTGCCTGCGCAGCACTTCCTCAAAACTGACGCGGATCATCTCCACGCCGTTGATGAACTTGAGAACCTCGGCATTGTCGGATTTCGCCTGTAGCGCCAGCTCCAGGTTGTCCAGTACGCCGATCAAATCGTGCGCAAAACCGGCTACGGCTTCCTGACGGCCGCGCGCCTTTTCCTGCAGGGTGCGCTTGCGAAAATTGGCGAATTCCGCGCGTTCGCGCTGCCACTGATCCTTCAGTTCGGCGTTTTCGCGACGCAGCGATTCCAATTCCGGCTGCAGGGCGCCCTCGTGCGGCTGCTCGGCCGAAGCAGATTCGTCGGGCCGGCCCGCCGCCCGGTCTACGCCTTCCAGCGTGACGCCGGCGTCCTGCTTTGCAGTGTTTTCTTCTTCCAACGCTTCGCCCTCCGTTTAATTGCTGATGCGCGTGATCATGTTCGAGATCAAGCGCCGTACATATTCTACAATGCCAATGACGCGCACGTAATCCATGCGATTGGGGCCGACCACGCCGAGCGAACCAATCTTCTGATCGCCCATCTTGTAACTTGCGTAAACAACGGACAGACCGGCCAGCCGATCATCCTGATCGCCGGCGATGACCACGTCGAGATCATCCAGGTCAATCACCTCGACGGGCGAATGCATGTAGCGGTTCGGA
>JAVHPJ010000090.1:0-2882 GCA_036170535.1 Leptospirales bacterium | reverse complement strand
CCCCCCCCCCCCCCCACCCCAGGATTCAATTAAACGAGCGACTTCAGACCTTGCTCGAATTTGCCTGCGTGGGATTTCTCCGCTTTCGCGAGGGTTTCGAACCAGTCGGCGATTTCTGCAAAGCCTTCTTCACGCGCCGATTTCGCCATGCCAGGATACATGTCCGTGTATTCATGGGTTTCGCCTGCGATTGCGGCCTTCAGATTCATGGCGCTGTCGCCAATCGGCAGGTCCGTCGCCGGATCGCCGACTTGTTTGAGGTAGTCCAGGTGACCGTGCGCATGGCCGGTTTCGCCTTCCGCCGTATCACGGAACAGACCGGCGATTTCCGGATATCCTTCGATGTCGGCTTGTTTTGCGAAGTACAGATAGCGACGATTCGCCTGGGATTCGCCGGCAAACGCGGCTTTCAGGTTTTCGTGGGTTTTGGTCCCTTTCAGAGAAGGCATACTTATCTCCTGTCGAACGAGCTTAGACTCATTCCATATTTAGAATATTCTTACCCAGCGCCGACGGCCAGAGTTTTTCAAAAGCCAGGCGTCATCGCGGCGCATTCTGAGAGAGAATCTCAGGCGGGATCAGGTCCGACCTATCCGTGCAGCGTCAGAATACAAAGTAGATGAAGCCGCCCTGGCCTGGGGCGAACAACACTAATCCGAGGACCGCAAGGGCGGCGGCCGAGCCCAGAACCCATGGGCGCCCGCGTTCTACCGCCAATCGCAGCCGAGCCAATCCGAGGCCGCCCGCACACAGGGCGCCGAGGCCCGCCAGGGTCCACCAGAGCAAGCGCTCCGAGAAGTCTCCGCCTGCGCCAGCAAAGAGGCGCACATATATTAGAAGCGAACAGTCAAATTGGTTGCAGGCGGGCGATTGGCTGCTGCCCGTCCGAAATAATACCCACAACAGTGCCACTGCAAACAAGACAAAGGCCCGATACAGACCTGCCGCGCCCCGAAGGCCGGACCAGTGCCGAGCCAGGAAACGCTCAATAATCAGCAGAATTCCATGCGCACAACCCCAGAGAAGAAAATTCCAGGAAGCCCCATGCCAGAGTCCGCCCAGAGCCATGGTCGCGAACAGGGCCAGATACGTGCGGGCCACCCCGCTCCGGCTCCCGCCCAGCGGAATATAGACGTAGTCACGCAACCAGCGAGACAGGGTGATATGCCACCGGCGCCAGAAATCCTGAAAACTGGCGGCTAAATATGGGGAATTGAAGTTCACTGGAAGATTAAATCCAAGCAGTTTTGCCAAACCAATCGCGATATCAGAGTATCCGCTGAAATCCAGGTAGATTTGCAATGTGTACCCTAGTATAGCGACACCGATTGCTGCCCAATTCCAAGCATTCGGATCAGCAAAAACTGCGTCTACACGCGGTGCGAGCGAATCTGCCAGGACGGCTTTCTTAAAATACCCAATAATCAGCAGCAACAGAGCCGCGCGCCAGTCAACGCGCGCCCAGTCGGGTCGCTGCGCGAGCTGAGTGCGCATTTCCCCATAGGTCACAATGGGCCCCGCCACCACTTGCGGGAAAAAGGCCAGGTACAGTGCATACTCCCGAAAGCCCGTGGCTGCGGGCGTCAAACCCCGGGAACGGTCCAGAACATAGGATACATTCTGAAACGTGAAGAAGGATATCCCCAGCGGCAAGGCCAGCCCCTCAAGCCACGGTGCAGTCGAGCCTGGCGTCCCGAACCAGAAGCCGGCATACTTATAGACCAACAGAGGCGAAAAAAGCAGCCCCAGCGCCAGAGCTCTCCCCAGGGCGCCCCGGCCTTGCAGCCCGGCCCAATATGCCACCGCGGTCGAGGCGAGAATTAACCACAGATCGGAAGGCCGAAAAAAACCATAGGCCAGCAGACTGATGAGCAGCAAGCCGCATTGCATACTCGACCACGGCATGCGCGTAATTATTGCCCAATAATAGGCACTCAAAGTGACTATCAACAGACAAAAAAAGGAGGCATCGAGAAAGCTCATAACTGGTGACTATTAAGCAGAATAATAGCTCAAAGGATGTACTTGTTCTTGACCGTGCACTTTGGGCAAACGCAGATCGCTTCCGCCTTCACCCGGCGACCCTTCTCGGTCACCTGCTTGCCGATCGCGATAAACTCAAAGGGGACGCCCTCCGGCACGTAGTGCCCGGGTCCGTAACGCGCAGAGCCCTCAATCGTATAACCGCAGGCATGGCACTGCACCCGCAATTTTATTACTTCAGCCATAGATATATTGCCTATTTTTAAGCAGTTTTATGATCGCGCGGAGCGGCCCAGCCTGAGCGACTCGCACTGGCCTGTTTTTTCGTCATGCGGTGCCTGTCCGACCTGCACATGACAGTTTGGCAGCAAAAGGGCCCTGGTGCAGCCGGCGCCGGTCCCCCGGCAACCGGCCTGGCAGGCAGTTTGCTGCGGCCCGCTCATACCGGCCGGCGCCGACCGCCCTGTCAAATGGTTGGCGCCCGCCGGCCGCCGCAGCGCCAGAAAATTGGCGCCGGCGCCGCCCTGGATCGGCTGATGGCGGCTCAGTCCAGGCGGGGCCGGGTGCGGGGTATTTTCCGGGGAGACCGCGCCTGGCCGTTCCGCCCTACCCGGCTCCGAGCGAGCGCCGGATATCGGGCGTTTAGTTCAGACGGGCGGCTCCGGCCGAGCCGATGGGCGCCGCGGGCTGGCCTGCCGCCGCCCGATTATGGGCCCCGACCCGTTACCGACGGGCGCCGCACCCTGCAGTCTCTAAATGCCCACGTGCGGTTACAGCGCGGGGCGCGGGTGAATTTCCCGTTGCCGGAAACCTGGCGCCAGGCCCGCTAAGTGCCGCCCGGCGAGCACCGCGCGCCCATATGCGGGTGCTTATACGAAATGCCCAATAATAGGCAGCAG
>JAVHPJ010000089.1:0-13891 GCA_036170535.1 Leptospirales bacterium | reverse complement strand
CCCCCCCGCGGCCGCGCGCCCGGAACTCTGCCGGAGCGGACTGTCGTCCGCCGCGGAAGTCCGCATAAAGGCGCGCGATGTGTGGGCCTCCGGCCTGTTACGGCAGTTCACTCCGCTGCCATCGAACGACGAACGCCTGGAGTTTGTCTGGCGGCCAGGACATCCCGACGTGCGCGCGGAATTTCTGGGCGGCGCGCGCCAGGGCGAGTTTATCGGCGTACGCGACGGGCGCGCCTACTCCATTGTCGAGGGCCGCGAGGAGATCGATGACGCAGCCGGCGTCCGGGTATACCTTGAGTCGGCGCGCCTGTATATTGAAGCGCCGTGCACTCTGGCGACGCTCGGCGACGCCCGTCCGGCCGGAGAGCGTGAAATTGACGGCCAACGTTATGATCTTGTTTTTGTTTCATCAGCAGTTAATGAGCTCTCAAGCGAAAGCGATCAGTATCTGGCGTGGATCGTAAAAAATAATTCTCAGCTTGCGCTGATTCAATTTACGTACCGCGAGCTGTATTCGTCTTATGCCGGAGCGCTGCATTATTCCGGGCTCGCAACGCTCGGACCGGCGGCCTATTTTACGCGCATTGCGGTGACAGACGGTCCGGACGATTCGTCGCCCGTGCACGCTCTATTGCTGGAAGACGCTCGCTTCCGCTGAACATGACCGCCACAATTCGAACGCTGTTGGTCGAAGACAATCCGGTGAACGCAGCGCTCGTCCGCGGCCTTCTGGCGCGCGATCCCGCCTTCACGCTTACAACGGCGACTACCCTCGCCGCCAGTCTGTCCTTACTGGAAAGCGCGTGTTTCGATGCGGCGCTGGTCGATCTGCATCTGCCCGATTCCGTGGGGCTGGATACATTCCGCCGAATCTTCGAACTGCGCCCCGAACTGGCTGTTGTTATTCTGACGGGCACGGAAGATGAAAGCGCCGCGCTCTCCGCCGTGCAACTGGGCGCTCAGGATTATCTGGTGAAGGGGCGTCTGGACGATTACGGTCTCGTGCGCGCCCTGCGCTATGCCGTCGAACGGAAACGCGCCCAGGAGGATCTGCGGGCGAGTCAGGAACGGTATGCACTGGTCGCGCAGGGCGTCAACGACGGCCTCTGGGACTGGAATCTGGAAGACGGCGCCCTCTATCTTTCGCCGCGCTGGAAGGCGCTGATCGGATTCGCGGACGAGGATCTGGCGAACGAACCCGCCACCTGGCTGGATCGAGTGCATCCGGAAGATCGCGCCGCCGTCGATGCGGCGCTGAACAGCGCGGTCAACGGCGACTCGAATCAGATCGCCGTGGAGTATCGCCTGGCGGACAGCGGCGGCGCATATCGCTGGATGCTTTGCCGCGGCGCCGCGGTGCGCAATCGCGGCGGACGCGCCGCGCGCCTGGCCGGCTCCCAGACCGATATCACAGACAGCAAACTCTACGATCGTCTGACCAGTCTGCCCAATCGTCAATTGTTCATGGACCGACTGCAGCAGGCCTGCCGGCGCCTGCGCAGCGGCCACTTAGAGGGTTTTGGACTGCTCTACATCAACATTGACCGCTTTCAATTGATCAACCAGAGCTTTGGCCCCCTGGCGGCCGATCGCATCCTCGCAGAATGCGCGGCGCGACTCTCCGCCCTGCTGGCCCCCGACGATACGCTCGCGCGCTTTACCGGCGACGAGTTCGCATTGATCGCGGAGAATATTGCGAGCCTGGAGGCGCTCTCGCCGCTCATTGAACGCATCCGGCTTGCATTTCAGACGCCCTTTCTGACCGGCGCGGACGAGGTATTTTTGCGGCTCAGCGGCGGCTGCGTGTTTGCGGCGCCCGGCGCCGGCGACGCCGCCGCCTTGCTCAGCGAAGCGCAGGCGACCATGCAACGCGCACGCGCCGCCGGCGGGGATCGGTTTGAACTTCTGGGCGGCGCCGTCGCCGAACGCATGCGCGAGCGCATGCGCCTTGAGAGTTCCTTGCGCCGCGCCATTGAACGGGATGAACTCTATCTGTTGTACCAGCCGCAGTTTGAAATTCGCACCGGTCGTTTGATCGGCTTTGAAGCCCTTGTGCGCTGGCGACATCCGGAACTCGGCGAGCTTTCGCCCGCGCAGTTTATACCGATCGCCGAAGAAAGCAATTTGATCGATGCGCTCGGCGTCTGGACTCTGCGCACGGCGCTCAAACAGGCTGCCGCGTGGCTGCACAACGACGCTCCGTTGCGCGTCGCGGTGAACGTATCCGCGCGTCAATTCGCAACGCAGAATTTGCCGGCGCTTGTGGCGGCTCTGCTCGCGGAAACCGGAACGCCGCCCGGCCTCCTCGAGCTGGAATGTACCGAGAGCGTCGCCATCGACGGACCGGACAGCGCCCATCGCACCCTGACGCTATTGACCGAAATGGGCGTGCGCACCGCAATCGACGATTTTGGCACCGGCTACTCCTCTTTGACTTATCTCAAGCGCTTGCCTGTGCAGGCGGTAAAAATTGATCGGGAGTTTGTACGGCCCCTGCCGGGCGATCGCGAGAGCGCAGCGATTGTCAGCGCCATTCTGACTCTGTGTCAGGAACTGGGCCTGGAAACGGTGGCCGAGGGCGTGGAAACGCCGGAACAACTGGAATGGTTGGCGCTCAAACACTGCGACATTGCCCAGGGCTTCCACCTGGGACGCCCCCTGAGCGCCGCTGAAGCGACTAGACTCGGCGCGCACGGCCGGCAGGCGAGTTCCGTTGACGCTTGAACGACTTACCGTGCACGCCAAACCGGGCTCGCGCAAACCGGGCGTCGAAAAACTCTCCGAACGGGAGTGGACAGTGCGCGTCCGAGAACCGGCGACCGAAGGCAAAGCGAATGCAGCGATCCTTCGCGCGGTCGCCCGGGAACTGGGCCTGCCTCCCTCGGCGCTGCGCCTGGTCCGCGGCGAAGGCGCGCGCACCAAGCTGCTGGAATTTGAGCGCACTTGAGACGGACCGGCCGGCGCGCTTTCGTCCGAAATCTTATTTTGGTTGCTGGCCAGGTTCCGGGAACGACTCTGGCCCCGACTAATAGAGCTGCTTGCAGACAACCGAGGTATTTCCATGGGCGACCCGTTTAAGGCGCGCGCCGCGCTTGAATCCAGAGCCGGCAAACTTGACTACTACCGACTCGATAGCGTCGGAACCAAACAAGAACTCGATCGACTGCCCTATTCCATGCGCGTGCTGCTGGAAGCGGCCCTGCGCAATCACGACGACTACATTATCACCGAAGCGGACGTAAAAAAGCTCCTGCACTGGGACGCGAAGAAAGAACCGGACGAAGAGACGGCGTTTTTGCCGGGCCGCGTAATCATGCAGGATTTCACCGGCGTGCCGGCCGTGGTGGACCTGGCGGCGATGCGCAACGCCATGGTGCGCGCAGGCGGCGATCCGGCGCGCATTAATCCGCGCGTGCGCGTCGATCTCGTCATCGACCACAGCGTGCAGGTCGACTACTTTGGCGGCGCCGACTCGCTCAAAAAAAATCTCGAAGTTGAATTTGATCGCAACCGCGAGCGTTACGAATTTTTGAAATGGGGCCAACAGGCCTTCCAGAATTTCGGCATAGTTCCGCCGGGCGTCGGCATTGTGCATCAGGTGAATCTTGAGTACCTCGCGACGGCCGCGCTGGTGCGCGACGGCGTGGCCTATCCGGACAGCCTGGTCGGCACCGACTCGCACACGACCATGATTAACGGTCTGGGCGTGCTTGGCTGGGGCGTGGGCGGCATCGAAGCGGAGGCCGTCATGCTGGGTCAGCCGATCTACATGCTGATTCCGCAGGTCGTGGGCTTTCGCATGACCGGCAAAATGCCGAGCGGCGCGACTGCGACGGACCTGGTGCTGCGCGTTACGGAGATGCTGCGCAAAAAAGGCGTGGTGAACAAATTCGTCGAGTTTGTCGGACCGGGCCTTTCGAATATGTCCCTCGCCGACCGCGCGACGATCGCCAACATGGCGCCGGAATACGGCGCAACCTGCGGCTTTTTTCCCGTCGACGCCGAAACTCTGCGGTATCTTGAAGCGACCGGTCGTAAGCCTGAGACGATTGATCTGGTTGAGAAGTACTACAAAGCGCAGGGCCTCTTCCGCACGGACGCCAGTCCGGAACCGCAGTACACGGACATGCTGGAGCTCGACCTCGGCACGATCGAACCCGCCCTCGCCGGCCCCAAGCGTCCGCAGGACCGCGTGAACTTAAAA
Source organism: Leptospirales bacterium (assembly GCA_036170535.1). GTDB lineage: Bacteria > Spirochaetota > Leptospiria > Leptospirales > Leptonemataceae > SSF53. The sequence goes on along the minus strand of JAVHPJ010000089.1, from coordinate 9,687 downwards.
GACATGCAAACGACATGGCGCAAGAGTCTGCGCGCTCCGATTAAAGAACGCGGCTTTGAACTTACCGACGCGCAACTCGCCGCCAAAGGCCAGGTCGAAGATTCTTACAAGACCGAAATCACCCACGGCAACGTGGTCATCGCCGCGATCACTTCCTGCACGAACACGTCCAATCCCAGCGTGATGCTCGGCGCGGGCCTGGTGGCCAAAAAAGCCGTGGAACGCGGCCTCAAAGCGCAACCCTATGTGAAAACCAGTCTGGCGCCCGGCAGTCGCGTGGTGACCGATTATCTGGAGAAGGCCGGATTAAATCGGTATCTGGATCAGTTAGGCTTTAACACCGTCGGCTACGGCTGCACCACCTGCATTGGCAATTCCGGACCGCTGCCGGAGCCCGTGGTCAAGGCCATCAATGAAGGCAATCTGGTCGCCGCGTCCGTGTTGTCCGGAAACCGCAACTTCGAAGGCCGCGTGCATCCCAACGTGCGCGCCAATTTTCTCGCCAGCCCGCCGCTCGTGGTCGCCTACGCAATTGCGGGCACTGTCGACATTGACTTCAATACGCAGCCGATTGGCAAGGACAAGGACGGCAAAGACGTATTTTTGAAAGAGATCTGGCCCACGTCGCAGGAAGTGGACCAGGCCGTAAACAGCTCCATCACGGCGGCGATGTACAACTCGCGCTACGGCAACCTGAGTACGACGACGGAGATGTGGAATCAGATTCCCGCCCCGACCGGCCAGGTGTACAAGTTTGACGACAGCTCGACGTACATCCAGGAACCGCCGTTTTTCCTCGACATGCCGCCCGAGGCGCCCGGCCTCTCCGACATCGTCGGCGCGCGCTGCCTGGCGAAGCTGGGCGATTCGATCACGACCGACCACATCAGTCCGGCGGGCAGCTTTGGCGAGGACACGCCGGCCGGCCAGTTCCTGAAAGCCCGGGGCGTGAGCAAAAAGGACTTCAACTCCTACGGGGCGCGTCGCGGCAACGACCGCATCATGACGCGCGGCACCTTCGCGAATATTCGTCTGCGTAATCAACTGGCCCCGGGTACGGAAGGCGGCTGGACCGTTCACATTCCCTCCGGCGAGCAGATGACGATCTTTGATGCAAGCGAACGTTATCGCAAAGAGAACATTGGCCTGGTAGTGCTCGCCGGCCAGGAATACGGCACCGGATCCAGTCGCGACTGGGCGGCCAAGGGCGCCTACACCCTCGGCGTGCGCGCGGTAATCGCATCCAGCTACGAACGGATTCACCGTTCGAACCTGGTCGGCATGGGCGTATTGCCGCTCCAGTTCAAGGCCGGAGAGACCCACGAAAGCCTGGGACTCACCGGCAAGGAGAGCTTTTCGATCCGCGGCATCGCGGCCGGACTCAAGCCGATGCAGGAAATCGAAGTGGAGGCGGACGGCAAGAAATTCATGGCCATCTGTCGGCTGGACACCCCCGTGGAGATCGAATATTACCGCAACGGCGGCATTTTGCACACGGTACTGCGAAAGTTCGTCAAGGAAGCTCGCTGACCCGCGGGCGCAGGCTGCCGGCTCTCCCGGGCCAGCCTGCGCCGCTACGCCCTCCGCCGCCAGCGCCCGTCGCGCGTTCCACTGGCGCAAATTGCTAAATTATATTTATAATATGGACTGGATCCGCCGAACGTTTCCGGGACGAAAAAGGACCAACATTTGTTTACGCGACTGAACCAAAAAATACATACAAATTACAGAAATTGCGGACAGGCCGGTAATTATAATATAACTCTAAAATAATCATCTCTGGCGATTTTTGCGAGACGTCGCGCAGCGAATAATTTATATAGTTTTATATAGCATTTTTCAAAGGCCCGGGCTTTTGGAATTTTCTGGATAGTAAGGAGCGATTAATGACGCCTGAACAACGGTGCGAAAAAATCATGAAGAAAATCAACGTATCGCGGCAAGAGCTCAGCAATACCCTGGGCATCTCGCTGTCGTCCGTTGCAATGTACTTCACCGGACATCATCGGATCAGAAAGGTCGTGGCCCTGGCCATTCAAGCATCCTACGGAATAAGCTCCGAGTGGATTCTGACCGGCAAGAAGCCGATTTTCATCAAACAAGCGTCGGGGAAACTGTCCAATGAAGCGATGGAAGTCGCGATTATGTACAATACCCTGCCCAAGCGTTTGCAGCCGGTAGCGAAAACTACGATGCTGGGTCTGCAGAAGCTGAAAGACGAGAAGTAATTGAACCGCCAGAACGAACGGCGCGCTGCGGCGCGCGGTCGTATGGCGGCGCTTTACAGGTAACGCAGCAGCGCGCGGCGATTCTCGTAGCCGCCGGCAATCAAAGCCTCGATTTCCTCGCGAGAAGCTTCCACTATGCGGAAGCCGTTTTTCATATAGTCGACCGGCCCCACGGGGCCTATCGATTCCAGCACCAGGCGCCAATCCGCGCCGTTCTTGACCATGCTGGCGTCCCATTCTCGGTAACCCAACATCAGCGAGTGCGATTTAAGCCGCATAAGGTGCTCCTGTCTCAGGACGCCGCGCGCCGATTCATACTCCGCGCCAGCTCAAAATCCTTTTCCGTAACGCCCCCGGCGGAGTGGGTTGTCAGGTCCACGCGCACCCGATTGTAAACATTCGACCATTCCGGGTGGTGGTCCAGCCGCTCCGCCGCCAGCGCCGACGCAGTCATGAATGCGAAAGCCTCGACGAAGTCGTGGAAGTTGAACTCGCGATGCAGCTTGCCCTCGCGCAATTCCCAGCCGGGAATTTCCTTGAGACGCACGCGGACGGCGTCCGCTTCAAGCCTGGCCTGGTCCATGCTGGATTCAGCCGCTGGCCGCGCTCCTGGCAACGAAAAAAACTCCCAGGGTGATGAGGGCGACGCCGAAGACCCGCTCCAGGCTGACCCGTTCGCCGACCCAGTAACCATAAAAGAGAACCAGCAGATAGCTGATCGACATCAGCGGTCGGGCGAGGGTCAAATCGGCGCGACTCAAGACGCCCAGCCAGATCAAGAAGCTGACGCCGTACGAAGCGGCCGCGCCGAACATCTGCCAGCTCCACGCCGTGTTCCAGAAATAAACAACGACCTGATCAAGCGCAGGCGCCGCCGGAAAGGGACCCATCGCCTTCATGCGCTCTTTCATGAAAACCTGGCCGAGGGTCCCGAGCAGTACGGAGATAAAGATCCATAAGTAAAGCATGCAGGCGCCTCCGGAGTCAATGCGCAGGATCGTTGGCCGCCGGCAAGAAACGCAAGAACTCCAGCGCACAGGCGTTCAGCGCCGTCGCCGTCATGTGTTCCAGAAAGGCGACCTCTTGCCCGGGCGCTGCGCGGACCGTCCGGCGATCTTCAAAGCGAAATGCTGTCCGCAACTTGCCAGGCGCAGAGATTTCGGCCGTGATGACCAGATCCAGGCGCACCTCGCCTTTTTCACGAGCGACGGGCGTCTGGATAAACTCGCGCGGCGGCAGCCACAAAAGGGCCGCTTCCTCCGCCCGAAACTCCAGATCCAGATCGCTTGCGCAGGCGAGGCGATAGCCGCGCCGGCGGAGCGCCTCGCGCAGGGCCGGCTCAAGCAACTGCGCCAGGCTTCCGCTTTCATTCCGGATGCCGGTGGAAAAAAAACGCGATACTGCATAGGCGCGCGCGAAGTCCGGACGCTGTAGCGCCGACCCTTCCAGGCGCAGACAGGCGGCCGGCGCCCCGGGGCCCGGATCAGGAAAGGCCGGGTCGCGCGTCAGTATATCCGCCGACGCGTGCATTTTCATACATGCGGCCGACAAAAACGCGGCGGCGCCAAGGAGCGCCAGAACGCGTGCGCGGCGCCATGTATTCGGAAACAACATCACGCTGGCGATCCTTCCGGGGACAGGAACTGCAGCGCCAGAAAGGGCGCAAGCGCAGGCACGTTGTTCCAGTCCGCCGTCCGCTGCAATACATCGTGGAACCCCTGGATCGCGGCGCCGGCGCCCGGTATCTCGCCGTGCACCACAAGCCGATCGCCGACCGCGCACTCAAGATTCTGGCAGAGGGGCCGCCAGCGCTCGGTTATGCCCGCTGGAATCCAGGAGCGTACGGGGAACAACAGTCCCTGCGTACCCAGATGAACCAGCGGCGGCAGACCGCCTGTGCAGGCGTTCACATATATAAGGTTCGTCGCCTCGGCCGCGCGGGAGTTTTTAAACCGCGAGCCCATGACGCGCTTCAGTTCGCGTTCATCCACAGCGTGATTGCCGTGCGGATCTTCGGCGTGCAGCTCGAGCAGCGTTGCAGCAAAACTCCGCTGACGCGTGCGCGCTTCCTCGCCGATCAGCGCAAGCGCATCGCCCGGTTGCTCTTCATTTCTCAACCACTCCAGAATTTGAGCGACAGTGGGAAAGTTTTCACTCCCGGCTGCATCCGGTGAGGCGCTCAGCTGAAGAAAGAGGACGCGCATATGACCGACAGTCGCCGCCTGTACAAACAGGCCGGCGCCATCGGTAAATACCTGCTGCGTCGATGCGGTCAGGCCGAGTTCCGGGCAGTCTCCAAATGCGCGCAGCGGTCCGTGAGCGGCCAATGCGACGCGAAAGCGCGCGTAGCTCAGCGTTCCCGAGAGGCGATCAGCGGTCACCGGGTCAGCCTCGGAAAAGCGGGTCGGGAAATAAACTCAGTTTTTGTTTTCTGCGCGCCGCGCTGCGCGGTTGGCCGAGTCCACAGCGCGTCGGATCGCGCGGTCGACTTCCCCCTGGAATTGCGCCCGCTCACGGTTGCGCTGACGGCTCAGTTCGAGTCCCTGAAACAAGGCGTGCGTAAGATAGTTCTGATCATTCCGTCGTAGAAACACCAGCGTGAGTTCCGTGGTCTCATCGCTCAGACGCCAGCGGTCCGGGCTGCGCTGCAGGCGCGGGTATTCGGCGCGCAAACGTTCCAGTATCGGATCATGTCCGTCTAAATCCGCCGGCATCCCCGGAACTTCCCATTGCACCGCGTACAGCGGACTGTCCGCGGGATCGCCGTCCGGTTCAAATTCAATACGATCAAACTGCTGGGCGGGCGTACGCGCAGGCGCGTCTGGCGCGGCCGGCGGAGCGGTCGGATCCGGCGCTTGCGGACGCAGGAGCACGGCTTTAATCCGCTGCCGTGTGTAGAAATAATACGCAACACGCACTGCGCCAATCTGCACCAGCAGACGTTCGCCGGGATCGGCCGCCAGCGTGGCGCCGCCCGGGTTTTCCAGGAGCTGGCGATAACTTGCGCCCCATGCATAGCGGACGGGCGGCGACTCCGCCGGATTCGCCTGCGGCCCGCCCGGACACAAGACCGCCAAAAGGCCCGCAGCAAATAGCGGACGTAAGCGAGGCGTCGGTCGGGCGCAAGCCGCGGGGCGCACCGGAATTGTCGCCGCTCGGCCCTGCATGACGCAGACCGGCAAGATCCGGTCGCTCAGTCAAGGACTCATCTGCGTCGGAATTGCATTCCCGACGCCCCTGAACACTGTGGATCATGCGACTGGGTCTCGTTCGGTTTTTGAATGCGCGCCCCCTGGACTACGGATTCCGACAATCTCGCGAACATGAACTGATCGAAGAAACTCCCGCGCAATTGTACGAGCGTTTATCCGCCGGCGAACTGGATGCGGCGCTGATCAGCTCCGTCGAGTACCTGCGCAACCGCGACCGCTTCGGGGCCTGTCTCAGCGTCGGCGTCTGTTGCGAGCGCGTGGCACGATCGATTTTGTACCTGCGCGCCGCGCAGTCACGGGACGCCGCGCCGGAGCGTTTGTTTACGGATACGGGTTCGCGCAGTTCGGTCGCATTGCTTGAATGTCTGCTGGCGCATCATTTCGACGCGCAGCCGGAACTAATCCCGGCCGCGCCGGAAGCGGCGCCGGACCTGGCGCTCGCCGATCGCCGCTCAGGCGCGCTGCTCATTGGCGACGGCGCCCTGCGTTTTCGCGAAAACGGCCGCAGGCTGGAGTTTCAGATCACGGATCTCGCGCAATGGTGGCGGCGCAGTTTTGGACTGCCCTTTGTTTTCGCCCTCTGGGCTTATCCGCGCGAAAGGCCCGTGCCGGACGCTTTCTTTGAACAGTCCCTCGCCGAGGGCCTCGCGCGCATTCGCGAAATCGCCCGCAGCGCGCCCTTTGCCGACGCTGAGGGCTACTTGCGTGAAAACCTTCATTATAAGCTATCATCAGACGATCGCGCCGGCCTCGCCGAGTTTGAACGCCGCGTAAATGAGATCGACACGCGACGCGGTCGTTAAAGAAAATCCCGAGCATGGGTTTCTTTCGCGCCATCGCAGACTATCTGCGAATGATCAAGTTTTCGCATACGGTCTTCGCCCTGCCCCTCGCCGGCGTCGCGTTTCTCAAGGCGATGACCCTCTCGGGCCTGTGGCGCGACGGCGGGCCGGCCGAAGGCTTCTTCCCCATGCTGATCAAGACGTTGATCGCCATGGCCGCCCTGCGCAGCGCGGCCATGGGCTTTAATCGGATCGTCGACCGCGATATTGACGCAGCCAATCCGCGCACCGCCGGGCGCGAACTGCCGGGCGGAAAAATTTCCGTAGGCCGCGCCTGGCTTTTCACCGGCGTTGCGCTCGCCGTATTTTTTCTCGCGGCGTGGTCGATCAACTGGGTCTGCGCGGCGCTTTCGCCCCTCGCGGCGATTGCCGTGCTGGGCTACTCGTACACCAAACGCTTTACGTTTTTGTGTCACTTTTTTCTCGGTTTCGCCATCGGCCTTGCGCCCTCCGCCGCGTGGATCGCTCTCCTGGAACGAATCGAACTCCTGCCGCTCTTATGGAGCGCCGGCCTCATGTTTTACATCGCCGGCTTTGACATCCTGTACGCCTGCCAGGACGCCGAGTTTGATCGCAGCTACGGTCTGCATTCCGCTCCGGCGCGCTTTGGCATCCCGACCGCGCTGTGGATTGCGCGCACGTCGCATGTCGTTGCGCTGGCCGCCTTTATCGCCGCGGGGCGCGTTTCCGGCTACGGCTGGATTTTCGGCGCGGCGATTCTCGTGGTGGCGCTTATGTTTTTTCTGGAACACTGGCTGGTTCGTCCGGGGAAACTGGATCGCATCCCGATCGCATTTTTTAATATTAATGCGGCGATCTCTTCGATTCTCTTCGCCGGCGCCCTGCTGGACTGGCTGGTCTATTAATGCTTGAAACGCGTAAGGAACTAAATCTTACGGTCGGCGTGACCGGCGCGAGCGGCGCCCTCTACAGCCGCTGGTTTCTGCGCTCCCTTGCGGCGCTCACGCGCGGAACCACGCGTCTGATTGTAAGCGACGCGGCCTTGCGCGTGTATCGTGAAGAGCAGGACTCCGAGGTGCGCACGGCCGAACACTATTTGTTAAGCGCGCTGAAAGGCCTGCCGGGCGATCAAATCGGCCAGCGATTCATCTTTGAAGATATCCGCGACATTGGCGCCAAGCCGGCCAGCGGCAGCACGCCTTCGGACGGCATGGCGATCACGCCCTGCTCCATGAAAACCCTCGCGGGCATTGCGCACGGGTATACGTCGAATTTGATCGAGCGCGCAGCCGACGTGGCGCTCAAAGAGCGCCGGCGCCTGGTGCTGGTGCCGCGCGAAACGCCATTGAGTCTGATTCATCTGCGCAACATGACGGCCGTTACGGAAGCGGGCGCGATTGTCCTGCCGGCCAGTCCCGGCCTCTATCAGCGTCCGCAGACCCTCGACGAGCTGGGCCAGTTCATTGCGGGACGCATACTTTCGCTTTTTGGCGTCGAACACGGCCTATTCAAGGGCTGGCTCGCCGACGATCCCTGAGTCCGGCCCGGAAAGGCCGCGCATCCGCGGCGCGACGGACCGGCAAAAAGCCATTGCGGAGCGCACGGCGCGCGCACACCTTGCAGAATCGACGGCAAGCATCATGGCGAACGAATCATTCGTAAAACACTCCCCGGAATCCGGCGCAAGCGGCGCGCCCGGCGCGGCAAAAGAGCGCTCCGCCGCAACCCTGGCGGCCTTTCGCAAAATTCAGCGCGGCGCCCTGGAAATCCTTCCGGAAGCGGAGCTGCTGGATCGCCTGGAAGACAGTCAAAAAACGGGCAAGCCCCTGCGGATTAAAGCCGGCTTTGATCCAACCGCGCCGGACCTGCATCTGGGGCACACGATACTCTTGCGCAAGATGCGTCATTTTCAGGATCTGGGTCACGAAGTGCTGTTTTTGATCGGCGACTTCACCGGCATGATCGGCGATCCGACCGGCCGCAACACGACGCGCAAGCGCCTGGACCGCGCAGATGTGGAGCGCAACGCAGAGACTTACGCCGCGCAGGTGTTCAAGATCCTGGATCGTGAGCGCACGCGCATCGTCTTTAACAGCGAATGGTGCAATCCGCTGAAGATTGAAGACATACTTTCGCTTACTGCGCGCTACACAGTCGCCCGCCTGCTGGAACGCGACGACTTCTCCAAACGCTACAAAGCGCAGGAAAGCATCAGCCTGGTGGAGTTCATGTACCCGTTGCTCCAGGGTTACGATTCGGTCGTGTTGAAGGCGGACGTGGAACTCGGCGGTTCGGATCAGAAATTCAATCTGCTGGTGGGCCGCGAACTCCAGAAGGAATACGGACAGCGTCAGCAATGCGTGGTGACCGTGCCCTTGCTCGTGGGCCTCGACGGACAGATGAAGATGTCCAAGTCGGCGGGAAACTACATCGCGGTAAATGAAGCGCCCTTCGCCATGTTCGCCAAGATCATGTCGATTTCCGACAGTCTGATGCATAACTATTATATCTTGCTGACGGAACTGGACGAGGCCGAAATCGAACGCTTGATCGCGGAAGATCCCTTCGTCGCCAAGAAGCGACTTGGCGAGATCGTCGTGGATCAGTTTCACCCGGCCGGGTCCGGTCAGGCGGCGCGCGCGGCCTGGGAAAACGAAAAGGGCAAGGCCAATCGCGAACGCATGATATTGCCGCCTGACACGCCGACCTATCAGGTCCCGGCGGGTCAGGCGGAAGCGCCGCTGACCAGGCTTCTGGTCGACGCCGGAGTGGAAAAAAGCGCATCCGCAGTGCGCCGACTCATTGAAACCGGATCAATCAAGATCGGCGAAGGTCTCGAAAACGTAGACGACGTGCACTACAATTTGAAGTTCCCGGGCGAATACGCCTTGAAAATCGGCAAGAAGCGTTATCTCGTGATCCGGGGCTGAGCGCCGCAGGGCGCGGCCCGCCTCGGTCGAAACGCCCATGTGGGACTATCTTGTAAAAGCCATTCGTCCGCTCCGCACGCCGCCGGAGTCGAGCGATATTCACGCGACGCGCGAGCCCGACGCCAGCGCGCGCATTGCGGCGACCGACAACGAAACCGCGAGCGGCGGCGGGGCGGCCGCTGCACATCGGCGGGCGGCGGACCGCCGGTTAAAATGCCCGGCCTGCGGCGCAATCATGCGCACGGAGAGCCTGAAGTCCGTGGAAATTGACCGCTGTCCCGGCTGCGGCGGCGTCTTTCTGGATCGCGGCGAACTGCAGGCGATATTTGGCCGCGATTTTTCGAGTTACGCGCCCGGCGCAGACGAACACGAACGCCCGTACGTCATCTACACGCCGCATGGCCTGAGCGATCATGTGCGCGACCCCGAATAGTCGCCGCCGGCGCACGCTCGGCGCTGCGAATTACACGCGGATGATTCCGCCGACCTCAACGCAATGCGGCGTCAAATGCGG
>JAVHPJ010000088.1:0-49360 GCA_036170535.1 Leptospirales bacterium | reverse complement strand
GGCTACTCGAGCAATCCGGAAGCTCTCCAGGGCGCCGACCTTGTGTTTGTAAGCGTCAAAAGCGCCGACACGCGCGCTGCCGGCGAGACGCTGCGCCCGCTGATCACGCCGGACGCCATAGTTGTAAGCCTTCAAAACGGCGTCCGCAATGGCGACGTGCTGCGTGAAGCTTTTTCCGGAACTGCGGCGCGCGTACTGGACGGCATGGTTCCCTACAACGTTTTGCACAAGGGCGAGGGACGCTTTCATTGCGGCACCAGCGGCTATCTCATGATAGCCCAGAGCGCCGACGACGCCAGCGCGCGCGTACTGGACATTCTCAAGAGCGCCAACCTTGACGCAAAAAGCGCGGCCGATCTGAAGGCCGTGCTCTGGGGGAAATTGCTCTTAAATTTGAATAATCCGATCAACGCCCTGGCCGGAGTTCCCTTGCGTACGGAACTTGGCGATCGCCGGTATCGCCGCATCCTGGCGGCTGTAATTCGCGAAGCCATTGACGTTTTGAAAACTGCTCAGATTCCGATTGCGCGCGCGGGGCGCATGATTCCCACGTTGGCTCCGACGATCCTTGGACTTCCCGACTGGCTCTTTTTTCGCGTGGCCGCGTCCATGGTACGAATCGATCCGGAGGCGCGTTCGTCCATGTGGGAAGATCTTTCGCGCGGACGAAAAACGGAAATCGATTATATCAACGGCGAGATCGTCGCGCTGGCCGGAGCCCGGGGCCTGCGCGCTCCCCTGAATGGCGCCATCGCGGACCTGATTCATCGCGCGGAAGCGACCGGCGGCGGTTCGCCAGGCTTGAATCCCGTAGACCTTGCACAGGCAATCGGGTTTGTAAACTGAGGCGCGCCGGGCTACCGACAGGGCATGAACTATGTTTGAAAAGCTGCGCACGCTGCAACGACTCTACGTTTCCACGCCGCCTGCGGAGATCGCGCGCTTGCTCGACGAAGAAGAGCGCAACGGCGCCCGGGTGGGCAATCGTATTCGGTATGTAATCGGCGCGCTGCTGGGCTTTGTCGCCGTAATCAACCTCGACGCTCCGGCGGACGGCCGACTGCACAGTGACGCGTTTGTAAACCTTGGCGCCACTGCCGCCTATTTTTGCGTAACCTTCGCGCACAGCGTGCTGCTTTCGCGCATGCGGGATGCGCGCTGGCTCTCGATCGCCAATCTGGGCGCGCTGTTCATCGACTACCTGCTGATTGTGCTGGTTTCGCTGTACTATACGCACGTCTACAGCTGGAACAACTGGAGCTTTGCGCTCAAGAATACGGTCTTCTACTACATATTGATTCCGTTCGCGCTGACCGCCGTTCAGTTTCGACTCAAGACTGTTTTGATCGCGACCGGCGTCCTGCTCGCCATACTTGGCGCGCTCGTATGGAAAACGCTTGTTATTGATCAGGTCGCGCAAACCAACAACTGGTTCGACTACATCATGGGTCCGGCGGTGGTGCCGGAGGATCTGCTCGTGTCGCGCCTCGTGCTGATTGCAGGCCTCAGCTTGATTTTGTTGTATGTGATTTATCGTGCGCGCCTGATGGTGCGACGAGTGGGTTTGATCGAACAGCAGAAGAGCCAGTTGTCGCGCTACTTCTCGCCGGAAATCGCCGCGGAAATCCTGGAACGGCCGGATGAACTCAGCCGCGGCGGACGACGCACGCTGACCATTTTATTTTCGGACATTCGCGGCTTCACTTCCATGTCGGAAGGCCTTACGCCGGACGAGCTGGCGCAATTTCTGGGCGATTATCGCGAGCGCATGACGGCGTCTGTTTTTGATCACGGCGGCGCCCTGGATAAGTTCGTCGGCGATGCAGTCATGGCCATTTTTGGCGCGCCCAAGTCGGCCGGAGACGCCGGCGACGACGCGCGCGCCGCAATCGCCTGCGCCAGGGATATGCTGCGGCGGCTGCGTCAGTTTAACCAGGAACGGGCTGCGCGCGGCCTGCCGCCGGTCTACATCGGCATCGGGGTGCATACGGGCGAAGCTTTTGCCGGCAACGTCGGTTCGGGCGAACGGCTGGAATACACGGTGATTGGCGACGCGGTTAACACCGGGGCGCGCATCGAATCACTCTGCAAAAAATTGGATGCGGCCCTCCTGATTTCTGAAGCGGCCTGGCGGGCGGCCGGCGAACCGGCGGCGGAAAAAATGCCGCGCGCGATGGTGCGCGGCAAGTCGGAGCCGCTGCAGACCTATCGCCTGGCCGCTTTACAAGAGTGCGTTCCGGCGGACAGCGCTCAGTCGAGTTCTATGCCCTGAAGCGCGTCTTCGGGATTCGTGCGGCGACGTTCGCGCCGCAGCATGAACAGATAGTGGCGATAAAAGGGCATCACCGCTTCGGGGATGCGGCTCACATCCACGAACTGGCGGCGGGCGCGAATTTGTTCGCAGACGTCGCCCGGAATGTCGTAGTCTACGCGCTCCGCGAACTGACGCAGGCGACGGGCGATCTCGCGATCGTTCACGTCGTCGGATCGGCGCTCGATTTCGGCGCAAAGCCATAGCAGATTTCGATTGCGTTCGCTGCGACCGGCCAGCGCCGTTTCTAACTCCGACTCGGAAAACCCGCGATTGCGGCGCGCTTTGCCGTAGCGATCGAGGGTGGAGAATGCCATTGCGCCCATATCTTAGACCATCGGCCCGCCTGGAAAAAAATGAAACTTTTTTGCCAGCCCCCTTGCTCCGCGCGGCCGATCGAATCGGACTTTACCCCTGGCGGAGGGCCGGCAGAATTCCCGCATGCGCGTGCGCCAGATTTATACCGACAGTCCGCGACGAAACTTCACCTACCTGATCGAAAGCGACGACGGCGCGCGCGTTTACAACATCGACCCCTACGACGCGCGCCAGATCGAGGAACTGTTGGCTCCCGAGGGGCGCCGCGTCACGCACGTCGTCAATACGCACGAACATGGCGATCACACCCAGGGCAATGCCGGCGTGTATGCGCGCTACGGGTGCGAGACGCTCGCTCATCCAGGTTGTCGCGGACGCGCGCCTCATCAAAGCCAGGATCTTGCAGACGGGATGCTGCTCAAAATTGAACCCGGTCGCGCATTACGCGTCGTCTACACGCCTGGCCACACCTTTGCGCATGTGTGTCTGCTGCTGGAAGAGTCGGGATGGGCGACGGCGATTTTTTCGGGCGACACGCTGTTTAACGCGGGCGTGGGCAACTGCAAGCAGGGCGGCGAACCCGGCGCGCTTTACGAAACGATCCAGACTAGCTTTGGCGCCCTGGATGACGGGGTGCGCGTGTATCCCGGTCACGAGTACATGGGAACCAATCTCCGCTTTTACCTGAGCCTTGCTCCGGAAGATGCGTTTGCGCGCCAACTTCTGACTGAGTACGAGCGCCGCGCAAAAGCGGGCGATTATCCCGGAACGACCCTGGGCGTGGAGCGACGTATTAACGCTTTCCTGCAACTTGATTCAAAGATCCTGCGCGAGGCGGTGCAGGTGCGCACCGGGGCTCAGCTTCCCGATGACTCGCCGCGCGAGCTCTTTCTGGCCCTGCGTCGTTTGCGGGATCACTGGCAGGACCCCGCGCCTTGAAACGCTCGGCCGCGTTGGAGCCGGACGCAGTGATTCCTCCGGACTAACGGCGCCGCTTGCGCTGCACTTCCGCATGCCGGAAACAATCGACCAGGTGGTCGTTCACCAGGCCGGCCGCCTGCATATGGGCGTACATTACAGTCGAACCGACGAACTTAAAGCCGCGGCGCTTGAGATCTTTGCTGAGCGCGTCCGATTCGCGCGTGGTCGCTGGAACCTCGCGCAGGCTTTTCCAGGCGTTCTGTTTGGGCCGGCCGTCGACAAAGCTCCAGATGTATTTATCAAAGCCGCCGAACTCGGCCTGCAGGTCCAGGTAGAGGCGCGCGTTTTTTACAGCCGACTCAACCTTCAGCCGATTGCGGACGATGCCTGCGTCGCCCAGGAGTTTTTCGATTTTTGCGGGCGTAAAGCGGGCGACTTTTTGCGGATCAAAATTTGCGAAAGCCTTTCGGTAATTGTCACGTTTGCGCAGAATGGTGATCCAGCTCAGACCGGCCTGGGCGCCTTCGAGCGTCAGGAACTCGAAGTGCAGCCGCTCGTCGTGCAGGGGCGCGCCCCACTCGGAATCGTGGTAGCTTACATACAGCGGATCGCTGCCGCACCAGGGACAACGCATCAGTATTCAAAGGCCAGTGCGCCGTCGCGCGCCGAAATGCGCACTTTGCCGCCGCGGGCGAGCTTCCCGAATAAGATCTCCGAAGAAAGCGCGTGCGAAATTTCGGTTTCGATCAGCCGGCGGATGGGCCGCGCGCCCATGGCCGAGTCGTAGCCCTTTTCCACGAGGTAAGCGCGGGCGGCACCGTCCAGCTCGATCTGCACGCGTTTGGGCTTGAGCCGCGCCCCGAGTTCGGCAATCATCTTATCAACTATGAGGCCGGCCTGTTCCGGCGACAGCGGATTAAATTGCACAACCGCCGTCAGTCGATTGCGAAATTCCGGCGCAAAGGCGCGGTCTATGGCTTTGCCGCTGCGCTCGGTCTTTTCGCGCGCCTGGTCCATGCCAAAGCCGATGGCGCGCGACGAACTCTCGCGGGCGCCCGTGTTGGTCGTCAGGATTAAGATAACCTGGCGAAAGTCCGCCTTGCGTCCGGTGTTGTCCGTAAGCGTCGCGTAGTCCATCACCTGGAGCAAAATGTTATACAAATCTTCGTGCGCTTTTTCGATTTCGTCGAGCAACAACACGCAGTGCGGATGACGAATGATCGCCTCGGTCAACTGGCCGCCCTGGTCAAAACCGACGTATCCGGGCGGCGAACCGATCAGGCGCGAAACCGTATGCTTTTCCATGTATTCGGACATGTCAAAGCGCAGGAATTCCACGCCGAGCGAGGCGGCGAGCTGGCGCGCCAGCTCCGTTTTGCCGACGCCCGTGGGTCCGGCGAAAAGAAAGGATCCGACCGGCTTGTCCGGTTCGCCCAGGCCCGCGCGCGAAAGCTGGATGGAGCGCACCACCTGGGAGACGGCCTTTTCCTGGCCATAGATGACTTTGAGCAGGTCGCCCTCGAGATTTTGCAGGCGCTTGCGATCGTCGGTGCGTACGGTGCGCGGCGGCACCTTCGCCACGCGCGCCACCATCGCTTCCACGTCCTTCAGTCCCACGGTGGGCCATGTCGATCGCTCGGCGTCCGCGGCCAGATTGGCGCGCAGCTTTACCTCCGCGCCGGATTCGTCCAGCACGTCGATCGCCTTGTCCGGCAAGAACCGATCCGTAATGTGGCGCGCCGAAAGCTCCACGGCGGCTTTGAGCGCGGCCGACGCATACTGGACGCGATGGTACTCCTCGTAGCGCGACTTGAGGCCGGCGAGGATTTCAACCGCCTCGGCCTCGGTGGGCTCGCCGACTTCGACTTTCTGAAAACGACGGGCGAGGGCGTGATCTTTTTCAAAAATGCTGCGATACTCCTTATAGGTGGTGGCGCCAATGACGGAAAGCTCGCCGGACGCGAGCGCCGGCTTGACCATGTTGCTGGCATCCAGCGCGCCGCCGGAGGCGGCCCCGGCGCCAATAATCGTGTGGATTTCGTCGATAAACAGTATCGCGCCCGGCTTCTTTTTCAGGGCTTCGACCACAGCCTTCAAGCGCTCCTCAAATTCGCCGCGAAAACGCGTGCCGGCGAGCAGGCCGCCCATATCCAGCGAATAAACCACGCGATCCTTCAGCGCCTCCGGAGTTTTGCCCTCGACAATCCGCCGCGCGAGGCCTTCTACAATCGCCGTTTTGCCAACGCCGGCGTCGCCGACAAAGATCGGATTATTTTTTCTGCGGCGCGCAAGGATATGAATCGTACGTTCAAGTTCCTTGCTGCGGCCGATTAACGGATCAATCTGGTTTTTTTGAGCGCGTTCGTTCAAATCCACGCAAAACTTCTCAAGCGGGTCCTTTACCGGCCGCCCGCCTTCAGCGTCCCCGCCGTCCCGCGTTTCATCGTCAGTATCGCCAGCCGCCGTCGACTGCGCGTCCTGGCCGCGGCCCACGCCGTGCGAAATGTAGCGCACAACGTCGAGCCGGGTTACATTCTGTTTTTCCAGAAAGTACGTCGCGTGGCTCTCGCGTTCGCGAAAAATTGCGGCCAGCGCGTTGGCGCTGGTGACTTCTTCTTTTCCGGACGAACGCACATGTGCGATGGCGACCTGGATTACAAACTGAAAACCCAACGTGTACTGCGGATCAGGCTCGGCGCCTTCGGGAATCTTCTCCAACTCGGACTCCAGAAACTTTTCCAGGTCGTCGCCGAGTTTTTTCACGTCCGCGCCGCAGTTCAAGAGCGCATCGGCGGCCGTACGATCAAAGGTCAGCGCGTACAGCAGGTGTTCCAGCGTCACAAATTCGTGACGCCGGCGCACCGCCTCGTCATAGGCGCGTTGCAGGGTCTTTTGTAATTCTTCGCTCAGCATAGTTCGTTATTCATCATCATCGCCCGACTCGACCTCGAGGACGCAGGTCAGGGGGTGTTGATTCTGCTCCGCCAGGGAATGCACCTGGTGAATTTTGGTGCGCGCCACATCGTGGGTAAATGCCCCGATCACGCTGCGACCCTTTGTATGCACTTCCAGCATAAGCCGGGTCGATTCGGAACCGGTCTTATGAAAGACCTTCTGCAACACCCAGACGACGAATTCCATAGGAGTATAGTCGTCGTTGAGCATGACAACCAGATAGCGCGGCGGCCGACTGGCTCGCACGCGCTCCTCGGTCAAAAGTTCGACGTCGCCCTCCGCCGGGCGCTCTACAGGTTTTTTATCCGCCATGGTCTTCGCTTGCGGTTTGCAGTGTAATTTCGACGCCGCCGGAGCGCAGCGGTTTCAGGGGCGACTGCTCGTTGTAGTCCAGTACGGCCTGACTCATATAGGCGCGTTCGCTATCGAGAAAACGCGCTATGGCCGCTCGTCCCGCTGGATCGACGATCCAGTGGGAACTGTAACACGGCCGGGCGGCAAAACCTCGTAAAAATTTATGCTCGCCCTGGGCGCCGGCCTCAAACAGCTCAATGCCTTCCTGGATGGCGTATTCGATGAGCCGATAGTAGCACAACTCAAAATGCAGGCAGCTGTAGTCCGCCGCCGCGCCCCAATAGCGGCCGAAGAGCCGGCGGCCTTTTCTAAAATTCAACGTGCCTGCGACGGGCCGATCCCCGTCAAACGCCAATAAGAGCACGATCCGCTCGCGAAACAGGGCGTGGATCACGCGAAACCACTCCCGGTTGAGATAGGGCCGCCCCCATTTGCGCGATCCGGTATCCATATAAAAGGCGAACATCGCCTCCATGTGCTCCGGCTGAATTGCATCGCCGGTCAAGAGTTCGATGCGCAGGCCGTGTTCGGCGGCCGCCCGACGCTCTTTTTTGATCTGCTTGCGTTTCTGGGAACGCAGGTCGGCGAGAAAATCCTCAAAGGTTGCATAGCCGCGATTCTCCCAGTGGTACTGGATGCTGACTCTTTCAAGGTATCCGGCGTTTGCAAAGGCGTCGCGATCCGCAACGCTATGAAACAGGCAGTGCACTGACGACAATCCTTCCGCCGCCGCGCGCGTCTGCAACGCCGCCGCCAATGCGTTCTGCAGCGCCGCCGCATCCGGATCGTCGGCGCGCGTCAGCAGCCGATCCCCGTTGGCGGGCGTGAAGGGCGCCGCGGACAGGCCTTTGGGATAATACGACAGTCCCGCACGTTGGTAGGCCGCCGCCCACTCGTGATCAAAGACGTACTCGCCATATGAATCGAGTTTGTGATAGTAGGGCGTTGCGCCCGCCAGCGCGCCGGCGCGATAGGCGAGCAGATGCCGCGGTCGCCACGCGGTCGCCTCGCCAACGCAGCCCGCCAGTTCCAGAGCGCGCAGGAACTCGTAGTCCGTGAACGGAAAATCCGCCGGCGCCAGCGCGTTCCAATCCTCGGCGGCGACGTCGGCCAGGGAGGCGCGCTCTACGAGTTCTATGGCCGACATTAGTTCTGGACGAGACGGCAGGCGGTCCGGAAAAGAGCGTCTGCGGCGGCCCGCCCGACTAAGATAGTCACGCCGGTCGCGCTCGTCGAGAAACGAATGCTTGAGGTTTTCGCCTACGGCTCCCTGCTCTGGAACCCCGGGTTTACGCATACTGCCGTCCGGCGCGCGGAACTTGGCGGCTACCGACGGGCCCTCCGTCGATTATCCGTGCGGCATCGCGGAACGCCGGAGGCGCCCGGGATTGTAGCCGGCATCGTCGCCGATCCGGCCGCGCACTGTATCGGCCTGTGTTATTCGGTGGCGGCAAGCGAAGAAGCGGCGACCTTGCGCTATCTCGATGAACGCGAGGGCGCCGGTTACGAACGCGTCTTTGCGCCGGTGCGCCTGCTGGATTCCAATGAGTCGCGCGTCGCCCTGGTCTATCGCCCGAATCCCGGACATCCCACCTACGCGGCGAACCTGAGCCTGGAGCAACTCGTCGAACTGGCGGCGACCGGGCGCGGCGAAAGTGGCGCCGCTTTGGATTACATCGCCCGACTCGCGGCACGGCTGCAAGAGCTCGACGTAAAAGAAGCGTGGTTGGAGGATGTGCTGGCCGCCGCCCGGATGCGCGCCGGCTCAAGCGCCTTGTAGAACGGCCGAGGAGTTTACCTATGGATCGAATCAAAACCATCGCTCGCTCCATGGGCGCGGGGCTCTGCCTCGCGTTTGCCGCAGGCGTCGCATGCGCGGCCTGCAGCGGTCCGGTTGTGCTCGAAGCGGTCGAGGCGCCGGCGGGTTTTATTGGCGTGCGCGCCTACGGCAAGGCCTCCGCGCTCGCCATCCAGAACGGCAGCCCGCAGATGATGCAGACCACCTGTCGCGCCGCGGCCGAAAGCACCGCCCAGGCCCAGGCTATGCCGCCTGGCAGCGGGCAGGTAAAAATTCGCGGATCGGCCGAGAACTTTTCTGCAGAACTGCGCGGCGCCGGACGCACGCCGAATCTGCGTTTGTTCTTTTGTAACTTTCAGGACGCTGAGTGCGAATGTCTTTATGGCATTCCGGTCGCGGAAGAGGAAGCGCGCATCGTAAACGCCGCCTTTCCGGCTGGCGACGGCTTTATGGACGACAACACCGCGGCCATGCTGCAGTCGCCAGGCAAACCGCTCCCGGGCGGCGCGGCGCTGCGCAACCGCTCAAGCTGCGTTCAGGCGGCGCAACTCAACGCCCTGGGCGCGTTGGCCTTTCGCATGGCGAGCGCAAGCGGTCAAAGCGGCGATCTTAATTTCCAAATTCCGGCGCCGCGCTTTCGCACCGGCCGGTGCATAGCTCCGTCCAGCAGCTGGAACAGTTGCACCTGCGAAGTGATGTTGTACGCGCCTGGCCTGCGCACTGACCTCAGCGCGGCGATCGCGGGCGGTTAACATTTGCATCAACTTGCGACCCTGTTCCTCCATATCGCCGCGGAACAGATCGCGCAGGGCGGGATCCAATTCAAACAATCGTCCGTAGAAGAGCCGGGCGGCCTCCGCCTGGATCGGCGCAACGGCTTTCCAGGTGTAAAATAAACTATGCCAGGAAACGCGCTGAAGTCAGAGCCGGGCGTTTTCCACAACCATGGCAATGCCCTGGCCGCCGCCGATACAAAGCGACGCAACGCCGTAACGGAGTCCGCGCTCAACCAATTCGTGGCACAAGGTGAGCAATACCCGATTGCCCGACGCGCCCAGGGGATGGCCGAGCGCGATCGCCCCGCCATGTACGTTTGTGCGCTCGGAATCCAGATTCAAGGCCTGGATCACAGCCAGCGTCTGCGCGGCGAAGGCTTCGTTAATTTCAAATAGATCAATGTCCGACAGCTTGAGCCCCGCGTAACCCAGTGCGCGCGGAATGGCGTGCACTGGACCTATGCCCATTTCCTCCGGGGCGCAGCCCGCTGCAGCCCAGCCCAGAATCCGCGCGAGCGGTTTTTGACCCTGTGCGCCGACGGCCGACTCCGCTGCGACAACGACCGCGCTCGCGCCGTCATTAATTCCGGACGCGTTGCCGGCCGTTACCGTACCGCCTTCCAGAAACGCCGCCGGTAATTTCGCGAGCGCCGCCGCATCCGATTCCGCGCGAATAAATTCATCGTGCGCAAAATCCAGCGTTTGTTTTTTCACGCGCAGACTGACCGAAACAATTTCTTTTGCAAATCGGCCGCTGTCGCGGGCAGCCGCGGCGCGCGTCTGGGATCGCGCCGCCCAGGCGTCCTGGCGTTCGCGTGAAATGTCGTACTTTTTTGCCAGGTTTTCCGCTGTACGGCCCATCGCCATGTCCACATAACGATCGCTGAGGCCCGCCAGCAAAAGGTCTTCCAGTTTCAGATCGCCCAGACGGCCGCCCCAACGCGCGCCGTAGGCTGCATAGGGCGTGAGACTCATCGTTTCCACCCCCCCGGCCAGTGCGACAGTAAACCGTCCCAGCGCAATGCCCTGGGCCGCCTGAACCACCGCTTCCAACCCCGAGCCGCAGAGTCGATTTACAGTGAGCGCGGGCGCGCCGACGGGAATTTCAGCCGCAAGGGCGATATGGCGCGCGAGATAAATCGAGCGACTGTCCGCCGGAAGCACATTGCCAAAAAACACTTCCTCTACGTCGGCGGCGTCGACGGCGCTGCGTTCAAGGGCGGCGCGGGCGACAATGCGCCCGAGCTCGATCGGATGTTGATCCTTAAGCGCGCCGCCGAAGCTTCCAAATGCGGTGCGGGCGCCGGCGACAATACACGCTCTGTTCATGACGCACACGAGCGATCGCCGGGTCGCGCCGGTCAAGGCCAAAGCGCGCGATCAGCCGCCGGCGCGCAGCCACTCCAGGAGATGCACTGCGTTATTGCGATTCCATTCCAGATCGTTCACCGTGCGTTCCGAGGCGGCGAACTTTGCAAGCTCCGCGTGATTAAAGCTGTAGCGGCCCTTGCCCGCGCGCGTCAGCCAACGTCTGCGGTAGGCGCGCAGAAAACGCGCGAACCGATCCTTGCGATACGCGTCGTCGGCAAGCTGGGGATCGTGCGGGTAGGGACAGCGCAACATTGCCGCGACCACTTCCTGATAGCGCTCCTCCAGTTCCTCCAGCGCCGCCGACTCGCGCGTCCGGGCTTCGCTGACCGCGATCGCGATTGCATGCGTCGCAAGCAAGACCGAGTTGTTCTGCAAACGCGCGCGGGCTTCGGTCAGGAACTCCGGGATGGCGTCTTTGTCTTTCGGCGGGGCGAGAGACGCGGAGGTCATAATCCAGCCGTTGATGCGCCCCAGGCCGTCCGGACAGAGTTCATCGTAAGTGAGCGACGCAAATACGCTCGCACGCTGCTTGCGAAACGCCGTTACGCCCATAAAATCCCGCAGAGGCGCGACCGCGCCGTCGTGCATGTAGCGTCCTTCCGGTAGAATTACAAAGGTGCGGTTTTTTTCGGTGATGTCCTTTTGTACGCTGATCACCGAGTTCAGGGTCTCGCGCACCGCGTGTTTGCGGAACTGCTCGTAGTCCATGCCGGTCACAAGTCGCCCGCTGAACGCGGGATCATTGTATTCTTCTTCGGTGGGCACGTCCGAGCCGTCGCGATAGACCGGATAGCCGTTAAACGACTGAAATACGCCGCGCAGTATCTTACCTGCGTTGCGTCCCACAAAGGCCAGGGGCCTGATCAGCGGACCCTTCTTGAGACCGTCCGGGATCGCGTCGCGAAAACTGTACATGCCGTTAAACAAACCGGCCATTGCGACCAGCGATAGATCGTGAAAGCGTTCCGGCGGCCGCGCGAGCATGAACGCAACGAGGGCGAACACGTCGTGAAACTTCTTATGCGAAAAGGCGAGAATCGGCGAAGGCTCGTCGACGCGCGGCAGATTTTCCAGGCCGCGAATGTAGACGTTTTCCATAAAAGACGGCAAATACGACAGGCGGTGAATGCGGCGGCCCCACTCGATGGCGCGCGGTTGCACGTATTTTTCCAGAGGCGCGCGCGTTTTCAGATTCGTATCGACCAGTTCCCTGGCGCGCAGATAACCGGCGCTGGCGAGTGCAGAGTGTTTCATATTTAACGGCGTTCGTCGCTCAGGAGCGATGCAGCGGCGGACGGAAAGGGACTCTGGCGCGGCCCGACGGCGCGTCCACGTTTTTTCGCGTCACCCGTCGCCGGCTGGACGCAACAACGCAGGTTTGCGGCTCAGGGACTGAGCCGACGCCCGGGTCGCTCGGCGCCGGCTTCGCCTTCGAAAAGCGCCAGACGCCCGTTCACTGCGACGTGCGGCAGCCCGATCGGCGCGAGACGCGGCGCCAGATAGTCGCCGGGATGAGCAATGTGATCCGGATCAAAGACGACCAGATCGGCAAAACATCCTGGCGCGATGCGGCCGCGATCGGCAATTCCCAGAATCTGAGCCGGCGCGCCGGAGAGCTTGTGCACGGCGCGCTCCAGGTTCATGGCGCCCAGTTCGCGCACATACCGACCCAAAAAATGCGGGAAGGCGCCAAAATTTCGGGGGTGCGGGCGGCCCTCGTCGCCGCTTACCGGAAAGGCCGCGCCATCCGAGGAGACGACGCCCAGTGGATGGCGCAAAAGCTCAATCACATTGCGTTCGCTCATGGCGAAGCCGACCATCACAGCCCGTTCTCCCAGGCGCACGAGCGCCTCGCAGACGAGTTCAAAAGAGGTGCGGCCCAGGGCGCGGGAAAGTTCGTCAAGCCGCCGGCCCTCCCAGGCGCGCAGCTCGGGGGCCGGCGCCTCGGCGATCATGACGTCCTCCGCGCCTCCGATGGAATCGAGCTTGCGTTGAAATTCGCGCGCCAGGCGTGCGCGGTCGTCCGGACTGGCCAGCCGCGCCGGCAACGAAGACTGCACATCGTGGCGCGCCCATACCGGCAACAGCGAACTCAGGCGGACGCTGTACGCGGCGTAGGGATAAACGTCGAAGCTCGCCGCGCGCCCGGCGCGCACATACTCTTCCAGACGCGCGAGCAGCGCGGCCTGTTTGCCCCAGTTGCGTCGGCCCTGGGCCTTGAGATGACTGATGTGCAAATGACATTCGGCGCGCTCGCCGATGCGCAGAGCTTCTTCGAGCGCCGCTTCGACGTGATCGTCTTCATTACGCATGTGGGTGGCGTACAGTCGGGCCTCGCGCGCCAGCGCTATGAGTTCCTCAGTCGTTGCGTAGGCGCCGGGAATGTACTCGAGACCGCTGGAAAGATAACGTGCGCCATGGACTTGCGCTGTGCGCAGCGTTGCGCGCATCCGCTCGATTTCGCCTGCGCTGGCGGGCCGCGCCTCCGCGCCCAGGACGTACTGGCGCAGGCGCGCCGCGCCAATCATATAGAGGAAATTCAACGCCACGCCGCGGCGTGCGTACGCCGCAAAGAGGCCCTCAAAATCGCTCCACTCCGCGGTCACGCCCAGTTCACGCGCGGTCGCTGCGCGCTCACCGGCGCCGAGCGGCGCCAGTCCCCGGCCGTCCTGGCCCAGAACCTCCGTCGTTACGCCCTGGCGTAATTTCGCCAGCGCGAGTCCGTTTTGTAACAGGGGGGCGTCGCT
Organism: Leptospirales bacterium; assembly: GCA_036170535.1. GTDB lineage: Bacteria > Spirochaetota > Leptospiria > Leptospirales > Leptonemataceae > SSF53. The sequence goes on along the minus strand of JAVHPJ010000088.1, from coordinate 35,809 downwards.
GTGGCCGTGAATGTCAATAAAGCCCGGCGCCACCGCCAGACCGCGACAATCGATCGTACGCGCAGCGCGAAGGTGCAGCGCGCGACCCACAAATATGATACGATCGCCGCGCACGCCCACATCCGCTTCGAACGCCTCGCCGGCGCCATCCAGCACAAGGCCGCCGGCAAAGGCCAGGTCGCAATCCGGCATCGATTGCGCAGGGGTACGACACTGGCCGAGCCACAGCGCGCCCAGGCCCGCGCCAGCGGCGAGAAACTCGCGTCGGGTAATACGGCCCTGACCCACAATGCAGCGTCGGTTGAGCCGGGACAGCGGGCAAGCGCGCTTTGCGCGGCATTCGCTCCTAAAATCTCTCGCGCTGCGGAGCCGTGCATGCAAACTCGACCGCGCCAACGCCATGAACCCAGCGAGCCGATTGCAACACGCCTTTGCACTGATCGACGCAGCGAACCGCGCCGATCCCGAAACCGAAGCGGTGGACGGCGCTCTACAACCGCGCGAATGGATTTATGGAGTGCGCATGTCCGCCGAGCTGAATCGCTATCGGCCCGATGCGCCGGAGGCCCTGCAGTTGGCGGTGCGCGCCCAACATATCCGGCGCTGGGAAATTCCGCGCTCCAGTTATCCCATGGACCGCGCCGGTTATCACCGCTGGCGCACGACGCTCTACAAGTTCCATGCCGGCGCCGCCGCGGAAATCCTGCGCACTGCAGGCTATGACGCGGAAACCATCGCGCGCGTGGAACATCTCATACAAAAAAAGCGGCTGCGTGAAGACCCGGACACGGCGACCCTGGAAGACGTAGTGTGCATGGTATTTCTGCGCTTCTACGCCGAACGTTTTGCCGCCGCGCATCCGCTCGAAAAAACCCTGGGCATTTTACAGAAGACCTGGGCAAAAATGTCATCCACGGGACAGGCGGCCGCGCTCGCCCTCGATTTGCCGCCGGCCGTCCGGGCCCTCGTAGAGCGCGCGCTCGCCGAAACCCCCGCGGAGGGTGCGCAGGCCGGCGCCAGGCCCGCGACGGACGCATCCGACGCCCCCGCCTGAGGCCTCCGACGATCGCGACTTCAGGTATCATACTATATCGATCGGAATTATAAAATTTTGTCGACCCGATGCGGCGAGGGGTTTTTCTGGCCTTTCAGAGTCCGGCTCAGGGTCGGGCCCTGAGTCGGTGCAGAATTCACGAATTTCCCTCGCGCGCCGGACCGCGACGGGGGGCGAGCGGAGCAAGCATGAAAGCCTCGAATGCGCGTTGGAAAGATCATCTCGGCAGCCAGATTAGCGAGGACTGGGGTCGCGAGATCGACATTTTCGAAACCGAGATCCAGCTGCGCAAACAGGGCGCCTTCGACGAAAAGCTCTTCGCGGAAACGCGACTGCGCCGCGGCGCCTACGGCCAGCGCTACGACAATGGCCGGCGCCACGACGGCCTACAATCGCGTCAGCTCGCCTTTGCCGATTTGCCGACCAAAGGCGTGGATACGCTCTGGGACGCGCCGGGCATGCAGCGCATCAAGATTCCGTATGGCGGCATGACGCCCGAACAACTCGAAGTCATGGCCGATCTCGCGGAAGAGTACGCCGACGGCATCGGGCATGTCACCACGCGCCAGGATTTCCAGCTGCACTTTGTGCACATCGATGACACGCCCGCGCTCATGCGGCGTCTGGCGGCTGTACAGGTCACTTCGCGCGAGGCCTGCGGCAACTCTGTACGCAATATCACCGGCTGCCCCATCGCCGGCGTGTGCCGCGACGAAAGTTTTGATATCAGTCCGTACGCCAGGGCCCTGACTTTCTTTTTGCTGGGCCACCACGATGTGCAGGATTTTGGCCGCAAGTTCAAGATCGCTTTCTCCGGCTGCGCGCATAACGGCTGCGGCCTGACAAATCTCCACGACCTGGGACTGATCGCCGTCAAACGCGTCGAAAACGGCGTCGAAAAACGCGGCTTTAAGTTTTATGTGGGCGGCGGTCTGGGATCGGTCCCGCACAACGCGCGCCTGATCTACGAATTCCTGCCGCAAGAAGAGCTGCTGCCGATGGCCCAGGCCGTAAGTCGCGTGTTTGCCAAACTGGGCGAAAAGAAAAACCGCGCTCGGGCGCGCATCAAATTCCTGGTGGCGAAACTCGGCGACGAAGAGTTTCGCAAACTGGTCGACGAAGAACGCCAGACCTTGCCGCACGATCCGCGCTGGACGGAATTCCTTAAAGATATCGACGGGTATTACTCCGAATCCCCGCTGAAACCGGCGGCCGCTCTGAACGGCGCCGCGCAAGCGGAAGGCTTTGCGGAGTGGCGGCGCACAAACGCCTACGAGCAGCGTCAGGGCGGCTACGCTACCGTTACCGTTAAGTTGCCTCTGGGCGATATTACCGCGCGTCAAATGCGCGACCTGGCGGACATCGCGCGCAGGTATACGCAGGGCACGATTCGCACCACCGTCGAGCAAAACCTGGTGCTGCGCTGGATTCCGGCGGCGGATCTGCCGGCGGTTTACGCCGACTTAAAAGCGGCGCACCTCGCGGAACCCGGCGCAGAGGGCGTCACCGACCTTGTAAGTTGCCCGGGTACGGACACCTGTAAGCTGGGCATTTCCGCTTCGCGGGGACTCGCGGGGGAGCTGCGCCGTCGTTTCCAGACGGGTGAACTGGAAATTGACGACACGATTGAAAAGTTGAAGATCAAGGTCTCCGGCTGCTTTAATTCCTGCGGACAACACCACGTTTCGGATCTGGGATTTTACGGCGTGAGCCGTAAGATCGGCTCGCATACGGTGCCGCACTTCCAGGTGGTTCTGGGCGGAACCTGGGAAAATAACGGCGGCTCCTATGGCCTGCCGATTATGGCGATCCCTTCCAAACGCATTCCGGAAGTGGTGCGCCGCATGGCGGATCGTTATCGCACGGAACGGCAAAACGGCGAAAATTTTCAGCTTTTTATCAAACGCATCGGCAAGGTGCAGATCAAGCAAATGCTTGAGGATCTCACCGCTGTGCCGGACTACGCGGTCGACCGCAGTCTCTACAGCGACTGGCGCGACCCGCGCGAATATACTACCGGCGACATGGGCGTGGGCGAGTGTGCGGGCGAGGTCGTCACCCGCATCGACATGGATCTGGCGGCGTGCGAACGCGAAGTGTTTGAAGCCCAGCTATTGCTCGAACGCGGCGAAGTTCAGAAAGCCGGCGAAGCGGCCTACTGGGCCATGCTGCACGCGGCGAAAAGTTTGGTGAAACTGAGCTACCTGGACGTGCCGGAAAATCCGGAAGTGATCCTGAGCGAGTTTCGCCGGCGCTTCTACGATACCCAGTTGTTTTTTGATCCCTATGCCGGCGGCAAGTTTGCGCACTACATTTTCGCCGCGCACGAGAAAGCGTCGGAGACCTTTACGGAAACCACGGCCCATCAGCGCGTGGAAGAAGCGAGTCTGGTTGTCGAAGCGTCGCACGCCTGCAATGTGCGGCTCGGCGACAGGCTGGTTACGCTCAGCGCGGCGGGCGGGGCGAGCGCAACGGTCGGCGCCTGAGGCGGCGCGCTGAAAGCGGCCGCGAACCGATCACTTGAGGAAAGGTGCTGAACCGATGGACCTGCAACACATTAACGTAAAGATCTACGCCTCGACGCCGGAGGCGATCCGCCTTGAAGACGTGATCCTGATTTATCATCGTTGGATTCAGGACGGTCAGCTGCCGGAACTTCTGATCGACATTGCCGATTACAGCCACGTGCCTGCGGGACCCGGCGTGTTGTTGGTCGGTCACGAGGCGCACTATCGCGTGGAGCCGGGCCCGGAACAGCGCATGGGCGCGCTGTATGACGTGCGGGTAAAGCGCGACGGTTCCAATCAGGATAAACTGCGCCATGCAATCGGCGGGGCCTTGCGCGCGGCCGCAAAACTGGAAACGGACGAACTCTGGAAAGGCAAGGTGCGCTTTAACGCCGGCGACATGATGATTATGGTGAACGACCGCCTGGGCGTCCCCAACACCGACGCGGCCTTTGCCGCAATTCGCGACGACCTGCAAGCCGCCTTTGTCGCCATTACCGGTTCGCAACCTGCGACCCTCGAGCGAGTTTCCGCCGATCCCCGCGAGCGTCTGACGCTGCGCGCCGTCGCCGCGGGCGAGATTCCCGTCGCGGGCGCGCTCGCCCGGACGTAAGGCGTTCCGACTCGCGTCGCGGCAGGGTAAAAAAAAACCGCCCCGGGCGGTTTGCGAAACAGGAGCGTCGGCGGCGCGCACGAGGCGCTGGCGCCGACGCCCCGGGCGTAACGGTCTTACTTCTTCAGCAGGCCTTCCAGTTTGCCCTGGCCGTCTTTTACCGCGGTCAGACCCTGATCCAGCAGACTGCGCAGTTTAGCCACGTCCGCGCTCTGGTCGGCCGCGCCGCGGCTTACCAGGCTCGAGTAGCCCTGGTTCAATTGGGTCTGGACTTCCGCCAGTTTTTCCTGGGCGAGCTTGTAAACGCCGATGCCTGCGTTTACCGCATCGCGGAGTCCGGTTTCGAGATTCGTTGCGAGCGCCATTTTGTTTCTCCTACCCGGCGCTAACGCGCCGTGGTGCATTGCGCCATGTTTTTTGTGCACCGCTACAGGGCAAGCCCTTTCCTGGCTGGCAAGCGGGAAAGCCCGGCTCTCCCGGGCCGCGCGCGGACGGCCGACGGGCGCCGGGGCGGGGTGCACTGCGATAGGATCGTATAAGTTTTTTATGAAATCATGTTAGAACCTGGCCAGCGCCTGCACCAGCCGAGCTTTTTCGCCGTCAGACGATGCAGGCCGCGCTGAGCGATCCCGACCGGGTCGCGCAGGACGCCCGGGATACCCTGCATGCACCATTCCCCCCAGACGCCGCTCGCGCGAAGCGGCGCGCCGGATTGCGCAGTCCTGCTCGCCGAGGACCAGCCCGATTCGGCGCAATTGCTCCAGCGGTACCTGGCGCGGCAGGGCGTGACTGTCGACTGGGCCAGGAACGGCCGCGAGGCCCTGGAGCTGTATGCGCGACGCCCCTTTCCCATCGTCATTACCGATCTGGCCATGCCGGAGATGGACGGCCGCGCACTGATTCAGGAACTGAATCGTTTGGCCGCGCCGCCGATCATTATCGTCGCCAGCGCTGACGACGATATTCTGCACGTGATTGAAACGATGCGCCTGGGCGTGCACGACTACTTGATTAAGCCGCTCGGTTTCGAAGACCTGTTGGGCAAAGTCGAGCGCGCCGCCGAAGTTGCGCGCCTGCGCAGGATGGAACGCGCCGTCGAACTCGAACGGCAAATTCGCCTGCAACGGCAGTTGGAATGGTCCGATTGGAAAGAGCGCATGACTCATCGCCGTTTCGACCGACTGGATCAGAATCTCTTTCATAATCTGCGTACGAATTTCAGCCAGGGCTATGGTCTTGGCGTGCTGTTAACGCTGCTCTCCCTCATTGAAGAACAGTCCGAGTCGGTCCCGGGCGGACGCCTGGTGGACGGCGAACTGCTTGATCTGGCCTTTGCAAACGCCGCCGTCGCCCGGCGCGCGCTTGAGACCTTTTCCGAGATTGATGATATCCTGAAACGCGATTTTCCGCTGGAGGCGGCCTCCGTTCTGGACGTCCACAATCTCTTGCTCGCGGCTGTCGCGGCTGCGGGGCCGGCCGCGGAACTGGGCGGTCACCAGATCGAAGCGGGGGCCGCGCCCGGCGGCGGGGAGCGAATCGTCGCGAGCATCGCGCCGGCGGCGCTGCGTTCGGTAATCGACGAGCTGCTTTTAAACGCGTTTCGCTTCAGCGCCGCGCAAAGCTCCGTGCTTGCTCTCTTAAAGAAGGAACGCGACGCGTTGGTGATTTCGATCATGAATCAGCCGCGCGCCCAGAACGCGCGCACGCCAGGCGTGCCGGCGGAATACGAAAGTCTGATCTTCGAGCCGTTCTTTCGCATGGAGCGCACTGTGGATGAGCGCTACGGCGCCCTTGACTACGGCCTGGGTCTCACCCGGGCGCAAAAAATCGTAGAACGACACGGCGGGACCTTGACGCTCTATAACGTTATGGATCACCTCGCGCCCCACGGACCGGGCCTGCGCGTAAATGCAGAGCTGCGTTTGCCGCTGCTGGCCAGCGACGCCTGAGGGGCCGGCGGCGTCCCGCCGGCCCCGCAGGCGATTGTGACGGCCGTACGACAGTTTTTTTGCTTGAAAGCGCGGCTTCCCGTCGGTTGTTCTCCGTTATGTCGCTCCAAACGGAACTGGAAAGCATCGCAGGCGCCCTCGTGTCGCCGGGGAAGGGCATCCTCGCCGCCGACGAAAGCAACGCCACGATGGGCAAACGTCTGGAAAGCGTAGGCGTCTCTAACACGGCTGAAAATAGGCTCGGCTTCCGGGAGCTGCTTTTTACCGCGCCGGGTTTTTCTGAGCATATCAGCGGCGTTATCCTCTACGACGAAACCCTGCGCCAGACGGCCGCCAGCGGACGCGCCGTACCTGAACTTCTTAAGTCCCTGGGCGCCATTCCGGGCATCAAGGTCGACACGGGCGCAAAAGAACTCTCCGACGCCCCCGGCGAAAAAATCACCGAAGGCCTCGACGGTCTGCGCGAACGCCTGCAGGAGTATCACAAGCTCGGCGCGCGCTTCGCCAAATGGCGGGCGGTAATTGAAATCGACGCAAGCCGGCCGAGCGACTACTGCCTGAACGTAAACGCTCACGCTCTGGGGCGGTATGCAAAGCTCTGCCAGGAAACGGGCATCGTTCCGATTGTGGAACCTGAAGTGCTCATGGACGGCGATCACGATCTTGCACGCTGCTACGACGTCACCGAACGCGCCCTGCATATTGTCTTTCGCAGTCTCTACGAGCAACGCGTGCTGCTGGAAGGCATGTTGCTTAAGCCCAACATGGTCATAGCCGGAATGAAGTGCCCGCGTCAGGCGAGCGTTGACGAAGTCGCGAGCGAAACCCTGCGCTGCCTTTTGCGCACCACGCCGGCCGCCGTCGGCGGCATCGCATTTTTGTCCGGCGGTCAGAGCGACGCGCTGGCCACAGCGCATCTGAATCGCATGAACCAACTGGCGCCCCGCGCGCCCTGGAAGCTCAGCTTCTCCTATGGCCGCGCTTTGCAGGCGGCGGCGCTCAAAACCTGGCGCGGCCAGGCCTCCGCCGCAGCCGCCGCACAGCAGGCCTTCGCCCTGCGCGCAAAACTCAACAGCCTGGCGACCGCCGGCGATTACAAACCGGAAATGGAAAGCGCCGCCTGAGTATCCGGGCGCTGCGCGTGAAATCCGACTTCGGCCGAAAACTCTCCGAGAATACCGGCATTCGCGAACTCATGGATGATCTCGACCGCGCTCTCAGTGGCGCGGAGGGTCTCTGTCTGCTTGGCGGCGGCAATCCCGCGCGCATTCCGGAAATAGATGCGCTCCTGCGGGCCGCAATGGGGGATCTGCTGGCCGACGGCGATCGCTTTGAGCGCATGGTGGGCGCCTACGACGGTCCGCGGGGCAGCCTCGAATTTCAAACCGCCATGGCCGCGCTGCTTGCGCGCGAATGCGGCGACCGACTCGGCCCGGAAAACATCGCCGTAACCAACGGCAGTCAGAATGCATTTTTCCTGCTCTTGAATTTGCTGGCGGGCCCGCGCGCGGGCGAGCCGACGCGACGCATACTGCTGCCGGCCTCGCCGGAATACATCGGTTACGCCGACGCCGGCGCGAGCGGGGATTTTTTCGTCGCAAGCCGGCCGGACATCGAACTCTTGCCGGAGCGGCGCTTTAAGTATCGGTTAAATTTTGAACGTATTCGGCAGGCGGTCGCGGAGCGCGGACCGATCGCGGCCCTGCTCTGCTCGCGGCCCTGCAATCCCTCCGGCAATCTGATTCGCGGCGCGGAGTTGTCCGGTCTGCGTGCGCTCGCACACGAGCTGGCCGTCCCGCTGATCCTGGATCAGGCCTACGGTCAGCCCTTTCCCGGAATCACCTTTGCGGACGACGCTTGCGCCTGGACGCCGGAAACGATTCTTTGTTTATCCTTATCAAAATTCGGCATGCCCGGTCTGCGCACCGGCGTGGTCGCCGGCCCGCCGGAAATCATCGACGCCCTCCAGAGCATGGCCGCCATTACAAACCTGGCTGCGGGCTCCGCCGGTCCGGCGCTCGCGCTTGCGCTCATGCGCCGTTACGATCTGGCTGAACTGAGCCGCAGCATCCTGCAGCCTTATTACCGGGCGCGGGTGGAGCGCTCGGCACAACTCTTTCTGGAGGCCACGGCGGATTTGCCGGGCGTACGGCTGCACGTAAATGAAGGCGCGTTCTTTTTGTGGGTCTGGTGCGAGGGTCTGCCGATCGGCAGCCACGAGCTGTATAAGCGCATCAAAGCGCGCGGAACTTTGATTGTGCCCGGCGCCTATTTTTTCCCCGGACTGGCGGAGGACTGGTCCCACCGCGACGAATGTCTGCGCCTCAGCGTGGCGCGCGATCCGGCGGAAATCGAAGCGGGCCTGGCGACTATCGCCGCAGAAATTCGGCGCGCGTATCAGGCCGGGACGCGCAGGCGTCCGTAACTTCTTCGCTGAATCCCTGGCCCGGGCGCCAGAGCAGGGCCCGGCGACTGCGATAGCCCCGCACGCTTAATCCGCGGGCTTCAAACGACTCACCGGCCGCACGCGAAAAGGGCGCGCATTCGCCTCGCCGACCGGGCGGCCAGGCTTTGTTTTCCAGGCATTCCGCGGCCGGCAGAAAGTACTCCGCATCCGCAGGCAGGCCGCGATCGACGCCCTCTTTGACATAGTTCACCCAGCGAGTGAGTCGAAATATGGTGTACACATCTGTGCGCGTGAATTGATCCGTTTCCAGATCCAGCGCAGTCAATCGTGCGGCGAAAAAAGAATCCCGTCCCCGGGATGCAAGGCGTATGCCCGAATCGTCGGCCATACGCCGGTGGATGGGCGAGCCGGGAGTGAAATAAAACGGCGATGCGCCGACGAGACAGCGTTCGCCCGCCAGCACGCGCAGCGTATCCGCCATTACATCAAGACTCTGCCCCGGCATGCCGGCGATAAAGTAGGCCGTCGTGCGAAAGTCCAGGCGATCGGCAATCTGCATAATCCGGTGGAACTTCTCGACCGTATGGGGGCGATCGGCGAATTCCAGCGTCAGGGGATCCGCGCTCACCAGCGCAAGATTCAGTCGTTCAAAGCCAGCGGCGCGCATTTTTTCAAGCAGCGGTTCATCCAGAGATATATAGCTGAGACCGTTCATCGCGCTGAAGCGGGCGTCCAGCCTGGCGGCAATAATGCGATCCAGCAGCGCAAGCACGCTGCGTTTGTTTACGGTGAAATTGTCGTCTTCAATGTCGAAGTGGCGCACCCCGGCGGCGTAGCGCTCCAGAATTTCTTCAAATACGTCGTCCGGCGAGCGGATGCGGTACTCTTTGCCGAATACTGCGTGAATCGAACAAAAACTGCACCGATGCGGGCACGAGCGACTCGTGATGAGAAAACTCATGCGCTCGCCGTCGTAGCGGTAGTCATCCGCATCGAGACCGCTGAAATCGGGCCGGGCGAGCGCGGCCATGTCCGGCGCCACCGGGTCCGGGCGCAGAGCGCCCGCAGCCAGCGACGCGCGCGAAACCAGATTGGGCGTTGTTTCCACCGTCTCGCCCGCCAGCAAACGCCGCGTAAACTCGACCAGGCTGGCTTCGCCTTCGCCGCAGAGCACGTAGTCGGCGCGCGCGCCGGCCGGACGATCGGGCCAGGGCGGAATCGCATTTGCGCACGGCAGCGCCAGCGCGCGGGCCTCCGCCTGCGAATACAACAAACTCTCGGGAAACAAACTGGCGTGATTGCCGCCCATCACAATTACAACGTCGCGAAAGAGTTCGCGGCAGAGCGCGGCAAGACGGAGCGATTCGCGATAATAGGGCGTAAACAAACAGGAGATGCCAATGTAGAGCGGCGCCGGCAGAGCGCCCAGATCGGCCCGGATCCGCCCTTCGCTTTTGCCTGCACGGTAGTACTGACGAAACAAGCTGAACGGCGGGCCGGCCGCATCGCCGTAATATGCTTTCAGGTAGGCCAACTCGCGCGGCCACGGCAGTCCGTGTAGCTCGCCGCCGGCCAGGCAATCGTAGATCCGCACCGGCAAATCTGGCAACGCTTGCTTGAGCGCGCCTGCGAGGTAAGCCAGACCGATCGGTTGAATGCGACAATCCGTGTGATAGAAGTCTTCGATCCACGGCTGTAAAAGCAGCACGCTCGGCGGACTCATACCTGCGACTCGCTCGAGGCGGACTGCGGCGGGCGGACCCGCAACAACAAACCCTCTCGCTCAGCCACTTCAAGTTCGGCGCCCGCGGGCGCCGTCTGCGCGGGGTCCACCAGACGCGCGCGCCAGAGTTCGCGACCGATGCGCACATAACCGTCCGGCGCGAGCGGCTCGGTTGCGACGGCGGCGCGGCCGACATAGCGGTCCCGGATTTCCGTCGCGGGCGCATAGCTACTCTTTAAGAAAGGATAAAGCAGCAGGTCTTTGAGAAACCAGGCGCCCAGGCCGCCAAGAGCCGTCCAGGTCCCGATCCATTCAAAGCCGACGGCGAGATACAGCGCGCCGCCGGCGCCGGCAAAGCCCGGCAGTTGAAACATCCAGTAGCGCAGCGCAGCGTTCATGGTCAGGCCAGGAAAATCATGAGTCCCGCAATGAGACCGGCGGCAAAACGCAAAACCGCGCTCGGGTTTCGCCGCTCCAACCGACTGACTAAGAAACGCAGCCCGAGAAATAACAGGACAGCGCCCAGCGCCGCGAGCAGCAGCGTTTCCGAACTCTGCACGCCCTGCTTGACCAGCAAACATCCCGGCGCGGCGAGTACGGCGAGCAGCGCGAAAACAATGGCAAAACGAGGGTCATTCATTACGCGGGCTCCTTTATTGGTTCAGAGTGCGACCCGCCTGCCGGGACGCCGGGCAGGGCCAGCTCCCGCCCGCGACCCGGTGGAAACCTGTTCGACAGAGCAGGCTGGAGCATTTCTGTGACCCCATGGCGCGGCAATTCGAAATCCCGGCTTTTTACCGCTCGCCGGTCATATCGATAATAAAATCCGCCCGGCGCCGGGAAGACCGCTACAAAAAAAACCTGGAGCCCAGCCTGCTGGACCTCGGCCCGGTTAGGTTCAAGCTCGCGCGCCACTTTGGCTTTTGTTACGGCGTCGAGAACGCCATTGAGATCGCCTACCGCGCCCTTGCCGAAAACTCCGGGCGGCGCGTGTTTCTCTTAAGCGAGATGATCCACAACCCGAATGTGAACGGGGATCTCATCGAACGCGGCATTCGTTTTTTGATGAAGACGAACGGCGAGGTGCTGATACCGCTCAGCGAATTAAGAGCGGACGATGTGGTGATCGTGCCCGCGTTTGGCGCCCCGGTCGAATTGTTTCGTCAACTTGAAGAAATCGGCATCGACCCGCAGACCTACAACACGACCTGTCCCTTTGTCGAAAAGGTCTGGAATCGCTCCCAGCAATTGGGCGATCAGGGTTACACGGTCGTCATCCACGGACGCCACGACCATGAGGAAACGCGCGCCACTTTTTCGCACGCCCGCACGACCGCGCCCTGCCTGGTCATTCGCGACATGCCGGAAGCGCAAATACTCGCGACCTTTCTGCGCGGCGAACGCGATCTTGCCGAATTCCACCAGGCCTTCGCCAATCGCTCTTCGTCCGGCTTTGATCCGGCCATTCATCTGCAACGCATCGGCGTGGTGAACCAAACGACGATGCTGGCTTCGGAAACTCAGGCGATCAGCGATCTTTTGCGAGCGGCCATGCTGTCGCGCTATCCCGCAGATCGAGCGGACGATCACTTCGCCGATACGCGCGATACGCTCTGTTATGCGACCGAGGAAAATCAAAGTGCGACGCTCGGACTTATGGAAGCCGGCGGAGATATTGCGCTGGTTGTCGGCGGCTACAATTCGTCGAACACGTCGCATCTGGTGGAATTGCTCGAACAACGCACGCCGGTTTTCTACATCAAAGACGCCGACGAGATATTGAGCCTCGCCGAAATTCGCCATCTGGATCTGCACAAGGGCGCCGTATTGCAATCGCAAAACTGGCTGCCCGCCAAACGCCCGGTCGATATCCTGCTTACCGCCGGCGCCAGCTGTCCGGACGCTCTCGTCGATGCGGTGCTCGCGCGCGTCGCCGAACTCTTCGACGCCGCCGGCGCAATTGAAACCGCGCTGGAACCTTATCGCCGGGAATTTGAAACGTGAACGCCCTTTCGATTCGCAATCTGCAAAAGGTATATAAAAATGGCGTGGCCGCCCTCAAGGGCGTCGACCTGGACGTGGAGGAAGGCGGCTTTTTTGGTCTGCTTGGTCCTAACGGCGCCGGCAAAACGACGCTGATCGGAATTCTGTGTTCGCTCGTCAACAAGACAGGCGGCCAGATTAAGATCTTTGATCAGGATATCGACGCGGACTTCGCCCGCGCCAAAAGTTTTCTCGGCGTGGTGCCCCAGGAGTTCAATTTTAACATATTCGAAAAGGTAGAACACATCGTCGTCAATCAGGCGGGATTCTACGGCATTCCGCGCCGGCGCGCTCTGGAACGGGCGGAAAAATATCTGACCCAATTAGGTCTGTGGGAAAAGCGCAACGCGTCGGCAGGGCAGCTTTCGGGCGGGATGAAGCGCCGACTGATGATCGCCCGCGCACTGGTGCACGAGCCGCGTCTGCTCATTCTGGACGAACCGACGGCCGGCGTCGACATCGAACTGCGCCGTTCCATGTGGGATTTTCTAACCAGGCTGAATCAGGACGGTCGCACGATTATTCTGACCACGCACTACCTCGAAGAAGCGGAGCAATTGTGCCGCTCAATCGCCATAATCGATCAGGGGCGCATCATTGAAAATACGACTACGCGCGAATTGATCGGCAAGCTTGCGGTGGAAACTTTCATCGTCGACACCGCCGAATCGATCGCCGCGGCTCCCTCAATCGCCGGCTTTACAATACGGCGCGTAGACGCCAATGCGCTCGAAGTGGATGTCGAGCGCGGGCGTTCGCTCAATGATTTTTTCGCCGGCCTCGCAGCCGCCGGCGTGAACGCCACGAGCATGCGCAACAAAACCAATCGCCTGGAAGAACTGTTCGTCCGCTTAACCGAGGAGTCCCGACGCACATGAGCATTGAAGGCGCATTGATCGCCCTGTGGACCATCGTTCGCAAGGAAACCCTCCGTATATTGCGGATCTGGGTGCAAACTGTCGTGCCGCCCGGCATTACGATGGCTCTGTATTTTGTGATCTTCGGCAAGCTGATCGGTTCACGGGTCGGCGAAATCCATGGCGTGAGCTACGTCACATTCATCACGCCCGGCCTGGTGCTGATGGCGATTATTACCAACGCCTACGCCAACGTCTCCTCGTCGTTTTTCAGCGCCAAGTTTCAAAAGAACGTCGAAGAAATGATTGTGGCGCCCACGCCGCCGGCCGTAATTCTCGCCGGCTTTGTATTCGGCGGAGTCGTTCGCGGGGCTATGGTGGGCGCAGTCGTAATGACGATCGCGCTCTTCTTTACGACGCTTTCGATCGCCCACGCCGGCGTGCTGTTTATGACGGGCCTGTTTGCGGCGGTGATCTTCTCCCTGGCCGGATTCGCCAACGCCTGCTTTGCGCGCAAGTTTGACGATATTTCGATCATTCCCACATTTGTGCTCACTCCGCTCACCTACCTGGGCGGAGTCTTTTATTCCACGGAGATGCTGCCGCCGTTCTGGCGCGCCCTGTCGGAGTTAAACCCGATTCTGTATCTGATTAACGCGTTTCGCTACGGATTCATCGGCTACACAGACATTCCGCTGGGCTTCGCCTTCGCAATGGCGGGCGTGTTCCTGGTCGCCCTGGTCTGGTTGAATCTCTATTTGATGCGGCGCGGGTACGGCATCCGGAATTGAAACGACGCCTCGTCATTCTCGACCGAGACGGAACGCTTAACTTCGACTCGGACGACTACATTCGGTCCGCGGACGAATGGATTCCGCTGCCGGGCGCGCTCGAAGCCGTAGCGCAACTTTCACGCGCCGGGTACGCCGTCGCGGTCGCCACAAACCAGAGCGGACTTGCGCGCGGGTACTTTACGCGCGAGGATCTCGACGCGATGCATGCGCGCATGGGCGAGCTGACGGCCGCCGCCGGCGGTCGCATTGATGCGATCGAAATTTGTCCCCACGGACCCGACGAAGATTGCGATTGCCGCAAACCCCGCCCCGGGCTCGCGCTGCGTCTGCTGGCGCGATTCGATGCGACTCCGGAAAAAAGCTGGATGATCGGCGACTCGTTGCGCGACATTGAGGCTGCGCGCCGGGCCGGCGTGCGCCCTGTGCTGGTGCTCACCGGTAAACTACGCTCCGGCGATGACGCACAAGCGCCGGCCTTTGCAACGCTCCAGGCGGCCGTCGACTTCATTCTGAAAACGGACGGGCCGCAAATCGTATGAGGATGCAACCATGAAGTCAAAACGACCGCGCGATGCCGCGCCGCCGGAAGAAGACGAGGGCGAAGATCGTCTGGATCCGGGCCTGCCTCTGGCGACCGGCGGCATGCCTGGCGTCGGCGGCGTGATCAAGGAGCAACCGGCGGATTTCTGCGTGGAAGAAATTCCGCTGTACGAACCCTCGGGCGCAGGCGAACATGTTTATCTCACGCTCAAGCGGGAAGGGAAAAGCACGCGCGAAGTGATCACGCGCCTGGCGCGCGCCTTTGGCATTTCAGATCGCGCAATCGGCGCGGCGGGCATGAAGGACAAACGCGCCCGCACCACCCAGACGCTATCGCTGCATTTGCCGACCGGCGCAGTCGAAGAAATCGCGCGGCGGGCCGGCGACGCCGGGCCCTGGGAGGTGACAGCCGCCGCACGCCACGGCAATAAACTCCGCACCGGGCATCTGCGCGGAAACCGCTTCGTGATACGCATTCGCGACGTCGTTCCGGATGCAAACGAGCGCGCCCGAGAAAAGCGCGCCGCGCTGCTCGCCGCCGGCGCCCCGAATTATTTTGGTCTGCAACGCTTTGGCGCTCGCGGCGATAACGCCGCCCGGGGCAAGCGCGTGCTCATGGGCCAGGAGCGGGCGGAACGCTGGCTCAAGCGCTTGCTCCTGTCCGCCTACCAGTCGGAACTATTCAATCGCTGGCTGGCCGAACGCATCGAACTGGGGCTCTACGGCCGACTCGAAGTCGGCGACGTGGCGCGCAAAAGCGACAGCGGCGGTCTCTTTCTCGTCGCCGATCCGAGGACGGAGCGGGAGCGCTTCGAGCGCTTTGAGATCAGCCACGCGGGCCCGCTTTTTGGCCGCCGCATGCTCGAACCGACGCACGCCGCCGGCGAGCGCGAGCGTCGACTGCTTGAGGCGGAGCATCTCAGCCGCGAAGACTTCGCCCGCGCGGGCCTCGAAGGCGGACGCCGCGCCGGCCGCCTGGGCGTCGCGTCGCTGGAACTGCGCCTGTCCGGCGGGTCGGACGCGGCCGCCCTCGAAGCGGAGTTCGCCCTGCCGCCGGGCGCATACGCCACCTCGCTACTGCGGGAAATCATGGAGGGCGCGGGCCGTAACCCCGACCCCGGCGGCGCGTCCAAACCTCGATGAGCCTCGCCGAACAAATCGAAGCGCGCCTGCGGGCCGAGCTGACGCCGGAAAACCTGGTCGTCCTGAATGAGAGCGCGGCCCACCATGGCCATGCCAGTTCGCCGCGCACGGGTTCGAGCCATTTTCGCGTGCGGATCACGGCCGAACGGTTTCGCAATCTTTCCCTGGTCGAGCAGCATCGCCTGGTCTACGGCATCCTGGCCCAGGAGTTGCGCGCCGGCGTGCACGCCCTGGCGCTCGAAACCCGGGCGCCGGACGATGAAAAATCGCCTGGAAAATGAGTGCGCACAGCGCGCCTGATTTTTTTTCTTGGCTTATATTAACGGAACACAAGCCGCCTTATGACTAAAGATGAACTGCAACACCGCCTGGAATCCGGTCTGCCCGGGGCGCGGGTGGAAATCCTGGATCCGATGAACGACGGCGTGCATCTGAAAGCTGTCGTAGCTTACGCTGGCTTCGCCGGCGCCTCGCTGCTTCAGCAGCATCGCATGGTCTACGATCTGGTAAAGGAAGAACTTAAAGGCGAACTCCACGCCCTCGCGTTGGAAACTCGCACGGAATAAAATAATCTGCGCCGCTCTCGCGGCGGAAAGGCTCAACAACTATGGACGACACAGTAAAAACAAAAATCGAAAGCGCGATCAACAGCAAGCCCGTGATTCTTTTCATGAAGGGAACTCCCGAGGCGCCCATGTGCGGATTTTCCGCCGGCGTGGTGCAGGTGCTGAATCGCATTGGCGCTGATTACGGCTCCTTTAATATTCTCGCCGACGAATCCGTCCGGCAGGGGCTCAAGGAGTATTCCAACTGGCCTACCTTTCCCCAACTGTACGTTAACGGCGAGTTGCTGGGCGGCCACGATATCGTGATGCAGATGGTCCAGAGCGGCGAGTTGCAGAAAAAACTCGGCGTCGCCGCCGGGTCCTGATCCCTATACTGTCGTTGAGAGCGCGCGCGTTTTCCGGAACTTTGGTTCCGCGGCCGCGCGCTGCGAGCTCTAAAGACATTATATGATTCAGATCTACCAATTCGCTTCCTGTCCCTATTGCCAGCGCGTCTTGCGCGCTGCAGATCGACTCGGGCTCGTGGAAGGACGCGATTACGAAATAGTCGAAGCCAGCCGCGGCACGCCGGGACGCGCGAAGGTGGTTCAGCTTGGCGGAATGAGTCAGGTGCCCTTTCTCGTCGACGGCGCGGTCCGTATGTACGAGAGCGCGGACATCGTGGACTATCTGGCTGCAAAATTCGCGACGCCTTCCGCCCGCGCCTGAGCTCCTTGCCCCGAGCGCTCGCCTACCGATTTTTGGACCTGGGCGCCGAACAGCGACTGGAGGCCATTGGCGATTTGCGCTTGATCCGTCCAGCCGCAGGTTTTGCAGCGCCGCCGCGCAACCCGGAACTGTGGGACGCATGGGACGCGCGCTTTGATCGCTCGCGACAGGCGTGGGAGTTGCGTCGGCCGCTCGCCGAGTTTGAGCGCGTGTTCAGCCATGGCGCGCAGCATTTCCAATTGCATTTGTCCGAGTCGGCGCAAATCGGTTTTTTCCCCGTGCAGGCGCCGGTCCGCGCCTGGCTGACGCGCATTGGCGCCCGTCTGCCGCAGGGGCGCGTCCTGAGTCTTTTTGGCTACACAGGCGGCGCCGCCCACGCGGCGGCGCTGGCGGGCCTGCGTCCCGCGCACGTCGACGCGAGCGCCAGCGTGGTCGAGCGCGCGCGCCGCAATGCGCTGCTTTCCGGCGCGGCGGCCGACAGCGTGCGCTGGATCTGCGATGACGCCCGGAAGTTTACGGCCCGCGAAATTAAGCGCGGCCGGGTCTACGAGGGCGTTTGTCTGGACCCGCCGAGTTTTGGTCGCGGACCCGGGGGAGCGACCTGGAAATTTGAACGCGATATTGAACCGCTGCTGGCGCAGTGCGTGGAACTCTGCCAGGGCGGGCCGCGCTTCATGCTGCTGAGCGCCCACACGCCCGGTTTTGACGGCCCGCGCCTGCAGGAACTCCTGGCGAGCCGGCTCACAGTAACAGGCGTGTTTCGCCAGGCCCCGCTGAATCTAACGGCCGAGTCGGGCGCCGTGTGGCGCGGGGGACACATGGCCCTGTTCCTGGATGCCGCCCTTGCAAAAGCGCTCGAAGAAGCGCCTTAGAATCCCAACAGATCCAGTACGCGTTTGCCAACGCCGCGCGCCTGTCCTTGATACGGAAACTCGTGGATGTAGAGCACCGGATTGAAGTTCAGTTCCAGGATCGCGTAGTTGTTCGCGTCGGGCGGCCGGGAAAGTTCGGGAATGATAATATCCACGCCGCAGATTTTAGCATCCACGGCGGCCGCCGCACGCTCCGCCAGACGCAGATACTCCGGATGCGCTTGGTCCGTACAGTCGATGGAATCGCCGCCGGTGCTGATGTTTGAATTCTTGCGCAAGAAGACCTGTTCGCCCGCCGCCGGAACCGTCGTTGGCCCGCGCCCGCCGGCGGATAAAAATCCCAACTCTGTTTCGCCGAGTTGAATTTTCTCGAGCGGCGTAACATGCCCCACGCCGCGCCGCGGATCGCGGTTTTTTTCCGCCACGAGTTCCGCGATAGTTCGTACGCCGTCGCCGCGCACGTTCGCCGGCACGCGATTACAGACTGCGACCGTTGCGCCGTCGATCGTCAGAAAACGATATTCCGGACCTGCAACAAATTCTTCCACCAGACAGCCTGGACTCAGCTGCAGCGAGCTTTCCACTGCGGTCCGAAAAGCGGCTTCCGTCGGCGGCGCTTCGAAGACGACTACGCCGGATCCGAAGTTCGTCGTTGTCGGCTTCACCACAATGCTGCGACCCTCGAAGCGCGCAAAATCGGCCAGGGCCGCCGCGACGCTGCGATAGTGGCCGCCCTCGGGCGTGCGCAGGCCGACCTCGCGCAGCAGAATCTTCGTCAGCTCCTTGTCTTCCATGATCAAAAAGCTCATGTAAGAATCGGCCGCCGTTTTGGTGGCCTCTTTTACGTATTGCACGCAAGCGCCTTTTGAAAGCCGCAGGAAATGACTGACCCGGTCCAGGACTTCCACCCGCACGCCGCGCGCGAGGGCCTCGCGCACAACGATCTGGGTGGAAATCTCCATGTCTTCGTAACCAGCGAGGATGAACTCGGATGCGGTAGATTCTGGTTTCATAGATCTCACAGGGGCGCGCCTGGACTGGTGTTCGCTGAGCCTGGTCCGGAGACGGCTTATCGGCAGGCCGTCGGCGTCTGCAGCACGGGCGGATTTTCGCGTTCCAGTTCCTCCAGTGCGCGTTGATCAACGAACGATTGCGCCACGCTTTGCTCAATCCGACGTTCAAAGGAGGGCGAAAGTCGGCGCGCGAGCAGGGTCGTACGATGTTCCTCGGCGCGCGCCAGACCAAACTGGCGATGGCACAGGCCGGAGCTGCGCATCTCTTCCAGCAGGCGCGCCGCCGGCGTTTCATCGGGGCTGCGCACCTTGCGGACTTGCTTCGCGAGCGTCTCGGTATACAGGCGGCTGCCCGCCGCGCGATCAAGTCGTTCGGCGATCGGCTCCAATGCTTCCAGCAGGCGCAGGTTTGCATCGCGCAGCGGAACGCTGGCGCCATCGAGTCGCACCGCGGCGTCCGGTTTGCGACCGAACAGAGCCACATGACTCTGATTGCTCCGCGCTTCTGAGGCTTGCTCCGGGCCGAGCGGGGGCGCGGGCTGACTGAGCCACGCCAGCAGGGTCATTTGAACAAAGGCCATGCTTTCCGCACCGATGCCCGCGGGCGCAAAGGGATCCACGTCCAGACAGCGCACCTCCACATACTCGACGCCGCGCGCTTGCAGCGCATCCAGCGGCCGCTCGTATTTGCGCGGGGCGGACTTGGCGCGGATGGCTGCGTAATATTCGTTCTCCACCTGCAGGTAGTTATCGTTCAGCATTTCGTCCGGCCCCAGCCGCCAGCTGGCGTAGGTCGGGTTCTCGGCGCTGACGGCAAAACACAGATCCCGTACGAATTCATCGAACGAATCCAGAGAAATTCGCAATGCGTTCACGCTGCGATTCGTATACCCGGCGTCGCTCTGCCGCAAGGAAACGCCGTACGGAGCGTAGACCGTGGCGCGATCCAGGAGTTGCAGTCGTTCGTCGGGTTCGCCGGGAAAACTGAGGTCGGCCGCGGGACTGGCGCCGAAGCAGTATGTCAATAAATAAGCGTTGCGAACAAAATTTCGAATCAGGCCAAAGTGCGCTTCCGAAGTCAATCGGCGCAACAGCAACGTCGCTTCGTCCGGATCGCGCACAGCCTCGAGTTCCGGGGCGAACCACGCGCGCCAGAAATCCGGGCCGAACGACACATTGTAGTGCACGCCGGAAATGGTCTGCATGCGCCGCCCGTACCGGTGGGCGAGGCCGCGGCGATAGATCGTTTTGCGCTGACCGCTGCGCGATTCGCCGTACTCTGCGATTCGAATCCGCTCTTCAAGCGGCAGCTGACCGGGCATGCTGAGCGGCCACATGCGCTCTTCGCCCAGACGCGCGACGGCGAAGACCGCGAGGCGTTCCAGCTCCGACAGCGCGGCCTGCGGAGTGCGGCGCGGCGCCGTTGTGAATTCAAGCTGCGCCTCGCCAAAGTCGGTGGTGATGTACGGATGCGTCAGGCTCGCCCCCAAAGCGGGCGGATGGAGTCGCTCCGAAAGCTGACCTTCCTGATTCACACGCAGGGCTTCGCGCTCAATCCCGTGCAGGCCGCTCTGAAGCAAACGGATATCGCGCTGACAGACAGCCTGAAGACGAGCGGGGAAATCGGAATTCATATGGTCTTGCACCCATTGGGGACAAAGACTAAAGAAGACTCGCGCGCTTACATCGTCGATGCCTTTATTATAGAAGGGCGTCGAGCCGCGGGCGGGCGCGCCTATTCGCCGGCCGGCCGACCGTCGCCGCGCGGATCCGATACGCCGATCAGGCGATCCGGCCGGCGTTCTACCAGAAAGACTTTGGCCGGGATCTCCGCGGCCCGCGTCTCGTGCCCGAGGCCGTCCAGCACTTCTCGCTGGCGGGCGGAGAGGGCCGAGTCCTCGGCGAAGAGTACATCCGGGGCGTACTGGTGGTGAATTCTTCCGCGGGCAACGGCGGCATAGGCGGGCTCCCCCAGGTCCAGGGCGTAAACGAGGGTCATGTAGAGGCTGCTGATGATGCGCGAGCCGCCGGGCGCCCCGAGGGCGTAGCGCACGGCGTTGTCCTCAAAGACAAGCGTCGGCGCCATCGAAGACAGCGGCGTTTTGCCGGGCGCAATCGCGTTGGCTACGCCGCCGATCAGGCCGTACACATTGGCCTGACCGGGCGCCGCGCTGAAATCGTCCATGGTATCGTTAAGCACAAGGCCGTAGCCCGGCAACATCACCCGTGCGCCCAGGCGATAGTTAATTGAGTGCGTCGTACTGACGGCGTCGCCGGAAGAGTCTATTACGCTGATGTGCGTGGTCTCCGGCGAGTCGTGCGCATCGCCCGCCTGCGGGGCGCCCAGCTCGGCGCTCGGCGTCGCACGATCCGGCCGGATGTTCGCCGCCAGACGCGCAGCGTAGGCCGGCTCATGCAGATCGCGCGGCGCGGCGAAATACCGCGCATCGCCGCCGTAGCGCGCACGTTCAAAAAAGATCCGCCGGAGAATCTCGGCTGAACGATGATAAAAGGCCGGTCGATCCGCCGCAAAAAGCGCCGCCGCGTCCGCGCTTTCAGTCATCCGCAGGGCCTGAAATAAAAAAACCCCGGACGAAGGCGCGGGCATCGTCGCCAGACGTCGACCGCGGTGTTCGGTCCACAGTGGATCGGGCCGCAGCACGCGATACGCCGCCAGATCCGACTTGCGCAGCACGCCGCCGTGCGTGCGCATATAGCGGTCCAGCGCGTCCGCTATTTCGCCGCTATAAAAACTTGCGCCGGCGCTGTCGGCAATGCTTGCCAGGCTACGCGCAAGATCCGTCTGCACAAATATATCGCCGACCTGCGGCGGCTTGCCGCCCGGCAAAAACACCGCGCGCATGGCCTCGTCCATATCCTCGCGTGCGTCTTCAATAGACGCCGCCAGATCGGGATACATGGGAAATCCTTCGCGGGCCAGCCGCAATGCGGGCGCAAGCACGACCGCCAGCGGCAGCTTGCCAAACTCGCGCTGAATTTCGACAAAACCGCGCACGTTCCCGGGCGTAGCGACGGCGCGCGGACCAAACAGCGCTGCACGCGGGTCGGGTTTGCCGTCCGGCCCGATGTACATATCACGCGCGGCCGCCGCCGGCGCGCGTTCGCGAAAATCAAAAGCGCGCGTGCGGCCGAGGACAGCGTCGTGCAGCAATAAGAAACCGCCGCCCGCGAGTCCGGTGGATTGGGGCCGCGTCACGCATATTGCAAAACTCGCTGCAATCGCCGCGTCCACGACGTTGCCCCCGGCGCGATACACTTCCAGCGCCGCCGCCGAAGCTTCGGCCGAATCCGAAGCGATCATGATGCGTCGACCTTCGGCAAAAAAACTTTCGTGCGAACGATCGTGTTTGGGCGTAACCAGTTC
Organism: Leptospirales bacterium; assembly: GCA_036170535.1. Taxonomy (GTDB): domain Bacteria; phylum Spirochaetota; class Leptospiria; order Leptospirales; family Leptonemataceae; genus SSF53. The sequence continues at coordinate 13,635 of JAVHPJ010000088.1, read as the reverse complement.
GGCGAGCGGAACCCGGCGCCCCTCGATTTCCAGAGTGCGCGGCTGACAGGACAGCGCCAGAGCCGCAAGGCATAGATTCAACGCCAGGACGGGGCGCGCAAGGGAAGCAGGCATGCGCCATTACGAGGCGCAAAGAAAAATACGTCGATCTTTTTGGTCGGGCCATTCGCCCGAACCCTGACTTGATATTCCGCCCGAAGCGCGCCGCCCTGGCGCGCTTCGGACGCGCCTCAGTCAAAAATCGGCGTCCACGGCAGATCGGCGCTGCCGTAGTCCACGCCCATCCGCGTCAGCATATCCGTGACCTGGCCGCGATGGTGCGTCTGATGATTGAATAGATGCACTGCGAGCGTCCACAACGGAACAGTCCGCTCGCGTTGATATACCTTGCTGTAAAACGTAATGGGCGCGCGCAAGCGTTGGATATCAACCGATCGGGCGAAATCCAGCAACGCGGCGTCGGTCGATTCGCGCTCGCGTCGCAACTCCGCAAATTCTGGGTACGCCGCCGTACGCCCCGGAAAGGCCGGTATTTCGGCGCCGGTTAAACGCGCAAGGCCGGCCCGATCGCCAAAAAGTATATGATCGAGGGTGTTATGCAGCGATCCAAAAAACGCGCCGCGGTCGGCTGTTCGATCCGCCTCGGAAAACTCGCCAATAATTTCGTAGAGCCGCCGGTTCATCCACGAATTGTACTCGGCCATAACGTGCAAATAGTCGTTTGAAACCATATGCTCAAGATCCTCGATTTTCCAACATCTGGCGCGCCAGTTGACCGATCAGGCGCACCGCGTCGCCCGCTCGACCGTGCGCGCCCTGGGCCGCGTTCAGACGCAAGAAATTCCGAAAGCCGCCGCTCGCCGAAAACAGGGGCCCGGGCGCTACGGAGACGCCGCGCTGCAGCGCCCGCGTTTGCAGTTCCAGGCTTTCCACGCCTTCCGGCAATTCGACCCACAATAGAAAGCCGCCAGCGGGACGCACGAGTCGCGCGCCCTCTGGAAAACACTCCAGCGCCAGATCGGCTACGGCGAAGGTCGACTGTTGCACGGCGCGCCGCAATTTACGCAAGGATCGATCCACGCCGGCGCGCAGAAAACTCTCGGCGGCGATTTGCGAAATGGTGGAGGTGAACACCGAGGTCCTCCGTTTGCGCGCCAGTATTTCATTTTTGAGTTTTCCCGCGATGATCCACCCGAGGCGTATGCCCGGCGAAACGGTCTTGGAAAACGAAGATACCGTGTAGATCCGGCCGGAGTCGTCCAGCGTACGCAACAGCGACGGCCGGCGCATGTCGTAGTGCAAGTCTCCGTAAATGTCATCCTCGATGACGGGCGTATTGTAACGCGCGGTCAGTTCAATCAAGGCGCGCCGATTTTCGGGCGGCATAAGAGCGCCGGTCGGATTGTGGAAGTTCGGAATCGTGAGCACCGCCCGCACCGGATACCGCTTCAGCGCGGATTCCAGAAAATCCAGACTCATGCCGGATACGGAATCGCTCGGGATTTCCAGGGTTTTTAAACGCAAAGCGCGCGCCAGCTGCAAAAAACCAAAATACACCGGCGTCTCCACTGCAATTAAGTCGCCTGGTTCCGCCAGCGCGCCCAGCGTCAGCGCCAGGCCTTCCATGCAGCCGGCCGTCACAATCACATCGTCCGCAGCCGCGGAAGCGCCTGCGATCGATGCGCGCAGGGCGATTTCATGCCGCAAACCCGGAGACCCCTGAGGCGTCTCGTAAGAATGCGCATGTTCAGAATTGATCGCGCGTAGCAAACAGCGATTCAATGCGCGCAGCGGCAGATCGCGCTCAGGCGGCGTCGCGGCGCCCAGCTGCAGGATTTGCGGATCGCGAATGACGTTCAGCATCTGCGCGACGCGCTCGTCGATGCCGGGCGACTCGCTCAGATACAGATCGCGCGTAGCGCGCGGCGGCGCTGCAAGAAAGCTGCGCTGCTTGCGGATATAATAGCCGGACTGGGGACGCGTTTCAACGTAGCCGCGCGTTTCCAGCAGACTGTACGCTTCCAGCGCCGTGGATACGCTGATATTGCGCGACGCGGCGAGCTGACGCAACGACGGCAACTTGTCGCCTGGCGCAAGTTCGCCCGCATCGATCAGTTGCATAAATGTATGCGCAACCGTTTCGTAAAGGTAGGCGTCCGCTGATTTCATTGAGCGCTCTCAAACGCACGATGGGTCAGGCTGCGATACCGTTTCGCTCGCGCAGCTCAGCGAGCGCCAGCCCCAGACGTCGCGCGCCTTCGCGGAGCGAAGCCGGATCGGGATAGCTGAAATTCAGCCGCATCGCATCGTCGGCGCCCGGGCTCGCATAAAAGGCCGGCGCCGGTACGATCGCCACGCCGCGCTCCAGTGCGCTCGAAAATAGTTCGCTCGCACGAATCTTCGCAGGCAAACCGACCCACAAAAACATGCCGCCCTGCGGCCGCGTAAAGTGCAAGCGCGACTCGCCCGGCGTCCGACTCCCGAGCGCGTCGAGTTCCCCGGCCAACACGGCGCATTTCTCGGCATACGCGCGCCGCATGCGTTCGATAACTGCGTCGCGTGCGCCGGACCGCAAAAACTCGAGAATCAGCGCCTGAATGAAACTGCTCGTATGCAGGTCGCTGGCCTGCTTCATCTTGAGAAAGGCCGACCGCAACGCAGCCGGCGGCGCGATCCAGCCCGTGCGCAGTCCGGGCGCGAGGGTCTTGGAGAAGGTTCCGAGCGCAATGACGCCGTCCGGATTCAGGGCTTTCAGCGCGGGGAGCGCCGATGGGGCGAAGCCAAGTTCGCCATACGGATCGTCCTCAACCAGGATAACGCCGGCGGCGCGGGCCGATTCAACCAACCGCTCGCGAATCTGCGCTGAATAGAGAGCGCCCGAGGGATTTTGAAATTGAGGGCAGGCGTAGAGCAACTTCAGATCACGCAGGGTCGCGACGTTCAGAAGATCCGGCGATATGCCGTCGGCCGTTAACGGAAACTCGCGAAAGCGCACATCGAATTGTTGAAAGGCTTGCAGAGCGCCGGGATACGCCGGCCGCTCTACGCCGACGAGGTCGCCGGCATCCAGCAGCACGCGGCCGATCAAATCGAGACCTTGCTGCGAGCCGTTGGTGATCAGGATGTCGTCGGCGCTGAGCTTAACGCCGCGCCGCGCGTAGTAGTCCTCGGCGATCCACGCACGCAGCCCGGCGTCGCCCTGGGTCGGACCGTACTGAAGCGCGCGGACAGGCGACCGCGCAAACACGCGTTCGCTGGCCGCCTGCAGCTCCGCCGCAGGAAACAGCGTCGGGTCGGGCAGGCCTCCCGCGAGGGAGATGACGCCCGGCCGATCAATCACCTTAAGAATCTCACGAATGAAAGACTCGCGCACCAGAGCGACCCTTTGCGAAACCATGATCTGCACCTCTCCGAATACCGGTAAGCATAGTCGCAACACGGCGAGCGTAACAGCGACAGTCCGAAGCTTTTTTACCGGTACAGTGGCGAGCAACATCGCCGGCGGGCCGACGGACCGGTCACGCGAATGACGCAGCGACTCTCAGGGAACGAACTCAACAACGGTCCAATCAATGTCGGACCGAACGTCTTGGGTCGAGCCGCGCTGCAGCCGCAGACCGCTCGAAGATAAAAAGCGCGCGCTCCAGTTGCCGCTGTCCTGGTCCGCCGTGCCGCCGCCGGTAACCGCCGCCGAGATGATCGGCCACGCCAGTTGCTCGTTGATCGCAGTCGGCAAGCTCACATCGATGATGGTTTCCGTGTCTGGCGCGGGGTCCGTCGTCGCCACGCCGCGTTGAACTGTTACGCTGGCCGGCGCTTCCACGGCGTAGTAGAACACGTCGACGCTGTTAAGCGCGCTGAAACGACTGAAGCCGACTTCTACGGCGCTGTTATAACCGCCGCGGACATAGTACTGGTCTTCACGACCGCCAATGTTAATCGGTCGCGCATAGACATTAACCCAGGCGCGATCCAGATTCACGCCGTTGATCGCGGCGACGCCCGTAGTCTGACCTGCACCAATGCCGAGCACGCCCGCCTGCACGATCGCGCCGCCGAATTCCACAACTTGCCATTCCACGTCGGTCGCAACGGTGGTCGCGCTGGATCGGGAAACGGTAATTGAATCGCCCGCCGCGCCCAGACTCGCGCCGACGGAGCGCTCCTCGTCCAGAACCTGGCTTACGCTCGCACTGCGGGAAAATACGATCGGGAAGGAACGCAGCGTGTTTACCGCAGCGAGGCTGGCCGCCGCTGTCGTAGTTCCCACCGGCAATTGCAGCGCGCCGCGCTGAACACGCGCGCCCGACGCAAACTCGATGACGAAATAACGAACGATGAAATTCGCGTTTACGCCGCCTTGAACCGTCACCTGGTCGCTTGCGCTGAGCTGGCAGGTCGGCACGTTGCTCATGTTGGAGGAGTCCGTGCGGTAGCTGCAAAAGATAAAGGCGCGCGTCAGGTCCACCGCGTTGACGGTCGCGGTCTGGACTGCCGTCGTCATGGCAACCTGGCCGGTCTGCACGCTGCCGATGCGCGCCGGAACCGAGGTGGGATCAAAATTCACAAGCGAGAGGATCGCATAGGTTCCCAGGGCGTCGTAGCGCGCGCAGGACGTCAGCAGCGCGCCCAGGGCGAAGCCGATTATGCACGCAAAACGGCGCACGACGGCGCGGCGCTCTGGTGCGCCGGTTTGGGGCCGGGCCTTCCCGGAGATACGGTTCATCGGTGCGCCTGTAGACTGCATACGCTGCCTGGTTTCGCCAGCGAAAAACCCGGGCGCCGGCGGACTCTGCGCACGGCGCTCCCGAATGGCAACTTCCGATAATGTGTATTATGTCAAGCCCCGATGACGAAAAAAATGCACGGATTGGACCGCCTGCGGCTCCAAACGGCGCGCCGCCGGCCAGTCTTTGCGGCCCGGATGGCACCAAAAAGGCCCCAGAACTGGCGCAATACTCGGACTGCGAAGGATGTCGTGTGCGCGTCGATACAATCTGTTTTTGGGGCTATCGTCTTCGGTTGAACGCCGCAGGGGCTGGACGCTTGCGCTGGGTTCCTGCGGAAAAATGCCCGAAACCGACGCACTCGGGATCGCGGCCGCAGGAGTCGGCGCAGTGAACGCCGCGAAGCAAGCCGCGCACGAATTACCGACGCGCCTTGAAGAACTTCTGCGCGCGCTCTACGCGCATTTTAACGCGGCCCTTTTTGCAGGCGCACTGCCGCCGGCCGTGATAAAAGTTCAGGCCGAAGCGGCCAGCGGCGGCGGGCGCCGGGGCTTCTCAGTGCTGGGCTTTTACAGCGCCGGCCGCTGGAAAGTAGACGGCGAGAATTTCGACGAAATCACGCTGACCGCTGAGCGCATGAACGACGCGCCGGAAGAAATCGCGACGACGCTCTTGCATGAGATGATCCACGCCTACAACCGGCGCGTCACAAAGAAGCGCGACACGTCAGCGAACGGCTATCACCTGCACAGAGTCTTCGGACGCGAAGCGGAAAAGCACGGCTTGCGCGTGGAATACGTGCGCGGCTTTCCGGGCGTCAATACGCCCGGCCTGTCCGCTGCCGGCCGGAAAGCGTTTCTCGCGTTCTGGGCGGCGCGCGGCGAAGATCCGGCGGAACTTTCGCGCGCCTACCGGCTGGGCTGGGCCGGATTGCCTGCCCTGCCGCCCGTGGACAAGCCGACCGGCCCTGACGCCGACGATTCGGACGACGAAGACGACCCGGCGCCCGCCAAACCGGCGAAGCCTGCGCCGAAACTCCGGCCGTGGACTTGTGATTGCGGCCTGCGCTTGTGGGTCGCCGCAAAAACGGACCTGAAGGCGCGCTGCGAACGCTGCACAGCCCTGTTTACTCGCGCCGACGAACCTTGAGGCGTCCCCGGCCGCCGCTATCCGTGCGGGCGCTCCTGTGCGTTTAGGTTTAAACTAAATATAGCCGGCGAAAAAAGCGCCTTACTTGAGAACCAGAACCAGCGCGGCGGCCGCGATCCCTGCGGCCGCCAGCATCCCTTTCGCCTGCGCGGCCTTGCGCGCTTCGTCGCGCTCCGCAAGCGCGGTTTGCACCTGCGTTTTCGCCTGCGTCAACAGGGCGGCCGCTTGCTCTTGCAGGGCCGCGCGTTCTTGCTGCGCGCGCGCCGCAAGGTCGCGCGTGCGCGCCTGTTCCGCTTCGATTGCCGCCTGCGACTCGCTGCGCAGTTTCTCGAAGTCGAGCGCCTTCGCTGCGGCGGCCGCTTCGGCTTCGCGCGCAAGCCGCGCTTGTTCCGCCTCGAACGCGCGTTGACGCTCCGCTTCTGCGCGCGCGTTCTCCTCACTGATTCGCGCCTGATCCGCCTGCAACCATGCGGACGCGATTTCCAGCAGCGGAAAGCCGGCGAGCGTCGGGGCTGACGCGCCGGCGCCCGGAATCCAGACCGGGGCCGTCATTGCAGCAGCCCCCGCACGCGCCGGCCTGCGCCGCGCGCGTCGGCGATCGCCCCGGCGCGCGTCCCGCTGTCCGTCAGCAGCTTATACGCAAAGTAAACGCCGCCGCCGATCAAGGCCCACTTCATCCAGTTTATTTCCGGCGTCGCCGCGTCGGCGATCGGGACGACCACATTGTCAACGAAATAGTCCCAGTCCCAATTACTGAGCGGGGCGGAATACGCACGCGCGACGTGCGGCATAAGCGCGCGGAATTGCTCAGGATAGCGCGTGTTGCTGATTACGTGATACGCGGTATCGCCGGGCTTGTAGCCCATTTCGACAAATATAACGCGCGGCTTGCGCTCGGTGTGCCGCGCGTCGACGTGCAAGTGAAGCATTGCGCCGCCGTAACCCGAATGGCGAGCGACCGACTCAGGCGCACCAATCCCCAAACCGCCCGGCCACACACGCGCAAGGTTTACGAATGCCTGAAAAATAATAGGCAAGTTTCCGCGCGCGCCAAAATCGACAGCCAGCCGCTTCCCGTGGTATCCTATAGCAAGTGGACCGTCACCTTGCTCTTCCCGATGGATGGACGTAATCACTAAATCCGGATGGCCATGATCGCGCACGGCCTCGATGATCGATCGAATCGGGTTCGGCTTCCCAAGATTGTCGAGCGCTCGCCGCAAATCCCGCCAATGGATAAAGTCTATCCAGAACCAGTTCGCCCGGCTCAGATCCTGCAAAGGAACGCCGAAGAAATTCTTGCCGGTTCCTGCATTGAAAATCGATTCGAAGAATCCCGGGGGCCGCTCGTCGTCTAACGGCGCTTTCAATACAGGAGTCAGTGACAACCGCGGGGAATCCATTCGCAAGGCTCCTTTTCGCGCGGCGATTCCTGCCAATAGTCGCGACGTAATTCTTCGGACGGATCGGCCGGCGGCGGCACGGTCAAAAGCAGCGCCCAGCGGTCGTCCGCATTGATGGGCGGGCATCGAGCGCTCAGGTCCGTTTGGCAAATTTCTTGCGCGTAGGCCAAAGCAAGGCCGCGCCATGCGTCGCGTTCGGCGGCGTAAGTCGCGCAAGACTGCGCGAGAATAAGGGCGATTGAAAGCACTGCGGTTTTCATGGTTCGTTAGACGACTCGGACTTGCGGCCGGGTCAATCAATATAAACCCAGTTGTCCGGTTTTCGCGTGCGTTCATCCTTCAAAATCCAATAGCCAAAAAGCGCGATTCCGAGAATCCACGCCGCGCCCTTGAGCCGCTTTTTCGCACCTGCAACGCTCGGATTCCCGGTCCCCCGGTCCGGCAGATCCTGCCGCCGGAAGTCCGCAAACTTGACAAGCGTGAACTGAATTTTCTCGCGCGAAAAGATTTCAAACAAAAGATCCGGCCGCGTCGTCTTCGTCCAGTGCTGATCCTCGCCCGCAGGCTCCAGCGGTTCGCGCGCCCGGTCGCGATATTCCGACAGCGCGCGATAAAGCCGCACCTGCGGCAGGCCCGGCAATTCGACGAAGGCCGCTTGCAGCGGGCGCGCCTCAAATAACATCCAATCGGCACCGTAACGCCGATTATAGAAAATGCGGTCAACGTCGGCCTGAACCATCGCATTACCTTTTAACGACCGCGCCCCAGACAAAAAAAGCAAGGGCGCACACTGCGGCGACGATCGCCGTCCACTGCACCGCAGTCAAAAACGTTTCGATCCATCCGCCGACCCGCAGCGCGAAAGCGTGTTCCTCGCGAAACTCGCGAAACTCTGCGGCGATCGCGTCGCGTTCGCGCTGCAATCCGTCGGCGCGCGCCGCAACCGTTTCGCAGGCTGCGAAGCCGGCGCGCACAGTTTCGCCGGGCTCTCCGAGCGGTAATTCCGACGCGACACGGCGCGCGCGATCAATCGCCGCACGCTCGGGCGCCGTAACGCCGAGCGCGCCGGGCTGCACGGATGCGCAGGCCGGCGCAAGCAGCAGCGCGACGAACAGGACGTTACTCGGTCGCATAACTGCCGCCCCCTGCGTCGGGAGGATCGCGGCGCGAAAACGCGCGCCGGAGTCGCCAGACGCGCGCGACCAGCCCCGGGCCGCGCTTGAGTAGCAGCAGCAGCAGCCGCAAAGGCTCGACGCGCGCCGAAGGCGGGAAGATTACAAAATACCAGCCAGCCGCGCCGGCCCATGTGAAGACGGCCTGCAACCAGCCGCCAAGCTGGAACGTCGCGACGTCCGGAAAGAACGTCGCAAGCAGGATCAGCGCGACGCCCAGCAGACGCCAGCAGGCAGTCACAAGGTTACGATTCATCCGGCTTTCCTCCGGCCGCCCTCGATGCGGGCGACGCGCTCCGAAACTTTCGAAACGCTGCGCTCCAGCGATTCGACCGAGTCTTTCAGGTCGTCAATGATCCTGCCCGTATAGCCGACGCGATAAATCACGGCCGCGAGCGTGAGCAAGCCGAGCGTTATTTGAATCACTTCGCCCAGCGTCATCAATAGAACTCCAAAACAGTCGCGTTCCATTCAATCGGATGCATCGCGACAAAGCTGGTAGCCGTCACCTGAAACGCGAGATGATCCCCGGGCGCCAGCCAGCCGGAGAATAAAACGACGGGATAAAAGAAGTTATCAAAGGTTGCGGTGTGCGTGCAGCGATATTTTTGGTTGGCGGCGTCGTTAAGTTCGATTGCAAAATGCCCGCCCGCACACTGGATGTTTGCCCGGGCAAGACACGCGACGAACGACGCGCGCGCAGCGACCCAGCGAGTCCGGTTCGCGTCGATGACCCATGATCCGCCCTCGAAGCCTGATCCGAGCGGATAATCTGCGACGCCTGATAAGCGCACATAACCGGACGCATCGCGCGAAGAAAAATTGTTTGCGACGCCGACGCGCCGCAGTTTCAGGCCGAGCGCGAAAACCAGACCGTCCGCCGCAGCGTTCACTTCGACGCCGCGACCCGCAACAGATCCGTTTACATCCGGCGCATAGTCCGGGACGTCGAGCAACTGCGCGAAGTTCTGCGCCCCCAGCGGAATCGATTCAACGGGATTTTGCTGGATCAGGTGATCGATCGGCGGCAGATCGCGGCCCGTGTATAGATCGCGGCGCACATACACGCCCGACGGCTGGCGCACGTAAGCTTCGCCGCCGTCCTCGTGGATGTAATCCCCGTTGAATTGTAAATTCCAAGCGGGCATTTCAAATCTCGCTCAGGTTGAACATTACCGAGCCGGCGACGCTCTGGAACAGGGCGCCCTGTTGCGTTCCGCCTATCGCGGCATAGACCAGCAGGCAAGACGCCTTCGCCTCGAATTCCCACGCGTAAACCTGCGGGGGGCTCGATTGCTGCGAAATCGGCAGCGCTGCAACAGGACTATGTGCGCGATAAAACTGGTCCAGATCGATCGCGGCGACGTCTACTTGCGCGCCCTGATCCGTCTGCACATAAAGCGACGACCGGCGGGGAAAATCTGCGGCCGGCGTTACGCTATCGCTCGGGGACAGCCTGATAGACTCATAGTTTCCGTTGAACGGAACAGAGAAATCAGACTGGCCCTGTGAATAGACGTTCAGGCCGAGCGCGACGGCTCCAAAGAGATCGCGCAGCGGCGCGTCGTTTGTCTGGCAGAGATAAAGATACACGCAGTCGGCGCGGCCCGCGTCTTGATTTAAGCCGTTAGCTTCCTGCAAGATTGCATAAACATCGCTGAGGCGGTATTTCTTGCCGACCTTTAGCGGCGCGGCATTGAAGAGCACTCCGCGGCTGTAAAAGGTCGCCGTCGTATATTGCGGGATGGCTTGCCGGACTTCGGCCGTCCCGGCGACGCCCTGCGCGACTGCGCTCGGATTTGTGACCGTGATCGTTTTTGCAAGCGTGTCAACAGCCGTAATCGGCCGCAGCGCGCCGTTGTTGCCGGCGCTTGCGCCGGTAACAACCAAATAGTCGCCGGCCTGCACCTGCGTCAGATCCGCAGCCGGCAAAAACGCATAGACGCCCGTCCCGGCGACGGGGACCGTTACGGATTGCACGGCAAGCGAAGACGCCCCCGCACGAATCGCGCCTTGTTGATAGCCGGTCAGCGTTTGCTGCTGCGACGTTCCACGCTCGCAATAAACCGGGAATTGTCGGAAGGCAGTTCCCATTACTGCATGAATCCGCCAAAGACAATCAAAATCCCGCCGATCGGGATTGTAACGCCTGTGTTGTTTGTGATTTTGACCTGCAATTCACGCGACGTAAGCTTGAAGCCTTCGCCGCCATACCAGTCTTGATAACCGGGATTATTCGCTTTTTGGAACCCGACGCCCGCAACTTGCATCCCCGCCGGCAGAAGCCGGCGGATCGGAAAATCCGCTTCGGTCACGGTTTCGCCGACGCTGATTTCTGCGGCGGCATAGTCGGCCGAGCCGTAGAGCACCGCGAATTTCTCAACGATCAACGGCGCCGTCTCGTCGTATTTTATAACAATGATTCCCGTGTTGGTGTTCGCGATTTGCGACGTATTCGAAGCCGGGTGAAATCTGCGCGTCTGCATTTTGTTCCTCGAACGCGGGGACGACTGCGCCCCCGCGATTGATAAAGTCTCTTACGTCGCGATTAACTCGCGGCGGGCGCAGCCGCTTTCGCCGCCTTGAGAATTTCGGCGACAGTGCCGGTCTCTACGTCCGGGACGAAAACTTGAAGATCCAGCAGACAGCCGTTCAGTTCCGCCGAGGGGTCGGCGGCGCTGTCCGTCCGCTTAACGATCGAAATTTCTACGTTTTCGCCGGACGGAACCACAAGGCCCAGCGGGCGGGTCCGAGCGTCGACGAAGTCGAGAACATAGTAGCCGCCCTCATGTCGCGCGACGCGCGGCTGAAACGACTGGTCGACCGCTGCAACCGGTTCATAAGCGTTTGTCGGACTGCCGACAACCGGCGCCCGGATAATCCGGGGAGGCGGCGCCATGATTTGATCCAGCGGGCGGAGATAAATCAAGTCCTGACCGTGAACGATTTTCAGCGCGTAGGTCGCGAGGAACACTTCCAGCGCCGATCCTTTCGCGCCGTAGCTCGTTCCGCCCTCAGCATTGAAAGGCGCCATCGCCGCGTTTCGGATCGCGAGGCCGATTCGATAAATGAAGCCTTCTTCGTTGTCGAACATGTTCGTCGTTTGCGTGTGCTCACGGAATGCGTCTTGCGACTGCGCCGACTTCTTGAAGAACTTATACGTCGAAACCGTGTTCAGCATCGCGAGAACGTCGCGATATGTCCGATCCCACGAAGGGCCAAAGTTAGGGTGTTGAAGCTTCACTTTATTTTCCTGCTTGAATTAAATTAGACTGCCATGCCCAGCGGATTCCGGCGCGGCAGCGTCGCCGGAGTCCCGCCGTCGCCCTGCATCGAGATTGCGCGGCCAGCGGCGCGCGTCTCTTGCAGGCTCGGGCGAATTTCGATAAAACCCGAATCGCCATGAGTGAGGAACGGAATCACTTCGTCGTAGCCGTTCCGGGCCGCGACCGCGACGGCTGCACGCCCGATCCCGCCGCCGATTAATCCGGCGATAACCCCACGCAGCACCTGCGCGCCGGTCCCTTTCTTCGGCTTGATTTTCGTCGCAAGGATCATGCCCCCGGCAGCGATTGCCGCAGGCGCGGCGACGTCCGCATATTCGAAGCCCTTCGAGTCCGGCTTTTCCTCGTTTGTGGTTTGCTTATAAATCCACTCTTCGAGTTTCGGGGACAGATAAAAATAAGCCGCCCCCGCTCCGGCCGCAATACCGGCCGCCTGCGGCCCCATCGACCGCAGTTGCGCTTTAAGTTCAGTTCCAAATTTTGCCATGTTATTTTACCTTTTGAATATTATGAAAAAAGCCAATACGCGAGACCGGCAAGCGCTGCGAGGATCACGCCCCCGCCGCCTTTCTTTTCGCCTTGCGTTTCAACAGGCGCAGGCGCAGGCGACGGAGCGGGCGACGGTCCCGGCGCCGGACTTTCGCCCGGGACAGAGAATTCCAACACGAACCCGGGCCAGATCAGATTGCGGTCCGTCAGCGTGCGCGAAACTCCGGCGACGACTTGCGTCTTGCCGCGATTCGCGGCGAACAGCTGATCCGCAGTAATGGCCGCGCCGTATTGCCGCGACGCGTTCGCCGCGATTATAGACAGCGTGTCCTTGCTGCGGACTGTGTAACGAATCGTCCGCATTATCCCGCTCGGTAGCTCCGGATTTTATCCCGGATGGCGGATTTTGCCGCCTTGCCGATGTTAAAGGCCTTTTTCGCCTTTTCGTATTTCTCGATTTTCTTGTCGTTCGCCTCGCGAATCGGCTTTGCCCGCTTCTCATACGCGGCCCAGACTTCGATGTCTGAATTCATGTTCGGCGGCTTCGGATACGCGCGCAGCTTCGGCTTTTTCGGAACTTTGCGCGGCGCAGTCGCGAAACCGAGCGCGCGAAGCTGGGCCTTTGCCGCGTCGGCGATCGACTTCCGGTCGCTGACTGAAACTCCCGCGCGCTTCGGCTTACTGGCCTTCGTTTTCGCTTTCGTTTTTTTCGTAGTTTTTTTCTTTGCCATGATTGCTTACTTGCTCCGACTTTGCACCAACAACAGGCCGCCCATCAAGACGACCGAAACGACTGCAATTTTCATCAACGCGCCATCGCCGCTTTCGCCTTTGGTTGTATAACCGACGCGAACATCCGCCGATCCGTCCGGGCGCGGCTTATCGTAAATCCGGATGACCGGTTGCGCAGCCTGACCTTTCGCCCGCTGATCCATCACGGTCTGGACCAGTTTTTCCATTTTTTGCGATTGCTCAAACTGAGCTAACTGCGATTGAACGGATGCCTGCATTTGCGCAAGCTGACGCTGAATCGCCGCTGAGCCGGAATCTGCGACGCGCGAAACGGCTTGCTGGCCCTGGCTGAACAGGTTCGAAACGAGCCCCGAGCCGACTTGACTCAGCAGCGGCGTCAACAGTGCGGCGAAACTCATTACTTGCGCCCCCGCTTCTGGCTCAGGATCAGGACCAATCCAACCGCCGCGACTGCGGCAATTGGCGCATATTTCATGAGGTCGTCGGACGCAGCCGGAGCGGGCGCCGGGGCCGGCTCTTCGGCTGCGGCATACTGCGGGGCCGGCTCCAACTGCGGGGCGGCCGGCGCAAGCGCCGGGATCAGCGACGTCATAAGATCCAGCGGGGACGACGTCGGCGGCGGCGTAAACAGTGCGCCCGGATCAAAACCGGCCGCCGG
>JAVHPJ010000087.1:0-14081 GCA_036170535.1 Leptospirales bacterium | reverse complement strand
TGCATCATCGCCACTTCCAGGGAAACTACGGCTTGTATTTCACCTGGTGGGATCGTTGGATGAAAACCGAACGCGCCGACTATGCGCGCGTGTTTGAAGAAGTTGCGACCCGCGTAAAAACGGCGGAGCGCGCGTCCGAAACCACTGTAGCCGGAGGCGCAGTATGAAGCGCATACAGGCTCTGCTCGGAATTATTCTGGCTGCCACGTCGCTCGCAGCGTGTGCGCGCATGGATCGGCTCGACTACACGCGGATTTATTCGCGCGCCGGCTGGCAAAAACCGGATCGGGTCATCGAAACGCTGGTCATACCCGTCGGCGCCACCGTCGCGGACATTGGCTCGGGGTCCGGCTACTTCACGCTCGAACTGGCGCGCGCCGTGGGCCCCACCGGCCGGGTGTATGCGGTGGATGTGGACGCCGGCATTCACTGGATCGAATCCAGATTGGTAACCGGCGAAGACTCCGGACTGCCGGTGGACGTTAGCCTGGTGTTTCTTTGCAACTCGTATCATCATCTGCCGGATCGCCCGCGCTATTTTGCACGCCTGCGCACGCGGCTGCAGCCCGCGCATCGCGTCGCCGTGGTGGATCATATCCACGATCTGAGCGGCATTTTGCGCCTGTTTGTTTCGACCGGACACTGGACTCCGGAGGATCTGCTTGCGCGCGAAATGCAGGCGGCCGGATACGAGCTGAGCGAACGACACGATTATCTGCCAACGCAGAACTTCCATGTGTATCGTCCAGAATCAGCGAGCGCAGCGCGATGAGAGCACTCACCGGAACCCTGCCGGCGTTGTTGGCGCTGGCGGCCAGCGGTTGCGCCTTGCCGGGCTGCCAGAGTTCGCCCGCAATCGCGGTCCGGGCGGCCGGGCAAGCCCTGCGCGTTGCGGTCGATTCGGAGCTGGCGGCGTGTTACATAAGTCGCGACACGCCGAATTGTACGCCAACCGCGCGCGACCGGCTCGCGCGTGAACTTGCGGCGCCGCCGCCGGACCCGGGCGATCGCGAAGCCTACGCGGCGCTGGCGGCGCGCACGTCGCTCGACTTTGCAACCCTGCGATTTGCCGAGGCGGTCCAGGCGCGCGGTCGCAATGCAGATTTGCGCAGGCGATTTAACGAGCGCGTGGAGACCTTGCGCTCCGGCACACGCCCCGGCGCCGACCTCTGCCAGGGGGTCGCGTTCGCCTTTGTGCCAGGCTTTGCCTATAAGCGCGATCCCTCGACCGGCGCTGCGCTGGCACTCCAGCGCGAGGCCGTTGCCGGGTTGGGCTGCCGAACCTATTTCATCGACGTGGACGAGATTGGCAGCGTGGCCGACAACGGTGCGTTCATCGCCCGCCGACTCACGGCCCTCGCCGAAACGGAAGCGCGGATTGTCGTCGTCAGTGCGAGCAAAGGCGGGCCGGAAACTGCGCTCGCGCTCGCGCATCTTGAAAGCGAGGCAGCGGCAAAGGTACTTGCGTGGGTGAATGTGGGCGGAATCCTGCGCGGCACTCCGCTGGCCGATCAAGCCCGGCAGTGGCCGCAGGCCTGGCTGGCTCGCACGGTCTTCTGGTTTCTGGGCTTTCCGCGCGAGTTGTTTGAGGATCTGTCAACGGAACGCCGGCGCAGCGCCTTTGACGCACTGACTCTGCCGCGCGACCTCCGCCAGCTCAACTACCTGGCCGCGCCGCTTTCCGGCGCGGTTCAATCGGATGTGCGCGGGCGCTATGAATCGCTGGCGCCGCTCGGGCCGAACGACGGCCTCACGCTGCTCTGCGATGCAATCACCCCGGATGGAGATGCGATCGTGGAACTCTTATCCGATCACTACTTTCGCGATCCGGATATCGCCTGGAAGACCCAGGCGTTGGCCTGGATTCTGCTGGAAGACTTTTCCGCGTCAACCCGGCCGAGCGCCGAGTAGGGACCGGGAAGGTGCGAAGCACGCAACTAGTGATTCTCGCGGCGAGCGACAGCGCGCAGATAGGAACGCAGCTGCGCGCGCAACGCGCTGAGCTCTGCCGTGTCCTGGCCGGCGCGCATCAGCGTGCGCTGGAGAGCTACGAGCGTCTGGCGGGCTTTGCGCTCCAGGCGTTCGACGGATTCGGTTTTGATTTGTGCTGGTTGGACCATGCTCCACGCAGGCAACGCCGGGCGCCGTCGGTCAATCGGATTTGATTGAGCGTACTACGTAAGATTTGTCGGGGCTGTAAAAGTGTTACAGGGCCGACAGCAAGGCGACTGCGATTTTTGATTCCACCTGGAGCCACAGAATCTCGACGAGAGCTCGACCGCAATTCTGGGGGACGTAACGGCTGATTCAACCGAATCAGTGCGCCGGCCGCGGCCAAAAATTCTCGACCTGCCAGGGGATGGGGCCGAACGCTATAGTGGGGCGCGGTTACGTTCCCGTCTTAATACGGGCTACACCTACCGCATTTACCTACGGACTTGATGCGACTTCCACACCGGCAAAAGCGAATGCTCGCCCTGCTCGATGCACTCGGGGGCGAAGCGAATAATCTCGACTTTCAGAAATACCTTTTCCTCTATTGCCAGGAGCAAGCCCCTGTCTACGACTTTGTCCCGTCCAAATTCGGCGCGTTTTCGTACACCTCGCACGCGGATCGTCGCAAGCTGGTCGAGCACGGTCTCTTGCAGACGGACGATGACCGGTGGGCTTTAACCCCGGCTGCTGCGGCGATCGTCGAAAGCGAACGCAGCCCTGAGCTGAATCAATTCGCCCGACAATACAAGCAGCTCCGGGGAGAAGCGCTGGTCCGTGAAACCTACTGCCGCTTCCCATACTACGCGATTCGTAGCACGATCGCATACCGCATCCTGCGTAACAATCCCGGCGCTCGTCGAGCCATCCGCTCGGCGCGACCTTCGGCTGGCGCCTCGGGAGGACTGTTCACAATCGGCTACGAAGGTCGGTCGCTTGAGCAGTATCTCAACTTGCTCGTGCAGGCTGGGGTCGGGCGCCTCACCGACGTGCGCAGGAATGCTCTCAGCCGTAAATATGGCTTCTCTCGAAGCAGTCTACAGAACGCATGCGCGGGTGTCGGTATAGAATATGAACATATCCCGGAATTGGGCATCGACTCAAGTGAGCGGCGCGACCTGATAGAGCAGGCGGACTACGACGCGCTATTCAGTCGCTATCGAAAGGAAACCTTGCCGGCCCAAAGCTCAGTTCTCAATCGACTACTCAAGGCGGTTGAATCTGGCGATCGGCTGGCCTTGACCTGCTTTGAACACAATGTAGGCCAGTGTCATCGTGGTTGCGTCGCGCATGCCGTCCAAAGACGCTCGAATGGCGCGATTAATACCCGGCATCTTTGAGTGACGCCATAGCCTGCTTGCGTAACATACGATTGCATTACACATGATTGCTTAACTTCCGATAATGCACATTATGTCGCATGCGGGATTATGTCTCATTGGTGATTCGCGCTATAAAGGCGCGAGTGCTTCATTAGGGCGTCTATCACCGCCTTCTTTTTTGGACCGCGAATCAAGGAGTGGGCTGGATTCTCGCCGTGCGTCGGATCCATGTCGGCTGAAACTGGATCATGAATAATTTCCTGGCGCCACGCGGGCACGATTTCGCCCGATCGCTTCGGATTGCCCGGATTCCGGATGTCATCGTTGACTTCGATTTCCACGACGACAGACTGGCCTTCCGCTATGAGAAAAGATGTCATCGGATCCGCTCGATAGCGCCGCCAGTCACAGGAGAGATTTGGATCGTTAAAGATCGATGGCGGAACACCTACCTGGTCTTTGGGGAGCGCCTCGGGCCGACAGAAGCGAAACAAAATTTCCCCGTCAGGAATTTCAGGCATATGACAAGCCCGTCAGTTCGCAAAGAACCCATTCCAAAAGCGGCTCCAACTGCCACTCGTCGGACACAGTGACTTCTGCATAGTGACCCTCGCGCTCATATTCAAGTTCAATGCTTCCACCGTTGCGAAAAACCAAAGTAATGGAGTTTTCTCCTCGTAGGCGGAGATCGAATTGGATACCTCCAGTTGGTATCGGCCCCATGAGCAGGTCTGGGAGCGGAAGAAGCTCGCGCTTCAAATATACGTGAAGCAGTGAATTCAAGCACGCGCGCGCAAGATGGCTGGCGTGTTGGTCTGGAACAAGACCGCCGCCGGAAATCCAGTCGGCCGGTAATGTCGCTAACGATTGGATGTACTTATGTCTTTCGTGGATTAAGTGCGTGAATCGGCCCAGTCTTTCACGCTGCAACTGTTCAACTTCAAGATTTCTTGTGCGCGTTGACCCAGTTGCCTGAATCCAATCCCCCGCTACTTCTTTTGCGATAGAACCGATAAGTTCGGGTCGGAGCCCAAGGCCCTTGCCTTCTGGTTCAAGACGAACCTCCTCAAAAGTGCTGATGCTGCCGGAGTTATAATAGATACGCGTCCGGTCCGACTCTTGCCTCCGACCTGCGCCGGCCTCATTGGTGCGGTTCCAGCTAAAGTCGGTAAGCGGCAGATACGCCGACTCTGTGGGTAATACGCATATCATGCCTTTGCAACCTCTGCATCGGGTCCCTTTTTCCATGATTCAAGCACGGACTCTCGAAACATGCCTTCGAAAATCTCGTGTTGAGCAATATGTGCTTGATCGAACCACGCCCGCGATCCGGCGGCTGGAGCGCCGCGGATCACACTTGCCACGCTCAAAATTTGCCGACCGGCCGGCTGCAGCGGCTTGCCTGGTGATATAACCATTGAAATTCGTCCGCCCAACTCTGGGGCTTCTACCTGAAAAGCACTTCGCAAATGTATCGGCCCTCGCGCCTGACCGCCGAACTTTAGACGCGGCGGAACAAAGTCCATTATCTCGCCCAGGCGGCCGAGGTCGTCAACATAATCCTGCCAGAAAATGCGATCTTGGTACATGAATTCACAGTATTCAGTCTTTTCTTCCGGCATCTTAAGGCGCTCGACCAGCGCCAAAAAGCGCGTCAGGATCTCGTGATAGCCAGGATACCGACCGACTGACTGGTCATCGGCGCGGACCCAATTCAGATACACCTTATTGAACTGAACACTTACGACCCATGCCGCATCGGAAGAGCGAAAACGATATAGCGCTGGTCCCGTATCGAGAGGGTTCCAAACGTTCTCCAGAGTCTGGTCCGCCTGTAAAGTCTCCTCAGGTGACGGGGCCGAATAGGCAAATCGAGGGTACTCTCGCTCCACATCTGCCAGCAGTTGAAAAAACGTCCCGTGAGTGACAATTGACTCTTTGAAGGTAATTCCCAGAGCCACCTCCGAAACGGGCGCGCTGGTATATCGGACCGGGTTTCTTTCCACGCGACAGGCTCCCATCATTAATATTATCGACAACGCCATTTTTAGTCCAGGGGTTCCTTGCGCGGGTATAGAATTCCGGGAGAAAACTGCCCGAACGACGATTGCCGGAGGAACCAACGAGCCAGCGGACGGCGTTCGAGGTTCGAGTTCCCGGCAGGTTCACCCCGGGAAACCGTACCCCTTTGCCCCTTTGCCTGCTCCCATCCCCGCCGATGAGCTGCATTCTGGCCTGATGCCTATGGCACCCATTAATCCGCTGCCGTATTTCAGGCACCCCAAATCACTTGAGTCTTTAACAGCTCCCTACCGAGCGAGTATATTTTTGATTCGTCTTGTCGGGTAGCGTGCCGACATTGCTCCGCAACAGGGTGGTCAGCCTGCCTGTGCATCAATTCACAGCTCGCTACGTCTTCCGGGCTCGTGAGTTCTCGAAACAGAAGCCGATGTCCCGCAAAAAGACCCGCGTATGACTAAGACCGAGTTCGATTCGCCCCGCGCCCATAACTAGCGGAGAGTCTGATCCGCCACGAGTACTGCAGGCGTGCCGTTCGCTGATCTCCGCGACTTTGCACATAAAGTCGACGGCCCCGCGTGGCTGCATTCGGCTTAGCGCTTTTTTTCGACGACCGACTTGAGGCCTGGATGTCCAGAGCCTGGTCCGCGATAATCCGCCGGAGTCGACTGTTCTCATCCTCGATCTGCTTCACGCGCTGAAAGTCGCCAATTCCATCCCGCCATATTTCGATATCCAGCGATAGAATGTGCTCTGACTGATTCCGTGCTTGCGACATAGATCCGCCGTTCCAACGCCGGCGTCCGACTCTTTTAATATCTCATGGATTTTCGTTTCCGTAAATCGCGTCCGTTTCATCTCAAAATCTCCTGTATTTTTGGCTTGTGGCCGAACAGGAGGAATTTTATGAATTCAGGTTGGACCTATTCGTGGGGTACGGTCAAGATAGTCATCCACAGAGAGAACGACAATGAGCGAAATGGCGAGCAACGCAGAGAAGCATTCTGGGATGTTCTGGCCAGTCGGACAGGAAGACCGAGCATGGTCGGGCCAGTTGCAATTGGCGCGTTTCGGCAGCGGCAAGATCGCTATGGCATCCGTGCTCGAAGGGAATTCTGCGCCGGAATGGCTAAACGAGAGCCACGTAATAATACACGGCATCACGCTTGGTCGCGAGCGCTGGACCTTGGAAGACTGTTCCGAAGGAGACGCTACAGTAACCGTGGCCGCGATTCATTTCAAGAGCATTACCATATGGTTTCGGCGCGCCTGGAGAGGAGCATACCTAACTCATGCACAGCTGCATCGGCTTGAGTCCGTGGAACTTCATTTCGAGGGACTCCATCCCTATATTGAATCAGACTCACTAACTTCACGCCTTGAGCAAGGCAAACGGATACTTGAGATACCGGAGCCGACTGTATACACTTGCACCGTCGCCGAAGGCGAACTGAGCCTGACTGGAAAATATCAGCAAGTGAGACTTGGCGGCGTTTTTTCACTGATTCCGCGAACCATACTCCGCTATCAGCCGAAAGAAACGGGGAGCTGGCCCAACATTTATTCAGAAATCATGCATCATGCGAATACCTTTCTCAGTTTTCTCGTTCAGGCAGACTTCAACCCGAGTTATACTTGGGTGACTGCTGATCTTGGAGTCGAAGGCTCCAAGAATAGATTTGAACTTCTACATGGAGCCACTACATACACCGCACTCGAATTCTCGCAAGAATACCGGGCAAAGACAAGTATTAAACAAACCTCTCTGCCGCGGTCAACTCTGCTTCAAAACTGGATGAAGGCCCGAAACAAGATCTCGTATTCTTTCTATAACTACTGGCTTACGATTTCCGACGGCCCAATCGACGTGCATCGGCGCTTTCTCTTTTCTATCGCTGCGGTCGAGGGCATCGACCGAGCAATGCGTGGAAAATTAAATAAACCAGAGGACCATCTCAAATCGCGCCTAAGTCACCTGCTTCGAAAATCTAAAGCCTGCTCATTGTGGCGCCAAGAACCTGACGACGCAGCCGACAATATCAATAAGGCCCGAAACTCAGTGATGCACGGCAGCGAACAAATCGGAACCAGGCCGGACAGTGCGACGGCCCTCTGGATGACCCAACTATGCCAAGCCGTTTATGAACAGAATCTGTGGGAAGTTCTCGGCGTGCCAGATGCATTGGCCGCGGAAATCGCGTATACGAATGCAAGGAGCCGTCTGGCAATATTTGTTCCAGAATTGCCGAATCCGGTGGACCAAGTCGACTTGCCATGACGCGATCCCAAAAATGGCCGTTGTAATTACAGTTTACATTAGCGATCTACACAGCAAATTCTGAAAATATTCAGGTTTTCCACGAATTATTCAGTTTGCAATCGCAGAACCTTGGGGGCGTGTCGCCTGCGTCGCTTGCATAGAGCAAGATTCCCCGGAACAACACGATTCCGAGCAAGCCGCCCAGCTGGCTTTGCTGTTGGCGGATCCGAAAGCCGCTTGCTCCCCAAATTCGAAAGAAATGCCGGCAGCGGACGCCGGAGACGACCCCCGGCTGAACACTTGCCATTAAAGTAGACAGCTTTCGGGCGGCCTTCCAATATGATGAAGTCCGTAATGGCCAAAAAACGATATTCGCAAGAGTTCATGGAACAGGCAGTCAGCCTGCTTCGCAAGTTGTTGTCCCCGCTACTCTGAAACTGACAGACCGTTACGGAACGACCAAACTGCATCTACAATTCTATGGATCGCAATGCCGAAAATCGTTTCATAACTACTGCTTAGGCAGCGAGACCATCGCTCCGGAGCAAGGGAAAAGCGCACCAAGGTGTTTCTCGACTCGTCTCCACTGCGTATTGCTCTCGAAGCAGTCGCTTACAGCCTGGAGCCGCCGCTGCATCGACTCGATTTGAGACTGTGCTCGCGCGCTCAAATCATGGCACGAAAGACTGAGCGCGACTTCAATGACCATCTCGCCTATAGTATCAAAACAGTAATCGTATGTGAAGACCCTTTCTTCTAAGTCGTGCGATTGAAAAGGGGCGCCATGGCTTTTGTTCCACAGCTTCATGATGCGGGCGACATCTTGCACTTTTCTTCCGTAATCGAGCCGAGAACGAACCATTGCTTCGTAAACGGAGTGGGGATCCGTATGCATCCACTCACGGTCGTCAGCAGGAATGGCATAGCGCCCGTTGCGGTCGATGCGGCAGGGCACCAAGTCTATTAGAGTCCGCTCAAGCTCGACAACTACCGATGGGGAACTTTTTCTAATCGTTCCCGTGGGAAAGCACTCGGCGGCAAGTTGCTGCAGATGATTCCGATACGTGATCGGCGCGCGAAGCTCAGCACGCTCTTCTTCAACGCAAACGAGAATATCGATGTCGGAAAAGATATCCACCGACGCAGGCAACAGCGTGCGCCGGGTATATGAGCCAAACACTTCAACATCGAACGTCGTTCGCCCCAGTCGAATCTTACGCTTGACTTCGAAATTTCGAATCAAGCGTCCCATGGCTGCCCAATCAGCTTGAGGGATTATCAGCGCTGCGGACAGAGCTTCGAAGTAGCGATGAAAATCCTCTTCGCACGCTATTTCCACCATGAACGGAGTTCTCCTGTTGAGATGGCTCGGCGCGCCCACCAGTAGGCTAATTGCGGGATATCCGGGCGCTTCTCTAATTTGAGCCGATCGTACTCTTGCTGAAGCCGCTTGACTTCGGTTGCTTTGATAGCCAAGTCGGCGAATGCGCGCTCGGCTTGATGGTGCAAATTCAAGAACTGCTGGCCATAATTCCGATGAGCTTCCAGGGCTGCACGGGCATCAGGTGATTCCAAAAACAGTAACACAATGCTGAGAAACATTGCGGTGGCGCCGCCTACGATTCCGAAGTCGGGACAGCCGAGTGTACCCGTTGCAAGCGTGAGTAATCCGAGACCGAGATTTCCCCAAAGACAGAGTGTAATGAAAATTCGTCTCAAGTCTGCGGACTTCAGATGTCCTTTGGCGGTATAAGCGCTATCCTCGCCCAGTGCTTTCAGGCTTTTCCTGAGCCCGTCGCCCAGGGAACCTTTCCCTCGTCCTCTTGTCACAATCTAAGGTTGGCGGGCCTCGTGCAGCTATGACAACCAAAAAAAAGGAGACATAATCTCCCCCCAATCCGTACACCCGTACCTGCCGATAACGCGCCTTCCGTCCGCACTGGCGCTTACGGACCGGCTACCTTCTACTCAAAGCGACCGCCCGCCGCATCGCACGCGCCCCGCGCCGTCGTCAGCGTCCACGGCGACGCGCCGCCCCCGTAAAACACGCGTTGGATCCGCGGATTCTCCGCCGCCACGCACACGCCGATCCCGGTCTCTCGCAAACAGGGCTCTCCACCAAGCTCCCCGCCGGCGAACCGGCAATACGAGTACAGATCGCCTTCGGCGCTCTTCAAGGTCGCTTCGAGACAGGTGAATTCCGTCGCCAGGTGACAGCGCTGAATCTGAATGGATGAGTCCGCCAGCGAATACACAAGCAAGGCCGATTCGGCGGAGATCAACTCGCAGGGCTGGCAGCCGCCGCTCGATCGCATCGGAACCAGGAAGAGCGCCAGCCCCATCAGAAACGCCCCGCCCAGGCCCGCTTTCCAGACCGGGACTTTCATGGAAGAAACACTCCCTGGAACGTACTTTCGCAGTCGGCAGCTGCGGCCAGCGCCGTCCACGCGCCCGGACCTGTCGAATAGTAGAGCTTCGCCACTCCATACGAGTGTTCGCAGGTTCCGACTGAGTTGGAACGCCCGCACTCTTCCGCCCGGAAAACGCCGCCATCCAGACGACACACAATCGCGGGCGCCGCCTCCTGGTATGCGCCACGGTATTCCAGACAGGCGCTCCGGCCCGCATGATCGCAGCTCCCGTAAGCGGGCGCAGGCGATGCGAAGAGACCGAACATAACGGCATCCATCGGAACGCCCGAATCCGGGCAACGACCGCATGGGTATGGATCGCAAGCGAAGCCAGAACTCAGAAGGACAGACAGCAGGATTATTCTTGCGAAGGCTGCCATAGCTTTTCTTCGGAACCGCGCCCGAAATTGTCTACCTGGAACACGATCCGCCCTGGCCGAGCGTATCGTTATTGAGGACACAGGCCGGCTCGGGGTTGTAGTAAAGGCCCTGCACAATCAATAAATCTTGGGTCGTCTCTAAGACGGTGCTGCGACAGGGCGCCGCGATGACCGCGTTGAAGCAGAAATCCACGTCAGCCTGCAAGTAGTAATCGCCAGGAAAGCGCGCCGCCCCGAGATCAAATCCGAGAACTGCGGCATCGCTCAGATCAGCCTCTAGACTCGCTGGACCGCACGCGACGACTTTCCCCTGCACCAACGTGCGGAGGTCGCTTTCAAAGCTGGCTGCGGAAACCACTTTTGAGCCATCTATGCCGCATTGCGCCGGAGACGCCGCGAGAACAACCGCTACAGCTATGATTGTCACCCTACAGGGAATGTTCTTTGATTTGTGCATCAGAGCGCTGAACCTTGAAACAAATGGTCGTTATCCCGAGCGGAAGCGACCTACGGATTGCAGTAGCCCAGTTTCAGAAAACTTAGCGCAAGGAGAATACCAATCGCTGCAGGCTCGCATGGAGCGGAAAGAAGCAAGCTAATAAAACAATCCCAAAAGACAGGCGAGTCGCCGCGGACGACCGTATCCGCCGAACCACGCCCGCCCCAAGGCATGCTCAACATTATTGTAAACTTCGAACTCAGTACCGTCCGCACGAATATGGAATACGCGCGATCAACGTTTCTCTTCCGCGAGTTTTTTTGGTACTCGGCCTGCCCTTCGTTAGTTCCCGCGCGATAGGTATCCGCACTCAGCTGCAGGCATGGCCCGACTATCGGAAGCGCCTGGCAATTGCATAGCAGGCAGCCAATCAATGGCATCCACACAGGCCGCTGGCGCGCCCGCCTGCGCATTGCGCACACAATCGTTCTCATGGAGACTGAACCTCCTGCGGCGCGTCAGGAACGCACGGTTTAGACAGCGTGTGCACTGTAGCGACGTTCGTATCTACTGAGCTCGCGATCCTGAATGAGTCGGAGGCGGGCGCGGCCACACCCGAACTGTGTCGTAAATACGGCATCGCTCAGAATACCTTTCTTCCGCTGTGGCGGTACAAACCGGGCGCCATTGCACGGGTCGCCGACCGGCGTTACGCGAATTGCGGGTCCGAAGCCACGATACTCGGCAAACTTTTCAGACAGACGATGCTCCAACCGAATTCGCAGCCTGCCGCGGGGCGACTTTTTCCTTGCCCCCAATTTGGGAACACGGTGCTTTGGCACCTGCGGATCATTGCCCGCCGAACTCTGCGGGAATTCTACGATCGGCCGGTATAATTCGCGGCAATCGAATTGTTTTTAACATCGGCGGCAACAAGTATCGACTGGTCGTTAAAGGGCAATACGAGATCGGTATTCTGTACATCCGTTTCGTCGGAACGCACCGACACTACGATGCCAGCGACGCGGAGACCGTATGAAAGCTATTATTAAACCTATCCGGACCGAGGCCGACTACGAGGAAGCGCTGGCCGAAGCTGAGTCGCTCATGGAGGCTCTCGATCGGGTTCCCCCGAGGCGGATCGCCTCGAGGTCCTGAGTACGCTTATTGAGAAATTCGAAGACCAACACTATGCACTCCCGGCGCCCGATCCGATTGAAGCCATTAAATTTCGCATGGATCAAATGGGCATGAATCGCGCGCGACTGGGCAAGCTGCTCGGCAGTCGGAGTCGTGCGACGGAAATTCTTGAACGCCGCCGAAGATTAACTGTACCTATGATTCGATCGCTGCACGCGGAACTCAAGATTCCCGCAGAGTCCCTGATCGGTCTCTATCCGCTGGCATCGACGGGGACGCGCGCCAGGAAGCGCCGGAAGAAGTAGATCCCGCTACGACGACCGTCGCAGGATTCAAAAACGATAGCGCTGGCGGTCTTCGGCGGCCATGATCGAATAGCTATCGAGGATCGTGCGATTTACTTCGTCGCGGGGTTCCGCCGCCCCCAGCGCCTGATCCAGAAAATCGAAAGAGCCCGGGGATTTGACCCAGATGGGGCCCATCCGACCGATATACTCGGCCGCGTTTCTGAAGTCCTGCCATTCTCGGTAGTCCTCCTGCAAGCCCACGAATTCGTTCCAGGCGTGTACATGCGCGGCGCGATGTAAGGCTTGCATCGGCAGGCTGCTCTTTTTATGGACCTGTTTTCGCTCCCAGACCTTGAATCGCACGAGATAGAGATGCAACATCACTGCGGTCAACGCGTGCTGCGCAATGGTGTCGCTCAGCATACTGGTTGCCGCCGCCGCGGAACGATTTTGAACTGATGTCAGCAATGCCATGCTGAACAGGCCTTCGTGCGGCGGATGCTGTTTGTAGCCCTCGGCCGCGTCCGTGAGGCGACCTTCATAAAAATACAGATCGGCTTGAAGATACCGTGCGCCCTGATTGTCATTCGGGACGAGTTCCAACATAAGCGCTATAAACTGGACGACAAAAGCGGGAAACTGCGGGCACGACCCGCCGGGGCAACCGGCCGCTGATTGGGCGGCGCCCGCCGGGACACACTCAAACGGCCGGAAGATTTCCGCTTCCGGCATGTAGTTCTGATTGACGTTACTAATGAGAACCAGAACTATCGCCCGTGATTAAGTCCTTCGCGTCGAAGGAAACTGAGCGCATCTGGGCTGGAGAATTCTCAAAACGGCTTCCTCAGCAGATTCAGCTCATTGCACGCCGGAAACTCAGGATGCTCAACAACGCGCACGAAATCGCTGACCTGCGTTCACCCCCTGCCAATCGACTTGAGAACCTCAGGGGAGATCGCAAAGGTCAGTACAGCATTAGGATCAATGATCAATGGCGCATCTGTTTTAAATGGACGGATACCGACGCGTTTGATGTCAAAATTGTGGATTACCACTAGTTTTGCGAGGTCTCAAAATGAAAAAACTCCCCAATATTCATCCCGGCGAGATCCTCGAAGAAGAATTCCTGAAACCGGCAGGTATCTCGGCCTATCGTCTGGCCAGAGCGACCGGCGTGCCACAAACCCGAGTCAGCGATATCGTACACCGTCGCCGGGGAATTACGGCCGATACAGCACTGCGATTCGGCAAATTTTTCGGTACCACGCCTCAATTCTGGCTGGGCTTGCAGAACGATTACGATATCGAAGAAGAACAGAAGCTTCTGCAGAAACATCTCAAGAAGATCCCGCATTTCAAGACCCTGAGCGTGGCAAGCCGCGCGGGATGATGACAATTGAACCTCTGCGAAGACGGCGCCCGTGGCTTGACCGGCCGCCGCCCCAATCCGTACAGCCGTACCTGCCGATAACCCGCTTCTGTCCGCACCCTGCCCGCTCCGGCCAAACAAATGGATGGATCGGCGCCCCCCAGGAGGCAGGCACGGCTCTGCGAACGCCGCCCTCCTCTTCCCGCCGTCCAATGTGGCATGCCGCTCAAATAGAGAAGCGGCCCCATAACGAGATACTTCGCGAAGCTATGCGCTCGACGCTCTGCGCTTACTTCCCACCGCGCGGCAGATTCAGTTCGGCCCGCAGCCGATCCACCGGCGCCGCATTGATATCGTCGCCGGAATCCATGCGCTCGAAGTCCTGGAGCAAGCCTTCGAGCACCTCTCGCAAATCCGGATCCCGCGCCGCCTCGCGCGGAGTACGGTTGCCCAGCGCCGGAA
>JAVHPJ010000086.1:0-50392 GCA_036170535.1 Leptospirales bacterium | reverse complement strand
CTTCACCGAGAAGGATGCTGAAGAGGAACTCCCCGTCGACCGCCGCGCCGGGGGGCGGGGCGCGAAAGGGCGGACCGCCCGCGGCGCAGCTCAGGCCGGCCGAAATTCCTGCGACGACCGACAGGCCCCCTAACAGGGAACGGAACTTCAAACCGAATTTCATAAAGCAGCAAGCGAGTGCGGACGCCAGCGAGCGACCGGAATTCAAAAAAGAATTGTAAACCCGCCGCTTCAGAAACCAGTCTGATTCTCCTATGCAACCCTTTTCCGCCTCGCTTCCTCCCGCCAGGGCTATCCTGCGACCGACCCTGTGGGTCGCGCTCGCCGCTTGCGCGCTGAACTTCAGCGCCTGCAAAAGCGCCCAGGGCGGCGGCGAGGAGGGCGACGCCGCGGGACCGGTCAAAGTGGAACTGGACTGCGACGCCAGCCCGCCGCGGCTGATTCTCTCCTCGCGGGAAACCGGCAAAAAGACGGAAGAAGGCGCAGTCGAACTGCCCCCGGACAAGACCTGCGAACAGGCGGAAGACCTGGCCGACCGCGATCTGCGCAAACTGGCGCGCGTTGGCGAGTGGCTATTTTATCACGAAAACTCCGCGCAAATATTTTATCGCGGCGAGTTTGTCGCCGGCAAACGCGAGGGCGAGTTTCGATTCTTTGACGCGGAAGGCCGCCTGAATCGAACCATTCAGTACGCAAACGGCGAAAAGACCGGACTCGAAGTCGGCTACTTCCCGGGAACCCAGGACTGGAAAGAACGCGGCCAGAATACGGCCGGCAAGCGCACCGGCGCGTGGGAGTTTCGAGCCGCTCGCGACAGCGATTGCATTTCACGCGGCGCCTTTGAAAGCAATGAAAAGACCGGCCCCTGGGAAGAATGCGAGCTGAGCGATCAAACGCGCAAATATTATCTGGCGTTTCGCGGATCGTATCGCAACGGGCTGCGCGACGGCGCGGCGCAGATGCTGGCGTCGGACGGTTCGGTCGTCGCCGAGGGTCGCTTTGCAGCCGACCTGAGTCCGGAGTGCACGGCCAATCCGCCGGAAGGCAAAAAGGAGAATTGCGGCAAGCGTACGGGGCAGTGGAAGTTCTACCACGCCGGCGGACGCCTGGCCATGACCGGCTCGTATAATCCCGCAAGCGGACGGCGCAGCGGAGTCTGGACGGAATATTATCGCAGCGGCGAGAAGATGGCGGAAGGACCGCGCGATCATACGCGCAACGGCCGCTGGACCTTTTACGCGCGCAACGGTCAGATGATCGGGCAGTTTAATTTCGAGGGCAACGACTTCACGCCGCGCGCCGCCGTACTCTATGAAAACGGCCGTAAAGTCGGCGAAGGACCGATCGCAGTCGGCCTGGTGAAATACGACTCCGAAAAAGATGAAATCGTGCTCTCAACCATGGTCCGGACCGGCGTCTGGATATTGTACGATGCGAACGGCGCGCGCGTAGGCGAGGGCGAGCTGGTGAACAGTCGTAAACAAGGCCGCTGGCAGGAACTGCGCAACGGTCGTTGGCAGCCCGTCTGTTACATGATTGGCCGCGAACGTCCCTGCGACTGAGGGGGCGTTTGCAGCGGCGGCCGCTCACTTGCCTTTGTAAGCTTCCATCACCGGTCGTTCCAGGCCCGGCGAGAACTTGAGAATTACGCGCGACTGGGGCGCGTGAATTTTTTCAACGCGATCGCGATACACGATTTCCACGCCCGGAAAGAGCATCTGGCGTGCGATGACGCGCACCTCCGCCTGGTTGTAGCGGCTATCGCGCAATTCGGCGATCTGGGCCTGCAACCGTTCGCGCAGGTCGACGTGTTCTTTATAGCGCTTGTAGACGGCGCGAAAGGCGGCCTGCTTATCGACGGGGATCTTTCCGCGCATGCGCGTAATGTAGTTTTTAATTTTGGCTACGTCGTCGCGAATCTTCTCGTGTTCCTTTTCCACGTCTTCCAGCTGTTTGAGGTGCACCTTGTAGTATTGCATGTTCTTCTGGTGTTCGCCGATCACCAGGCGCGTGGGCGTTTCGGTGCGGCTGCCGATGATATCTGCCGAGACGCCGCCAAATGAGACCGTCTCCCCGCCGGTGATGGTGCTCTGATTGGCCGACAGCGAAATGGATCCGAGCGAGGTGATGCTGCTCGCAGTGATCGATTTGAATACGCGCACGTCGCCTTCGACGTACAGCGCAGAGTTGTCGATGAAGATCGCTTCCAGATCGCCGTTGATGCGCACCACGCCTTCATGGCGCGTGTTAATTCCTTTTTTGACGTAGAGCGAACCGCCGACGCGCACCGTGCCGCTTTCTACGCCGCCGCCTACTTCCATATCGCCGGACGCAACCGCTTCCGAGCCGCGTTCAATCGTCCCCCCGATGCGCACGTGTCCGTCGTAGTTCAGATTCCCGGATTCCAGACCGACATTGCCGGTCACGATCAATACCGGATTGACGTCGATCGCGTCCCCGTTGTGGACAAAGACGCCGCGAATGCGTGCGATGTACTCGCCGGAGCCGGGAATAAACGAGATATTGGGACCGTCGTCGAGCGGCGGGTCGAAGGGCTTGGGGGGCGCGACCTCTTTGCCGAACACGTCCATGCCGGGCTGACCCGGTTTTGCGGGAATGCGTTTGGCGAGCACCTGGCCTTTTTCGACGGTAACATAGCGCTGAACGGCCCGAAAGTCGGCGCGCCCGTGATCGTCGATGGAGACCGGCGGCGGCGGGGCGACCAGCACATCCACCCGGCCGGGCTGGCCGGGCGCAGGCGGCGTGCCGCGCGCAACGATATACTCGCGGTCCTCCTGGCCCGGGTTGGCGTTGTGGTCCTGAATGCAGCGGCGGATAAAGGCGTGGTCTACGCCGTAGACGATCGAATGGGCGTTCAGCGCCGCCATCACGTCCTCAAAATTGAGGGTGACCGGCCGGTCCATGCGCACCGCCAGGGTCGCCAGCATTCCATCTTCGCTGATTCGAAGCTCGGTGTGCGCGTCTGCCGTATGATTCATTGTCAAACTTGCGCGGCTCATGGCGCTTTACCTATATCGAGCGGTTCGGGCCCGGGCAGCCGCATTTTCCCGCCGTGGCCGACGTGTGCGGCCGACTGACGCCCTATAGGACTCGCAAAATCTCGTTTCCGCGAGCAGAAAACTGATGTCGCCGCGATGGTCCCTTTCAAAACTCCGCCTTGACGCGCGGACCCATCCGGCGACCTGGACCGTCCGTCCGATACTATAACAGATGATTCGTCTTATTCTGGCGATATTTTTCCTGAATGCAGCAGGCGCGCTCGCTGCGGAGTCGCTTACGTCGCATCCCGGAAGCGCGCCGCGTCCGGTTCAGGCGCCAGCCGGCGACCTGGATAAGGAATTTTATAACGACTACCTGGACAGCCTGCCGAATGAGCGTCAGCAGCGGCGCGAAACCCTGGAGCGCAATCTGCTCACGGCCGTGCAGCGCGTAATACCGCGCGAAGATCCCTTTGAGGGCCAGGCGTTCGCCGCCGGCCTTACGGCGCAGGCCCTGCGCTATGAACGGGTGAGCGTCGCCTCGCCCTTTATTCGCGGGCTCTTCGCCGAGCTGCCGTATCTTAAAGAGACGGAATATATGTGGATCGTCCGGGCCGGCGCCTACCTGGTGTTTGTCAGCTATCGAGCCGATCCCGAACGCTTTATTCTGGGCGAGCACCAGAGTCGCGTGGTGAAAAAAATCGTTCCTCCCGAGGACGCGGGTCATTCGGCCGACGGGTCCTGAGGCCGCCGCCGGACCCGGTCAGAAACGCAAACCCATTTGCAACTGTATGGATTCCGCGTACAACCGGAATTCGCGCGGATTGGCCAGGGCGCGATTCGTCAGCAGGGCGGCGAGCGTTTCGCTGCTTTCGATCTGTCGCTTGCGATAGAGCGGATACCGATAGCTCAAACTCACGAAGGCGCTATCCGTAACGCTCCAGGACGCCCCCGCTTCCGCTTCGCGAAAAATTCCCGGAGCATAAATCGAGCGCGTCTTTTCGACCAGCGGACCTTCGTACGGCAGCCGATACAGGCCGCCGGCGAATAGCGCCAGGTCGTCGCGCGCCATGTAAACCACGCGCGCCTGCCATTCCGTGACGGGAATCAAATCGTGCGTGGAGCGATTGGCCGGAGTTTCGCGCGGTCGGGCGAAGTTTTCGGTTGTAACGGCCGGAGTTACGCTCGGTTCCGGCAAGCGACTCAGGGGCCAGCGGCCTCCGCCGCGTACGACAAAGCGCCAGTGTTCAAAGCTCAGGCCGACCGTCAGACCGCCCGCCGACTCGGCGAAGTTTTCATCTACAAAGCTGCGCAGGTCGCCGCCCGTCGCAGGCGCCAGATCCGCGTCCGCAAGCAGAGCCGCGTATTCGCCGGTGTACAGCGCGCCGCGCAGCCCGAGGCGCGGCCGACCGTAGCGTCCCGCATCGTCGCGATTGCGTTGCATGTAGTAGTTGTAAGGCAGACGCAAAGACAGGCCCAGCCGATTTTCGAGGAAAGCCAGTTCGCCATAGAGCGAGCCCGCGAGCATTTCGCGATTCTGCGGTTCCCCGCGCAGCCATTCCAGGCCGAGTATCAGTTGATCTTCGGGCTTATCCAGGCGTGCGTCGCCGCTGGACGCGGGCGTCGGATGGTGCGCGTGGAGCGGCGCAAACGCAGCGCCTGTGAGCAGGATCGCGTTTGCGGCAAGCGCGCCAAACCGGACGATGTTTCGGGCGCGGTCTCGCCTCAGAAGGTGAAACATTCCGCCTCCTTTGCAAAATCCGCCGCGTTGCGATTACGCACAATCGCAGCGGCGGCCTCGCCCGCGCTGGCCGCCGCCATATCGCGAAAAAGCGCCGAATAATCCAGAAATATGCGCAGGCTCGGTTGCGTCGAGGGTCCGAGCGCCAGCGGACAACGCAGACTGATGTTAAAGTCGGCCGCTTGCGTATCAAGAACCGAGAAAGCGGCTGCGCCGGCCAGGCCGGAAAAGCTGCGCCGTGAAACGTGCACGGTGACTGCGGTGAGCCGTCCGGGCGCCCCGCGAAAGGCGAGGGCCGGCGGTGCAAAGTACCGCCGATCCAGCGAATCGAGCGCCGCCGGCGCGGCGCCGGCGCTCAGAAACTGCACAAAATACGGTCCGATCACGCTGACGCGCACGGCGCCGCCGGGCGCGGCGACGCTTTCTTCGTGTTCGTGCAGGCCGATTGTAAGCTCTTCGCCGCTCGCGGCGGTCGCGAGGCTGGCCGAGTTCCCGGCGCTCAGGCCAAAAATGTTTGCAGGTGCAATGATCAGGTCCACGCGATCAATTTCGATCCAGCTCGCAGTGTTCAATTGGAGCGCAACTGCGCCCGAGTTAAATTGGTCAATGGCGTCCGAGCCGCCGTCGCCAAAACGCAGATCCACAGTCCCGCCCGAGTACGAGGCGAGCGTAGTCAGCCAGGTGGAAAGAAAAACGGAGTCCTCATCCAACGCGCTCGCTTCCGTCCCGAACGCGCAGCCGCCGCTCGAAAGAAATGCCGCCGCTGCGCCGAGAGCGAAAACTCCCGCACGCAGACGGCGGCCAATGCAACAAGTCCAGGGGCGTTTCATCAAGGTCCAAAGCGCGCATCGCCCGGCGCAGGATTTGCGAAAGCCGGGTTGCTTATGAATGTGGAATCGTTCAGGTTCATCAGAAATTCGATCAGATCGGTGCGTTCCTGCCCGCTGAGCGCGAAGGGTCGAATCAAGGTCTGGTCCACCGTCGGATGCGGTTGGTTGAATCCGTCCCGTTTGCCGCCGTTTGCATATTGGTCGACCACTTTGCCGAGCGCGTTGCGTGCGCAGGCGTCCGCGTCGCCGGCGAATGCGCCGTCGCACGCGATCGAGCCGTCATGCATGTACGGAAACGTGAGTCCGATGTTGCGCAGGGACGGAGCGCGAAATTTGCCCTCGTCATTTACGTCGCCGGTTACGTCGTACAGGCCGCGTTGAGACGGGTTCAGCGCGGCGTAGTCCGCCGCGAGATAAGTGCCGTTGTTGTGAAACAAAAACTCGCCCGAAACCAGGCCGCTGTGCGTGGTTGTGTCGGTAAAGTTGAAGCCGCCGTGGCAGTGGAAACATTCGGCCTTTTCGCCAAAGAAAAGATCCGCGCCGCGCAGGGCGGAGGCGGAAAGCGAGCCCTGGCCGCGCGTAAAACGATCATAGGGAGAATTAAAAGAGAACAGGGTGCGCTGAAATGCGGCGATCGCACGGCGCACGTTAACTTCGGTAATAGAATCCACGCCGTCGCCGCCAAAGGCTGCGGCGAATCGCGGCGCATAGTCGGAATCGGCGCGCAGGCGTTCCAGGTGTTCCGTTCCGCTCAGTCCCAGTTCGACAATCGTGCTGGGTCCTGAAATTGCAAACAGCGGCACGGCCGCCTGAACTTCCAGACTGCTCAGCGCAGGATTGGCCCAGGTGAGTTTAGTATGGTAGGCTGCGTTTGCGAGACCCTGAGAGTTGCGATCGTGTAATTCGCCGGTCGGAAAGGCGCCGTGCGCGATACCGCGCGGACGCGCCACGCGATCCGTAAACGCAAAAGCCTGCACGTGACAACTCGCGCAGGACTTGGCCTGGTTGCCCGATAGGCGCTTATCGTAAAAGAGAAACCGGCCGAGCGCGGCTTTTTCGGCAGTGGTGCAGTTGTCGGCCGGTTGCACGGGGGCGGGGACGCCCGGCGGCAACGCACTTAAATCCGGACGACAGCCGCCGCCTGCCAGCGCCAGAGCGAGCAGCAGATTCTGATCCTGCGACTCGTCTTTGCCCTGCAATTGCTCAAGCAGCGGAGCGCACGAGAGCGCCAGGCTCAAGGCGGCGATGGTTCCCGAGATTCGTATGCGTTGTTTCATGGGTCGTCCCCGCGCGCAATTACGGGCGCACGATCGAAAAGGCGGTTTGTACGCCCGACGGCTGACCGTCCGTGCGACTCAGCGCCATGCTGGACAAAAGCGGATCGCAGAACGTGGTCCCCTGGGCCGGCATACAGGTGCGGCTGGCCGCCAGGTTTTGTTCGACGCCGTTTAAGAGATTCGACAGATTCAACGTCACGCGATCAGTCGTCAGGGCGAATCCGGACGCTGAAGTTACGCTGATATTCGAACGAAAGGGATTGGCGCAATCCGAGTTTTGCACGCCCGTGCAGCCGGTCGAACCCAGGTGATAGTTCATTTTGTTCGCATCGCCCGTGTTCTGGTATTCAAACTTCATGAACTTATACCCGCTGGTCCAGCTCCAGTACATGGCCGGAATGTTCAGCGGCGCGGCCTGGGCCGTGTTCTGCAGGCTGTTCACCGAGTAGGGCAGGCCGACCGTAAAGGCCACGCCGGTGTAGGCGCCCGGCGGAGCGCTGATCACGAGCTGACTGTTGGTTTCCGCGGTGCCGCCCGTGCACAGGCCGCTCGCGTTTTCAAAGTCCAGCATGCCGACGCCCTGGGTTTGCCAGCCGGTCACGTCCGGCAGCGTCGCGGCGACTTCCGTTCCGCCGGCGGTAATGAGTTTCACCTGGGAAACAAAGAAGCGCAAATCCACCGGACGAAAGGCGGAGGCGCCGCCGGCGGTGCTGGCGACGGCGAAGTTGCTGCCACAGGAGAAGCTCGCGCCGTTCGAATCAATCGCCGCGAAATTTACCGTAAAGTTCTGCGGCAGGGTGGCCGCAGCGGCAAGGCCCAGCAGGGCCAGCGTATTGTCGTCTTCTTCGGACGTCAGGCCCAACGCGGCGCAGGCGGGCGCGGTGGAAAGCACGGCGAACATAAGGGCGGCCAGGCCGATCCGGCGGCCGCGGTACAAATTAAACAATGATAACATAAAATAATCCTCTGCATCTCGAATATTGCGCAGACGCACGCAGGTGCGTTCGAGATATGACGCCGCCTTCCCTCGGATTTAAGACGCGCAGCAGTACGCAACGCGCGGATGAAACTCGGGAAGGAATGGCAAAGCTGCGCGCTTTGCGCGAAACGGCGTCAGCCCGCAGGGGGGCCGCGGATGGCGGGCGGGGCGGATGCGGGTGCAAGCGCCGGCGCGGGTTCGGGATGTTGGGCCGCAATTTGCAGCGTAAGCAGGCGATTAAAGGCGACCCCGGCGTCGCGCTCGGCGAGGGCCGTCAGGTTCAGTATGCTCTGGCAAATAGGACAATTGGCGTGATTGTGTCCGTCGTCGTGCAGGGGTTGAAGCGCATCGCCGCTTGCGTGTGCAAGATCCGGTCGTTCGCAAATTTCCTGCTCGGCGGCCGCCCGGGCGACTTCCATACGCACGGCCAGGAGGTTCGGCGCTTCGGAGCGACCAAAGGGATAAGCGCGTGGCGTAAAGCTTGCGGCGTCTGCATCGGCCGCAGCCGTCTGGCCGGGAACGTGGGAATGCGGATGGGCGTGGTTTGCCGCCCCAGCGCGGCCCGTTGCGGCGGCGTCCAACTCCGGGCAGCGGTGCAGCGCCGGAATCGGATACTGACTGACGAAGGCCAGCAGCGCAATTATGCCGGCCGCACGACGTCGCACTACGCGGCGACCCCAAATATTCTGGCGAAATGCCTTCACCGAATGTTCCTGGATACAGGCCGCAAACCTGCCACGGGCGCGGCAAGTGAAAAATCCCGGCTGATTTTTTCAAGCCGGCGAAACGCAGCCGGCGCGACCTTCGACATAATCAGATGCACGCGGGATAGTTGTTGAGCGACCTGGCCCGTCGGGCGACTCGGTACCTGTGTCGCTCGCTCTGCCCAAAAAGAAATACCGCCGCGCCCTGATCCTGTCCGGCGGCGGCGCGCGTGGCGCCTACCAGGTGGGCGTGTGGAAGTTTCTGCTGGATATGGGTTGGCGGCCGGACGTGATCTGCGGCACCTCCGTCGGCGCCATTAACGCCACCGCAATTGGATGCGGACTCAATCTCGAAGAGCTGATTCACATCTGGCGCACTATTGCGCACGGCAAGGTCTACCGCATCTCGTTGCTCAAACAACTGCAGTACTTTCTCACCCGGCGCGGTTTTGTGCCGGTCATGGATACGGCGCCGCTCAAAGCGTTTTTGCAAGAGCGCTTTAATATGCCGGCGCTCCGCAAAAGCGACATGGAAATCGTCATTACGGCGGTTAACATACTTACAAGCGAACTTAAGTTCTTTAATAATCGCGTCATTGATCTCGAACACGTAATGGCTTCGAGCGCGATCCCGATTCTTTTCCCCTGGCAATACATCGACGGCGTGCCGCACTGGGACGGCGGCGTAATGATGAACACGCCGATCCTGCCGGCCCTGGAACGCGGCGCCCAGGAAATCATCGTCGTGCTGCTTTCGCCGGTCGGGGGGGGCGGCCTGCCGCGCCCGACCACGCGGCGTCAGGCCTTTGAGCGCGTTTTTGAACAGTCCCAGAACGGCTCGTACGAGGCGTTTATGGCGGATATCGCGTGGAACTATAAGCTGGGCCGTAAGAATTTTCTGCAGCGGGCGCTGCGCGGTTCCATGAAGCTCGATAACTTAAAGATCGCCACTGTAGCGCCCGGACGCATGCTGGGATTTCAATCGATGTTGAATTTCTCTTCCCGTCAGTCGGATCAGTTGATTCAAGAAGGCTTTATCGACGCGAAAAACCAACTCGGGCGATTTTTTGATCTGGACGACGAGCCCTATTAGGATCGCCTGCGCGCCGTCCCGAGCATGGAAAGCGGCTGGCGATTGCGCCGTCGGCGCTTATATTTATCAAGCGTCATGACACCAGCTGCAGAAACCCAAGCCTTTACTCTGGAGCGCCTGCTCCGCGAATATCCCTGGCCGGCCGAGTGGCTGCGAGCCGGCGAGCCATTGCATTTTTTCTGGACCTACGACCTGCCGGTTTCGCGCGAGAGTCTTTGGCCGGTCCTCAGCGATACTTCGCGCGTGAACAAAAGCCTCGGTCTGGCGGAAATGCAGTTCGAAGAACGCGCGGGCAAGCTCTACGGCAAAAGCAAGACTGCAGGTTACCGCCTGGAATGGGAGGAGATCCCCTGGGATTGGGAATATCTGCGCACCCTGCGAACGGCCCGCCAGTACAGTCGCGGTTTCGCGCACTATGTAATCGCGCGGTACACGCTGGAGGCGCTGGGGCCGGAGCATACGCGCCTGTATGTCTATTTTGGATGGATTCCGCGCGGCGTTGTCGCCGCGGTCTTGCTGAAACTCGGCATGCAGCGCCTCAAGCCGCGTTACGGACCGGCCGTGCTGGCGATCGTGCGCGAACGATTTGCGGCGCAGGCGACGGACGCCGGGCGCGATGTCGCGAGTACTGCGGCCGCGCCGACATTACAGCCCGCGGCCGCCGCGGCGGGAGCGCGCGCGGATGCGGCGCGCCTGGCGGCGGGTCGCAAGGCGCTGCTTGCGGCCGGACTCGACGCGGCCCTGGTCGATCGGTGTTTGCGCCACGTGGACTCCGCCGAAGACGACGAGCTCTATCGAATTCGCGTGCGCGAACTGGCGCAACGCTGGCAGGTTTCAGAGCGCGAGCTGCTTGTGGTATTTTTGCATGGCGTGCGCGCCGGTCTCTTTTACCTCACCTGGGATGTGATCTGTCCGCATTGCCGCGGGGTGCGCACCGAAATCAAACACCTGGGCGAATTGCCCAAACGCGACGCCTGCGACGTTTGCGAGATCGATTTTGAGACCCAGGGGCTCGACTCCTACGAAATCACGTTTCACATTCACGATTCGGTTCGCCCCGTGCAGAAGCTGTATTTTTGCAGCGCCGAGCCGGCCAAAAAGCCGCATATCAAATTGCAGCTGACGCTTGCGCCCGGCGAGCGCCGCAACGTTGCCAGCAATCTGGAAACGGGCGTCTATCGGCTGCGACTCCAGGGCGAAAAAAAGTACCGTCTCTTAAACGTTGCACCGGAGAATTCCGGCGCGCTGCTCGCCTGGCGCAGCGCGGATGCGAGCGATCGTTTCGAGGCGGCGCCGCCGCCGGACATTGAACTGGTTAACGAGGCCGCCGAACCGCGCACCTTTGTCATTGACGAGACCGGAATCGATCAGTCCGCCCTGAGGCCGGCGGATCTGTTCAATCTGCAGCAGTTTCGCGACCTGTTCAGCGCGGAAGCGCTGTCCTCGGACATTGAATTGGACGTGGGCGAACAAACCTTGCTCTTTACTGACATCGTCGGGTCCAGTCGATTTTATGTGCAACGCGGCGATCATGGGGCCTTCGCCGCCGTGCGCCGCCACTTTGTGCATGTATTTGAGCAGGTGCAAAAATACGAGGGCGCGGTGGTAAAGACGATCGGCGATGCGGTGATGGCCGCCTTCGCCCGCCCGGCGGACGCCGTGGCCTGCGCGATCGCCATTCAACGCATATTCCCGCCGGACAACGAAACCGAGGTGCGTCTGCGCATTTCCATCCACCAGGGACCCTGCCTGGCGGTGCGGCTCGATTCAAACATTGACTACTTTGGACATACGGTGAATCTGACCGCCAAATTGCAGGCCGCCGTGGAAGCGGGGCAAACGCTGGTCACTCCGCGCGTGCTCGAAGACGGGCGCGTCGCCGAACTGCTGGCGCGCGAAAAACTGCCGCGGCAAGCCTTAAAATACAAGCAGCCCTGGAACGGCGAATACGTGCTGGCCTACCGTTATCAGGTCTCCTGAGCCGGCGCGGCGCGCCTCGGGTCCGGTCCGCCCCGGTCAGGCAGCTCCGCCGCCGCTCCGCGCCGCGAGTATGTCGAGCATGCGAAACAGATCGTCCCGACGCGCTGAAGCGTGCGCGCGCGTTCCTGCGCGGATTTCGTCGGCGGACTGCACGGTCGGAGTTGGCCGCAGCGCGTTGGGAAACTCGGCAATCAACGCGTCGATAATCTGCGGCGTCATTTCAATGTGATATTGAAAGGCGAACACGCGATCCGCGTAGATAAAGCCCTGGTTGGGCGTGATGGCGCTCGAGGCGAGGCGCAGCGCTCCGGCGGGCAAATCAAAGGCGTCGCCGTGCCAGTGCATGACCGGCTTCGCCGCGGGGAAATGAGCGAGGGCGGGATGTTTGCGCGCATCAACGGAATATTCGATCGGCATCCAGCCGATTTCCTGCGCCGAGTTTACATAAACGCGCGCGCCCAGGGCCTCCGCGAGCAGCTGCGAACCCAGGCAGAATCCAAAAATCGTTTTGCCCGCGCCCAGGGCCGCATGAATCGCGCGTTTTTCCGGCCCGAGCCAGGCGATGGTCGGCTCATCGTACACGCCCATGGGACCGCCCATCACAACAAGCCAGTCGTAAGCGTCCGGCGGCGGCGGCGCGTCGCCGCGATACAGATGTGCGGTCGCGAGCGTATGGCCGCGAAGTTCGGCCCACTCGGCGACGTAGCCGGGCGTTTCAAAGGGAACGTGTTGAAAGACCTGGATGCGCATCCGCTGCTCCGGGCGCGCGGCTACGGATCACTCCATCGCCAGGCGCAGTTTAATCATGTTTTCGACGACGCGTTCAAATACAAGGTCGCGTTCCTGATCCATGGGGAAGCGCACCGTACGGTTGGCCGCGGGATTATTGTAGCGCAGTTCGATGGTCGACTGCGGACCCTTCTTGATCGAGATAATGTGATCCAGATTCAGAAGTTCGCCGTCGCCCAATCGAATCCACATGGCCGTATCCGCCGTTTGCGCCAATCAGGACCGACTTTGCGCAAAGTCGCGCATGTAATCGGCGAGCGCCTTGCAGCCCGCTTCCGACATGGCGTTGTAAATCGAGGCGCGCATGCCGCCCACGCTGCGATGGCCCTTGAGCCCGTCCATCTTGCGCTCAACAGCGCCCTTGAGGAAGTCCGCCTCCAGGTCCTTATTGGCGAAATTCCACGTCACGTTCATCAAGGAGCGGCTGTTTTTTTCCGCATGCCCCAGATAAAACTGCGGGAAGGCATCGATTGCATCGTAGATATGCTGCGCCTTGACGGCGTTGTGTTTTTCAACGCCGACCAGGCCGCCGTCGGATTCGATCCATTTGAGCACCAGCCCAAAGGCGTAAATCTGAAAGGTCGGCGGCGTGTTGTACATGCTGTCGTTTTTTGCAAACGTGCTGTAGCGAAACATCGTCGGCGTTTTTTCAGATTCGCGCGCGTAGTACTCGCGATCGATAACGACCACCGTCAGCCCGGACGGGCCGGCGTTTTTCTGCAGCCCGGCGTAAGCTACGCCGATGTGTTTCCAGTCGATGGGCCGCGAGAGAAAATCCGACGACATGTCGATGGCGAGTTTTGTCTCGCCCGGATCCGGCAATTCGCGAAACTGCGTGCCATAAATCGTGTTGTTGCTGGTGATGTGCAGGTAGTCCAGACCGGGCGCGAGTTTCAAGGCCGGAATGTAGCTGTGGTTTTTGTCCTTTGAGCTGCCGGCGTCGTGCACCTTGATTCCGGCCAGTTCCGCCTGCTCGATGGCCTTCTCCGACCACACGCCGGTGTTCACATAGCCGGCGCTCTGTCCCGGACGCGCAAGGTTGATCGGCAAAAGGGCGAACTGGGTGGATGCGCCCCCGGTCATGTACAGAATGTCGAAGCGCTCCGGGATGTTCGCCACGCGGCGAAACAACGCGAGCGACTCTTTGTACACTTCATCGAAGATTTTTCCGCGATGCGACATCTCGATGATCGACATGCCGGAACCGCGATAGTCCAGGAGTTCGTCGCGGATGGTTTCAAGCACGCTGTCGGGCAGCACGGCCGGGCCGGCTGAAAAATTAAAAATCCGTGGCATGCGGTCAGGTTTTTGCCGCGTTTCACCCGGTCAAAAGTTATTCCAGCGGGCGCCCGCCAGGCGCGGCAATTCCTTGCCTGGCGCGGCGGCGTTTGCATGTTTGTCCGGCGCGGATCGACGCCCGGCGGCAGGGTCGGCCGCGCCATGCCCGTATGCAGAGTCTGGAATCCATTTCCCTGACCCTCGAGTTGCTGGAAGAGCAGCTTGCCCTGGGGTCCGTGCGTTCGCCCTGCGCCTATCTCAAGGACCGCGAGTCCACCTTGCTGCTCCTCGACGGGCGCGGCGTGGGACTGCTGTACCGACTGATGCTGGATCGCGGCTACCGTCGGCACGGCATTCACATCTATCGTCCCGACTGCGCGGCCTGCAAGGAATGCCGCATCTTGCGCACGCCCCTCGCGGGCTTTGCGCCTACAAAGTCCCAGCGACGCGTTTTGCGCAAAACCGGAGAGCGTCTGCGTCACGAGCTGGGCGCGCCCGAATATGCGCCGGAGAAGCTCGAACTGTATCGGCGTTATCTGCAGTGGCAACATGCGCGCGAGGAAGCGACGGACGAATTGTCCGAGTTTCAGTACCGCGAATTTTTTGTGGAAACCTGCCTGGGCGAACTCACGCGCGAACTCCGACTCTACGATCACGAACGTCTGGTCGGACTTGGCGTGGTGGATTTTGTAGGCGATGCGCTATCGTCCGTGTATTTTTTCTTTGATCCGGATTATGCGCATCTGAGTCCGGGCGCCTACTCAGCCTTGCTTGAGATTCAACTCGCAACGGACCTGGGCCTGCGCTACTATTATCCGGGTTATTATATTCGCGATTGCGCGGCCATGAACTATAAACTGCGCTACGGCCCCAACGAGTTGCGTGAAATTGGCGCGGGCGGCTGGGTTCCCGGGGCGGCCGAGTCGGAGTTACTGCGCTCGTAAACGTGCAAACGCTCAGGCCGGCGCCGCGATTACGTCGCGCCCCTCGGGCCAGAGCCGTAAGAAGTCCCGGGCGTTCCAGGTATACAGGCGGTTTGCGCCGGATTTTTTTGCGACCCAGCACGGGATAAGATCGTACACCGCGCCGCCCGACGCGCCCAGGTCGCTGGCATCCTGGAGAATTTTTTTGTAATCTGCAGCGCTCAGCGCCATCCACTGCAGGCGCCGTTCAAAGTTCTCAAACACCATGCGCCGCGCGAGCGCGGGCTGCAGACGCGGCGAAAGCGGCAGTCGCGTAAGCACGGCATAGGTTTCGAGCGCCGTGTGATTCGCAATCAGGCCCTTTACTTCGCCGCGCACCGCGCGACTGACGACTGCGAGGGACGCCGCATGCCGGGGGTGCGCCTGCAAGAGCGCGGCGATTAAAACGGACGAATCAAAGACGACGCACTCGGGTGTAGCGCTGCGGTTTGTCATGTCCGCCGCCTCACGCGAGGCCGTCCAGGCGCTCGTCACGAGTCCTGGCAAGCTCCGCGGCGAGGTCGAGCCCCTCCGGCCATTCGCCCGTGTAAATCAGCAGGTCCCGGGATGCGACGAGCGCCGGCGGGGCTTCCACCGGCTCGAGCAGAATACCGCCCGGTTCCGCGCGCAGTTCCACCCAGGCGCCCGTGCGCAGGCCGTAACTGTCCCTGAGTTTTTTGGGCAGCACGACGCGGCCAAAACGATCGATGCGCAGTCGCAGGGGTTTGCCCATATTGCCAATGCACAGTGAAATTGCCAATTGTCAATGCCAATTATAGAAGCCAGTCGATTTTTTCCCGGCGAATATCAAGTTCACGAGGCCCGGGTCGATATTCAAAACGTGATTGATAGCTTCTGATTTCTCAGGCCCCTCCAGCCGGAGGGGCCGCTTTCTTCCCGCCCCGGCGCGGCTTTCCCGTACGTATTTGCTCGCCACTCGCTTCGCGTTCCGCCAGCCTTGTCTGAATGTCGCCCCTGAATCGTCGGACCTCGTTTCTGCGCTCAGCGATTGGACCGCTTGCGCTTTTTATGTCGCTTGTCGTTTTTGCCGGATCGGCGCCGGCCCAGCCCGCAGACGCGCCCGGCGGAAACGCCGGCGGAGACGATCGCACGGGCGCAGCCCGGGCGCCCAAAAATGCGCTCTCGGTTCAGTGGGGCGCCGGCATTACGGCGGCCGGCAGCGTGATTGATTCGGCGGGCGGCGGACTGGATCTGCTCGAAAACCTGATTAATGCGCGTTTGCTGTACAGTCCGGAAATTACGCCCTTTGTAGAGACGATTGGTCCGTTTTATCAGATTCCCGAATTTGATCTGTTTTCAAACGAGGTCGCGATCAACTACGAACGCGACCCGGAAGCGCGCTTCGGCTGGGGCGCAAGTTTCAAATACTTCGATATAACCGGCAAGGTCGACCTGCCGAGTTCGTACATATTTTCGCCGCGCCTGCCCTTTGAACTCCCGCTTGATCCGCCGCTGTTTTACCAGGTGACGAAGCGCAGCGAACAACGCCTGACGCTCGCCGCCGTGTTCCAGGCGGACGCGAACTTCTACTGGCGGTTTCGTCCAGACGCAGCGTGGAACCCGTACGCGAAAGCCTCGGTTGGCGTCGGGCGCGGCTGGTTGGGCGACTTTGGCCGCGGTCCGTACATCGAAGAGGCGCACGCCGGGCTGGCGTTGGGCCTGCGCTGGCGCTACGCGGAGGGACTGTTTCTCTACGTGGAAGGGAGTTATCAGTATTATGTTGCACGCACCGGGCCGTCCAGTTTTCTGGACAGAACTGAAGTCCTCGTGAATCCGCGCCGGGGCGACGTAATTATCTCACGCGCAAGCATCGGCGCCGGCGTTCTTTATTGAACGCGGGAGCGCGCATGAAAACTCTCGAACGCAATATGACGCAATCAGTCGCAGGCGGCGATATGCGGATGAACATCGTCCACATCGGCGCGGGCGAGTTAAACTACGAGATTCGCCAGATTGTCGACGTCGCTCGCAAGATCGAACAGCTCAGCGGCCGGCCGATTTTCTGGGAAAACATCGGCGATCCGGTGCAAAAGGGCGAGCGTTTGCCCGACTGGATCAAAGACATCATCGCCGCCGCCGTACGCGACGATTCCACCTACGCCTACAGCCCCACCCGCGGCGAACTTGCCGCGCGCGAATTCCTCGCGGCGCGATCCAACGCTCTCGGCGGCGCGCAGATTACTCCGGAAGACATCATTTTTTTTAACGGCCTGGGCGATGCAGTAAACAAAGTTTATTACTTGCTCCGCCGCGAAGCGCGCGTCATCG
Source organism: Leptospirales bacterium (assembly GCA_036170535.1). Lineage (GTDB taxonomy): Bacteria > Spirochaetota > Leptospiria > Leptospirales > Leptonemataceae > SSF53. The sequence continues at coordinate 33,471 of JAVHPJ010000086.1, read as the reverse complement.
GACCTTCGCCCGCGTATCCCACCCATTCGTCCGCCGAGGCGAGCCACGCCGGGTATGCGCCGATCACCTATAACCTGGATCCGGCGCGCGGCTGGATGCCGGACATGGACGAGCTGCGCAACAAGGTGAAGTATAACGAAAGCATCGCCGGCATCATGATTATCAATCCGGACAATCCCACCGGCGCGGTGTTTCCGCGGCACGTTGTGGAAGAGATGGTCGCGATTGCGCGCGAATATCGCCTGTTCATTGTTGCGGATGAAATCTACATGAACATGGTGTTCAACAACCGCGACACGTATGCGCCGCTCGCCCAGGTGATTGGCGACGTGCCGGGGATTTCCCTGAAGGGCATTTCCAAAGAGATCCCCTGGCCCGGCGGCCGTTGCGGCTGGATGAAGGTCTATAACCAGGATCGTTATCCCATCTTTAAGAAATACGTAAAGTCCATCCTGGACGCAAAGATGCTGGAAGTGTGCAGCACAACTCTGCCGCAACGCGTGATCCCGTCGATCATGGGCCACGCGCGCTATCCGGCGTGGCAGGCGGAGCGCAACGCCTTTTTCCAGAAACGCTCGCGTCGCGCGGCGGAGATATTTTCGCGTTGCCCGGGCGTCATTGTAAACCCGCCGGACGGCGCATTTTATTTGAGCGTGGTGTTCAGCGCAGAACTGGACGCGCGCATGCATCTGAAAATCGAAAATGACCGCGTGCGCGAATACATTGAATCCGCAACTCCGGCGGACGCCGCGCCCGATCGCAAGTTCGTCTATCAGCTGCTGGCTTCGCGCAACATCTGCACGGTGCCGCTGTCGAGTTTTGTTACAGAGCTGCAGGGCTTTCGCTGCACGCTGCTCGAACGCGACGATCAGAAGTTTGACTTTATTTACAACCAGATTGTAGAGGCCATTCAGGAATTCCTGAATAGTTGAGCGGCCGGCGCGCCGGGGCGGTCGTAGCTTAAATCAGTCGCGCCCATGACCCTGACGCAACTACGCTACGCTCTGGCCATAGCAAAACACGGCAACTTCGCGCGCGCCGCAGAGAGTTGTCGGGTGGCGCAGCCGACCTTGAGTCTGCAACTGCAAAAGCTCGAAAAGGAAGTCGGCGCGGAGTTGTTTGATCGGCGTCGCAACCCGGTGGTTCCCACCGCTTTTGGCCGCGAGTTCCTGGAGCAGGCGCGGGTGGCGCTGCGCGAAGCGGATAAACTCGAACAGCTCGCGAGGCAGGATCAGACCGAACTGACGGGTTCCCTCTCCATCGGCATTATCCCGACGGTGTCTTCGTATTTGCTGCCGCGCATCTTCAAGCCGCTGAACCAGGGCTTCCCGGGCGTCGAGTTTCGGTTTTTCGAACTGCCGACCTCGCAGATTGTCGAAAAACTCGCCGCGGACGAACTGGAGCTGGGCGTGCTGGCGACGCCGCTGCACCAGAAAGACCTGGCCGAACAGCCGCTGTATTACGAGCCCTTTGTCGCTTATTTCCCCCCGAGCTATAGCGGCAAAACGAAACACCTGACCTTTGACCAGCTGGATGCTTATGCGCTGATTTTGTTGAGCGAGGAGCACTGTTTTCGTCACCAATCGCTGAAGATCTGCAGCCAGAACACGCTCGGCAAGGTCGAGTGCGGCAGCATTGAAACTATCAAAAAGATGGTCGATATCGACGTCGGTCTCACGCTTTTGCCGTTGCTCTCGATTAACCCGAAACACGAACGCGTGGGACGTTTTCGTGCGCCGGAGCCGGTGCGCGAGATCGGCCTGGTTCATCGCAAGAGCTTTTATAAACATCGCATTCTCAAAGTTATCCAGACGGAAATCCTGAAGCGCGTGCCCGCGGAATTGCACGAACGCGGCGCCGGGCGTTTGATCGGCGTGGAAGCGGATTCCCTCTCGTAATAGCTTTTATAAATGCATCGATTTATCCAATTTATTTGCTAAATCGGGCCCGCCGGGTTATCCTTTTTGCAACACGGAGGTCGCAAATGGCGATGATTAACCAACAAATTCCTGAATTCGAAGTAGAGGCGTTTCACAACGGAAAGTTTACGAAAGTCTCTTCGCGCGATGTGCGCGGCAAATGGTCCGTATTCTGCTTTTACCCGGCCGATTTTACTTTCGTTTGCCCGACTGAACTGGGCGACCTGGCCGATCATTACGAAGAACTGAAACAACTGGGCGTCGAGGTGTATTCGGTTTCCACAGACACGCACTTTGTGCACAAGGCGTGGCACGAAGCGAGCGACACGATCAAAAAGATCAAGTTCCCGATGCTGGGCGATCCGGCCCACGTAATCAGCCGCGGTTTCGACGTGCTGATCGAAGGCGTCGGTCAGGCGCTGCGCGGAACCTTCGTGGTGAATCCGGAAGGCGTCATCAAGGTCGCCGAAATTCATGACCTGGGCATTGGTCGTTCCGCAAAGGACCTGGTGCGCAAGGTCCAGGCGGCGCAATACGTGGCCAACAACGACGGCGAGGTGTGCCCGGCCAACTGGACGCCTGGCGCAAAAACCCTCAAACCCGGTCTGGACCTGGTCGGAAAAATCTGAAACTCGGGCGGCGGGTGAATCTTGCCCGTCGCACCGGCCGGATCGGCGCCCGGGTTGCGTCGATCCGGCGCACTTTCGCGCTCTGCGCGCAGGAGAATTCCCATGCTCGACGAAGCCCTCAAGTCCCAATTAAAAGAACTATTTCAAAAACTCGATCGCTCGGTGACGCTGCGCTGCGAGTCCGGCGAACATTCGGCGCGCACGGAACTCCGCGAAATGCTGAACGCGGTCGCCGCGCAAAGCGAGTGGATTCAAATTACGGAAGCGCCCGGCGAAAACGGGGCGCGCTTCGCCCTGCTCGCGGACGGCGAAGAGACCGGCGTGGTCTTCCAGGGTGTTCCGGGCGGCCATGAATTCAGCTCGCTTGTACTCGCCATACTACAGGCCGGCGGCGCCGCCCTGCGCCTGGACCAGGGTCTGCAACAGGTGGTGCGCTCCTTTGACGAGCCGCTGCGTTTTGAAACCTTTGTCTCGCTGGATTGCCACAACTGTCCGGACGTGGTGCAGACGCTGAACAGTTTTGCGTTCTTAAATCCGCAGATTTCGAATGTAATGATCGACGGCGCGCTTTTTCCGGAATGGGTCGCTGACCGGCGCATCCAGGGCGTGCCGGCAGTGTATTTGAACGGCCAGCCCTTTTCGAACGGTAAAATTGATGCGAGCCAGATCGTGGACAAATTGCTGGCGCAAACGAAACGCAAAGCGTCCGCTCCGGCGGAAGTCTCCGGGCCGGCTAGGATTTACGACGTCGCCATCATTGGCGGCGGACCGGCGGGCGTTGCGGCGGCGGTCTACAGCGCGCGTAAAGGCTTAAAGGTCGCGGTAATCGCCGATCGCATTGGCGGACAGGTGCGCGACACCCTCGGCATCGAAAACCTGATTTCCATTCCGCGCACCACCGGCCCCGAATTGTCCGCTGTGTTGACAGAACAGTTGCAGTCCCACGGCGTCGACGTGCGCTCCGGTCTGCGCGTAAATGCGCTGCGCGACGGCGAAACGAAAGTCATCGAGCTGAATACCGGCGAAATCCTTGAGGCGCGCACGGTGATCATCGCCAGCGGCGCAAAGTGGCGCGAGCTGAATGTGCCCGGCGAAAAAGAAAACATCGGTTCGGGCGTGGCCTTCTGTCCGCACTGCGACGGTCCTTTTTTTAAAGGTAAAGACGTTGCGGTTGTGGGCGGCGGCAACTCGGGCGTGGAAGCGGCGCTGGATCTGGCCGGCATTGTAAAGTCCGTGCATGTGATCGAGTTTGGTCCGCGCCTCAACGCCGATCAGACCCTGCTGGATCGTCTGGCGCGCACGGAGAACATTCGGGTGACGACCTCCGCGCAAACGACGGAGGTGCTGGCGGCGGATGGCAAAGTAGTCGGACTTGCGTACAAGGATCGTGATACGGACGCCGAACGCAAACTCACGCTCGACGGCGTGTTTGTTCAAATCGGACTGATTCCGAACAGCGCGTTTGTCAAGGGCCTGCTGGAGATGAATCGCATGGGCGAAATTATCGTCGATGAAAAATGCCGCACAAACGTGCCCGGCGTTTTCGCCTGCGGCGACGTCACCACCACGCCCTACAAGCAGATTGCGATCGCCGTGGGCGAGGGCGCAAAAGCGTCGCTGGCCGCCTTTGAGCACCTCATGAAGCTGCCGCAGCCGGCGCTCAGCGACGCAATTTGACAATTGTCATGGCAGGGTTCCCGCCGAGAGCGTAAGTTCTCGGCATGAAACACACCCGCAAAAACTTTCTCCAGGCCGCCGCCGCAACCGGCCTGGGTCTGGCGCTTGCTCAGAGCCCGCGCTGCCAGACGGGCGCAAGCGCTGCGACGGAATTCGAATCACACGTTCCCGACGGCGCTAGCGGCGCGGTGACGCGCGTGTTGATCCTGGGCGCGGGCGTCGCCGGACTGAGTGCGGCGCGTCTGTTGCACGATGCGGGCGTGGACTGCGTCGTCCTCGAAGCGCGCGATCGGATCGGCGGTCGCGTGCACACGGCGAACGTGGACGGCGCCGCCGTGGATCTGGGCGGCGCCTGGATTCATGGGTCGCAGCCCAATCCGCTGCACCGCCTGGCGCGCGAGGCCGGCCTCGCCGTGCGCTCCATGGATTTTTTTGATCCCTGGAACCCGTGCGCATTTGATGCGACGGCCGGCGCCTGGCTTTCGCCGATCGGTCTTTCGTATCACGCCTGGCGCGCGGACGCCTTCCTGCGAGCCGCGCACGCTGGCGGCGAGAGTTTTGAGACGGCGATCCAGCGTCATCTTTCAAACAGCGGCCTCGAAGGACGGGCCCTGCGCGTGCGGCGCTTCGCCCTGCATTCCTTTCTGGAATTATCGTACGCGGTTTCGGCCCCGCATCTGCCCGCGAACGCGGCGCAATTCGGCTTGAATTTTCCGGGCGGCGATTACATGATTCAGGGCGGCTACGGTCGGCTGATCGAACGCCTCGCGCGCGGTCTTACGATCGAATTGGGCCAGGTCGTGCGCGCAATCCGGCGCGACGCGGGCGGCGTGAGCGTCCAGACCAATCGGGGCGTGGTGCGCGGTTCGCACGTGATTGTGACGGCGCCCCTGGGGGTTTTGCAGCGCGGCGCAATTCAATTTACGCCCGGTCTGCCGCCGGAAAAAAGCGGTGCGATTTCGCGCATTCAGGTCGGTCTGCTGGAAAAAGTCGTCCTGCGTTTTGATCGCGCTTTCTGGGCGGACCACGCTGCGCCGCGAAATCTGCTTCATATCTCCGAAATGCCCGGCGAATATCCCTGGTTTTGCGATCTGACGCCCGCAGCCGGCGCGCCGACGCTCGCGGCCCTGGTCGGCGGGGATTTCGCTTTTTCCGGACAACACGCCGCCCATCCGGAAAAAACCCGCGCCCGACTGCTGGAAATTCTGGGGCGCATGTTTCCGCGGACCGTGCAGCCGCCGCGCGCCATGGCCGTCACGCACTGGCGCACGGATCCGTACAGCCTGGGAGCGTATTCCACGCCAGGACTCCGCACGCGTCCCGAAGACTTTGATTTGCTGGCGGAACCGGTGGACGGTCGCGTGTTATTCGCGGGCGAGGCCAGCAGTCGGGAATATTACGGCAACGTGCATGGCGCGCTGGCGAGCGGCATTCGCGAGGCGCGACGTTTACTGGGGGCGCCCGTCACGCTGAGCCTTGTCTCCTGAATCGGGCGCGTGACGGAACAACTTTGCGCGCGTGCGGCTCAGAGTTTCCGGCGCCATGCCGAGATAACTGGCCACATGGTTCTGCGAAACGCGATCCAGCACGTCAGGTTCCGCATTGAGCAGAATACGCAGACGTTCTTCCGCAGTTGTACACTGCAGCGTAAAAAGACGTTCTTCCATGCGGATAAAGAAGTGTTCTGTCAGACGCAGCGCGAGTTCCAACAGGCCGGGTTCTTTTTGCGCCTGCTGCAGCAGCGCCGGATAGTCCACGATGCTGAGAGTCGCCGTTTCCAGGACTTCCAGACTTTCTTCCGCCGGCGCGCCGCGCGTCATGCTGGCGTAACTGGCGATCGCGTCGCCGCCAAAGCAGAGCCAGGCGGTCACTTCGCGGTCTTTCAGGAGATAACTGGAGCGCACGACCCCGGAGTGGACAATAAATAGACGCCGGCAAACCTCGCCCGGGCGGCACAGCCGCGTCGACCGCGGAGCTTCCATGCGATCGGAGCACCGGGCGAGCGCCTGCGCTTCCGCCGTATTCAACGGACGGAAGCGCGTCAGATAAGTCAGCAGCGCGGAATTCAACGGGTGATTCGGAAATATTTCACCCAGCGATTGTCGCGGTAGATGAAGCCGTCGCCGCCGCGCAGGGGCAGGGCCACAAATTCCTGGGTGCGATCGTTTTTTAACACCACAAAGTTCTGATCGCGGCGGACTTCCGTGTAGTTGTCCGGCTGGGCCTGACCGTCGACGGCGCCGGTCCAGCGTCCGTTTGTGCGCGTGAACTTGCCGCTGAGTTGAACCGTGTAGCTGAAAGTTTCGCCGCTATCGACCGGGTCCGTTTCACCGCCGCCGCCCGTCGGATCCTTCGCATAGCGCTGCATTTCATTGAGGAAAGTCTGTTCTTGACGCGAATTAATTTCCGTGATCACCTGTCCGGCGGGCGAAAGCACCAGCATGGTCGGGTAGCCGTCGAAGCGAAAGCGGCCTTTGTCCGGGCTGCTATCCGTTACGCGCAGAGGAATGAATTTTGCGTTGAGCACGACCGCGACGCCGTCTTTCGTCATGACGTCGCGCTCCAGTCGTATGCAGTAGCCGCACCATTCGGGCGCGGTCAAAAGCGCAAACACGTTCTGGCCGGTGGCGCGCGCCTTGCTGAAGGCCTGATCGTAGCCTTCAATCCATTTAACCGGCCCGTCCACGGCGCGGCGATTTACGACCTCGCGTGGGCCGGCGATGCGCACGCGCACGTTGCGTTTGATTTCTTGCGGACGATAGCAGATGTTCGTGCGCGAGTTGCACATCTGGGTCTTGATTGTAATCGGCAGAACGTAAACGCGCGGTCCGGGCGCCCGGCCCTGGGTTTCAAACACTTCGAGTTCGTAGCTGCCGGCGACGGCCGCGCCTTTGCCCGGCAGGATCATGTCCTCGTCTTTAGCGACGCCTTCCGGACGGGAGTTGGTTTCCAGTCCCCAGCCGCGTTCCGTCGTGGAGAACTGCGTCAGGATGTTGAAGCTCAGCGCATTAATATGGCTTACATAAATGTGGGTTTCGAGGGGCAACGCAACGTCCACCTTGAAAGTCGCCGATCCTCCGGCGCGCAGACTCAGGACTTGAGAATCTGCGGGAAAGCGAAAGGTCGGCTCCGGGGCGCGCGGCTGGGCCGCCAGGGCGGCGGCCGCAAGCAGCGCGGCGAGAGTTGCGGGCGTTGCGAGTCGGGTTAGTTTCATCTTATTGCTCCATTGGGCGCACACGCGCCAGATCATAGACGAGCCGGGTCGGCGTGCAAGTTCGAACGAAGTTCCGACGAATCGGCAAGGAATAAAAGTTCGCGAGGAAATCGCCGCGAACCTAAGCGCGATCGGTCAGTTCCGGCATGATCGGATGGCCTTCGGCGCGCGCGTTGTAGAGGGCCAGGGTGACGTCGCCGGCGACGTTCAGGGTGGTGCGGCACATGTCGAGCAAACGATCCACTCCCAGCACGACGGCGATCAGGGCCGGATCGACGCCGAGCGACGCCGCGACCAATATGATGAAGGGCAAAGAGCCGCCGGGCACTCCCGCCGTGCCAATGCCGCCAAGTATCGCCATGCCGAGCACGGTCGCCTGCTGGGCGAGCGTCAGGTCTACTCCGGCCAGTTGCGCCAGAAAAAGTATCGTGGCGCCTTCATACAGCGCCGTGCCGTTTTGATTCGCCGTTGCGCCGATCGTCAGCACAAAGCCGTTGATTTCGCGCGGCACGCCCAGGTTCTTTTCGGAAACGTGCAGGGCGGTCGGCAACGTGGCGCTGGACGAAGCCGTGGAAAAAGCGGTGATTAACACCGTGCGAATGCGCGAGAAAAACTCGATCGGATTGACCTTAACGAGAAAAATCAGAATGAGCGAGTAGACGCCGAACATATGCAGCGCGAGTCCGCCGATGACGGAGCCGGCGAACCAACTCAAGCTGGCCAGCAGCCCGAAGCCAAACCGCGCGGTAAGCGCGAACACCAGACAGAATACCGCGAGCGGCGCGAGCTTCATCACAAGGTCGATGCAGCGCAGCACGACTTCGTAGAGTCCCTGGGAAAAATCCAGAAACGGTCGCGCCGGTTCGCCGACCATTGCTGCGGCCGCGCCCAAAAACAGCGCAAAGAACATGAGCCCGAGCAGATTGGGCGGATCAGCGGCGAGGGCGGCGAAAATGTTCGTGGGCAAGGTCGCCTTTACCGCGGCGAGCAGGGGCGGATCGGACGGACCGCGTTGACTTTCAACGTTCTCAATACGCGCCGCGGCGTCCCGCGAATAACGTTCGGTCAACTCCGCGCGCACTCCGTCATCGACGCGATCGCCGGGTCTGATCCATTGTGCTATCGCAAGTCCGATGAGCACCGAAATTGCGGACACGACGACCGTATACACAATGCAGCGCAGGCCGATCCGACCGAGTTCGCGCATATCGCCCAGGGCCGCGGCTCCGGACACCAGCGACGCGAAGATCAGCGGAATCACCAGCAATTGCAACAGGCGCAGAAAGATCTGTCCGATCGGGTCTGCGAAATGGTCCGCAAACCAGCGCGCCGCGGGCGCAACCGGTCCGATCGCATTTAACAAGCCGCCCAGCGCAGCGCCGACGAGCAGACCCGTGAGAATCTGCGCGGGCAGAGAGCGAGTCAGGAAATTCAGACGCATGTAACTTCCTCGGGCAAGGCGGCCAGGCTGCAAAGCGAGCGAGACTGTCAATCGCCCTCGCGTGCGACGCGCGCAACCAGTTTTTAGATGGACGGCCGCCCGCCGCAGGCTGCGATATCCGCCAGCGACGCGCGTTATGCGGGAAATTCGAATACGTCAGATGTCTTACATTGACGCAAAAAGCAAGCTCGAGGCCGAACTGAACGAAGCGTTTATGCGCAGCGAACGGCGCGTGCTCGTCGTACACGGCGTCGGGCAGGGCAAGCTCAAGGCGCTGGTCCAGGATGTGGCGCGCGGTTACGATTTTTGCCGGGTGGTCGACCCTGCCAACCTCGCACACTACAACCCGGGCTGCACCGTGATTGATATTGATTCTCCGGATCGCGCGGATATTCGTCGCTACCGCGCCTGAGCGAACGGAAATGCGCGCCGTGTCGACCGTTTCGACGCGCGGATTACAGCTGACGGCGCGTCAGTCTAACTTAATGAACGAAAAGACTTGCCGGTGCGCGGCCGCATCGCGCGCATATCTGGCGGAGCTCTCTGTAGCATGTTTAAGGCAATCGTTCGATTTCTGTTCCCCGATCGTGAAGGCGTGACGCCAACCTACCACGACGAACTGAACTTTCAATCGAGTCGCGTTCTGTTTCCCGCTGCGTTGATATCGATCTTCGCCTGGCTCAACTACATAAACATCGATCGCGTCCTGCATCCCACGCCGGAGCTGGTTATCCCCCTGCGCTACGGCCTGTCGATCGCCGGCCTGGCAATTTTTCTCGTCGCGCTCCTGCCGATGATGCGCAAGCGCAGCATGCTGCTTTTATGGATCCTCGGGTTGTACCTGCAGGCCGCCACCGGCGCTCTGACCGGATTGGCCGGCGCGGATTCCGCGTATATGGGCGGCTATATTTTCGTCTTGATGATGGTCGTGGTGGTGCCGGTCAAACGCTGGATGTCCTGGACCGTATTGTGGAGTTCGCTCGCAATTTTCGCCGCTACGCTGAGTTATCACGGCGCCGATCTCGCCGACCTGCGCAGTCAGTATGCGTTGACTGATCTGGCTACAGCTGCGTTTTTCGGTTCTTTGTTCATCTACGTGCTGGATCGTTTACGCTGGCGCAGCTGGGAAAAAACCCGCCTGATCGCCATGCAAAATGACGAGCTGGCCGCGGATCGCACGCGCATCGAGCGGCTTGTGGGCGAGGCCCGCGAGGCGGTCGCCCAGGGCGAGAGCGCCGCGCAGGAGTTGCGCGAGTCCGGCCGTGAACTATATTCTGCGCTCAGCGAACAGTCCGCGATGTTTTTTACCAGTCGGCGCAAAGGCGACGATTTGCGCGAATCGCTGCGCGGGCTCAAGCGCGAAACTTCGGACCGACTGAACGGCTTCGCTTCGAGCAAGGACTTAATCGAAACCATTCGCGCCGATTTGGGCCGCACGGCGGCCAACGGGCGCGCAGCGAGCGAAGAGGCTGCGAATATTTTGCGCCTTTCGGAAAATTGTTTTGTGCGCATTGAATCTTCGCGTGCGCTGATTTCCGAGCTCAAGCAGGAGTCCGGACAGATCGAAGAAATTTCACAAACGATCAACGATATCGCGGATCAAACGAGTCTGCTTGCGTTGAACGCGTCGATCGAATCGGCCCGCGCCGGGGAATACGGCCGCGGCTTTGCAGTTGTGGCGGACGCCATTTCCCGCCTGTCGGAACGAAGCATTTCATCCGCGCGCGAAATCGGCGAGATTGTCAGTCGCTCGGTAATGCGCATCAGCTCGGCGTCGGAAGAAACCTCCGCGACGGCGATGGCTTTGCGCGACATAGTCGGATTTGTGGAAAAGAACCGCGATCTCTTGCGCAATTTTGAAACGATGGCCGGCAAGCAGGAAGGGGAAGTCAGCGCGCTGCTTGAGTATCTGGATGCGTCGCTGGAGTTTACGCGGCGCATCGACGCCCATGCGGCGCGCAATACGCAGGAGGTGGACGCGTCGGTGGAGATGATACTGAAAATTGAAGAGTTCTACGGCAATCTGGCGCATATGGCCGACCGCTACTTGAAAATCGCCGAGGGCCTCTACGACAATATGGCGCGGATGAAACTCGCGCTCGAAGCGAGTCCCGCATGAGCGGCTGAAAAAAGAGCCGGGCCTTGCTGCAGGCCCGGCAGCCAACGGAAAGAGGTTCGCTTACGCCTCTCGCTTCTTCAGGAGGGAGAATCCCTGCTTCCAGGAGTGACATCAGGTAAACGGCGCCGGGCGCAAAAGTCGGACGGGAAAAACAAAAAAAACGCGGACCTGCGGGTCCGCGAAGCGACCCCGGTCTGCGGACCGGGGACCGAAAAACATCAACCGAAAGGACTACGCGGCATGGCGCCGTCTCAGACGACGCAGGGCGGAGATGAGCGCGATGCCCACGGCCGCCGCACCTGCGGTAAGCGCTGCGAAGACGGCGCCGCCCTGAGCGCCGCCCAGAAATGCGGCCAGGGCGCCGGCGGAAGCGCTGGATACGCCGCTCAGGCGTATCTCAGTCAGTTTGCCGCTGGCGCTGTTGTTCACGCGCAGGCCGATTGTCGTCACCGTGCGAGCGGCGCCCGTCGGAATTAACTCGCGCGAAACGGGCGCGCCGGTCGAGGCGTCGAGCGTGTAGCAGTAGCCTTTTTCTTTCGCGCTGCCGTCGCTGAAACTGCCGATCGAACCGCCGACGATCGATGCAGCGTACTTCGTGCCGCTGCTTGTATTGGGGCCGTTGCCGCCGTAAATACAGACGACATTGTCATAGGAGAGCTGGGCCGAATGATTGCCTGGCGCGCCGGCGGCATTCACCGGAAACTCGGCCGGCACAAGCAGGATGACCGGCGAAAAATAAGCGACGCCGTCCTCGCAGATGGTTCCGGAAGGATTTGGACAGCCTGTGTTCGTTGTCACGCCGCTGGAGCGATCGCGGGAAGCAGTGAGGACGTAATCCGCCATCACGCATTGTCCCGCCAGGTTCACCCCGATTCCGGCGGCGGCCTTGCACTCCGCAAAGGCATCCGGCGCGCCCGTCGCGTCGCCGGCGCCCGGATCATTGGCGCTGGAATCTGCGGAATTCGGGCTCCGTGCGGCATCGCCGCCGAGCGCGCCCAGGAGCAGCCACAACATGTTATCGCGTTCGCTCCCGCAATTCGCTGCAAAAGCCAGCGCGCCAACAAAAACCGTTCCGAGCAGAAATCGCTTCACGATCCGTTTCACCGTCCAGAGGACTGTTTTTTGGATGCGTTTCTAACAGTTTTGCCGTGAGATTTACGTAAGATTCATCTCGCGTACTCTCCACGATTGGAGGGCGCGCAAACTTCCGATACGCAACCCTGGACGGAAGGCCATTCGTGGTTGACAGTCGCGCGACGGATCAGTTTTGTACAAAAGTATCATGGCCGACGGGAACGCTTTGTTTCTTTTGAGTCACGTCCGGATGATGGCCTTTCGCTATCTGGAAGCGGAGCTGCAGGCGGCCGAACTGGCGGACCTGCCGGTATCGTACGGCGATATTTTGTTCGCGGTGGCGCGAACCCAGCCGATCGAAATTCTGGAAATCGCGCGCCAGGTGCGCAAAGACAAGTCCACGGTCAGCAACGTTCTAAAGGATTTGACCCGGCGCGGCTATGTCACCCGGACGCGCGATCCCGATGATCGCCGGCGCGTGCTGGTTCAGCTTACGGCGCGTGCGCGTGATGCGCTGCCGGATTTCCTCAAGATTTCCCGTAAGCTGAATCGGCGCTTGTTTCGCGGCTTTTCGACGGAAGAACAGGCCGCACTGCGCGATTATCTGGAGCGCCTGGCTGCGAACCTGAGTTGAGGCGCGATCGGCGTCCTTATTAGTTTTGTACAAAAGTAAGTGAGGCGGACATGTTATCGCAAAAAATCCACCCCCGGGCCGGTATGGTTCTTGAATACCGCCGGCGTTTCACACGGGCGGAAATTCTCCAGTTTGCGGAACTGAGCGGCGACCGCGGCGAGCATCATGTTTCCGGCGAGCGATTGATTGTGCACGGACTGCTGGTCGCAAGCATCGTCACAAAGCTTGGCGGGGATCTGGATTACGTTTCGCGGGATATGCAAATGGAGTTTCTGGAACCGGTGTACGAGGATGAGTGGACGCTGGGCGTCCTGACGATCGAAGAGGCCCTGGAGCGGCCTCAGCGCATCAAAATCCGCATGCGCTGCGAGGTTTTGCGCAAGGACGGAACCTGCGTACTGCGCGGGACGAGTCGCGGGCAAATCCGGCGCCGGAATTCGGGCGCCTGAACGAGATTCCTTGCACGGAGTCCGCAACGCATTTCGCCATAAGAGCGCTGGTTTCGACTTGTAGCCAGGGGTCCGGATGCGAAAACTCCTGCAAAGCGCAGGTCTGCCGCGATAACCGGGGGCCTGCGCCTGGCAGGCTCCGCACCCATGGAATCATTTTATCTCGCGCCGCTGTTTGCGGCCCTTGCGAACCTCGGCTGCTTTGTGTTAAACGCGGGCAGGGACCATCCCTTTCATCGGCTGACGCTCGCGTTTTACGTCGCAGCCGGAGTGTTCAACTTCAGCACCGCCATGCTCTGCCTTACGACTGTGGAGGCGGAGGCCTTCTTCTGGTGGCGCTACTTCAACGCGGTTGCCTGGTTCAGCACGCCGCCGTTGCTTGTGGCAATGACGGCGTTTGTCACCGGCCGTCGTATTCTCGCGTGGCCGGCGGGTCTCGCCGTCGGAACTTCCGTGTTGTGTTTGCTGGCGGCGCTGATCAGGCCGGAACTATACATCGCAGAATTTCACCAGTTTAAGTTTGGTCTGGGCCCCATTACAACTCCCGTCGGAAATGTGCTGGGCGCTCTGCCGCAACTGACCGGGATCGCGCTGGCCGCAGGGCTGCTGCTGCACCCTGTAAAGTGGAACGCCTTTTTTCATCGGGGACTGTTCGTCGTCGGCGTGGTTTTATGGTGGCTGCCCATGTTCGCCAATCTGGCGCCCATGGCCGGCATGAATATACCGCCCTTACATCCGATTGCGGACGTTGTCATGTCGATCGGTTTTTCTGCGTATCTGAATCGGCGCAGTCTCCAGGCGCCGCAAGCGTCGGCGATCGCTTCCAATCTTTTAATCGCCGCTTCCGTCGGCGTCATCCTCACGACGCTGGCGGGGCTGATCGTTGTGTTGCCTGGCGCCGTCGCCTTGTTTGCGACCGCGCTTGGCGCGGCGGCCTGCCTTACGCTTTTGAGGTATCCGCGCGAGGCGGCCGCGCTCGCTGATATTCCGGCGGTTCTCGCCCTTGACCTGCAGCAGTTCGGCCTATCGCGTCAGGAGATTCGCATCTGCGAGTTGATTCAAGAGGGTCACAGCCGATCCTTTATCCAACTCGTGCTCAACGTTTCGAACGGCACGCTGCGCAATCACCTGAAGAATATCTATGCTAAGGTTTTGCCGCGCGACGCGGAGCGACCGGCGGCCAGAGATCAATTGCAACGCCTCACGGTATTCCTGTCGCGGCGTGCAGCGCTCCTGCCCGGGCGTCCCGAAGCGGCGCCCGCTCCGGAAGCGTGATCGCGCCGACTACTCCGTGGGAATGAAACCTTCGATGTCATAGTAAATAGCGGCCATCCCCGCAGCATTGGGCCCTCGAATTCGAAAAAGGATCGCATTTGCCGGGCCGCGCGAGCGCCTGTACCGTGCGCGTTGCGTTGCGCCACGGGATCCGCTATGGCCGAAAAATTCCTGCTGAAAGATCAGCTGTTCAACAAAGTAAAAGTAAACCACATCGCCGAAGAGCTGGCGAGCGCGTATCCGGAGTTTCAAAAACCAGGCTTCACGCGGAAGGTCGTCGCGAAATTTCCCGAGCTGGAACTCAAAGCGCGCATCGGTTGGATTGCCGAATGCCTCAAGGAGCATCTGCCGGCCGGCTATCGATCTGCGGTTGGGATCATTTTGCGGTCGCTGCCGCCGCCGAACGATCCGGAGCTTTCGGACGATGACTTTGGCGACTTCATTTATGCGCCGTATATGGAATTCGTGGCGCGTTACGGATGCGACCGCGATAATCTGGAGTTTTCGCTGGATGCGCTCTACCAGTTGACCACGCGCTTCTCAGCGGAGGACGCGATCCGGTCCTTTCTCAACGCGTTTCCAGACGAAACATTGCAGACGCTGACGCGCTGGAGCGAGGATTCCCACTACCATGTGCGCCGTCTGTGCAGCGAAGGCACGCGGCCCAAACTGCCCTGGTCGCGAAAGATCGATCTGCCGGTCCACGCGCCGATTCCGCTCCTGGACGTATTACATGCTGACCGCACCCGCTTTGTGACGCGCTCGGTCGCCAATCACATAAACGATATATCCAAAATCGACCCGGCGCTGGCGGTTCGCACGCTGACGCGCTGGAAAAAATCCAGACGCCAGGCCGCCGCGGAGCTGGACTTCATCATACGTCACGCCCTGCGCAGCCTGATCAAAGCCGGCGATCCGGCCGCGCTGAAGTTATTGGGCGCGCTGCATGGCGCGGATGTTCGCGTCGCGAATTTTACGGCGCCGGCCGCGGTAAAGATGAATAGCGCGCTGGAGTTTTCTTGCACGATTCGCGCGCGCGAAAACGCGTACCTCATTGCCGACTACATTCTGTATTTTCAAAACAAAGCCGGCCAGCTCGGCGGACGCAAAGTGTTCAAGCTTAAAGCGTTTGAAGCGACAGCCGGCGAGAGCGTGACGATCTCCCGCAAGCATATGTTGCGAGAAAACATGACTACGCGCAAATTGTATCGCGGCAAACACCGGATCGAGTTGCAAATTAACGGAAAGGTGTACGGGAAGAAGGAGTTTCGGATTGTTTGAGGGGCGGGACGCGCAATCGCTTTTGTTCGACCGGGCCGCAAGCGCGCCCAAGACCCTTGCCAGAACTTTGCGCTATTTTACGCCGGGACGGCTCTGCTTCTGGTTTTTCGTCTTCGGCGGCCTTGTGCTGGCCTTCGGCGCGCTCGTGGCGTTCGGCGACGAAGCTCGCGAGTACCGGTTATTGGCCCGCTTCTGGAAAGCGAACCTGGCAGGCTTTGCCGGGCTGTTTGTCGGACGATTGGTCTTTGATCTGGGGGTCGCGCGCCGCGCCGCCTGGCGCACGGCGGCGAGCCTTGCGGGCGCCGTCGCCGCTTCTGCGCTTACCGCCGCGTTCAGCCAGTGGTTTGCTCTGTTCGCAAATCTCCCGTCGCTGGGCCTGGGAGCGACTTCGCCGTGGTCGGCGGCGCCGGGTTCCGGCGCGGTCGCCTTCGTGCTCAGCATTCTTATACTGCCGCTCTGGTTGCGCGAAGAAGCAGGGACGGAACCGGAGCCGCGTTTGCACTTTCGCGAACGGCGCCGTTCCTTCACCGTTTCCCTCAATGAGATTGTGTACGTAGAGGCCCGCGGTAAACGCTGCGTTCTGCATACGGAATCGGCGCAGTACATCCTGTCCGAAACGCTTGCCCGAGTTGAAACGCGCGTACCTGCGGGCGACTTTGTTCGTGTTCATAAAAGTTATTTGGTCCGCGCGGCCTGCATCGGCGCACTGCACAGCGGCCGCAATGGCGCCCGATTGCGACTGCGCGGCGACCACGACGAAGAATTGCCGGTTGGTCGGACCTTTGCGAACGCATTGCGTCTGCGGCTCGGCGATGCGCCGCGCCGTTGATTCCGCTCAGGCGGTCGTTTGTTCCTGAATGCCCGATGGGCGGCCGGTCACTCTCATTTTGTTTCGCAGATCGGCGAAAACATCAGCTCATTAGACACGATGAAAACGAAATCGGAATTCAAGATTGCGCTTACCGGGGCGTCGGGCTTTATCGGCGCGACGGTCGCGCCCTTTCTCATCGAACAGGGATATACGGTGACGGCGCTCTGCCGCAGCGAAAGCTCCGCCGCCAGGGTCCGCGCCCTGGGCGCGCAGGCGCAAGTCCTGGATTTATTCGACCCGGCGTCGCTTGCAGCCGTGCTGCGCGGCAGCCACGCCGTTTTACATATGGCGGCGCGCCTCGAGTTCTTTGGGGATTACTCGCTATTTCATCGCGACAACGTGACGCTCACTGAAACTCTGCTGCAAGCGGCGAAGGCGGCCGGCGTGCAGCGCTTCGTTTACGTGAGCGCCGCCGCCGTTGTGGTCGGATCCCGGTCTAAGCAACCGTTTACAGAAGCCGCCGTGCTCGCCGACAATCCAGCGGGCGCCTATGGACGGACAAAACTACTGGCTGAACGCGCCGTGCTCGCCGCGCAAAGTCCGAATTTCCAAACAATTGCACTGCGTCCGCCCTTCGTCTGGGGCGAAGCAGCGCCGGCCTTTGACAGCATTGCGCAGGCGACGCACAAGGGGCAGTTCGTGTGGATCAATGGCGGTCGCTATTCGGTGGCGACGATTCACGTCCGGAATCTCGCTGCCGCGATCGACGCCGCTCTGCGAGCGCCGGCAGCGACCGGCGCCTATTTTGTGACCGACGGCGAGCGCATCCTGTTTCGCGAATTAATCGGCGCAGCGCTGCGGTCTCGCGGACAGCAGCCGCCGCGCCTGAGCCTGCCGCGCTGGATGGTAATGCTCTCGGCGCAATTCATGGCAGTATTGTGGCGCGTGCTGCAGCTGCGGGGCGCGCCGCCAATTACTCCGATCATCGTCGATCTGATTGGCGCTGAACTCGCCCTCGATGACAGCAGGGCGCGGACGGAGCTGGGTTATCGCAACGCCGTCAAGGCCTCGCAAGAATTGGCGGTGCTGTGAAGAAGCAGCGGGCGGCTCGGCGATTGGGCAAGCGCGGGTGCACAACACACCTGTAACCTATGTGCCCGGATAGAAGTGTATACCATGTCCCCGAACGGTCAAAACGGTACGTTCCCGCATGCGACATAAGAACGATTATCGGAAGTTGCCATTTGCCTCATCTGAAAAAGTACTCGTAGAGCGCGCGCGTCCCCGGCGCAGTTCCCAGCGACGAGCCCCTGGAGGTTCGCGGTCGCTTGAGGCTTCATTAATCCAGACCATGCAGCGCGATATACTCAGAGAACTCTACAACGGATACCTGACGGTGGATGACATTGCCGACATCTACAACGAGATCAGCGAGCGTTACGAGCGCGATGGCGCAGACGACTCCGAGGATATTGATTTTCGTGTGGGCGCGGAGCTGGGTCTCGCCCCCAATGAAGTGCGGGCGCGCTTCGCGTGGATTTCCTGGCCGGAACTGGCGCGCTGGCGTTACGGAGGCTGGCCGGCGAGTTGCGCCGCCTGCGGCAAGGCGATCGACCTCGGGGCGACGAATGACGATTATAATTGGGTCCCGGAGCGCATCGAGCGACGCTGGCAGTTGCTGCACAGGGATTGCTGGACGCAATACCAGGCCGCTCCAGCGGCCGATAACGCAGCGGCGACGGAAGATCCATTTGTCGACGGTCGCGGCGGAATACTGCGTCTGGCCGCAAACGATCGTCTCGAATTCGTCTGCGATACCGGTCGCATTATCGACATCTCGGAACTTGCCCATCTCTTCGTTCTGGACGAACACGGCGCCTGGCGCAGCGTATCCGTGCAACGCGGGCCCGCCGGGCGTTTTTATTGCCTGGAAGGCGGCGCAGATTTGCCGGTCGAGTGGGCCCTCTCAAAAACCGTGCGACTTGGCGCCCACATGACCGGCCGGTCGTCCGCCGACTTTCCTGATCTCATGCTCTGAAGGCCATCGCAGTCTTAAATGACGCCTTTGTTCATCCGGCCGTCAAGCACGGCTCGGACCGTTTGCAAAACGTCGCGCATCATGGCCGGCTTTCTGATCAAAATGAAGTCGTCTTCCAGGGCGGCTTCGTCATGGAAAAAACTCTCCGTATAGCCGGACATATAGATTATTTTCAGTTTCGGATTTCGATTCGCTAACCCGGCCGCCACGGCGACGCCCGTGGAATCTCCCAGCATAATGTCGGTCAGCGCAAGACGGATGGAATCGCCGTGCAGCTGATGCAATTCCTCCGCTTCGGCGGCGGTTCCGGCGCGCAACACCATGTATCCGTTTGATTCGAGCGCGGCCGCAAGAGTTTGCCGGAGCGCTTCGTCGTCTTCCATTAACAGAATAACTTCTGACCCATTGACGGCGTAAGATTCCGCGCTGACGCGCTCTGCATTGCGCGCCGTGGGATTAATTCGCGCCGGCAGGTAGAGTTTAATCGATGTGCCGCGCCCGGGTTCGCTATACGCCCAAATATGTCCGTTGCATTGCTGAATAAAGCCCTGGACTATCGCCAGGCCCAGACCGGTGCCTTTGCCTTCGGCCTTCGTTGTAAAAAACGGTTCAAAAATCCGATCCAGCGTGAGTTTATCCATGCCCACGCCCGTATCGCTTACCTCGATTAACACGAATGGGCCCGGAGTAACGCCTGCATGATTGCGCGCATACTCCTCGTCCAGAGTCGTGTTACGCACGCGAACCAAAATCCGTCCGCCGCCCGGCATCGCGTCACGGGCGTTGATGCAAAGATTCAGCAATGCGTCTTCCAGCGCGGACGGATCTACATACAGCTGGGTTCCGGACTCAGGACAATGCGTCTCAATGGAATATTTCGAACCGAGCAACAGGCCGACCTGGCCCTTGAGCGCATCCAGGAAACGCGCAAGTTCGACAACCCTCGGCGCCAGCAGCTGCTTCCGGGACAGTCCCAGCAGGCGTTGAACCTGTTCGGCCGCGCTGCGTGCGGCGGCGATGGCATAAGTCAGTTGCGAAGCGGATTCCGGAAATTGGTCCGCGATGGTTTCGCGCACCAATTGCGCAGACAGCATAATAATGCCCAGCTTATTATTAAAGTCGTGCGCTATGCTCGCCGCCATCCGACTGATTGTTTCCGTGCGCTGCGCGTGCCGCAGCTGTTGCTCGATCAGCTTGCGGTCGCTGATGTCAAGCGATCGAATTAAGAGTCCGCGCGGATGCGATTCTATGTGCAACTCGAACCAGCGACGTTCTCCGTCCGGATAAATGAATTCGTTTTCGATGCGGCGGCTCTCGCCGGACTGCTTCACATAACATAAGTCGCGCCAGAGCAGCGTCTCCTCAATGCCCGGGTAACACTCCGGCATTGTGCGCCCGAGCAGCGAATCCGCCTCGGCCCGGCCGTGCAATTCGGCCGCCCGATTTAAATACAGATACCGCCAATCGGCGTCGAGGATTTGAACGCCCTCGGACATATGATCGATTGCGAGCTTGAGCGTCTGCGTAGTGTCCATTGTCTCCCTGTTCCTGAAGTTATAATCCGGGTCCCCGCCCGTGGCCGCTCGGGCAATGCCTGGACAAGATTGCCTTCCAATGCAAACGCATTCGCCGGCATCGGGCGAAAAAAATCGCGTCCGCTAATCCTTGCGGGGCGCCAATTCTGTAAAACTACGGACAGTTTTTGAATTTCCTCGCTACCGGGGTATGGCCGCCTCTGCTGTATGACCGCCGCCTGGATTTTGCTGAGCCTTCCGCTGATCAAAAGCGCAGCGACGGCTTTGCTCTGTCTCCTGGCGGCGTTGCTGGTGCGCGTTCGCGGCGTGCGCGGTTTTGCGGGCGCTCTGTTGATGCTGAGCCTGGCGTGTTATGTAATCGTCACGGGTTTTCACGGGCCGGAGGCGCGTACGGCGGCGCTCTTGCCCTTGCGCATCGGCGCGGCAACGGCGCCATTCTGGTTTTTTATTTTCAGCCGCGCGCTTTTCGCGGACGAGTACCGCCCCTCGCCCTGGCTGGCGTTGATTCCGCTCGGGCAAGCGGCACTGGCGGTCCTGGTGCGCCAACTCTTTCTCACAAACGCGGCCGATCTTGCGGGCGCGCTGTTGCTGGTGCAGCAGATTCTGGCGCTGGCTTTAATTGTGGTTGCCCTGGCGCTCGTGCAGTCCGGCGATCGCGCTGATCTGGTCGAGCCGCGCCGCGTTTTACGTCGGCGCTTTGTCGTCGTCGTGGGCGGTTATGCGCTTTTCGTAATTATATTGGAAGTGTATCTGCGCGGACAGTGTCCGCCGGCGCTCTTTGACTGGATCAACTCCACCGGCATTTTGCTTCTGGTCGCCGGCGCGGCGCTGGTCAGCCTTCGGATCGAGCCCATCCTGATCGAAGCGGCGCCCCTGCGCGCCGGCTCTGTTGCGCCGCCGACGCCCGAAGAAGAAATCCTGGAGACGCGTTTGCTGCGGGCGATGCGCGACGACGGCCTCTACCGCGAGGAGTCCCTGACAATCCGGCGCCTGGCCGCGCGCCTGGACGTTCCGGAGTATCGCTTGCGCCGCCTGATTAACACGCGCCTGGGATTTCGCAACTTTAACGAGTTTCTGAATCGCCAGCGCATCGACGAAGCGATAGCAATTCTCTCCGATCCCGCCCGTAAGGATGAACCGATTGTGCGCCTGGCGATGGATCTGGGTTATGGTTCGCTCGCCACCTTTAACCGGGCCTTTCGGGCGCGCACCGGGACCACGCCGGTCGCCCTGCGCCGGGCGGCGCTCGCCGACGGGACCGTCGCAAAAACCTGATCAATTTCGAAATCGACGCATACAGTTTACTTTTGAGCGGACGGGCGCCCCCTCTCCGTTGCATACTCTGGGCGATCTTAACGGCGGCGGTCAGCTATGCTCAAGAAACAGTCGGTTCTCCCTTTAACGCTCGCGGCGGCGGTCCCCCTGCTCTTCTTAACAGTCGCTTGTTTCCCGCGCACTGCCGGGGCGCGAGCGCCACGGATCGAACTCACCGCGCCGGCCGCCGACGCCAGTTGGCCGACGACCGCGCCCGCGGCGGCCGGCTTCGAACCTGCGCGGCTGCAGGCGGCGCTCGAGGGCTTTATGGCGAGCGAGCGGAACTTTCACTCGCTCTTGATTGAACGTGGCGGTCGACTCGTCGTGGAGCTTTATCGCGCCGGGCCGGACGAGACGCTGGCCGACGGCTACGGGATGGCGTCCTCTCTGAATCGCGATCCGAACTCCGGCCGCGAGACTTTGCATGATGTGCGCTCGGTCAGCAAGAGCGTGGTTGCACTCGCCTTTGGCGCGCTCCAGGGCCGCCCGGGCATGCCGACGCCCGACGACGTCGCGCTGCGTTATTATCCGGATCTCGCCGACCTGCGCGCGCCCGAGCGCGATGCAATCACGTATGGGCATCTATTGACGATGAGCAGCGGATTGGATTGGGACGAATGGGGCCGCGGATTTTTTATGAGCGATGAAACGCGCCTATTTATTAAAGCCGATCAAGTCCGCTTTTTGTTCGATCGCAGCGTCGTCGCTGCGCCGGGCGCCCGCTTTAACTATAATGGCGGCGCCACTGCGGCGCTTGCGGATACGATTCAGCGGGCGAGCGGCGAGCCGTTCCTGGAAGTCGTTCGGCGAACGATATTCGACCCGCTCGACATCAAAGATTGGCAGTGGGCCACAGATATTCACGGACGGCCCCTGGCGTTTGCAGGTCTGCGCCTGCGTTCACGCGACATGCTCAAGCTGGGGCGCCTGGCGTTGCAGCGCGGTCGTTGGCGCGGCCGGCGGATCCTTTCCGAGGCCTGGATTGACGCAATGCTGCGTCCTCACATTCAGACCGACGTCGGTCTGCTTACTGCAACCGGCGCTCCGGCCGGTTACGGGTATCAGTGGTGGACCGGCGCGAGTCCGACTGCCAGCGGTCGCAGCGTACAGTGGGCGGCGGCCGTGGGCAATGGCGGGCAACGCATCTACGTTGTCCCGGACCTCGACCTGACGGTCACGTTTACCGCCGGCGAGTACGGTTCGCCGTCGATCCAACGCGCGGTCGCGACGCTATTTGACGAGCTCCTCGTTGCGCTGGAGCGCTGACCAACGCGCCAGTTGATTCGCCGCGGCAGCGGCGATGCGCCAAACGCTTCCGAAGCGGCGCAAGTTGCACTGCGACGCGCATTGACCTTCCCATTTGAGAACATAAATCTATAATTCCCATAGTAAGACAAATACTGTAAGAAAGAATGCGCCGTTGCTGTTGCTCATAGTGCAGGCCTGCCAGGCCGCATGGAGAAAACAGATGATGAGGAAGAAATTTTGGGCGGCGCTACTGGCGCTGTCCGGCATGGCGACGCCCCTGATCGCCGAAAGCGGCGGCCAATGGGGTTCGGCGACGCTCGTTTCGGCGCCGGATTTTGCGCACCGTGCCCAGCTCTTGACGCCGCGCGTGAGCGTAAGCGCGCGCGGGCATGTGATTACGACCTGGGCGCAGTCGCGCGTTCCGGGTACTGCCCTGCAATTTGAGCAGATGTCCAGGCGATTTACGCCGGCGACAGGCTGGGAGTCGATTCAATTGTTGGGTCAGTTGAATACGGGTCTTCTCGATGTGTTCGGGCAAAATGACGCCGGGCGAGCCGCCCTCGGGTATTTTGACACGGCCAGTCGCACTGCACTGGTGCGTGAATACTCGCCGGAACAAGGCTGGAGTCCGGCGCCGTTCGCCCTCAATGACTCCATCAACAATGCAGGGACAAACGTCCAGGTCGTTTATGATGACGCCGGCAATGGACTCGCGATCTGGAATGCGTTCAAACAGGACGGCGCATTGCGCCGGCATGCCATTTACTCGCGCCGTTTTGACGTTTCCACGGGTTGGGGGCCGATCCTGACGCTGGTCGATCAGCCGTATTTCGGCGAGAGCAGCGATCGCCCCGCTCTGGCAATGAATCAGTCCGGCGCGGCGGTCGTCATCTGGCGCAGTGAGGCGCAACAAACCGGCTACAACGCGCTCTATGCGCGCCTGTATGATCCGACCCGCGGCTGGTCCGAAATCCAGCTGGTTTCAGCGAAGAACCATCAGGTGACGGAAAACGATCATCCAATCGCAATCGATCGCAAAGGCAATGTGCAGGTAATTTATGCCGACGCGCCTGGCGAAAAGCTGTACTTCTTGCGCCATGAAGTCTCGTTCGGTTGGACCAATCCGCTGCTGATCGACGCTGATCCGGCCACGTACGCCGTGCGCCGTCAGCTGGCGAGCAACCAGCTTGGCGAAAGTCTGATTGTGTGGGCGAGCACAGTGGAGAACGCATTTAACGGAACAGCGCAAACGCATCTGTTTTTTCGACACTTTCGCCCGGACTATGGAACGATGACGGCGCCGCGCGCACTGCACCGGTTCGACGATGGCGTCCTCGATGAGTTTCGCGTAGCAATCAACAATGCGGGCCACGGCATCGTCGTTTTCAGTCGGCTGACGAGCGCCAATAGCTTCTCAGTGGAAGGCGTGGAGTATTCCGCATCGCTCGACGCGTGGGTGGATCATCAGACGATCTACACCGAGCAGCTGGTCGGCGGAGTGAATCCGGCTTTTACATTTCTTGATCTGTCCGTCAACCAGAGCGGCGCGGCGGCGCTGATCTGGGGCGTAAAGAACAACACCGCGCGCACAGGCCGCGTATGGTCGAGCCTCTACAATTGACGTTCGCATAATCGCTTCGGTCGACGCGCCATGAAATATGCCGCGTCGACCTACCCGGCGCGGTCTTCGCCGACGTCCGCGAGACCGAGCTGACGAATCTGATAGTTCAATCGGCCGCGCGAGATCCCGAGCAGTTCCGCCGCGCGACTGCGATTGCGCTGACTGGCATCGAGCGCCTTTTCGATTAAATCGCGCGCATAGGCGGCGGTGAGCGACTCAAAATCAAGCTGCACGCCCGCTTCCAGATTAATCGCGTGTCGCGAGCGTTCCGGCGCCGGCCCCGAAAAGTAGTCGGGCAGGTGTTCGGGCCGAATTTCCGGACGTCCTTCGCCGTCGGCGAGAATCCGTACTATGCAGTTCTCCAATTCGCGCACGTTGCCAGGCCATCGCCAGCCGGCGAATAGGGCCATCGCCTCCGCGCTGACGTCCGGCGCCGGCAGGTTCCAGCGTTCGGCGTAACGTTCGATCAAGCTTTCGACGAGCGCAGGTATGTCTGCGGCGCGTTCGCGGAGCGGCGGCAAATGCAGCTCGTAGACATTAATGCGATAATACAGGTCTTCGCGAAACTCGCGTGTGCGAATCATCTCCGGCAAATTCCGATGGGTGGCGAACACCAATCGGCAGTTGGCGCTGCGCAGGCGCCGATCGCCTACCGCCTGAAAGGTCCGTTCCTGGACCAGACGCAAGATCTTGGGCTGTATCTCGAGCGGCATCTCGCCGATTTCGTCAAAGAACAAGACGCCGCCCGCCGCCTGATCGACAAAACCGGCGCGATCGACTTTTGCATCGGTAAAGGCCCCGCGCGCGGCTCCAAAAAGTTCGCTCTCCCAGAGCGCCGCCGGAATTGACGCGCAGTTAACTGCCACAAAGGGCGTTCCCGGGCCGGAGCCCTTCGCATGCAGAAGCGCGGCGAGCAGCTCTTTGCCGGCGCCCGTTTCGCCTGTGATCAGCACCGGCATATCCATGCCCGCCACGCGATGGGCGCGCTCGACGGCCTCGGCCATGCGGGGATCGCCGTAGACCAGGGTATGCTCGCCGATGCGCAGACTCTGACTTGACTGCCGGGCGCGGCGTACGCCGTCGCTGGGTCCGGGTTTTTGTAAATGCTCGCGCAGCCGCAGATTTTCTTCGCGGATACCCGCGTTGCGAATAGCGAGCGCAAAGGGAATGCGGCTGTTTTCCAGCAATTGCAGTTCGGGCGCAAAGTAGGGCAGGCGATTTTTCTTTTCGCCCAGGACCAGGTAACCGAAGATCTCGCGTTGAAATAAAATCGGATAAAACAGCACAAAGCCTTCTTTGCGCAAACGCTGCAGCAGTCCCTGCACGGAACGCAGAAAACGCGGATAGCGACTGGCGCTTGCGCCGCCGGCGGGCAAAGCGTCATGCAACGGAAAGATCCGGCGAAACAGCGGTTCGAGATCCGGCGGCACGCGCAGCCGGCCTGTTAATAGCCGCGCTTCGAGCGTGAGTCGACCGTCGTTTACCAGCCAGCCTGGCAGCGGCCCGCGGCTGCGAATAATGCTGCGCGTGTAACCGCCGGTAATCAGCAAAAAGCCTTTTTCGAATTCGAACAGGGAGTTCAAGAGGGCCAGCGAGGTTTCCAGGAAGAGTCCGGGATTTTCGTAGGCGTTGCCCGAGGACTGCATGCCTTCGTTGAGTTTGCGCAGCATCGACTCGCCGAGGGTCCGCCCGGGCAATAGCCAGCTTTCGAGCGCGGGCCCTGCCCGCCGCCCGTACATCGAGAGCCCGACGCAGGCCAGCGCCAGAAACAAAGGATCCAACCCGGCGAGAGCCGCCGCCAGGGCGAGCGCGACAAAGGGCGCGGCGTACAGGCTGTGGTAGAGACTCCAGCGCCAGGGCATGTCAAAGCCTCGCGAAGTGATTAAAATTTGTCATTCGGAAAAAACGATCGATCAAAATTGATCAAGCGACCCGCTGCAGGACGCTGATACTGCTGAAACCCCCGGCGAAATCGGGCCTTTTGGAGCCCGCCGGGCGTTGATCGTTAATGGCACAGGGTTTGCAATAGGTCCGCGTGCTCTGGCTTGGTGCGATTGTCCTGCTTGCGTTCTTTCTGCAAGCCCTGACGGGCTTTGGCAGCATCGTGATCGCCCTGACCTTGGGCGCGCTGCTATTCCCGATCCCCGAACTATTGCCGGTGCTCGTGGCCTTAAATCTGCCGCTCTGCACCTACCTGACGGTGCGCCATCGCAGCAAAATCGATCCGGGTCTTTTGCTGCGCGAAATCCTGCCCTGGATGGGCCCCACGGTCGTGCTCGGTCTGGTGGTGGCGCGTTTTTTACAGGGCGAACTCTTGCGCCAGATTTTTGGCGCCGTGGTCGCCTTTTTCGCGGCGCGCGAGATCTGGTTTATGCGCCATCCGGACCGCGCGCAGGCGCCGGCGTCGGACTTCGTCTTTCGCGCGTGGCTGCTCGTCGCCGGGCTGGTGCACGGCGTCTATGCGTCCGGCGGTCCGCCCCTGGTGCAGGCCCTCGCCGGGCGGCGCCTGGATCGATCGATCTTTCGCGCGACTTTGATGATGGTCTGGCTGGTGTTTAACGTGCTGCTGTTCGGCTGGTACCTCATCGACGGCCGCATGACGGACGAGGTCTGGCTGCGCACGCTGTATCTTTTGCCGGTCGTGCCGATCGGCATCGCGCTCGGCGAAGTTTTGCACACGCGCATTTCCGAACGCGCCTTTCGAATGTCGGTCCAGGTGTTGTTGTTGTTCTCCGGAATCGTACTGGCGACGCGCTGAGCGCGCCGGCGATCCAATTACAAATATTTAAAGAGAGGAAGTTTATGCAAGAAATCAGCGGAGGCGAAGTCGCCGCCCTCATACTCAAGCGCGAAGGCGTGGAAAAGGTCTTCGGCATCATCGACGGCACCTATTTCGGATTTTACGCCAGTCTGCGCAAACATGGCCTGGACCTGATCAGTCCGCGCCACGAAACCAGCGCCGCGCACATGGCCGGCGCCTACGCGCGGCTCACCGGTCGATTGGGCGTTTGCATGGCCTCGAACGGCCCCGGCGTCGCGAACATTCTGCCGGGGCTCGTGGTGGAAGAGGCGGAGGGCAATCGGGTGCTGGTCATCACCAGTTGCCGGCGCACCGGCATCAGCTATCCGGATCGCGGCGGAACCTATCAGTACTTTGATCAATCCGGCACGATCGGCCGCTTTGCGAAGTGGAGCGTCGCCGTGCCTTCCTTTGATCGCATCCCGGAAATCATGCGCATGGCGCTGCG
This sequence comes from Leptospirales bacterium, assembly GCA_036170535.1. Taxonomy (GTDB): domain Bacteria; phylum Spirochaetota; class Leptospiria; order Leptospirales; family Leptonemataceae; genus SSF53. The sequence continues at coordinate 5,944 of JAVHPJ010000086.1, read as the reverse complement.
CAAATGTTTCGAAGGCCGACCGGGCGTGGTGCACGTCGATATTCCCGAAAGCATCATGAATACAAAAGTCAAAGCCGCCCCGGCCTTCTGGGACGTGGCGCGGTATCGCCGCACGACGGCGCCTCATCCGGCGCCCGAACTGATCGAGCAGGCGGCGGATTTGTTGCTTGGAGCGCAGTTGCCGATTATCCACGCCGGCAGCGGCGTCATCCACGCCCTCGCGTATAAAGAACTCGAAGCGGTTGCGGAGCTTTTGCAAACGCCGGTGGTTACAAGCTGGGCCGGTCGCGGCGTTTTGCGCGAAGACTCGCCGCTCGCCATCCCGATGATTCATGTGAAGCTCAATCACATTGTGCGTAATGCGGCGGACGTGGTGCTCACGCTCGGTTCGCGCCTGGGCGAGACCGATTGGTGGGGCAAGGCGCCCTACTGGCGCCGCGCCAACGAACAGAAGATGATTCAGGTCGATCTGGACGGGAGCATTCTCGGCGCAAACAAGCCCGCAGACGTGATCGTCCAGGCGGACATCAAGGTCTTTCTCCAGGAACTGCTGAAGCGCCTGGCGGCGCGTCGCGCGGAACTCAATTCAGGCGATCGCGCCGCGCGGTTGAAAAAATTCGGCGAATACCGCGCCAAATATCGCGCCAGCCTGGACCGCGCGCTGGCGGACAATCGCGCGCCCATGCATCCGGCGCGCGCGCCGGCGATTGCCAGCGCAACGTTTCCCAAAGATGCGATTTTTGTCGCCGACGGCGGCAACACCGCCATCTGGGCGAACTTCTACCACGCGATGACAACCCCGGGGACGCTGCTTTCTACGTTTAAGTTCGGGATGCTCGGCGCCGGGGTGGCCCAGGCCCTCGGAGCGGCGGCCGCATTTCCGGACCGTGCGGTGTGCTGCATCATTGGCGATGGGGCGATGGGCTTTCATCCCCAGGAGATCGAAACGGCGATCCGCAACAAGATGCGCGTCGTTTATATGGTGCTCTGCGACAAACAATGGGGGATGGTGAAAATGAATCAGCAGTTCACCCTCAAGCCCTGGAAGACGCTATTGTTTAAGTCCCTGGGTCCGGACGAAACGATCAACGCCGATCTGGGCGAAATCGCCTTTGATAAGCTGGCGGAGAGCATGGGCGCGCACGGGGAGCGCGTGAGTCATCCGGACGAATTGCAGGCGGCGATCCGACGCAGCCTTGACTGCGGACGCTGCGCGGTGATACATGTGGATGTGGACCCGGTCAAACACATGTGGGCGCCGGGGCTGATTCACTTTAAGGAAATGCACCAGGAGCCTAAAGGATGACCCCCATCGATCAGGTTCAGCTTAACTTTAATCCGGCGTCGCTCATGACGCTGAATATCATCCTCGGCTTCGTCATGTTCGGCGTGGCCCTGGACATGAAGGTCGCCGACTTTCGCAACGTGCTGCGCACGCCAAAGCCAATGTTGATCGGTCTATTGGGCCAGTTTTTGCTCCTGCCGGCGGCCACCTGCGGTCTGGTTTATCTCCTGAACCCGGCGCCGAGCATTGCGCTCGGGATGATTCTGATCGCGGCCTGTCCGGGCGGAAACATCTCGAACTTCCTCGTGCATCTTTCGCGCGGCAATACCGCCCTGTCCGTGAGCATGACGGCCGTTTCCACCATGGCGGCAGTCGTGCTCACGCCCCTGAACTTCGCGTTCTGGGGATCCATGTATGCGCCTACGCGCAGTTTGATGCGCGATTTTAACCTGGATCCGATTGAGATGCTGCTCGCCGTGTTTTTGCTGTTGGGCCTGCCGATGTTGATCGGTCTGTTTATCTCGCAGCGCTTCCCCGCCGTGGCGCACAAGCTCAAGCGTCCCCTGCACTATCTATCGATGGCCTTTTTTGGCGTCTTTGTGATTGGGGCACTGGCGGCGAATTTTCAGCACTTCCTGCATTACGTGGGCTACGTTGTGTTTTTCGTCTTTCTGCAGAATGCGGCGGCCCTGGCCAGCGGCTATTTCGCCGCTTACTTTTCGCGCCTGCCGGAAGTAGATCGACGCGCCGTATCAATTGAAGTCGGCATACAGAACTCGGGCCTGGGGCTGACGCTGATCTTTAATTTTTTTGGCGGGCTCGGCGGCATGGCGATTATTGCGGCGTGGTGGGGCATCTGGCACATCCTCTCGGGACTGACCGTTGCGCTTACCTGGCGGCGGTTTCCGCCGGCGCCCGAACCGCACGAGCGTTGAGGCGCGCGATGCGGACGGTTTTAATCAGCGGCGCGTCCGGGTATCTGGGCAGTCAGACGGTTCTGGCCCTCGCGGCCGGAGGCGAAGCGCGCGTAATTGCAGTCGATGTGCGGCCGCCGCGGGACGAGGACCGGCGGCCGAATGTGATCTACGAAACCGCCGACGTGCGTCAACCCGAGTTGCGCGCGCTCTTTTTCAAACATAAGCCCGATGTGCTCGTGCATCTCGCTTCGATCGTGACGCCTGGCGCAAAAAGCGATCCGGAGTTCGAATATTCCGTGGATGTGCTGGGAACTCGCAACGCCATCGAGGCCTGTCTCGCGAGCGGAGTGCAGCGAATCATCGTGTCTTCCAGCGGCGCCGCCTATGGCTACCATGCGGATAATCCCGAATGGATCAAAGAAAGCGACGCGTTGCGCGGCAACGACGAGTTCCCGTATGCGCGCCACAAACGCCTGGTCGAAGAGATGCTCGCCGGTTATCGCACGACTCATCCGCAATTGCAGCAGACGATCTTTCGCATTGGCACCATACTCGGCGCCACGGTGCGCAATCAGATTACCGCCCTGTTCGATCGGCCGCGCATCCTCGCCATTCGTGGCTCGCGTTCGCCCTTTGTGTTTATCTGGGATCAGGACGTGGTCGAAATCATTCGCCTGGCGGTGTTTTCAGACAAGAACGGCGCTTTTAACGTAGCCGGCGACGGCGCGGTGCAGCTGGCGGAAATTGCGCAACTGACCGGCAAGCCGCTGCGCGTACTTTCGCCGGCGCTTTTGCGCTTCGCCCTGGCGGTGCTGCATCCCCTGCGTCTTTCCCGGTATGGACCGGAACAGGTGAAATTTTTGCAATATCGTCCCGTGCTCGACAACGCGCGCTTAAAAGCCGAATTCGGATTTACGCCGCGCAAAACCAGCCGCGAGGTCCTGGAGTTTTATCTGCAATCGCGCGGGATGCTGCGGGAAGCGCCGACGTGAACTACTACGCGGGCAAACGATTTGCGGTGACTGGCGCGGCCGGCGGACTGGGTCGCGAATTCTGTCGTCAGTTGCTCGCCGAGGGCGCGCGCGTGGCCGCGCTGGATTTGCCGGGCGCGGGCCTGGACGATCTGCAACGCCAGTTCGGGGTGCGCGGCGCCCGGGATTTTTTCTGCGTTCCGTGTAACATCACCGACGCGGCCGCCTGCGAAACGTCCTTCGCTCAGATTGCGCGCACGTTCGAAAAAATCGACGGCGTAATTCAGAACGCCGGCGTCACCCATCGCAGCCTGTTTCGCGAGACCGACCCGGCCGAACTGCGGCGCGTTCTGGAAGTGAATTTTTTTGGCGCTGTTCATGTCACGCGCGCCGCCCTGCCCTATCTGGCAAAACCGGCCGACATGATCGCGATGTCGAGCGTGGCGGGTTTTGCGCCGCTCGCCACCCGCTCGGCCTACGCCGCCAGCAAACACGCTCTGCAGGGATTTTTTGCAACCCTGCGCGCGGAGGAGCCGGAATTGTTTGTCCTGATCGCCAGCCCGTCGTTTATCGATACGGGCGGGCGCGGCGTGGGGGCGCCCGCAGCGGACCGGCCCGGAGTCGGCGGCCAGAAAATCGCCGGACGGCCGCTCACCCCGGAAATCGCGGTCGAAAAAATTCTGCGCGCGCTGGCGAAGCGCAAGCGACGGGTCTTTCTGACGCGCCTCAGTTTTTTTGCATTCCTGCTGCAGTTTTTTGCGCCTGCGTTTTACGAACGACGCATGCTCGCCGCCATGCAGAAGGAGACCTGAGACCGCGACAGCAATTTTTATAGACCGCGAAGCCTGGGAGTCGGCAGGCTGTCGCGGTGACGGCGCTTCCGCGCGTCTTCCGAAATGAGCCGCCGCATATGAGTGCAGAAGAAAGACCGCGCATGGATTTTAAACTCAAGACGATGGCAGTGATCCTGCACATCGGTCTGAAGTTCTTGTATTACTCGTATCGCTGGCGCTATTTTGGCGTGGAGCGGGTGGCAGAGGCCGCCGCCGCGCATCCCAAAGGCTCGTTCGCTCTGGGCATCTGGCACGAAAATCTGCTGGCGGGCATACTTTCGCAAACCGGCCGCATGTATAGCCCGCTGACCAGTCTTTCGAAAGACGGCGAGGTCACGGCTTATATCCTGGAAAAGTTCGGCCACAAGGCCATCCGCGGCAGCTCTTCGCGCGGCGGAGTCAAGGCGATCTTTGACGTGTGCAAAGAACTGGATAAAGGCTTTCCCACGGCGATCACGGTGGACGGCCCGCGCGGGCCGCGACGCGATTCCAAGGCCGGCATCATTCAAATCTCTAAACGCTCCGGCGCGGCGATCGTCTGTTTCGCAGCGAAGGCGGAGCATCCGAAAATTTTCCCGCGCAGCTGGGACCAGTTCCGCCTGCCTAAACCCTTTGCACGCATCGCCGTGCAATACGCCGAACCGATTTTTGTCCCCGCCGATCTTGCGCCGGAACAATTTGAAACCTACCAGCGCAAAGTAGAAACCACGCTGAATCAGCTCGAAGACGAAACGGCGCAATGTTTTGCGAACTGGCAAAGCGGGGCGCGCAAGAACTTCCTGGGCTGAGCGGCGCCTGCGCGGCATGCGCGGCGAAACTCGGGCATTGCGTTCGTCCCGATCAGCGCAGCACGGCGTACTGTGCGAGCAACTCGCCGCGCGCCGTCACCGTGTGACTGAGCATCCGCAGGCGTTGCACGCCGCCGCCCGGCTTTATATGCGGGGCGATCGCCGGCGTGCCGGAACCCAGCAGCGCCGGCATGGTGGCGATGTGATATTCGTCAATCAGATCGCGCTCGGCGAAGGCGGACGCCAGTTGGCCGCCGCCCAGAAGCCAGATGTCGCCGGCGAGTTCCGCGCGCAGCCGCTGCACCAGCGCGGCGGGCTCTTCGCGGGTAATTTCAAAATCTGCGTCGTTTTTGCGCGGCAGATCCTGCGAAGAATACACGTACGCGCGCCGACCGGCGTACGGCCAGGGCGTCGATTCATTTAAAAGAAACTCGTAGGTTTTGCGCCCCATAATCACGGCCGCGATGCGCGCATAAAATTCCGAGTAGCCGTATTCATCCAGCTCCGGCCGCCCGTCCGCATTGATCTCCGGCATCGGCAGCCAGCTGTCCAGCCCGCCCTCGCGGTCAGCGATAAAGCCGTCCACGCTCATCGCAAAATAGTAGATAACCCGACTCATATTCGCTCCTTCCTGAGATGGGAAGAAGCGTACTACGGAGCCAGGACGCCTTGTGTCATATTTGCGCGCGATTTCAGGCTCCGGACAAAATGGCGCGCACGGCGTCCGCCTCGCGGCGCATCGTTTCGGCGCGATCCGCGTTGCCCAGGCGTTCATACAGTTTGGCCAGGCGTTCCAGATTTTCCACATAATCCGGCCGGCGCATGCGCACCCGCTCGGCAATATCCGCCGCTTCCGCCAGCTCGCCGACTTTGATCAGGGTCATCGAGGCAAAATGCAAAAACTCGGTATCGTAGGGATGGTTCTCCAGATACTCGCGCGCCCGTGCAGCCGCCAGGGCGTGACGGCCGGCCTTATAGTGCAGCTTGGCGAGGCTCTTCAGCGCGGCGCCGGCGCGCGGTTCGCGCGCGTGCAACTCCTCAAGAATCCGCTGCGCCGCCGCCATATCTCCCTCTTCGATCAATTCGCGCGCGCGCTTCAGATCCGCCGCGGAGTCCTGCGTCGAGGCGGGCCCGCCGACGGGGATGTATT
>JAVHPJ010000085.1:0-14566 GCA_036170535.1 Leptospirales bacterium | reverse complement strand
ACCAGATTGCAGTGAAACGCTTCAATAACAAGGCGATTGATCTGCTTGTGCAATACAATTGGCCGGGCAATGTGCGCGAACTCAAAAACGTAGTGGAACGGCTCTGTATAATGGAGACGGCGGAAGAAATTACCGCCGAAGCCGCGGCGGAACGACTCAAGGACATGCGCAACAAGCCGGTGCAGGAGCGGATCCAGTTGACCGGGGACCTGCGTATGGCGCGCGAGGAGTTCGAACGTCAGTACATCATTCAGGCGCTCAAACAGCACGAAAAAAATATCAGCCGGGCGGCGCGATTTCTGGGCATCGAGCGCACCAATTTGCATCGTAAATTGCGCGCGCTGGGCATCGATCCGGAAAAAATCTGACGTAAACGCGCACCGCTGCGAGTATTCTGACCGTTCATGGCCCTGCCAGCTGACATCATAGAGACGGCGCGGGACCTCGCCCGGGCCCTCGAGTCCGATCCGGACGGGTTGCTGTGGCGCCTGGCGACGGAGCCGGATCCCGGCGAGATTCCGCTGGTTCTGCGCGCGGGCCCGGCGGCAGGCGCGTCCGGCGCCGGCGCGAGCGCCCCGCTGGCGTCGGGGGCTGTGCGTGCCGTCAGTGAAGTTCCGGCGGCCAATCTTCCGGCGAACATGCGCTGCACGTTGTGCGCGGATCGCATGTATCCGGTGCGGCGATTTACGCGCCTCGGCAAACGGCCGGCCCTCGTCCTGTATTTTGCCGGCAGTTTTGGCAAAGGCCCGCCCAAACGCGATCGCAGTCGCGAGCTGATTTTTGGCACGCCCGAAGAAGACGAACTCTTTGCCCGCATGCTGCGCGCGGCCGGACTGCAACCGGACGAATTGCACTACCAGGAATATCCAGCCTGTCATTTTAACCCGGTGCGCAGCACGGCTTCCGATTGGGAAGAGCGCGGACGAAATTGTCTGGCGCATGTCCAGGATAGCGTTGAGCGGGAAGGGATCCGTCTCTTGCTCGTGACGGGGCCGGCCGCGGTGGCGCTGTTCGGCGAAGCGCGTGCGCGTGAACTCTCGACTGATTCCAAACTGGCGCACGTTGAATTGGGCGGCGCGCGCGTGCCGGCGCTCGTGTTACGCAGTCCCGGCGCTTTGTTGGCTATGGAACGCAAACGCGAACGCGCGCGTGAGGCCGGGCGTGAACAGGAAATGAACGAACTGACCGCGGAAGAAAAGGCTGTGAAAGGCGCCATGCTCGCCGCGCTCAAGCAGGCCGTGCGCTCACTTGAGCAGTCGGCTGCGGCCGGCGGGGAGAGTCAGCCTTCCGCTGCGCCGCAAACTCCGGAGCGCTGAGCATCATGTTTACGCTGTATGCCGACGTGGCGCTCAAGCTGCCGCTGCCGGATCTTTACACCTATCACGTTCCTCCTGAGCTGACGGATGCGCTGCGTCCGGGGATGCGCGTGCGGGTGACGTTTCACCATCGCGAGGAAGAGGCCTTTGTAGTCGGCCTGCATCGCAACGATCCCGGATTGGAAACGCAGCCGGTTCTGGAATTAATCGACGCCGCCCCAGTGTTGATCGCCGAACAACTGGAACTCGCGCAATGGATGGCGGAATATTATCTCGCCGGCCCGGGCGAGTGCCTGGCGAAGATGGTTCCTTCCGGGAAGCGGCGTGCGGTCGTACCGGAAAAAATCGCGCCGCCGCGTCGACCCGAACGCGCCCTTACCGAAGAGCAGGCGGCGACGCTCGCCGCGATCGCCGCGGATTGGAACCCGGCGACCGCGAAACGGGCGACGACGCATTTAATTCATGGCGTCACCGGTTCCGGCAAGACGGAACTCTATATTCGTCTGATACTGACGACCCTCGATGCGGGTCGTAGCGCGCTTTTGCTTGTGCCGGAAATATCCCTGACGGTGCAGTTGATCGAGCGTCTGCGGGCGGTTTTTGGCGAAGAACTGGCGCTGCTGCATTCGGCGCTGGGCGTGCGTGAACGCTTCAGCGCGTACATGGATGCGCTGGAGGGTCGGCGGCGCATTGCGGTGGGTACGCGTTCGGCCGTTTTCGCCCCGATTAAAAACCCTGGCGTCATCATACTGGACGAAGAGCACGACGGGTCTTACAAGGAGCACAGCGCGCCGCGCTACGATGCGCGCCAGATCGCCGCCCGCCGCGCCGCCCGCGCGGGCGCGTTGCTTGTGCTGGGTTCCGCGACGCCGCGCATGGAAAGCGCCTACTTTGCGCGCGCCCAGGCCGAATCAAGCGGCTTTCGCTATCACCGTATGGAACGCCGGGCGACCGGGGCCGCGTTGCCGCACGTGGAAATCCTGCCGGTCAGTTCGCCGGACATTCCGATCAGCTTGCAACTCTCGCGCGAGATCGGCAAAAATTTGGAGCGCGGGGAGCAATCGCTGCTCCTGTTAAACCGGCGCGGCTACAATCCCTTTGTTTCCTGCGAAAGCTGCCGCCAGACCGAAGCCTGTCCCAACTGCACGGTTACGCTGAATCTGCACCGCGACGGTCGCCTGGTGTGTCACTACTGCAATTACGCGCGGCTTTTTGACGGCGTGTGTTCGAGTTGCGGGGGCAAAAGCCGGCGTTTTGGCAGCGGCTCGCAGCGGCTCGAAGAGCGGCTGTTGGAACTGCATCCCGCGGCGCGCATCGAGCGTCTGGATACGGATGTGGCCGCTCGCAAACACGCGGTGCGGGATGTCATCAACCGTTTGATCGCCGGCGAGATCGACATACTCGTGGGTACGCAAATGATCGCCAAAGGCCTCGACGCCCCGCGTGTCACGCTCGTGGGCGTGTTGCAGGCCGATCAGGGCCTGGGACTGGCCGACTTCCGCGCCGCGGAACGCACCTTCGCGCTTTTGACGCAGGTGGCGGGCCGGGCCGGGCGCTCGGACCTGCCGGGCCGGGTTTTCTTCGAATGTTTTAATCCAGAGAACCCGGTTGCGCAGGAGGCGGCCCGTCAGGACTACGAGGCCTTTTATCGGTCCGAGATCCTCAATCGGAAGGAGGCGGACTATCCGCCCTTCTGCCGGCTGATTCGACTTTTGATTCGCGGCGAAGAGGCCGAACGCGCCGACGCAGCGATTGAAGCGCTGGCCGCGCGCCTGGCGAACCTGTTGCCGCAAGACGAGTCCGTGCGCATGCTGGGCCCGGCGCCTGCGCCTATGGAGCGACTGAACAACCAGTTTCGTCGGCACATAATCCTGAAGACCCGTCGCATGAGCGCGATCCGGCCGCTGGTGGCCCGGGCGATCCGCGAGCATGCCCTGGACCGCCGCGTGCACCTGGAGGTGGATCTGGATCCGGCCGACTTGTTATAGCCCTGAGCCGGCCGCTCCACCGGGCGAAGCGCGCTTCAGCGCGCGGTCGCTCTACGCCTCAACTCAAAAAAAGGCCAAAAAAGCGGCAAAATCGCCCATTTTTCCCTTTTAGACATAATGCATAGTCGTTTTCCTGGTATGGCAGACAATCTATGCAGCGTCTGCGGCCGACCTGGACGTCGGCATCGCGGAGTCCCTATGAATCTGGAACACATTGACCACTATCAGCGCCGACACGTCGGCCCCGGCCCGGCCGAACTCGAGGCCATGCTGCGCGTCGTCGGCGTCTCCAGTCTCGACGATCTGATCGCGCAAACTACGCCCCAGTCGATTCGCCTGGATCGGGCCCTGGATCTGCCGGAGGCCCTGACGGAGTTTGAATACCTGGAGGAGCTGCGCCGGATCGCCAGCAAGAACAACGTCTACAAAAGCTACATTGGCCTGGGCTACTACGATACGATCACGCCCTCCGTCATCCTGCGCAACATCTTTGAAAATCCCGGCTGGTACACCCAGTATACGCCCTATCAGGCGGAAATCTCCCAGGGTCGTCTGGAAGCGCTGTTGAACTTTCAAACGATGATCGTCCAGCTCACGGGTCTCGAAATCTCCAACGCCTCGCTGCTCGACGAAGCGACCGCCGCCGCCGAGGCGATGGCCATGCTGCATCGCATGCGTTCACCGGCGGCCGTCGAGCGCAACGCCAACGCCTTTTTCGTCGCCGACTCCGTCTACCCCCAAACGATCGAAGTGCTGCGCAGCCGCGCCGAGCCGCTGGGGATTGAACTGGCGGTGCGCTCGGTCAGTCAGTTTACGCCGGAAGAGCGCTACTTTGGCGCCTTGCTTCAGTATCCCTGCGAAGACGGCCGCGTGGAAGACTATCGCGCGCTGACCGCCGAACTCAAGTCGAAAGATATTCGCGTCGCGGTGGCAGCCGATCTTCTCGCGCTCACTTTGCTCACGCCGCCGGGCGAATGGGGCGCGGACATCGCGATCGGCAGCGCTCAGCGTTTTGGCGTGCCCATGGGCTTTGGCGGTCCGCACGCCGCCTACTTCGCCACGCGCGACGAATTCAAGCGCAGCATGCCCGGTCGCCTGGTCGGCGTTTCCCAGGACGCTCAGGGGCGGCCGGCCCTGCGTCTCGCGCTGCAGACGCGCGAGCAGCACATTCGGCGGGAAAAGGCGACCTCGAATATTTGCACGGCCCAGGCGCTGCTGGCCATCATGGCCAGCATGTACGCGGTGTATCATGGGCCGCAGGGCCTGCGCGGCATCGCCAGTCGCATTCACCGTCTGGCCCTCACTCTCGAAGCGGCGCTGGTGCAGCTTGGATTTACACAGGCTAATCGCAGTTATTTTGATACCATACGCGTGCGCGTCGGTCGCGACGTTATGCCGGCTCTGCGTTCGGAAGCGGAAAACGCCGCCATTAATCTGCGATACTACGACGATGAGCAAGTTTGCATCGCGCTGGATGAAACCACCAGCGAGTGGGATCTCGAAGCGATTGTGCAGGTCTTCGCGCGCGCCAACGGCGACCACTGGGTGCGCGAGAGTCTGTCGGAACTGGGGCGCGGTCTCCCGGACAAGTTGCCGGCCGAGCTCAAACGCCAGAGTCCGCCGCTGGAACATCCGGTTTTTGAAATGTACCATTCGGAAACGCGCATGATGCGCTACATCCGTGAACTGGAAGGCCGCGATCTGGCCTTGAACCAGGCGATGATTCCGCTGGGTTCGTGCACCATGAAGCTCAATGCAGCCACGGCGATGATGCCGGTCAGCTGGCCGGCCTTCAGTCGCTTGCATCCCTTCGCTCCGATCGATCAGGTCTACGGCTACCTCGAGGTTTTCGAGGATCTGCAGCAGTATCTGGCGGAGATTACCGGACTGGCGGCTGTGTCGTTGCAGCCGAACTCCGGCGCCCAGGGCGAATACGCCGGTCTGATGGTGATCCGCGCGTACTACCAGGACCGGGACCAGAGCGTGCGCAATATCGCGTTGATTCCGGTTTCCGCGCACGGCACCAATCCGGCGAGCGCGGCGATGGCGGGGTTCCAGGTGCAGCTGGTAAACTGCGACGCGGACGGCAATATTGACATCGCCGACCTGCAGGCAAAGGCTGAAAAGTTTCGCGATCGACTGGCATGTCTGATGGTGACCTATCCGTCGACGCACGGCGTATTTGAAGAAGGCATTCAACGCATCTGCCAGATCATTCACGACAATGGCGGCCAGGTCTACATGGACGGCGCCAACATGAACGCCCAGGTAGGCCTGACCAGTCCCGGCCGCATTGGCGCCGACGTGTGCCATCTGAATCTTCATAAGACCTTCAGCATTCCGCACGGCGGCGGCGGACCCGGCATGGGGCCGATCTGCGTCGCGGAGCATCTGGAAGCGTATTTGCCGGGGCATCCGAGCACCGACCGCGTCGGCGGCGAGCGCGGCATTCCGCCGGTGGCCGCCGCGCCCTGGGGCAGTGCGAGCATCCTTTTGATTTCGTACGGCTACATTCGGATGCTCGGCGCGCGGGGCGTGACGGATGCGACGCGCTATGCCATCTTGAATGCGAACTACATCAAATCGCGTCTGGAAAAGGCTTACGACGCACTCTACTGCGGTAAAAACGGACGCGTGGCGCACGAGATGATTCTCGATCTGCGGCCTTTCAAGAAGTACGGCGTGGAAGTCGAAGACGTCGCCAAACGCCTGATCGACTACGGTTTTCACGCGCCCACAATGTCCTGGCCGGTGCCCGGAACGCTCATGATCGAGCCGACGGAAAGCGAGCCGAAAGATGAACTCGATCGTTTTTGCGACGCCATGCTGCAGATTCGCCGCGAAATCCAGGAGATTGCGGACGGGCAGGCGGACGCAACGGACAACGTTCTGAAAAACGCCCCGCACACGGCGGACGAAGCGGCCAGCGATCACTGGAAGCATCCGTACTCGCGTGAAAAGGCGGTTTTTCCCATGAGCGGATTGCGGCGCGGCAAGTTCTGGTCGCCGGTGGGCCGGGTGGACAATGTATACGGCGATCGGAATCTCGTCTGCGAATGTCCGCCCCTGGAGGCCTACGCCGAGGAGCAGGAGCTGGCGGCGGAAGCGGCGCGCTGAGGCAAACTATCTGATTGCGCAGCCGACTCCGCAAGCGCCGTGCGAGCGACGGCGGGCTTCAGTTGAGATGAAACCCGCCCGGGCCTTCCGGATTGCGGCCGGGTTCTTTTTGTAAAAGACGCAGTATGTCGATCTGCTTGCGATACAGCTCGCCCACGCGACCGGCGAGAGCGTGCAGGCTGTCGCAGTGCAGCAGCTCCTGCTTTTGAGATTGGGGAATTTGCAACAGATAAGCGCAGGCGTAAATCATTTGATCGGCGCGCTCGGGCAGCTGCGCCTGTTGCATGGCGGCGCGCCCGCTTTCGCTGATCAGGCTCAAGTATTCCTCCAGCAGGAAGCGAATCGATTCCGCCAAACGGTCGTGATCGGGACTGTCGGCGAGATCCAGCGGCTTCACTTCGCCTTCAAGGTACGCGTGATCGTGCAACAGATTAAGTATTTCAAAGCGCTCCACGCCGATCGCCAGCAGGTTCAAGCGGCCCTGCGGCAGGGATTCGACCTGGACGATGCGCGCGGACACGCCCCGCTCACACGGCCGCGCGAGCGGGCCCAGGGCTTCCTGACCCTGTTGAATCATGACCACGCCAAAGTCGAGGTTGTCGCTCAGGCAACGCGCGATCATTTCACGGTAGCGTTCTTCAAAAATGTGGAGCTGAATCGGCGCTCCTGGAAACAGCACCGTGTGCAGCGGAAACAAGGGCAGGGTCCGCATTTCCATAGAATATCCTGTGCGGCCCGCGGCGTCAACCCGGGCGCGCCGGAGACAACGGTATGAAACTGGGATACTTCGGCAGTCCGGAAATATCGGCAAAACTGCTGGCGGCCTTGCTGGATGAGGGGCGTCACCAGATTCAGTTTGTGGTTTCGAATCCGGATAAGCCCCGCGGTCGCTCGGGAACCGCCCGCCCTACGGAAGTCGCGGCCCTGGCTCTGGACCGCGGGCTCCCGCTCTTTCGCTTTGCTACGCTCAAAGGCGCCGATGCCGTCGCGGCCCTCGCGGAGTTTGACGCCGACCTGTATGTCGTATTTGCGTACGGCCGCCTATTGCCGTCAGCCGTCTTTCGCCGGCCGCCGCGCGGCACAATCAACCTGCATGCCTCGCTTTTGCCGGCCCTGCGCGGCGCCTCGCCTTTGCAGACGGCCTTGCTGGAAGGGTACGAGCGCACCGGTTGGAGCGTTCAGTTTTTGACGGAGGAGCTGGATGCAGGGGACCTGATTGCGACGACGGAGCTGTCGGTCGGCCCGGACGAAACGCTGGCCGAATTGACCGAACGGCTGTTGCCGGCCGGCATTGCATTGACTCTGGAAACCCTTGCGCGTTTTGACGAACTGGCGCCCCGGGCCCGACCCCAGGATTCGGCCGCCGCCACCTACTGTAAGAAAATAACGCCAGACATGACGTTTATCGATTGGCGGGCGAGCGCCCCGCGAATTCATAACCATGTACGCGGGCTGGCGCCGGCGCCGGCTGCGCGTACCCGACTGAACGGGAGTCTGGTGAAGCTCCTGCGCACGCGACGCGTGCCGGACGGCGAACTTGCGGCCGATGCCGGGCTCGCCGCCCTGCCGCCTGGACAGGCGCTGCGCGGTCCGGGCGCACGCAGTCTGCGGATTCGCTGCGGCGAAGGCGCCCTCGAAGCCCTCGAGCTGCAGCTGGAGGGCAAACGGGCGCAGAGCGCGCGGGACTTCTGGAACGGCTATCGCGGTCCGGAACCTTTGGTCTTTGAATAAACAGCAACTGGCTGGCTTAAGCCAATCGACGAACGAGTCGCCCATGCAACTACAAGAGAAACCCGAATACCAATTCCTGACGGGCCTGGCGCGCCTCTTGCTCTACTTCGGTCTGGGTCTGGCGCTTTTCTTTGGCGCCTCGGTCGCAGTGTTTATACTGCGCGGCGAAGAGGTCGAGTACAGCCCGATGCCCAATGTCACCGGTCGGTACTACGTCGACGTTCATGACGATCTCACGCGGCGCATGCAGCTGCGCGTTTCGATCATCACCCGGCAGTATCCCGACCAGAATCCCGGCCTGATTCTCTATCAGAGCGCGCCGCCCGGCCGCCGCATTGCGCCACGCGACAAAATCGAACTGGTGGTCAATCAACCGGAACCGCTGCTCGTTATGCCGGATCTGAATCGCAGCACGTTGAACAATGCGCGCGCGAGCCTGAGTCGCTTGATTGCTAACGATCGGGTTTATGCGCTGACGATTGGCGTGGTCAGCGAAATCGAAACGGACGAAGCGCCCGCTGGCGCCGTGTTGTCCCAGTTCCCGGCGCCGGGCGCCAGTGTTTCGCCGGGCGAACGCGTGTATCTGCTGGTGGCCAAATCGCCGGCGGAAACGCCGGTGACCGAAGAAAGCATCGATCCCTGGATCGGTCAGAATGTGACTGTGCTGGGCGAGCTTTTCGCCCGGCGCGGCATTGACTACCGGATCGTCAAAGTCGATCCGCCGCCCGCGCCCGAACAAAATGGCGTGGTGCATGGCATCCGCAAACAAAACGGCGCTTATCAGCTCTCCGTATACTTTCAGGCGCCGGAGCGCCGCTATCGATTCGGGTATGAACAAGCCCGGGTCGAATTGGAAGAGGGCGAGTGCCGCGCGGAAGTGCAGCCCGATTCCGACGCGCCGCTCGCCGGCGATGTGCAGCGCATTTTTGTCTCCAAACGGCATGCCGAGGACGAGGAAGTGGATCTCATCTTCTTTCGCAGCGGCGCCGTCCGGCTGAGCGTTTTTTGCGGCGAAGATCGCGTATTCAACAAGGTCTACCGTCCGGAGCGGCTGGGCTAACATCGTCGCCGATCGCCGCCGTTAGTACACTGACCCCAGGAGACGCCGATGCGCATTTCGCCTTCGATTCTGGCCGCCGACCTGACTGATCTGAAACGCACTTTGGAGACGATGGATGCGAGCGTCGTAGATCTGTTGCACCTTGACGTCATGGACGGACACTTTGTGCCGCAGCTCTCCTTTGGCGAGGCCTACGCGCGCTCGGTGAAGGCCGGCAGCGCCATACCCCTGGACGTCCATTTAATGGTATCCAGGCCGGAACTTGAGATTCCTAAATACTTTGATCTCGACCCGTACGTCATCACCTACCATATCGAAGCTACGGATTTCCCGATCCGGCTGGCGCAGCTTATTCGCGAACGCGGCCTGCGAGCCGGCGTTTCTTTAAACCCCGGCACTCCGATTGAGCGGCTCGCGCCGGTCCTCGATGCGGTTGATCTGGTACTCGTGATGAGCGTCGAGCCTGGCTTTTACGGGCAGAAGTTCATCGAAACTTCGTATGACCGGGTGCGGCAATTAAAGGCCCTGATCGGCGGTCGACCGGTGGAGATCCAGATCGATGGCGGCGTCAACGACCGGAACATCGCCCGTCTCGGGGAACTCGGCGTGGACATCGCCGTAGCAGGCAGCTACTGCTTTACTGGCGGCGATGTCAACGCCCGGGTGCGGGCGCTCAAGGCGGCCTGCAGCGCGCCTGTGTAACGCTTTTTCTTGACATAAGCGGCGCCCGCTCAGGATTGTCCATCTGTGGTAAAACTTCGACTGCAACGCTTCGGGACGAAAAACAAGCCGGTTTATCGCCTGGTTGCGACGGACTCCCGCGCCCCGCGCGACGGCCGTTTCATTGAAATCCTCGGTCAATACAACAGCACCAGCCTGCGCGACGACGTGAATCTGAAAGATGAGCGCGTCCGCTACTGGCTCGGCAAAGGCGCCCAGCCCACGGACACCGTGCGCGGCATCCTGCGTCGGAAAGGCCTGCTCGCAACTGCGGCAAACTAAGGCGAACCCTATGTCCCCCGCCGAGCTTGTTGAGTACATTGTTCACAGTCTGGTGGACAAGCCGGAAGAGGTGAAGGTCAGCACCATTCCGGGCAACGAAGAGGTGATCCTGGAACTCCGCGTGGCTGACTCGGACGTCGGCAAGGTGATCGGCAAAAACGGCAGCGTCGCCCGCGCCCTGCGCACCCTTCTGTCCAGCGCGGGTCTTCAGGACAAAAAAACCTACTCACTCGAAATCATCGACTGAGCTTCACTGTGGCTGCCGCCGATCTGCTCGCTATCGGGCGTATTGCGGGCGCCCAGGGGCGGCCCGGCGCCTACACGGTCACAGTGCGCGGCGACGGTCTCGCCGATCTCAAAGCTCCCTTTACCTGTCTCCTGCATCGCGCGGCGTACCGCGGCGTGGATCTTTCCCAAATTCTCGCCAGCGTGTATCCGCGTCCGAGAGACGACGGCGAATACTGGCCGGCGACCGTGAGTTCCGTCGCCCCCGTGCGCAGCGGCAAGACGATTGTGCGGCTGAAGCTTCCCGACGAGCTGGCGGGCCAGGACATTAAAGGCCTGTGGATTTGCATCCGCGAAGAGCAGCTGCTGACGCGCAGCGAAGGCGTGTACTTGTTTCAGCTGCTCGGACTGCCCGTATATGCCGACCCGGCCGGCGAGCCCGTAGCGCGGGTGAAGGACTTTCTCGAAACCGGCGCCCATGGACTGCTGGTTCTCGAGCGACTCGACGGGGACGGCGAGGCGCTCTTGCCCCTGGTCGAAGAGCATGCGACGCTGGACCTCGGCGCCGGACGGGTGATTGCGCCCCGTTATTACGATCTTATCCAGGCGCTTGAGCCATGATCTTCCAGGTTTTGACGCTTTTCCCGGAGCGCTACGAGCGCTACGTCGAATCCGGCTTGCCAGCCAGGGCCTATCAAAAACGTTTGTTTGATCTTCGCCCGGTACAATTGCGCGATTTCGCCGAACCCGCCCGCAAGGGTCGAATCGACGATGCGCCGTACGGCGGAGGCCCCGGAATGATTCTGGAGATCGGGCCCGTCGATCGGGCGCTGGCGTCTCTGGAGCATAAACTGCCGGTGGCGCTGATGACGCCGCGCGGCGCTCTGCTGGAGCAACGGCAGGTGCGTCAGTTTGCGACGCTGCCAGGGCTCACGATACTCTCGGGTTACTACGAAGGCGTAGACGAGCGCGTAGCGGAGCATCTGGCGGATTATCAGGTCTCAATCGGGAACTTTGTTCTGGGGTCCGGCGATCTGGCCGCCCTGTGTCTGATTGAGGCGGTCACCCGCTTGCTGCCGGGCTACATGGGTTCGCCGGAGAGTCACGCCGTGGAAAGCCACGAAGCGGACGAGCTGGAATATCCGCAGTACACGCGGCCGGCGGAATACCGGGGCTGGAAAGTCCCGGAGGTTTTGCTGGAAGGGAATCATCAGAAAATTGCGGCCTGGCGAAAAGAGCAGAGTCGGCATATAACGTTACAAAGGAAAAGCGACGATGGCGGAAGAAGAGAACACAACTGAAACGACTCAGGCGGCCGAAAGCGCGCCGGTCTCGACCGAACGGTTTGGACTGACGGTGAATGGCGGCTCCATTACGACCTCGCTGCCGCTGCAGGGCGCCATTAAAAAGTGGGCCGACTTCAACGTCGGCGACGTGATCAAAGTTCAGTATCGCATTAAAGAAGGCGATAAGGAACGCGTGCAGGCCTACGAGGGCTCCGTGATTTCCATTCGCGGCGACGGCTTTAACAAGACCTTCATCGTTCGCCGCATTTCGCACGACGTGGGCGTAGAGCGGATCTTTCCCTACCACACGCCGGCCATTCAGAAGATCGAAGTGGTGCGTCGCGGACGCGTTCGTCGCGCGAAACTCTTCTACCTGCGCGGCAAGACCGGCAAAGAAAGCCGGATTAAAGAAGCTGTAAATACGGATCGTCCGACTACGAGCGTCCGCAAGAAAGCCGCAACTGCTGTTAAGAAGAAGACGAGCACGAGCGCCAAAAAAGGCTCGAAGGCTAAGTCCGGCGCTAAATCGGGCGCGAAGTCCAAAGCCGGCGCCTGAGGCGCGGTCCCGTGGCCCGCACGGTCCCCGCGTTTCTCCCCCTTGAAGCGGAGCTGCTGCTGCAGGGGCGGGGGCCGGTGGCGGGCGTCGACGAAGCGGGGCGCGGTCCCCTGGCCGGACCGGTCAGCGTCGGACTGGCGATACTACGTCCGCCCGCCGCTTCCGGAGCGGCGCGGCCGCAGTTTAACGATTCCAAGCAACTCAGCGAGCGGGCGCGCGAAGCCCTCTACGAAGCCCTCCCTGCCACGCTCCTCTTTGGCGCCTGCGTGCACGTCTCCAGTCGTTTGATTGACGCGCGCGGGATAAATCCAGCGATCGAATTCGCCATCGTACGGGCGGTGCGGCGCGCGGAACTTGCCGGTCAGCGTCCCGGCGCCTTGCTCGTGGACGGGACCTACCGGCTGGATCTGGTAAGAAAAGAGTTCCCCGACCTTCTCATTCAGTGTATTGTAAAGGGCGATAGTCGCGTCGAAAGCATTGCGGCGGCGTCGATACTCGCCAAGGTGTCGCGTGATCGACGGATGCTGCGCTACGAACGGCTCTTTCCTGGCTATGGACTCGATCAACACAAGGGATACGGCACCGCGCGCCACCGGTCTGCAATCCGCGCGCTCGGCCCGGCGCCCATTCACCGCCGTTCGTACCGTTGGTGAGAGCCGACTCCGGGACGTGCGCTCGTGAAGCCTCTGCCAGGCGTCGGGCCCGCTGCGATCGTCCTGCGGCCAGCCGGTGAGTCAGCCGAGTTTCTGCGTGCGCTGGTGGGACGCGAAGTGCGGGCTCGCGTGTTGAGCGCTGCGGCGCCCGGCGAGGCGACGCGCCTGCGCATCGGCGCGAGCGTCTTGCCCGCGCGGGTCGAAGGTCGCGCGCTGAGCGCCGAACAGGATCTCTTCTTACGCGTCGAACGGGCCGGCAAGAACGGGTATCGTTTGCTGATACTCGAAGCCGGCCGACCGGCCGCGCCCGCAGTTTTACACCCGGGCGCGGGACCCGCGCTACCGTTTGGACTGGAAGTTTTGCTGCGCGAACAGCTGGCAGCGGGCAAAAAACCGCGCGCGGCGCCTGAGGCTCTGCGGACGCCCCCAAGCGAATCGCTGGGCGAGGGGCTGAGTCGGATCCTGGAGCGCGCGGCGGAAAGCTCCGAAGCCCTGGCCCGCTGGTTGACGGAATCAGCGGCATCCCTGGACACGCAGCTCTTAATCGAATGGGCGCGCGGGGGCGCGGACGGCGCCGCGGACGACCCGGCCGAGACGCCGCCGGACTGGATTGCGGGCGTCGGGCGCCTGGGGCCAGGACCGCATGTTTTCCTGCTGCACGCCCATCCTGAATCCCTGGGCGCGATAACGGCCGTGTTTCTCTCCGAGTCGGCCGACTTTGATCCTCTGCACGTGTACGTCAGCGCGGCCGAAGCCGGGGCGCGGATGCGTCTGGCGGAACGCTGGAGCGATTGGTTGCGTGCGCTGGCCGAGGAAGGCGTGGGGATTTCAGGCGCAACCCTGTTGGGCGTTTCCGCCGGTCTGGATGTGAGCGCTTGAAGACGGCGCGAACTTTCGCGAAGCGGCGCTCACGCCCGGGTTGACGGCATCAGGCCTCGCGGTAAAAATGATTGCAAACGCTGAAAATAACAGGACTCAAGCATTCGGGCGGTCGTCCATAGACGAGGGAGCGCCGGCTTGAGCGCGAGCGATGGGAAAAACGCAAGTCGCCCGCAGGAGTTGCGCGCGGCGGCTCTTGCATTTGATGCGACTGCAGACGCGGCCCCGCGCATCGTAGCCAGCGGCGCCGGCGAGCTGGCGCGCGAGATTGTTCGACGTGCGGAACAGGCGGGCAAACCGGTGCTGCGCGATCCGGCGCTGGCGCAACTCCTGTCGGAGCTGCCGCCCGGCAAGGAGATTCCCCGGAATCTCTATCGCGCCGCGGCCGCGTTGTTCGCTCTGGTGTATCGTCTGGATGAATCCCGACGAACCCGATAATGTCTTAGTATACGAATGAAAAAAATTAAGGTATCAGAGCTGCGGCCGGGAATGGCCTTTGATCAGCCGGTCTTTATCGACCCGAACAATATCCTCGTGCAGAGTCGTCAGGAGATTCTGGAGAAGGACATTGAACGGTTGAAGAAGTGGGGCATTCTCGAAGTCGAAACCAACGGCAAACCGCTGGGCCAGGCCGCCGCTGACGGGGGCGCTCCCGCGAGCGGCGCCGCGCCGTCGTCCCCCTCCGGGCAAAGCGCCGCCGGCGCGCCGTCTGGCGCTGCGCCGGCCGGGACCGGAGCCGCCGCTTTGCAAACG
>JAVHPJ010000084.1:0-14755 GCA_036170535.1 Leptospirales bacterium | reverse complement strand
CATCAGTCAGGACATGATTATCACCGAGCCCGACTGCGGCACGAAAGAAGGCGTGTACATGATCGCCGTTCGCGAAGGCGACAAGACGATCATTACCCTGGGCGATCGCGTATTCGGTCGAATTCTGGCCGAGCCGGTGCTGGATCCGGTGTCTAACGAAGAAGTGATCCCGCGCGGCGCAATCATCGATAAGACGCAAGTACAGCGCATCAACAGCCTGGGCATCGAGCAGGTGAAAATCCGTTCGGCCCTGACCTGCGAAACGCGCCACGGCATCTGCGGCAACTGCTATGGCATGGACCTGGCGCGCCTCAAGCCGGTGGAAATGGGCGAGGCGGTCGGCATTATCGCGGCCCAGTCGATCGGCCAGCCGGGAACGCAGCTTACCATGCGCACGTTCCACGTGGGCGGGGTCGCTACCAACGTGCAGGTTAAAGAAAGCGTGCACAAGCTGCCCTACGACGCGATCATCGAGTCGATCAGCGGGCAGCGCGTAAAAAATCCGGAAGGCGAAACGGTCTTCACCTCGCGCGGCAATATCGTGGTGTCCCGCATCCATCAATCGATGCAGGTTTCCAAAATGATTAACGTCCGCGTTGCGCACGGCCAGACCGTGGTGCCGGGCGAGATCATCGCGGGCGGCTACGACGGCAAGGAACAGGCGCTGACCTCGCAAACGGCCGGCGTCGTCCACCTGGTCGACGACGAATTCATGATTCGCGGCGAACAGAGCCGCATTCCGGTAAAGCCGGGAACCATTCTCTTAACCAAAGAGAACGTATTCGCCGCCAAGGGCGAGGTGCTCGCGAAGTTCGACCCGTACAACGACGTGGTCGTCGCCGAAAACGCGGGCGTTGTGCGCTTCCAGGACGTGCAGGACGGCAAGAACCTGAAAAAGGACGAAGAGGGCAACCTGCGCATCTTCGAATACAAGCGCGAAAAACTGGCGCCGCGCGTGTATGTGGGCGATCACGAGTATCACCTTCCGCTCAACTCCATTCTGGTCGTGGGCGACGGCGAAAAAGTGAATCCGGGTCACGTCCTGCTGAAAATCAGTTCCGGCACGGAAAAGACCCGGGATATTACCGGCGGTCTGCCGCGCGTTGAGGAACTCTTTGAGGCTCGCCGCCCCAAGGACGCCTCGACTCTGGCGGAAATCGACGGTCGGGTAGTGGATCACAACGAGGTTGTGAAAGAGAAGAAAGTCCTCTATGTGGTGGCCGAAGGCTCGGAAGACGAAAAGGTAAAAGTCACCATCCCGGTTACCAAGCGCGTGCGCGTCCGGAACGGGGATTATGTCAAGAAGGGCGACCAGCTCGACGAAGGCACCCTCGACCCGCACGACATTCTGCGCGTTCAAGGCCTGGGCGCTTTGCACGAATTCCTGATCTCCGAGATTCAGGAAGTATACCGTCTGCAGGGCGTGTACATTAACGAAAAACACATTGAAATCATTGTGCGCCAGATGCTGCGCAAGACCGAAGTGACCGATCCGGGCGATACGAGCTTCGTGGCGCACCAACAGGTCGACCGCTTCATCTTTGCCGATGAAAACACCCGCGTCGAAAGCGAGGGCGGCGTGCCGGCCCAGGGTCGTCAGATCCTGCTGGGCATCACCCGCGCCTCCTTGAACACGGAGTCCTTCATCTCGGCCGCTTCCTTCCAGGAAACGACGAAGGTCCTGACGGACGCGGCGATCAAGGGCAAGCGCGACCCCTTGCTCGGCCTCAAAGAAAACGTGATTATCGGTCACCTGATTCCGGCCGGAACCGGCCTGAAGCACTATCGGGCGATCGAGATCTTCAAAGAGGAGTACGGCGACATTCAGCGCAGCGAGCGCGAACGCCTCGAAGAGGCGGCGCGGGAGCTATTCGCCCGTCCGCCGGAACCGGTTCCTCCGCTGGAGGACTGATTTCGGAGGAAATTGGGTCCCGGTCGGGCGAATTCGCCCCTCCGGAACCCCTGGCGTACCGTACGGCGCTGAAAGCGCTTGATCGTACGTCGGTTACAGGAAAAACGGTCATTTACCGGTCTTCTGAGCAGCCCGCGTGGCGGGCCAGAAAGCCTTCAAAACTGTCTCCCACGGGATGGGGCGATAAGTTGAAGGTCGCATCAGATAGGTGAGTCAGTCGAGGCGCTTTGAGCCGTTGGGCATCCATCGGTTGCGGCCCTTTTGTCTGCGGACGCAGTCGGCGCGCCGGTCAGGCGGCGTCCGGCGGTCGGGATCATGGATTCCGCCGTCCTTTGAGTCATTTTGTTTTGTAGAACGAGTATCAGGAGTACGAAATTGCCTACGATCAGCCAATTGATCCGCCATGGACGCGAAGCTCAGCGTTCGAAAACCAAATCGCCGGCGCTCACGTCCTGCCCGCAGCGTCGCGGGGTTTGCACCCGCGTTATGACTTTTACGCCCAAAAAGCCGAACTCGGCTTTGCGCAAGGTCGCGCGCGTGCGTCTGACGACCCAGGTGGAAGTGACCGCCTACATTCCGGGCGAAGGTCATAACCTCCAGGAGCACAACGTTGTGCTCGTGCGCGGCGGTCGCGTGAAGGACCTTCCCGGCGTTCGCTATCACATTATTCGCGGCGCCCTTGACACCCTGGGCGTTGAGAAGAAGCGCCAGGCGCGCTCCAAATACGGCGCAAAGCGCCCGAAGGCTTAAGGATAGGAAAGCTATATGTCTCGCAGAACAGGCGCAATTCGTCGTCGGGAGATCGCTCCCGATCCGGTTTACAACGACAAGATCGTCGCAGGCTTCATCAACTATCTGATGCGCAGCGGCAAGCGGTCCGTGGCGGAGAAGGTATTCTACGACGCGATGGCGATTATCAAGGATAAAACCGGCAACGAGGGCATCGATGTCTTTCGTGGCGCGCTGGATAACGTAGCGCCGGCATTGGAAGTTCGCTCCCGTCGCGTCGGCGGCGCTACCTACCAGGTGCCGGTCGAAGTGCGCCCGGAGCGCATGCAGGCGCTCGCAATTCGCTGGCTTGTAGGTTATTCCCGTCAGCGCCGCGAACACGGCATGGCTCAGAAGCTCGCCGGCGAGCTGCTCGACGCGCAAAAAGGTCAGGGCGGCGCGGCCAAGAAGCGCGACGATACACGTCGCATGGCCGAGGCGAACCGCGCCTTCAGCCATTATCGCTGGTAAGAGTCGGAACGGAATCGGCAGGAAGCTATCATGGCACGTAAAGTCAGCCTGGAAAAAACCCGGAATATCGGGATTATGGCGCACATTGACGCCGGTAAAACTACAACAACCGAGCGGATTCTCTACTATACCGGCAAGACCTACAAAATCGGTGAAGTGCACGAAGGCGCCACCGAGATGGACTGGATGCCGCAGGAAAAAGAACGCGGCATTACGATTACGTCCGCCGCGACCACGACCTTCTGGACCGGCGCAGACAAAGATCGCGCGATGCATCGCATTAACATCATCGATACGCCCGGTCACGTAGACTTTACCGTCGAAGTGGAGCGCTCGCTGCGCGTGCTGGACGGCGCGGTCGCCGTTTATGACGGCGTCGCCGGCGTTGAGCCGCAAACCGAGACCGTCTGGCGTCAGGCGGATCGCTACGGCGTGCCGCGTATTTGCTTTGTTAACAAACTCGACCGTACTGGCGCAGATTTTTTCTTCTGCTTGAATTCGATTCGTGAGCGCCTCGGCGCCAACGCGGTCGCAACGCAATTGCCGATCGGCAGCGAAGGCGGTTTTTCCGGAGTTGTAGATCTCGTTGAGAATCGCGCGATTGTCTGGGGCGGCGAAGAGCTCGGCGCAAAATTCGAATACAAGCCGATTCCGGATGAGTTGAAAGCTCAGGCGGAAGAGTATCGCACAAAACTGGTGGAGTCGGCCGCCGAATGCGACGACGAGCTTCTGGAAAAATATCTGGAATCCGGCGAACTCACTGTTCCCGAGCTGAAGCGCGCCATTCGCGCCGGCACGCTGAAGATGAAAATCTTTCCCGTCTTCTGCGGTTCTGCATTCAAAAACAAAGGAGTTCAGCCGCTGCTTGACGCCGTGCTGGACTTCCTGCCGTCGCCGCTCGACATTCCGCCGATCAAAGGCGTGAGCGTGGACAACGTAGAAGTTGAACTGCTGCGCCACGCCGATGACAGCGCGCCGTTCTCCGCTCTGGCGTTCAAGATCATGTCCGACCCGTACGTCGGCAAGCTGACTTATTTCCGCGTGTATTCCGGCGTTCTTAAAAAAGGCTCGTACGTGTATAACAGCACGAAAGGCAAAAAGGAGCGCATTGGTCGCTTGCTGCAAATGCACGCCAACGAACGCGAAGAGATCGAAGAAGTCTACGCCGGCGATATCGCGTCCTCCGTAGGTCTGAAAGACACCGTCACCGGCGACACCCTCTGCGACGAAAACAACATGATCATTCTGGAGAGCATGGACTTTCCGGATCCGGTTATTGACCTCGCGATCGAACCGCTTACCAAAGCGGATCAAGAGAAGCTGGGCACGGCCCTTATGCGCCTGGCGGAAGAAGACCCCACGTTCCGCGTCAAAACCGACCACGAAACCGGCCAGACGATCATCTCGGGCATGGGCGAATTGCATCTGGAAATCATCGTCGATCGCCTCAAGCGCGAGTTCAAGGTTGAGGCCAACGTGGGCAAGCCCCAGGTGGCGTACCGCGAAACGATCCGTGCGTCGGTCGAGTCCGAAGGAAAATATATCAAGCAGACCGGCGGTCGCGGCCAGTACGGCCACTGCTGGCTGCGCATCGCTCCCAACGAAGCCGGCAAAGGCTACGAGTTCAAAAACGCCGTGGTGGGCGGGGTGGTTCCGCGCGAATACGTCCCGGCCATCGACAAGGGCTGTCAGGAAGCGATGTCCAATGGCGTAATGGCGGGGTACCCCGTTGTGGACATCAAAGTCGAAGTATTCGACGGTTCGTACCACGATGTGGACTCGAACGAGATGGCGTTCAAAATCGCCGCCTCGATGGCGTTCAAAGACGGTTGCAAGAAGGCCAAGCCGGTGCTTCTGGAACCGATCATGGAAGTCGAAGTTGTTACGCCGGAAGACTTTATGGGCGACGTAGTGGGCGACCTGAACCGTCGGCGGGGTCGGATTGGCGGCATGGAGCAGCGCGGCAATGCGCGCGTTGTGCAGGCCGAAGTGCCCCTGGCTGAGATGTTCGGATATGCGACCGATTTGCGCGGTTCCACGCAAGGTCGGGCGGCGTATTCCATGAAGTTCAAGCACTACGAAGACGTGCCGAACAACATTGCGAGCGAGATTGTTGCGAAGGCGGCGGTCTGAAGGTAGGCGACAGTTACGCTGTAAACGTCGTATTTCTAAAAAGGACTTTCCTCTGGAGGGTCATTCCGGCGATTGGTAAATCTTCGGAAATTCGCGGCCGTCGACAGCGGGCCGCAGCCTGCAAGGATGCAGGCCCGGTTGCGAAGCGAATCGTATGCACGTGGGGCTCTGCCGCACGCGCAAAAGCGAGAGGGACCCAGGAGGGGTTGTTCTCGCCTGTGCTATTTAATTAACGAATTGTAAGCCGAGGTATTGGGAAATGGGAAAGGAGAAGTTCGAACGGAGCAAACCGCACGTTAACGTAGGCACGATTGGCCACGTTGACCACGGCAAGACCACGTTGACGGCTGCCATCACCAGCGTTCTCGCTCGCACTGCGGGCGGTAAGAACAAGGCGGTCAAATACGACGAAATCGATAACGCGCCGGAAGAGAAAGAGCGTGGTATTACGATTGCAACGTCGCACCAGGAATATGAGACGAAAAATCGTCACTACGCCCACGTAGACTGCCCGGGCCACGCTGACTATGTGAAGAACATGATCACCGGCGCCGCGCAGATGGATGCGGGCATTCTGGTTTGTTCCGCTGTGGACGGCGCTATGCCGCAAACTCGCGAACACATCCTCCTGGCTCACCAGGTCGGCGTTCCCTACCTCGTGGTCTTCCTGAACAAGGTCGACATGATCAAAGAAGACGAGCGCGAAGAAATGGTCGAGCTCGTAAAAGAAGAAGTGAAAGACCTGCTCGTGAAGTACGGCTTTCCGTCTGACACGCCCTTTATCATGGGCTCCGGTCTGAAAGCTCTGGATGGCGACACCAGCGATATTGGCGAAGGCGCAATCCTCAAGCTGATGGAAACGCTCGATACCTACGTTCCCGAGCCCAAGCGCGCTACCGAGAAAGACTTCCTGATGCCGGTTGAAGACGTGTTCTCGATCACCGGTCGTGGAACTGTTGCAACGGGCCGCGTTGAGCAAGGTAAACTGAACATCAACGATGAAATCGAGATCGTGGGCATTAAGGACACGACCAAGACGGTTGTCACCGGCATCGAGATGTTCCGCAAGCTGCTCGATTTCGCTCAAGCGGGCGACAACATCGGCGCGCTGCTGCGCGGCGTGAAAAAAGAAGACATCCAGCGCGGCCAGGTTCTGGCCAAGCCCGGTTCGATCACCCCGCACCGCAAATTCAAAGCGGAAGTTTACGTCCTTACGAAAGAAGAAGGCGGACGTCATACTCCGTTCTTCGACAACTATCGTCCCCAGTTCTACTTCCGCACGACGGACGTAACGGGAACGATCGCGTTGCCGGCCGGTTCCGAAATGGTTATGCCGGGCGACAACATCTCCGTATCGGTCGAGCTGATTACTCCGATCGCAATGGACAAAGGGCTCAAGTTTGCAATCCGCGAAGGCGGACGCACCGTGGGTTCCGGCGTCGTTGCCGAGGTAATCGAATAATCGTAGCGGAACGGCGGCGCGGCGTAAGTCGCGTCGCCCCTTATGCATTCATAAGAAGAGAAACTAACAGCGATGGCCCAGAGAATTCGAGTAAAGCTGAAAGCGTTCGATCACAGACTGATCGACAAGTCCGCTGCGGAAATCGTAGCCACCGCTCGTCGCACTGGCGCGGAAATTTCCGGGCCCATCCCGCTGCCGACGCGCGTGGAGCGTTTCACGGTTCTGCGGTCTGTGCACGTAAACGTAAAATCGCGCGAGCAGTTTGAAGTTCGCACGCATAAACGACTGATAGATATTATGAATACCAACCCGGATACGGTGGACGCGCTGATGAAGCTGCAGCTGCCGGCGGGCGTGAGCGTTGATATTAAGAGCTGACGAAGCGCTCCAGAGCCGAAGTTCGGCGATGAGTCTCCCGGAGAGCGGATAGTTTTATGGCGAAAGGCATTATAGCAAAGAAACTCGGAATGACCCGCATTTTTGACGAAGCGGGCGTGTCCGTTCCGGTCACTGTTCTGCGCGCCGGCCCGTGCCGGGTTGTGCAGGTCAAAACGGCCGAGAAGGATCAATATTCCGCCGTTCAGTTGGGTTTTGAAGTCGTTCGGAAGAAGGTTCTGAATAAGGCCGAGCTCGGTCATCAGAAGCAATTCGAAGCGCCCTATCGCGTGCTGCGCGAATTTCGGGACGCGGGCGAACTCCAGGTGGGTCAGGAACTCAAGGCCGATGTCTTCGCCGCGGGCGAAACGGTGAAAGTGACCGGCATTTCCAAGGGCAAGGGCTTTCAGGGCGTTGTCAAGCGCTACGGCTTTGGCGGCGGTCGCGCGACCCACGGCTCCGGTTTCCACCGGGCGCCGGGTTCCTTGAACGCGAGCACCACTCCGGCCCGGGTATTTAAGGGTAAGAAGATGGCCGGCCACATGGGCGTGGATCAGGTAACCGTGCGCAACCTGAAAATTTTTCAGGTCGATCCGCTCGAGAATCTGATCTTCGTAAAGGGCGCCATTCCCGGTCCGCGCACCGGCTACGTTAAGATCGAGGCGATCTGATCATGAAAGTGAACTCGTACGACAAGTCCGGCAAGCTGAAAGGGCAGACTGATCTGCCGGCGGATGTATTTGAAGCCGCCTTCAGCAAAACTGCAATCCACACGGTGATCCGTGCGGAAAATGCAAACCGTCGCCAGGGCACCCACAAAGTGAAGGTGCGTAATGAAGTGCGTGGCGGCGGCAAGAAGCCGTGGAAGCAGAAGGGCACCGGTAATGCGCGTCAGGGCTCCATTCGTGCGCCCCAATGGCGCGGCGGCGGCACGGTGCACGGCCCGCAGCCCCGCGACTACCGCATCGATTTGCCGGCGCGTGTCCGCAAAGCTGGCATTCGGGCGATCCTCGCCAGCAAAGCGAAAGCCGCTTCGGTCGCGGTTCTGGAAGATCCGGCGGTGACGGAATACAGCACCAAAGCAGTGTTCGGCGTGTTGGCGAATATCGGCGTGGCAACGGAGCGCTCGATCGTCATCATCATCAATACTGACGACGAGAAGTTTCTCAAGTCGGCGGATAACATCAATAACCTGCGCCTGGTGCATGCAAAACGCATTACCGCGCCGGAAGTGTACTACGCAAATTCGGTTCTGGTTACTGAGTCCGCGCTGAAAGTCATCGCGGAGCAGTACAAAAAAGAGAGCCGTAAAGGTAAGGTGGCCTGATGGACCTGCACCAGGTAATTGTAGCCCCGCTGGTTACGGAAAAGACCACGCAGGTCAGCGAGCCGCGCAAAGACGTGAATCGCTATACCTTCAAAGTCCACGCCGATGCGAACAAGGAACTCATTCGTCAGGCGCTCTTTCACATCTTTAAAGTGAAAGCAGTGAAGATCAACACCATGATCGTGCCCGGCAAGAAGAAGCGTTTTCGCTCGGATCGCATTAAGTTGCCCAAGTGGAAGAAGGCGATTGTGACGCTCGCTCCCGGGCAGGCGATTGAGTTTGTGAAGAATAACTGATAGAACGGTCTATTATCATGGCGATTAAGAAATTCAAGCCGTACACGCCGACCAGCCGTTACAAGACGGTGCTCGACTTCAGCGACCTCGATAAGGTGCGCCCGGCGAAGCAGTTGGTCGAGTACCTCCCGTATCGGGCGGGTCGCAGCGCGAGCACCGGTCGTCAGACGATCTGGTGGCGCGGCGGACGCCACAAGCGTCTGTATCGTCGCATTGACTTCAAACGCGATAAAGTGGATGTGCCGGGCGTGGTGGCTACGATCGAATACGATCCCAACCGCAGCGCGCGCATCGCCCTGATCAAATACGCGGACGGCGAACAGCGGTATATTCTCGCTCCCGACGGACTTGAGCGCGGCCAGAAGCTGCTTTCGAGCGATTCGGCCCCGATCCGTCCGGGCAACGCGCTGCCGCTCGAGAAGATTCCGGTGGGCACCGTGGTTCACAACATCGAGATGCAAAAGGGACGCGGCGGCCAGATCGCCCGTTCCGCCGGCTCCTTTGCAACCATTGCCGGTCGCGACGGCGACTACATGATCTTAAAAATGCCTTCAGGCGAATTGCGCCGCATTCTGAAAACCTGCCGGGCCACTGTTGGTCAGGTGGGCAATCGCGAACGCAATCTGATCAGTCTCGGTAAAGCGGGACGCAAGCGCTGGATGGGCAAGCGCCCGCATGTGCGCGGCGTTGCGATGAACCCGGTCGATCACCCCCTGGGCGGCGGCGAGGGCAAGAGCTCCGGCGGTCGCCATCCGGTTACGCCGTGGGGTCAACCAACCCGAGGCTACAAAACGCGGAAGAAAAACAAGCCTTCCGATCGCTTCATAGCGCAGCGCCGGATCAACAAGCGCATTGGACGATAAGGAAATTCGGTAATCAGTTATGGCTCGTTCAATTAAAAAAGGCCCCTACGTTGCGGATCACTTGATGGCCCGCGTCACCCGGATGAACGGCGAGAACAATCGCAAACCGTTCAAGTCCTGGTCGCGTCGGTCCACGATCTTCCCGGAAATGATCGGTCACACCGTGATGGTTCATAACGGACACAAGTTTATCCCCGTGTTTATCAATGAAAACATGGTGGGCCACAAGCTGGGCGAATTCGCGCCGACGCGCACGTTCCGCGGCCATTCATCCCTGGATAAGAAGGTGAAGAAGTAATGGAGCGTAAGGCTGTATCCCGCTTCCTGATGATCAGTCCGCGCAAGATGCGGCTGGTTGCCAACGAAATCCGCGGCTTCTCTTATCCGGAGGCAATGGACATGCTGCGCTTCATTCCGCGCAAAGCGTCCTTACTGCTGGCGAAAGCGCTGAAAAGCGCGCGCGCCAACGTAGCCCAGGCGAACGAGGCGATCAAAGACGATCAGCTCTTTGTGAAGAAGTTATACATAGATGCGGGCCCGACGCTCAAACGCTGGCGCGCACGCGCTCGCGGACGCGGCGCACGAATTCTGAAACGCACCAGCCACATTACCGTGGTATTGAGCGACGAGTAAGGAAGAGCAGGCGAACTATTATGGGTCAGAAAGTAAATCCGATCGGTCTGCGGCTGGGCATCACCCGCTCCTGGGATTCCATTTGGTACTCGAAAGAGGACTACAGGAAGAATCTGCACGAAGACCTGATGTTGCGCAAGATGATCAACAAGCGCTTCAAGCGCGCCGGCATCGTAAAAATTGTAATCGAGCGTTTTCCGGAAAAGATCAACGTCAGCATCCATACGGTTCGCCCGGGCGTCATCATCGGTCAGAAAGGCGCAAGCATCGAAGCTGTGAAGAACGAGCTGCGCAAAAAAGTGAATAAGCCGATTCACATTGGCATCGTAGAAGTTAAAAAACCGGAAACGGTGGCGCAGGTAATCGCAGATACGATCGCCCAGCAGCTGGAACAGCGCATGCCGTTTCGCCGCGTGATGAAGCAGGCGCTGCGCGGCGCGATGCGCGGCGGCATCGACGGCGTTAAGATCGCCGTCTCCGGTCGTCTGAACGGCGCCGACATGGCCCGTGCCGAGCAGTACAAAGATGGTCGGGTGCCGTTGCACACGCTGCGCGCGCGCGTCGAATACGCGCACAGTGAAGCGAAAACGACCTACGGGATGATTGGCGTGAAGGTCTGGACCTATCATGGCGACCTTTTCCCGGGCGCGGAGAAGGAAGAAGAGGATCAGTACGCAGTTCGCCGGCGTACGGGCTGATACCAGGTAAGGCGGTAACGGAATTATGTTAGCTCCCAAACGAGTTAAATATCGCAAGCGCCAGCGCGGAAGACTGCGCGGCAAAGCGACGCGCGGCAATACGGTGGCCTTTGGCGAATTTGGCCTGAAGGCCATGACCGCCGGCAATCTGACTGCGCGTCAGATTGAAGCCGCTCGCCGGGCGATGACGCGACGTGTGAAACGCGGCGGCAAGATGTGGATTCGCATCTTTCCGGATCAACCGGTCACCAAAAAGCCGGCGGAAACCCGGATGGGTAGCGGCAAGGGCGCGCCTGAATATTGGGTAAGCCGGATTCAGCCGGGCCGCGTGCTGTTCGAAATGAGCGGCATCGACGAGGCGGCGGCGCGCGAGGCGTTGATGCTCGCGGCGCACAAGCTGCCGATGCGGACGATGTTTGTTAAGAAGGAAATTATTTAGGGTTCGGAGTTCGCTCCGGCGATTTTAGAGGAAGACTGGCATGGCGAGCGCATTTCACGAAATGACCGACGAAGAGTTAGGCAAGCAGTTGGGCGAATCGCGTCGCGAACTGGTCGACCTGCGATTTAACTTCGCTGTGGCGCGGTCGTTGCAGAGTCCGGCCCGGGTTCGGATGCTGAAGCGCAATGTTGCGCGCATTCTTACCGTTCAAAAAGAGCGCGCGTCCGGAAAGGCGGCGCTGAAGCCGTCCAGCGGCCGGGCAAAGAAGAAATAAGCGATATTCTGTGTAAGATACAGTGGCGACGATGACGGACAAAAAGAAACGAATTAATATAATCACCGGTCGAGTGGTTTCAGATAAGATGGATAAAACCCGTGTTATACTGATCGAAACAATGCAAACCCACCCGCAGCTGCGCAAGCCGCTGCATCGTTCCAAACGTATCAAGATTCATGACGAGAAGAACGAGAGCCGCGAAGGCGATGTCGTGTCCGCAATCGAAACGCGGCCGCTGTCCGCCGACAAACGCCATCGTCTGCACAAGATCATTGAAAAGGCGGAAAAATAAGCCATGATTCAGGTCGAAACATTTCTCGACGTCGCCGATAACACCGGCGCCCGCCTGGTCCAGTGCATTAAAGTTCTCGGCGGCAGCAAGCGTCGCTACGCTTCCGTCGGCGACATTATCGTCGTGGCTGTTAAAGACGCTATTCCGGCTTACGGTTTAAAAGATGGCACCGGCAAAAAGGTGCACAACAAGGCCGTTCAAAAAGCGGTGATCGTGCGCACTCGCAAAGAAATTCGTCGTGCGGACGGCTCGTACATCCGCTTTGATGATAACGCCTGTGCGATCATCGACGACAAGTTGAATCCGCGCGGAACCCGCATCTTTGGGCCCGTCGCCCGCGAGTTGCGCGATAAGAAATTCATGAAGATTGTCTCCCTTGCGCCCGAGGTGCTTTGATCTCTACGGGACGCGGAGAATAAAACTATGGCGCTTGTAAAAGAAAATATCGAAGCGAAGAAACGCCGCCGGGTGAAGTTGAAAATCGGCGATGAAGTGATCGTGATTGCCGGCAAAGAAAAAGGCAAGCGCGGCGAGATCCGTTTTATCGACAAACGCAACGATCGCGTTGTTGTCCAGGGCGTGAAGAAAATTAAGCGCTTTCAGCGACCGACTCAGGAAAACCCCAAGGGCGGCGTGCTTGAAATCGAAGCCGGCATTCATATTTCGAATGTGATGTTCTACGATTCGAAGTCCAAGCAGGGTAAGCGCATTGGCTATGCCGGCGTCGGCTCCGAAAAAAAGCGCATTGTGCGCGCGGGCAAAGGCGAAACCCGCGAAATCAAAGAGAAGAGCGATAAGTAATCATGACCGGTCTGCAGCAGCTGTACAAAGAAAAGATCGTACCTGAGCTGAAGGCTCAGTTCGCCTATAAGTCGGTAATGCAAACGCCCCGGCTTGAGAAGATCGTGCTGAATATTGGCATGGGCGAGTCGTCCTCGAACCCGAAAGGCTTCGAGACGGCTCAGGAAGAATTTGCGCTGATTACCGGCCAGCGTCCGGTCAAGACCATTGCGCGCAAATCAATTGCGGGCTTTAAGCTGCGCGAAGGCGTCGCAATCGGCGCGAAGGTTACCCTGCGCGGCCAGCGCATGTTCGAATTTCTCGAGCGCCTGATCAACGTGGCCCTGCCGCGTGTGCGCGACTTCAAAGGCATTAACACGACCGGCTTTGACGGTCGCGGCAATTACAATATGTCGATCAAGGAACAGATCATCTTTCCCGAAATCGACGTGGATAAAGTGGATAGTTATCACGGATTCAACGTGACCATCGTTACGACCGCTCAGACGGACGACGAGGCGCGGGCCCTGCTTACCATGCTGGGTCTGCCCTTCAAAAAGGCGAAGGTCGGGTAAGCCCGTTTTTTATAGATAGGTCGGAGGATTCAGAGCGCGCTATGGCGAAGAAATCAATGATAGAACGGCACAAACGGAAACCCCGTTTCAAGGTGCGCGCCTATAACCGTTGTCCCCTCTGCGGGCGGTCCCGCGCCTATATTCGGCGCTTTGACATGTGCCGCATTTGTTTCCGGAAGCTGGCTGGTTTTGGTCAGATTCCTGGCGTAGTAAAATCCTCGTGGTGAGAGCGTCCTTATGAGCTTGACTGATCCTATTGCAGATATGCTGACGCGGCTCCGGAACGCTTCGCGCGCGGGCCATCCGTCGGTCACATTTCCGGGTTCGCGACTGAAGGTTGCGATTCTCGATATCCTGAAAGTGGAAGGCTTCATCGCGGAGTATGCGGTGAAAAAGGCCAACAACAAGAGCGATATCGAAGTGCGCTTGAAATACGCAAACAAGCAGCCGGTTATCCGGCAGATTCAACGCGTGTCGCGCCCCGGTCGTCGTTACTACATGAAGGCGCAGGAAATGCGTCCGGTTCGAAATAATATCGGCATTGCTATCGTGTCTACGTCGCAAGGCGTAATGACCGGGCGCAAAGCCAGAAAGCTGAACATCGGCGGAGAGATTCTCTGCCGGGTTTGGTGATCGCAGGAGTACTGCTGTATGTCGCGCGTTGGCAAAGCCGCCATTAAGTTGCCCCAGGGCGTTACCGTCGCCGTGATGGGCCCGGAAATTCTGGTGAAAGGGCCGTTGGGTCAGTTAAAGACCCCGCTGCCTTCCGGCATTTCTCTGGAAGAGAAGGACGCCACAATTCAGCTGAGCCGTAATTCAGAAGAACGCACAGTGCGCGCCATGCACGGCACGGCGCGCGCGCTTTTGAACAACACGATACTCGGCGTAAGCAAGGGCTGGGATCGTCGCCTGGAACTGGTCGGCGTCGGATACCGCGCCGCCTTGAAAGGTAAAGAACTCGTTTTCTCCCTGGGTTATTCGCACGAGGTGCGCTACGCTTTGCCGGACTCGGTGAGCGCGCAAGTTACGGACCAGACGAAGATCGACCTGAAAAGCATCGATCGGCAGAAGCTCGGTCAGGTGGCGGCGGAGATTCGCGCACTGCGTCCGCCGGAGCCTTACCTGGGCAAAGGCGTGAAGTATTCGGACGAAGTTATTCGCCGTAAGGCTGGTAAAGCCGGTAAGGCCGGCAAGAAGTAAGGTGTAATTCATGAACCGTCTTGAAACAAAACGCGTTCGTCTGGCGCGCCGTAAGGTGCGCGTAAGTAACGCCATCAAACCGAAGACGCCGCGTCCGCGTCTGGTAATTAATCGGTCGAATCGGTATCTGCATTGTCAGGTTATCGACGATCTTACCGGCCGCACCCTGTGCGCCGCGTCGACCAGCGAGAAGGAATTCAAACTGCGCGACAAAAATAAGGCAGCCGCCCAACTCCTGGCCGCATTGATCGCAG
>JAVHPJ010000083.1:0-3062 GCA_036170535.1 Leptospirales bacterium | reverse complement strand
ATCGGTCTCGTTTTCCGTACGATAGTAGACTTCCGCCTTCATGTCGCGCGCCGGCCAGTACATCTGCACGGCGGCGACCAGATCGTAGGCCTGCACGCTGTATTTGACCAGACTTACCGCCGCCGCCAGGGGTAAAAATCGCTCCCGTGAATCGCGCTGTTCAACCGTTTGAGTTTCGCCGCTCGCGATCAGCCACTTGTAGACGCGCACCGAAGCGTTCATCGTCGACAGATGCTCCATATCCAGGGCCGCCCGCGGCAACGCAGCGCCGGCATGGGTGAAGCGCACCTGGACGCTGCCGTTTTTCTGCGCGGCTTCCGTCAGGGCGCGCGAAAGAGTCGCATCAAAGGTTTCCTCGTCAAAATACTCCAGCACGTCGCAGCGCGAATAGAGCGTTTCGCATATGTCGCCGTAGCTCCGGTGCACAAAGTAAATCATCAGCAGCTTGCCATTCACCGGATTCGTCAGCGCTTTGACGTGATAGTGCTCAAGGTCGTCGTAGCGAAAATAGTTGTAGAGGCGCGTAAAAAGATCGTACCCCACGCCCAGAAGATCGCCAGCGACCGGAACGGTCACGGTATCTCCGCGCACGCCAATCGACAATGGTTCGACCAGAACGCGGCCGCCCCGTTTGGCTACTTCGCGAAAATACACGCGCATCACGTCCAGCTCCGGATCGCGCAGTTGCATGCCGTAGACGGAAAAATCGATCAGTATCTTGCCTGCGCGACGCGCAAACAGATCGTCCAGCGCCGGCGGCGTATCGGTCCGATTGTAATAGAGATGCGTACACTGCGTTTCGTCGCAATCGATCTGCTTTTGTAGATGGCTGGTTTCGGCGACGCGATATTCGCCAAACTGGCCCTGAGGCGCAAATTCGCCTTCGAGTTCAGCCGCGGGCTCGGCCCATGCGCCCGCCAGGGTCGCAAGGCTGAGTGTCAAAAACCACAAGCGCGCAGATCTCACAATAGTTCAGACGCGGCGCACGGGCGCGCGGATCGGAAATTTCCCGACGGGTTATAAGGTCAGGTACTCGGCGCCCCGGGTTTCGAGGACAAAGTCTTCGCCAAAAAGCCGGCCGGCGGTCTGAAAGCCCGGCGTGATCGGCCCGGCCAGGACGCGCTCGGCGGCGAGTACGGCGGACTCAGCGGTAAAGCTGTAGCCCTCGCGCGTACGCAGGCGGACCTCCGCGCGCCGCCCGTCCGGCGCCGCGGCCGAGCCCCACACCCACATGGCGGCCGCTTCGCGCATCTGCGCATCCGGACCGGGCACAAAAGCGTCGATAGCGCGTTCCGCCGCGCCGCGAATCGCTTCTATGCGCAAGAGCCCGAGCGCCGGCCGCAGCAGTCGGGTGATCGCCGCGGATGCGGCGGGGACATGCGTGTAGACCGTAATGTTTGCAAAACCGGCCGAGTAGTAGGCGGTAAACACATCGCCCCATGGTATCGAGTAACAGGTCTTTTCCAGATTGCGATCAAACTGGACGCGCCGCGAGCGATCCAGATGCGGGATCGAAATCAACTCGCCGCCGCGGCGGATCTTGCCGCCCTCGGGCGCCTGCGCCAGCGCGCTTTTGCTGGTGCCGCTCGACGCCGCGCCCGTCCCGTAAAACGCCAGTTCCAACGAGTCGGCCTGCGGGAGCAGCCGACGCAGGCGCACAGCGACACTGTCGGTCGGGACTATGTCAAAGCCCACGCCGGGCAATAGCAGCACGCCGGCCGTTTGCGCACGCGCATCGCGCGCCTGAAGGGCTTGAAAGACGGGAATCTCGCCGGTAATGTCGAGATAATGGACGCGCGCGGCCAGACAGGCTTCCGCCATCACGTCCACCGTCCGAACAAAAGGCCCTGCGCAGTGCAGCACCAGGGCGCAATCCGCCAGTTGCTGCGCGACGTCGCTTACGGAATCCAGACCGAAGACGCGACTTTCCAGACCCAGCTCCTGCGCCAGAATCTGCACGGCCTCCCGATTTCGGCCGGCGAGGATCGGCGTCCCGCCGCGGTCTCTGGCAAACTGCGCGGCCAGGCGGCCGGTGTAGCCGTTTGCGCCATAGAGCATCCATCGCTTCGGGGTCATGCGGGAGGAGCGCCGCGGGAGCGAGGCCTGTCAAGTGCGGCGCGTCTGTTCGCCGAAGGCGGCCGGGCGGCGAGCGTTGCGCGAGACCGCGATTTTTGTAGCTGCCGGGAACGCCCCCGCCATATTGAAATTGCCCGACCAGGCCGCCCCCGGAATTATGTCGCCCGGCCCGGGCATGGCGCGCGGAAAACTCAATCCCGAACAACAGGCGGCTGTGGAACGCATCCACGGTCCGGTGCTGATTCTCGCCGGCGCAGGTTCGGGCAAGACGACCGTCATCACCCATCGCATCCAGCGCATGGTCGCGCAGGGCGCGCCGTCCTCGGCCATCGTGGGCGTTACTTTCACCAACAAGAGCGCGCGCGAAATGAAGCTGCGCCTCCAGCAGATGTTGCCGCGCGACAAAATGCGCGGCATGGTGTTGTCGACCTTTCACTCCCTGGGCAATCGCATTCTGCAGAAAGAAATCGAGATTCTGCCGGGCTTTCGCACGCCCTTCTCGATTCTTTCGCCCGACGACCTCACGAACGTGCTCGCGGACATTTATCGCCAGTTGAAGATGGGTCCCGATCAAGTTAAAGAACACGGCATCGCCAACTGGATCAGTCTGTGCAAAAACTCGAATCTGCGCGCGGAGGAATTCGCCGAAAGCCGCGGGGCGCCGCTGGATCCGGATCTTTTCGCCGACGTTTATGCGCGCTACGCGACGACCCTGCGCGGACTCAACGCCGTCGACTTTGACGACCTGATTCTTTTGCCGCAGCACATCTTCAAAGCGCATCCGGAGATCTTGAAAAAGTACCGCGGCCGGTGGCGGTATTTCCTGGTGGATGAGTTTCAAGACACGAACCCCGCGCAGTACGAACTCTTGCTGCAGCTCGTCGGCGCGGAAAAAAATCTGTGCGTGGTGGGCGACGACGACCAATCGATTTACGGCTGGCGCGGCGCGGAAGTGAACATCATCCTGGGCTTTGAGCGCGATTTTC
>JAVHPJ010000082.1:0-51099 GCA_036170535.1 Leptospirales bacterium | reverse complement strand
ATACGAATGATCAGCCGATCGGCCGGATCAGCGCTGGAAAAACGCGCCTCGTCAAAGCCGGGCGGCCCAAAGCGCAAACGCGCGCCGCTGGCGCTGGCGGCCAGGATCAGCGTCGCCGCAAGCCCGCTTTTATAGTTGTTTAAACTCATCTTTTCCTCCGGATCTTCGGTTGTTAAAGGAAAAGAACCGGCGGGTCGGCGCCCGGACCTTAACCCGGGTTAAGTCGGCGAAAAAAAAATCCGAAAGCGCGCCGGCAAACGACCATGAATCTGAAAGAGGCGCACGAGAGTCTGCAAACGGCGGTCGCCCGGCTTGTCGACATTCCGCCGGACGAGTGGCGCCGCGCCCGGCCTTTTTTTCAGCCCGTCCGGTTTGAAAAGCGCGCGGCGCTGGTTCGCGCCGGGGCCCCCGCCGACCGGCTGTACTTTATTGTGCGCGGCCTCGTGCGTTTACACTACGAAACCGAGGCCGGCAAAGACTTTAACAAATCCTTCGCCTGGGAAGGGATGTTTGTGGCGGGCGCGCTGGGCGTCGACGGCGCCCGCGAAAACGCCTTTGGCGTCGAGGCGCTCGAACCGGTGGAGGCGTTGTGCATTACGTTTCGCGATTTTGCCGGTCTGATGACCGCGCATCCCGCCTGGGGCGCGCTCCAGAGCGCGTATCTCAGCTGGCTCGCCGGGCGCAAGACCCGCCGCGAAAAGCAGCTGTTGCTTGAATCGGCCGAAGAGCGCTACGCGGGATTTTTGCGAGACTTCGCCGACATCGCCGGACGCACGCCCCAGTACCACATAGCCGCTTACCTGGGCGTGACGGACGTCGCCCTATCGCGGATTAAGAAGCGTTGGAGCGCGCGCCCGCACGCCGATTCGGATTCATAAAAAACCAGGCGATCCACGCCGCCGCGGGCACGCCGACGCCGACGGCCAGCGCCGGCCACGGATTGGAAAAATCGCTGATGGACCCGGCCCAGGCGGCAAGAAAGGCGTACGGCGCATTGCCGGCGGCAAAAGTCAGAAGATATTTTCGATATGAAACGCGCGACAGTCCGGCCAGACACGAGAGGACTTCCGGAAGCATCGGCAGGGCGCGCGCCACAAGCAGGGCAAAACTTCCGCTCGCGCCAAACCACGCGCGCAATTCGGCGACCTCGTCGGCCGGCATGAGCTTGTGTAAAAAACGTTCGCCGCCTATTCGACCGCCGGCGTAACAGATCGATCCGGCGCACAACAATCCGCCGGCCGCGACCAGCCCGCCCGCCAGCGGCCCCAGAAAAAATCCGCCAAGCACAATGGTCGCAGTGGTGGGCACGGCGATCACGCTATCAACCGACAGCAAAACAAACACCGCCAGCCCGATCCAGAGCGAAGCGTGGGGCGACGCAGCGAGAGTCTCGACAAAGACGCGCACCGAATCGATGGTGATCCAGCCGGCGGCGTGATTGATTACCAGGGTGGAAGTAAAAAAGGCGCCGAGTGCCAATCCGATTTTAAACGCGGTTTTCATCCAGCCGGTCTCCGTTTCAACGGCTGCCCCAAGCTACCCATTCAGCGCCGGGCGCGTCGCGATCATTTTGCGCGGGCGCAAAAAAAGGGCCGCCGCATAGCGACGACCCTTCGTTTCGTTTTGCGCCGACAGGCGGCTCAAGCTGCGACCAACTCGCCGGCTGGCGCAGCTTGTATTATTTGCGCGAATCAGGTCGCGGCGGCCGGCTCGGCTTTCTTTTTGTTGGCGATCATATAGCCGGCGACAATCGCGCCGACTCCCAGGACCAACAGCGCAATGCCGAGCAGCGGTCGGTAGAAAATCCACGCAATTGCGATCGTCACAAACGACAGCGCAAAGGCGATGATGCCCGCGAAGAAATTCAAGCCGAAGCCAAGCAGCTTGCCCAGGAAGGGCAGCACGTCGGCGACGGTGCGCAGCGGACGGAACACAAGCGCGAGTCCGATCCACATCATCACAAAACCCAGCGCCCGAATAATCCAGGTCTTCATGGCGTTTTCGGAGGCGGCGGCGGCGAACATTTCGGCGGCCGTCAGTTTACCCATGTCCAGGCGAATCAGCGAGGTGCCTTCTTCTTCCTCAAATGCCGTGAAGCTGCGGCCGACCTGTTTCGCGTATATCGAAACCGTCTGTCCGGACGGAGCGAATTCATATTGTATGCGCAGGTCGCCGATCTTCGGGCTGCTCGCGCTTCCCGATCCGACGTAGATGTATTCGCCGTCGACGCGGGCCTGCGGTCCGAATGCGCCCGCGATCTCCGCTGTCAGCGGCAAAGACTGCACGCCGCCAATCTGCCCAATGAGAGTATCGTTTAACTGATACGCGCCCAACTGCACGGAAGCCGCCTGGAAGC
The DNA here is from genome assembly GCA_036170535.1 of Leptospirales bacterium. Taxonomy (GTDB): domain Bacteria; phylum Spirochaetota; class Leptospiria; order Leptospirales; family Leptonemataceae; genus SSF53. Next base: position 48,743 of record JAVHPJ010000082.1, on the reverse strand, counting down.
TGTCGCTCTCGTACGGCATGCCCGGGTTGGTGCGACCGCCGCTGTAGCTGCGATTAAAATTGGAGGAGTTAATCTCGGAAGACGACCAGACCTCTTCGTATGAATATTCTTTCCGTTCGGTCTGACTGCCGCCGGTATTGTTCTCGGTGGTGGTCTTCACGTTTTCGCGCCACTGGCGCATTTCTACGGTGCGGATCAAACGTACGCCGTCGACGGACACTCCAAAGCGGCTGTCGCTCACCGGTCCCTGGCTGACGGCTTCGCCGCTCATGTGCACCAGGCGCCCCTCGTTCGCCGCATCATAGTTCGCCGCATCGACGCTCAGGACTTTTTCCTGTCCGCGGTCCAGGTCGCGGGCGGTTTTTACCGCGCAACCCTCGTTCATCCAGAGCGTGGGAAACGCCGCCAGAAACAGCACACCGCCGCCAATCACTCCCTTGATGGATTCTTTGAGGCGCGCGCCCCAGGATATCTGTGTAACTTCTACGTTGGCCATAGGGTCTGGAAAAGATAAAACCGCTGAAAATTAGCAAGCGAAAATAGCAGCCCGGCGGGGGAAGATTTCGCGGGCGGGGGAATTCGGCGGAAACGCGCTCAGATCGAATAGTCCATGGCGCCCTCTTCAAAAAAGACGCGTTTCTCCTTGAGGCTGACGTACACTTCGCCGCCTTCGCGCAGGGCCAGCAATCGATAGCGTTCGAGTCCGACCTCCGCCTCGATTACATCGCCGCGCTCGCTTTGCAGTTCCACGCGCACAAAGGGACCGGTTGCGCGAATATGCCGCACGCGCGCGCTGAACAGCGCATCCGGAATGGGATTCGGGTGCAGTTCGATTTCGTGCGGTCGCACGTAAACCAGCGCCTGGCGATCTTCCTGGACGCCGTCGTGATCCACGCCGAGGGAGCGTTCGCCAAAGGATACGCCGCCGTTGGTTACCCGGCCGCGAAAAAGGTTCACGTTGCCCAGAAATTCGTACACAAAGGGGCTGGCCGGCGCCGCGTACACCTCTTCCGGCCGGCCCACCTGCTCCACCCGACCGCGATTCATAATAACGACGCGGTCCGCGACCTCAAGCGCTTCATCCTGATCGTGGGTTACAAATAAACTCGTGATTTTTACTTCGTCGTGCAGTCGACGCAGCCAGCGGCGCAGCTCGCGGCGCACGCCGGCGTCGAGGGCGCCAAAGGGTTCGTCGAGCAACAACACTTCCGGTTCCACCGCCAGCGCCCGCGCAAGCGCGACGCGTTGCCGTTGTCCGCCGGAAAGCTGGGCCGGATACCGATCGCGATAGCCGCCGAGCTGCACCAGTTCCAGCAAAGAGTCGACGCGTTTCGAAATGGTCGCCGCGTCCGGACGATGTTTGCGCGGCCGCACCTTGAGACCAAACGCGATATTCTCCGCGACCGTCATATGACGAAACAACGCGTAGTGCTGAAAGACAAACCCGACGCGCCGCTCGCCAATGCGCCGCGCGGAGGCGTCGGCGCCGTTGAATAGGATCTCGCCCGCATCCGGCGACTCCAGACCGGCGACAATCCGCAAGAGCGTCGTCTTTCCGCAACCCGAAGGCCCGAGCAACGCCGTCAATTCGCCGGACGGCGCTTCCAGATGGATATCGTTCAACGCGCGAAACGCGCCGAAGTTTTTGCGGATGCCTTTAATCTCGATTTTCATGGGTTGCCTGCCGGAGCGCGCCTCAGCTCTCGGACGGTTCTTTCGCCGCCACCACGATCTCCGTGCGTTTGCGATCTTCAAAGACGGCTTTGAGCACAAGCGTCACGAGTCCCAGAAAGACCAACAGCGACGCGACGGCAAAGGCGCCTGTAAAGTTATATTCGTTGTAGAGTATTTCCGCATGCAGCGGTATCGTATTGGTTTGACCGCGAATGTGCCCGGATACGACGGATACCGCGCCAAACTCGCCCATCGCACGCGCATTACACTGGATAATGCCATAGAGCAGGCTCCACTTGATCGACGGCAGGGTGACGCGCAAAAAGGTCTGCCAGCCGTTGGCGCCCAACGTCAACGCCGCCTCTTCCTCTTCCGATCCAATCGCCTGCATAAAGGGGATCAATTCACGGGCGACAAACGGAAAGGTGACGAACACGGTCGCCAGAACCACGCCAGGCAGAGCGAAGATAATGCGAATGTCGTGTTCCTGTAAAAAGGCGCCAAAAAAACCGTGGGCGCCAAACAGCAAAACGTAAATCAAACCGGAAATGACCGGCGACACCGCAAAGGGCAAATCGATCAGCGTGGTCAAAAGGCTCTTGCCGACAAAATCAAAGCGTGCAATCGACCAGGCGGCCGCAATTCCAAAGACTGCGTTGAGCGGCACAGAGATGCCGGCGGCGATCAGCGTCAGTGAAATCGCATCCAGCGCGGCCGGATCCGTTACGGCGGCGAAATACGCGCCCGCGCCGTCGGCGAAGGCCTGCGCAAAGATAGCCGCGAGCGGCAACGCCAGCAGTGCGCCCATAAAGGTCAGCGCAACGCCCACGAGCAGCAGGCGCACCCACCGGGGATCTTCAAGGGCCTTGCTTACACCGGGAGACCCGCCGCTCATGCCATGCCTCGCAAGAATCTTCTTTGCAGCGCGTTTAACGCAAACAAAAGCGCAAACGAAATCATCAGCATGCCCGCGCCGATCGCCGCCGCTCCGCCGTAGTCGAACTGTTCCAGCTTGGTGACAATCAGCAGGGCCGCGATTTCGGTTTTATAAGGCATATTGCCGGCGATAAAAATCACCGAACCGTATTCGCCAACGCCGCGCGCAAAAGCCAGCGCCGCGCCGATCAAGAGCGCAGGACCCGACTCGGGCAGAATAATGCGCAGAAAAATCTGAAACTTGCTCGCGCCAAGACTCAGCGCCGCTTCTTCAAATTGCCGATCCAGGTCGGCCAGCACGGGCTGCACCGTGCGCACCACAAAAGGCAACCCAATGAATGTTAAGGCGATGGTGATGCCGGTCAGCGAAAACGCGGTCTTTATGCCGAGCGGCGCAAACAGGGCGCCAATCCAGCCGTTGGGCGCAAAAATCGCCGTCAGTGCAATGCCGGAAACCGCCGTCGGCAGGGCGAAGGGCAGATCAACCGCTGAATCAATAAAGCGCTTGAGCGGAAAGTCATAACGCACGAGAACCCACGCAACAATAAAGCCAAAGACCGCATTTAACAAAGCCGCGAGTATGGCGCAACCGAAGCTCACGCGATACGCGGCGATGGCGCGCGCGTCAAAGGCGGCGGCGAGAAAGCCGTCCAGACCCAGGCCGGCGCTTTTGATGAAGATGCCGGCCAGGGGAATAAAGACGATCAGGGTCGCATACGAAAGCGTAAAACCGAGCGATAAGCCGAAGCCTGGAATAACGCTGCGCCGCCGCAGCTCAAGACGGGATTTCATGGGCCGCCCTCGCCCTCGCCCGCGTCGGCGCCCGCGGCGGACTCGGCCTGGGCCCGCCGCAGCAGCGCGCGTTCGAACAATGCGTCAAACTCGCCGCCGTCGGAAAAATGCGTTTTTTGCGCCGCCTGCCAGCCGCCGAACATTTCGTCGATGGTGAAAAGCGTCATCGACGGAAAACGGTTTCGATGCCGCGCCATCGTTTCCGGACTGCGCGGACGAAAATAATGGCGCGCTGCGATGTCCTGGCCCAGCGGCGAATACAGATACTCCAGATAAGCGCGCGCAAATTCGTCCGTGCCGCGGCGGCTGGCCACGCCGCTAACCACCGCCACCGGCGGCTCCGCGAGAATGCTCACGGACGGCGTAACAATTTCAAACCCGTCGCGGCCCAACTTCTCCTGCACCAGAAAGGCCTCGTTCTCCCAGGACAACAACACGTCGCCCAGGCCGCGTTGAGCGAAGGTCGTGGTGGAACCGCGCGCGCCGGAATCGAGCACCGGCGCATTGGCGTAGAGCTTCTCAATAAACTCGCGCGCTCGCTCGTCCGACCCGTATTTGCGCCGTGCATAACCCCAGGCCGCCAGATAATTCCAGCGCGCGCCGCCGGAAGTTTTTGGATTGGGCGTAATCACCGCGATCCCGGGTCGCGCCAGATCGTCCCAGTCCTTAATATTCAGCGGATTGCCCTTACGTACGAGAAACACAATCGTCGAGGCGTAGGGCGCGCTGTTAAAGGGCAGCCGGGTTTGCCAGTCGGCGGGCAACTTTTGCGAGCGCGCGGCGACCTGATCAATGTCGTAGGCGAGCGCCAGACTCAGCACGTCGGCGTCCAGGCCGTCAATCGCCGCCCGCGCCTGTTTGCCGGATCCGCCGTGCGACTGGTGGATCTCCCAGCTTTCGCCGGTCAGGGCCGACCAGTAGCTCAGAAACGCTTCATTGTATTCCGCGTAAAGTTCGCGGGTGGGATCGTAGGAGACGTTGAGGATGGTCCGGGTCGGGCCGGCGCCGCGGGCGCAGCTGAGCGCCAGGGCCAGCCCGCCCAGGGCCAGCGACAGTCGGCTGTAATCAGAAATGCGCATCCAATCCGGGGCCGCAGCGGTGCGCGCCCCGGCCAGAAGTCGGCCCGGCCCGGGATTCGTCAATGAATGCCTATCATTTTGATGGGAATTATAGAGAATTTTTGGAGAGCGGCAGAAAGGCCGACCCGCGCGGGCCGGCCGGAGGCAAAGATCAGCGCGGGGCTGCGCCGGAGTAGATTCTGTCAAACTCGCCGCCGTCGGCGAAGTGCTTTTTCTGCGCGGCCGCCCAGCCGCCAAACACCTCGTCGATGGTAAACAGCGGCACGTTGGTAAACACGTTTGCGTAGCGTTGCACCACGTTCGCGTTGCGCGGACGATAATAATGTTTCGCAATAATCTCCTGGCCCTCGGACGTGTAGAGATATTCGAGATAGGCCTCGGCGAATTCTGTCGTACCGCGTTTTTCCGTGACGTGGTTCACCACCGTCACCGGCGGTTCCGCGAGGATGCTTACCGACGGCACGACGATTTCAAACTGACCGGCGCCCAGTTCTTTCTGCACCAGAAAGGCTTCGTTTTCCCAGGAGAGAAATACGTCGCCGATCCCGCGCTGAACAAAGGTCGTAGTGCTGCCGCGCGCGCCGGAATCCAGCACCGGCACATTGGCGAAGAGCTGTTTTACAAACTCGCGCGCCTTGTCTTCGCCGCCGTATTTGCGCAGGGCGTAGCCCCAGGCCGCCAGGTAGTTCCAGCGCGCGCCGCCGGAAGTTTTCGGATTCGGCGTAATCACCTGCACGCCCGGTTTTACCAGGTCGTCCCAGTCGCGAATGTTCTGCGGATTGCCCTTGCGCACCAGAAACACGATCGTCGATGTATACGGCGAACTGTTGTGGTCCAGACGCGACTGCCAGTCGGCCGGCAGCCATTTTGTGCGCCCGGCTACCTCGTCAATATCGTAGGCCAGCGCGAGCGTGAGCACGTCCGCTTCCAGGCCGTCGATGACGGCGCGGGCCTGTTTGCCCGATCCGGCGTGCGACTGGTTAATGGTCCACTTCTCGCCGGTCTTTGCTTCCCAGTATTTGAGAAAGGCGGCGTTGTATTCCGTGTAAAGTTCGCGCGTGGGATCGTACGACACGTTCAGAATCGTCTTGTCCACGACCTCCTTTTTTTTGCAGCTCGCAACGCCGACCGCAAAGGTCAGCGTCGCCGTCAGGATTGCCAGTAATGTTTTGTTGAATCTCATAGTTTTCTCCGCGTCCGCAATTAATAGAGATACTGCGAACGAATAAAGATCTGTTGTTCGATCTGGCGCGTTCCAATGTAGTCGTTCAGATCGAGCACGTCATTTGCGCTGAGTCCCAGCGCAGATTTAATGGAATTGTTCAATTCCAGTTGGTCGGAAAGCACGCGCGCCGCCTGACCGCCCTGCCCGTCGATGCGATCGAGGGCGTTAATACGCCGTTGTTTACCGCTGGCTTCCGTTCCCGTCAGCCGGCTGACGCCAAGCGAAATGCGCAGGCGATCATTCGCATGCCAGGTAATCCCGAACAAGTGTTTCTGGAAACGAGCCTTGCCCGGATCAAAGGCGAGGGTTTCGCCGAGCGTCAGATTGCCGCCGACGCCGTCGCGAATGTCCTGGTTAATCGACTGGGACAGCCAGCTTTTGCGCGTGGATACGCCGAGCGTTCCGTCCAGGTTGGTTCCGGAGGTTCCTTCGGTATAGCGATAGAAGCCGCCGAACTGCTCGTAACGGCCATGAATAAAGCCGTAGAGGCCGTCGCCGCGCGCATCCTCTTCGATCGCTACGTTCGTATTCAGGTTGCGCAAATCGAGCGGATTGATCCCGCTCACGAGCGTCGCCTGGTTGTAGCGATACGCATCTCCGCGACGATCCAGACGGACTCCGCCGCCCGCGCCGAGCGTCAGTTCAAACGGGCCGGAACGAAACACCGTATCAATCTCCGATCCCCAGAAAGCGTCGCGTTTGGCGCGCGTATCGCCCTGATAGATCGTGTATTGCGGATTGGCGAGATTCGAAACATCCGCTGTGGCGTAGTTCGTTTCTTCCGGCGCTACGCCGGTAATGTTGCGCAGGCGGAACGGAAAGCTGATCGAAAGTTCAAAGTTCTTTTCTTTGCCGGTAGGACGCACGCTGACGTTTCCGAAAAGATCCAAACCGTACGAATCGCCGGCGCCCTGCGACAGATCCGCGATGCTGTTACGGCGCACGTCCTGGGCGTTGACGCGCCGAAAGCCTTCGCCATTGGCCAGCTGCAGCTGCACGCCAAAATAATCATGCTTCTGAATCAGAGAGACGCCGCGTTCGGCGGCGGACGTGAAGCCCCATTCATGGAACGCCTGCCGTCCGTCTGCGTCCAGATAACGGTGATCCCAGATCGACTGGAGCGAAGTCCCGTGTTGCGCATCGGCGATCGCCGATTGTTGCAGACCAAACCGCAGCGAAGCGTTCTGCCACAGCGGAATATTGAAGTAGGCGAACTTTAAGAAAAAGAGATTGTCGTTGCCGGCGGCGGCGCAACGAGCGTTGCCGTCGGCGGAGCAACCGTCCCCGAAGTCCGTCGCCGGCTCGCTGGCGTCCAGGGTCAGGCGAAAGCCATAGCCCTTGTAGTCGCCCTTCGTCACGTCGCCAATGGCGTTGAGATAGGTGCGACCCAGTCGAAAGCCGGCCAACTCCGAGTTGGGGCCGGAAGGATCGCTCGCGCCATTTTGCTGGCGGTCGCGACGTTCGAAGGCCGCCCAGATCTGCCCGTCGAGTCGAAATCGACTGTCTTTGAAGATCTGGCTCAAGGTGGAATCCGGCGCCTGGCCTTCTTTGGTTTCCGATTCCGGATTGGGGAAGCGGGGATCATCCCACTCCACATCGTAGGCGTAGGCGCTTCCGGAAAACAGCGCGGACGCCAGCAGGAGCGCCGTAAACCGGCGCAGGGCGAAAAAACGACTCATAAAGAGCTCCATTTTTCGCGTCCTCCGGCCGTCCGGTGGGTCGCTCATTGTTGCGCAACGCGTATTAATTCACGCTGCGTATATGTTAAGATCGCGCGCTGCAGGACTCGCCCGCGACGCGCGCTGATCAGCTCCGGCGGTCCGGACGCTTGTCCCCGGGTTCAAAGCGCAGCCGCTCGGTGCGTTCAATTTGAACGACCTGGTTGGCGTGCACCGTGATCTGGACGATGCCATAGCGCAGGCTTTCCACCTGCCGGCGGACGACCTCCAGCCAGTCCGGCGCACCGGACGATGTTCCCTCCGCGGGCGTAGGTTCCATGCGCTCTGAATCCCAGCGGCAAAGGGAATGGCGCCCTCCCCGTCGTCAACCAATTCATATTAATTCTATCGGAATGATATGAATTTTTTCTACAGAGGGAGCTTTCGCAAGAAAGCGGCCGCGCGAGGACAATCCCACTGGCGGCCGGCCGGGCGGAACGGCTCATGCCCGGGAGAGGTAGGGACATAATTATGAAGATACTTGCGCTGTCCGCCAGTCTGCGTCGGGAGTCGACGAACGGGATGCTGCTGCGAGCGGCGGCCGCCCTGGCCCCGGATATGACATGGGACTTTTTCGGGCCCGAGCTGGCGGCGATCCCGGCCTTCAGCCCGGATCTGGACCCCGTGGGCGCAATCCCGCCCCCGGCCGTCGCCGATTTGCGCCAGCGCATCGCGCGGGCGGACGGGGTGCTGATCTCCTGTCCGGAATACGCCCACGGCGTACCTGGCGCTTTTAAGAACGCCCTCGACTGGATCGTTTCGTCCGGCGAATTCACGGACAAGCCGACCGTGCTGTGGATGGCCTCCCCGAGCGGGGCGGAACAAGCGGGCGCCGCTCTCGCGCCCACCCTGCGCGTCATTGGCGCCAGGCTGGTGAGCCAGGTCTCCATCCGCCTGACGCGCGCTCAGTTTGCCGCAGACGGCTCGCTCGGCGCGGCGGAGCTCCGCGCCACGGCGCTGGCCGGCCTGGCGGCGCTGCGCACCGCGCCCTCCGGCGTCGGACTGTCGTGACCGCAGCGTTTCAGGGGGCTCCTACAACAAGTGTCCGCCGGAGGCCTCCAGGTCCTGGGCCGTTACCCATCCGAAATCATCCGACAACAAACTTGCGATAACCTTCCCGATATCTTCGGGCTGCCCGATCCGACCAAAGGCGGTCTGCTCCGCCAGCGGCTTGATGAACTCAGGATATTTATCAAATGCGCCATCCCCGAAGTTGCTGTGCGTCGGTCCTGGCGAGACGGCGTTGACGCGGATGCCGCGCGGCGCCAGCTCTTTCGCCAGATAGCGCGTCCACGCGGAAAGGGCGGCCTTTAAAGATCCGTACACCGAATAGCCCGGGAACGCTCTGCCGCTGGACGAGCTGGATACATTGATAATGGCGCCGCCGTCCTGCATGAAGCTGACGAGTTTCTGCGACAGAAACAGGGGTCCGCGGTAGTTGGTATCCAGAATTTGATCAAAGTATTCCGGCGTCATCTCGCTGAAGAGCATCGGACCGCCCACGCCGCCGTTGTTCACCAGATAGTCGAACGTGTTTTGATTCCAGACGTCCGCGAGTTTTTTGCTCACATCGGCGGCGAACTGCGCGAACGTTTCCGCCGCTCTCAGATCCAGTTTGAGCGCAACTGCGCGGCCGCCCTGGTTTCGCTCGATGGCCGCTACGACTGCGTCGGCGCGATCTTTATAAGAGTTGTAGGTCAGAATGACGCCGACGCCGCGTTTACCCAGTTCCAGCGCCGTCGCCTTGCCAATTCCGTTGCTGCCGCCGGTTATTACTGCAATTTTCATTATATGCCTCACGAATCCACGTTGTTGATTCTTGATACATAGCCGATTCAGCCGACGAGAGCAAGATCCGATTGGACCGATTCATTGCCTGAAACTGCCGCTCCCGCACTTTTTGGTTTCGCGCCGCGCCCGACGCGCTTACATGAAAAAGGCCGCCTGTCCGCAGCCGCCGCGTTTATTTGATCTCGTGCAGAGAGTCCTCCAGGAAATCGCGGAACTATGCAGCGGCGCCGCTTCGCAGCCGACGCTCACGGTCTTGCCGCGCGTACTGCTTATCAAAGGCCAGGTTCCCGATCATCAACTGGCGGCCATTTACGAGCCGTGCATTGGCCTGGTCGTCCAGGGGGCCAAGATCATCGCCGTCGGCGGCCGAACCCTGCATCTCCGCGCGCCAGCGTACTTCGTCATTCCTGTCGACATGCCGGCCACAGGGCGGGTGCTGCAGGGCGCGAACGGGCTGCCGTATCTGTCGGTCGGACTCCAACTCGACCACAATGCATTGTTTGATCTATTAAACGATCTGCCGGAGGCGCTGCCGCACGGTCGGACCGCAAATGATTTTTCCGCGTGCGCCGCAAACGCTGACTTTCTGAACGCCTGGCTGCGCATGCTGCGGCTGCTCCGCACTCCCGAGCATATACCGGGCCTGGCGCCGGCGTACGAACGCGAAATACTTTACCATGTCCTGAGCGGACCGGAGGGCTGGCGCTTGAGACGGCTGTTCCATGCGCATCAAAAAAGTTCCAGCATTGTTCAGGCGATACAATGGGTCCGGAAAAACTACCTTGAATCGTTCGAAGTCAGCCAGCTTGCGGATCGGGCCTGTATGGGTCTTACGACGTTTCACCGCCGCTTCAAACAAATCACCGGATTGACTCCGATCCAGTTCCAGAAACAGCTGCGGCTGCTGGAAGCGCGAAAGCTTCTGGCCTTTGGCGGCTATTCGGCGACCGATGCGGCGCTGAAGACCGGCTACGAAAGCGTCTCTCAGTTTAATCGCGAGTACTCGCGCTTCTTCGGGGCTTCACCGCGAAAAGACGCGGCGCAAATCCAGCGGCTGGAAAGCGAAGGCTGAACGGGACGCCGGCGGATTAACGGCGGGCCGCCGATCGCCCTGTCCCGATCGGAAAACTCGGGCGGCTTCCGACTGGACTGGAAACCGAGCGCCGCGCCCCCTGGATTTCACGCGCCCCCGCCGGAGGCTTTGCACCGAACATGTCACCTGTACGACTCGCATTGTCGGCCCTGTCCGCAATCGCAGCCTTAATCACCCTGGGCGCCTGGGCCCTGCCCGACTCCTACTACGCCGAGGATCAAATCGTGATCGCGGCCAGTCCGGATGCGGTGTACGCCGAATTGGCCAACCTCAGGGCCTGGGCCGAATGGCACGGCCTCTTTGCGCCGGGCGCGCCGGGCGTCGCGCAGACCTACTCCGGCCCGGACCACGGCCCCGGCGCGAGCCTGAGCTGGCGCGCCGCCGACGGCGGCGGAGCGGCGACCTTGCTCACAGCCCGCCCGCCCGGCTTTCTCGGCTATGAAATCACCGTGGAAGACGGCGCCTGGCGCGCTGAGACGCGCGGCGAGTTTCATCTTTCCGGGCAAGGCGAGGGAACTGAAGTGCGACTGACGGAAAGCGGCGCCGTGCGCGGCATTCCCCTCCTGGAACGCTACCAGACGGCCTTAACCCAAACTCTCATTAATCGAACTTTAGGCTACAATCTGACTGCGCTGAAACGCCGAATCGAAAGCCGCCGCGACGCAGAGCCTCGGCCCTCGCCCCGTTCGCTCAGTTCGACGATCGGGGCTGAAAATTTCGCACCTCGTTAACATGCGCCTAACTTTCGCGACGTGGCGCCGCGCCTTTTTTCCCCGCAACCTGTAAGGGTACCCGGAAAATATCCGTATAAGATACAGGATAGATGAGGGGGCCTTTCGCCCGGATTTACAATGAAACTAAAACTACTTTGTTTAACACTCGTCGCTGCGCTGGCCAGCGTCAGCGCAAATTGCGGCGGCGACGGAGACGATGGTCTTTTGCTGCTGCTCGCGGCCGCCGGTCTCGGCGGACCGGGCGAATCGCCTGCCGAAGTCGCCACAACCGACACGCCCGCAACGCAACCGGTCGATATGACGCCGCCGCCGGCGATCGTCCAACCGGGCGTTGGCATTTCCGATAACGGTAACGGAGGCGGCAATGCGCCGGTCGAGGAAGTCATCGACCTTTCGCCGATAGTCGCAACGCCGGATGAAACGTCCGACGGCGAAGAATTGAACGAAGCGCAAAACGGCGACGATCAGATCGCGTCCGACGAAGAAGAAGCCGAGGATGATTTTGCGCCCGACGAAATCGAAGATACCGGCAATGGCAATGCGCAAAATGAAGCCTGCCATAAACGCCGCATCGAATTGGTTCCGGAAGGCAAGTGGTATTCCCGCAGCGTGAATAATCGCACCGCGCTGCACACCTACTGGGCGAATCAGAAGCTGGTTTTGCGCATCACCGACAATTGCCAGGCGGGCTGGGCCAAACTGCGCATCCGCGTCCGCAATGTGGACGGCCCCAAACCCGACTTCTACAATTATTTTCACGTAGCTGTCGCAAACAACCGTACGGGCGCCAACGCCGGCGCAATGTTGATTCGCGCTTCGGACAACGGCTGGCGTCTGGGACGCATCGCACTGGAACTGCCGGAAGGCGACAGCGAATTTGCATTAAACTGGACGAACGACGCATATAAGGCCGGCGAATACGATGCAAACATTCAGATCGGCGCAGTGAAGCTGCAAACTCTGAAACACCCGCCCAAACGCACCACGCTCGAAAAAGACGGCGTCGCCGCGTGCTACACGGAGGGTCGTTTCTTTCACGAAGCAGACGGCTCGATCTACACCTTTTGGGCCGACCAGACCGCAGGCTTCTGCTTCGAAAACCTGCCGGCCGGCAAATACGAAGTCACGATTGAGGCGAAAAACTACGGCAGCCTGCCGCTGCCCTCCAACTACAAGGAGTATCAGGTTCTCGTCGGAGCGGATGGAGTCACGGGATCGATTAAGATCAAAGCCGATGAGAAAAAATACGAAGACGGCAAAACTGTCCTGGATCTTACCGGCGGCGATACGACCCTGACCCTGAGCTGGCGGAATGATTCCTATAAAGAAGGAGTCCATGACGCCAATATTCAGATTCGCTCGGTATCCTTAAAGCGCGTGGGCGCATCGGAGCGTTCGCCGCTCGCGGCTTATATCCGGGCGGCGGGCGATCGCGGCATGATTGTTCTTGCCGGCCTATCGCTGCTGGCGCTGGCTGGACTGCTGGGCGTTTACGCACTGCGGAAACGTCGCGCAAGACTCGACGCATAAGCGCATTGGTCCGCACAGGCGGCGCCCGTCTCCGGGTCGCCGCCCGGGCGGGGAAGCGCAGCCAGGGCTCCGGCTTCGCGGCGGCATTGACGCTGCGCGACCGGAGCCTTTCTTTTTATCACGGGAATGGCATGATCGAAATCGCCGTAAAAGTCCTTTCCTCGGTGGCCGTATTTCTGGTTTTCTTTCTGTTTTACTTTCGCAACTTCACGTTTCGTCGATCGGCCTTTCTGGAAAGCGGCGGCTTCTTTTACGGTCTGCTGAGCGCATCCGCCACGCTGGTCGTTCAGCGCGCAGTCGATCCGTTTATTCCCGCGGACGCAAGTCCGGCGCTCCGCGCCTTTCTGCATGCAGCACTGGTCGAAGAAATAGTCCGCTTTGTATTATTGTATTTCCTGCTTTCGCGCAGCTCGGACACATTTACGGCGATCGAAGGCGTATTCACGGGCATCATGGCGGGCCTGGGGTTCGCGGTTGCGGAAAACCTGTACTACTCGGCAAGCTTTCCGGGCTATGTGATTCTTCTACGTTCGCTCACGTGCATTCCGCTGCACGCACTGCTTTCCGGACTCATGGCTTACTTTATTTCCTACGGGCTGTTGCGGAATCGGCGCTTCGTCTTTGCAGACGCAGACACAAGCGACGAAGATGAGCCGGGGCAAATTGATGAAGCGCGGCGATCCGTGCGCACCGCTCTTCAGAGCGGGCGCTTTTCCGTGCGCAGATTCTGGTTTTTCGCGTGCGCCTTCGCACTGCCTTTTGGCCTGCACGGACTGTACGACTGGATGCTGCTCGGCGGCAATGCCGCCGTTTATTTAATCGCGCCTTTGTTGCTGCTGGCGTTTTTGTTGCTGGAATTTCGAATCGCCCGGGCGCGGATCATTTTCGGCCGCAACGTGCTGCAAATGATCGGGATCGATGCGGACGATCTGGACATTATACTCCCGCAACGGGAATACGAACGACGCATCGACGAACTGCAGGAATCTTCTACGGAGAACGCGGGCTTTTTTCTCTGGAACTGGCAACCGTGGCGAACCTTCGCCGGCGCGGCTTTTCTGGCGGCCGCGATTCTGATTGCGGTTCTCGCTCATCCCGTGCAGCTTTATCAACTGGTTCCGGAACTCAGTCAGCAGCTTTTTCGCGCTCTGTTCGTCGTCTTTCCGTTGACCGTCGGCCTGATTTTGCTTTTCGGCGACAAGCTAAACTATTCCTACTTTCAAGACATGATGCTCAGGACGCCGGCGATTGTGGGGCTGGAGTTGCGCCGGGAAAACGGCGCTTCGTCGCCGATCAGCGTTCTTGATCTGCGCGCGGCCGGCGTGTTTTTGAGCGGCGCCGAGGATTTCCAGAAGTTCGAACGGGTCAGACTTACTTTTGGCGAGCCGCGCGGCGGCGGCCGTGAAAGCGACGGCGTACCCGGCGCCCATGCCCCGATATCCGTAGACGCGGTCGTAAGTTGGAGCAATCGGCGCAATCGCAGCCTGCCCGTGGGTCATGTGTGTCGCTTTGAACATCGCGCTTTTCGCTTCGCCCTGTATCGGCTGCTGTACCAATGGACCAAGTTTCTGCGCCGCCTTGGCGACCTGGGCGGTTAAAGACCATCCCGCCCCGTGCAGTCGGCCTGCGCACGCCGGCCGCGCGCGCCGCAGGGTCGGCTCAGCCAGGCCCTGAAAAAAAAGTCGACGCAGCGCCCTCATTCAAAGCAGCGTCTACAGGTCAGGTCGGCTTCCGGCCCGCCAGCGGCGAAGGCCCCGCCCCGCCCTGCGGCCTTCGCGGCGCGGTCAAATTCGCGCGTATGCGACGGAATCCGAACCGGCGCAGCTCAGGAATGGTCCCTGCGTCTCAACCAGGATCGCCCCGTTTCGCGAAACCGGCCTCCCGAAACCAGCACACCCCGCCGAATGATCGAAATTACGAAAATATCGCCGTTCATCATCTTCAGCGAAGAGACGATTCTGAACGCGCTGAAAAAAATCAGCGAGAATCAGAGCCGGATCATATTCGCCGTTACAGAGCACGGCGTGCTTGAAGGCTGCCTCTCGGACGGCGACTTCCGCAAATGGATTCTGGAACGCAACGACATTGATCTGAATGCGCCGATTACGCCGTTATTAAACCGCAATTTTGTCGCCGCCTCGATCGACGAAAGCGCCGCCGAACTGGAAAGTCGGTTTCGCGAGGGAGTCGACGTGATTCCGGTCGTCGATCGCCGCGGACACATCGTTTCGATTTATCTGCGCCGTCAGCACAGCCTGATGATCGACGACCGCGTGATCGCCGACGATGCGCCCACCTTCATCATTGCCGAAATCGGCAACAACCATAACGGCAGCCTGGATCTGGCAAAGCGACTGATCGATGCGGCCGTGGAAGCGGGCGCCGACAGCGTGAAATTCCAGGCGCGCGACATGCAGTCGCTTTATTCGAATGCCGGCGACCCGAACGACATACAGGAAGATCTGGGATCGCAGTACACGCTGGATCTGCTGGCGCGCTTTCAACTCTCCCGCGAAGATCTTTTGCGCGCCTTCGATTACGCGCGCGAACGCGGCGTGGTTCCGCTCTGCACCCCCTGGGATCACAACAGTCTGGAGTTTCTGAATAACTACGGAATGGCCGCCTACAAAATCGCTTCCGCGGACCTGACCAATCACGATTTGATTCGCGCCGCGGCGGCGACCGGCAAGCCGCTGATCTGCTCCACGGGCATGTCAACGGAGACGGAAATTCGCGAGACGGTCAAACTTGTCAAAACCCTGGGCGCGCCCGTGATTTTTCTGCACTGCAATTCGACCTATCCGGCGCCGTTTAAAGACGTGAATCTGCAATACCTGAAACGCTTGCGCGAAATCGTCGGATTTTGCGTGGGCTACTCGGGCCACGAACGCGGGATAAATATTGCGACGGCTGCCGTCGCCCTGGGCGCGCGGGTGATTGAAAAGCACTTCACCCTGGATCGCGACATGGAAGGCAACGATCACAAGGTCAGTTTGCTGCCGAACGAGTTCGCTGAAATGGTGCGCGCCATTCGCGAGGTCGAACTGGCGCTCGGGACCGGGAAAGAGCGCAACATCAGCCAGGGCGAGATGATGAATCGCGAAAACCTCGCGAAAAGTCTGGTGATCAATCGCGATCTGAAACAGGGCGAAGTCATAACCCGCGAGATGATCGAAATTCGCAGTCCCGGCAAAGGGCTGCAGCCAAACAAGATCAGCCTGATTTTGGGCCGCGCGGCGCCGCGCGACTACGCCCTCGGCGACTTCTTTTACGAGACGGATTTTTTCGCCCGCAATCGCACGGCGCGCCCGTACACATTCAAGCGGCCCTGGGGCGTGCCGGTGCGTTATCACGACTTTGAACGTTTGCTCAAAAAAAGCAATCTGGATCTCGCGGAATTTCACTTCAGTTACAAAGATCTTGAACATGCGCCTGCGCGTTATTTAAAGGACTCCTACCCGATCGATCTCGTCGTGCATTCGCCGGAGTTGTTTCAGGGCGATCACATTCTCGACCTGTGCAGCGCGGATGCGGCGTACCGCGAACGCTCGGTCCGCGAGTTGCAGCGGGTTGTGGACATCACCAACGATTTGAAGCGATTCTTTCGCGGTCCTGAACGACCGTTAATCGTCGTTAACGTGGGCGGCTACACGCGCCACGGATTTGTCTCGCACGCCGAAGCCCGGGGAATGTACGCGCGCCTTGAGGAAAGCCTGAGTCGCGTGAACGCCGCGGGCGTAGAGCTCATCCCCCAAACGATGCCGCCCTTTCCGTGGCATTTTGGCGGCCAGAGTTACCACAATCTGTTTGTGACGTCTCAGGACATCGTCGACTTTTGCACGCGAAACGGCAGTCGCGTGTGCCTGGATCTCTCGCATTCGTATCTGGCCGCCAATCACACCGGCGAGGCGTTCAGCGAATTTCTCGCGCGCGTGGCGCCCTGTTCGGCGCATCTGCATGTCTCCGACGGCGCAGGCGTGGATGGCGAGGGTCTCCAGGTCGGCGACGGCACAATCGACTTTGCGGCCGTTGCGCGCATACTCGAGGAGCGCGCCCCGGCGGCCTCATTCATCCCGGAAATCTGGCAGGGACACAAAAACGACGGCGAAGGGTTCTGGGCGGCGCTGGAAAAGTTGGAGCAATGGTTCTAATTCAGGACGAGGATCGTCCGCGGAGCGAAAAAATGGCCGAAAAGCAAGCAGTGCAGATCAAAGAAAGAATCAGCTGGAGCGGGCGCAGTTTCGACTACACCCGGCAGGAATTGGACGTGATACTTGCGACGGCAAGTTCCGCCGATCCGCTCACCAAAGGTCCGCATCTCAAGGCCTTCGAAGACAAGTTCACTGCGTTTATCGGCGGCGGTCCGGCGTTTGGCGTCACCTCCGGCGCTTCCGCGCTTGAACTGATCGCTCTTTTGTGTCGCCTTACGCCGGGCGACGAAGTGATACTGCCCGCGCACACCTACAGCGCATCCGCAATTCCCTTTGGCCGGGCCGGCGCGAAACTGCGTTGGGCGGACATTGATCCCAAAACGCTGGTCGTTGATCCGGCGAGCATTGAACGGCTCATCACGGACCGCACGCGCGTCATCGTGGTTGTGCATCTTTACGGCCGACCGTGCAACATGGACGCGATTTGCGAAATTGCAAAACGCCGCAATCTGACGCTGGTGGAAGATTGCGCGCAGGCTCTGGGCGCGCGCTACAAAGGTCGTCGCGTCGGAAGTTTCGGCGACTACGCCGCATTCAGCTTTCACGCCCAGAAAAATATGACGCTGCTTGGCGAAGGCGGCGCGTTGGTCGTCAATCGCCAGAGCGACGTCGCGCTGGTTCCCGGTCTGCGTCACAACGGCCACCGGCCCTTCCCCGCCGATCGCGAACGCTACTGGGAGCCGGCGATGGTTAATGTGGACGAATATCTGCCCGGCGTGTGGCCGTACAATTTCCCTCTCACGGAAGTGCAGGCGGCGCTCGGCGCGGCCGTGCTCGATCGGGTCGATGAGTTAAACGCGGCGCGCCGCGCCCGCGGCCTCAAGCTGATGCGCGAACTGGCGGACTGTCCGGAACTCGAATTTCAGCAATCCGACGCCGACGTTGAACACGCGTTTCATCTGATGCCGGCGCGCGTAACCTTCAAGAATGGCTCCACGCGTAATGACCTTATTGAAATCCTCCACGGGCAGTACGGCGTAAAGGCGATTGTGCAGTATTATCCGCTGTATCGCTATCCGCTGTTTCAGAAAATGGGCTTTGGCGCGTCCGATTGCCCGGAAACGGATCGCTTCTTCGATAACATGGTTTCGCTTCCGTTTCACCTGTGGATGAGCGACGAAGATTTTCAGTACCTGGTCGATAGCATTCGAGCGGCGATTACGGAGTTGCGCAAGCGGTGAAGTACCTTGGCGTAATCCCGGCGCGCGGCGGCAGCAAGGGCATCCCGCGCAAAAATGTCCGCGAGCTTTGCGGCAAGCCGCTGATCGCCTGGAGCATCGAAGCGGCGCAGGCGGCGAAACGTCTGGACGCGTTTCTGGTTTCCACCGATGATCCGGAGATTACGGCGACGGCTGAAGCGTGGCGGGCGCCGGTTTTACAGCGGCCGGCCGAACTTGCGACGGATGAGTCGCGAACGATCGACGTACTGCAACATGTTCTTACGGAGCGGCCCGGTTACGATGCGATTGTGGTTCTGCAACCCACCTCGCCGCTGCGCTATCCGACGCTGATCGACGATTGCATCGCGGCGTTTGAGACGAGCGGCGGCGACAACCTCGCGACCGGCTACTACTGTAAATTCCGCGAGTTTGGCAGTCACAATAATGAACGCCGTCAGGACTATAAGGGCTTTTTTTACGATGACGGCAATGTGTATGTGCTTGCGGCGGATCTGGTTCGCCAGGGACGTTGGTCCGGGGACCGAATCTGCAAGCAGGAAATCCCCCGTGAATACAGCTTCGAAATCGACGATGAGATTGATATGCTGCTGCTGGATACGCTGCTGAAGCGTTTCGCCGGCAAGCCGCCCGGCCCATGACGGCCCGACAAACGAGCGCTCAATATGCTGCACCGAATCATTAAACAAGTACCCCGCATGCTGTTCGGCTCCGGAAGCCTGAATCGGCTGACGGAACTGCTGCCCCCCAAAAAAGATCCCGCGGATTGGCGCCTTTACATTGTGGACGAAGTCCACAAAAGCACCGGGCTCATGGATCGCATCAAGCCCGAAGGGCGCGACCGGGTATACACGATCAGCACGGCCAAAGAACCGACCACCGTTCAGGTGGACGAGGTGCGCGATCGCGTCCAAAAAGAAAACGAAACCCTGCCCATCGCGGTGATCGCACTCGGCGGCGGCAGCGCGTTGGACGTCGGCAAAGCCGTGGCGGTCATGCTCAAAAATGAAGGTTCGTCTTCCAAGTACCAGGGCTGGGATCTGGTGCCCAATCCGGCCATTTTTAAAGTCGGCATCCCGACCCTTGCGGGCACCGGCGCCGAAGCAAGCCGCACGGCCGTGCTTACCGGTCCGGAAAAGAAGTTCGGCATTAATAGCGATCACAGCATGTTCGATGCAATCATTCTGGACTCGGAACTGACTGCAACCGTGCCGGCGGATCAGCGCTTCTATTCCGCCATGGATTGTTACATCCATTGCGTCGAGTCGCTGCGCGGCACGATGATCAACGAAATCGCCGGCGCCTACGCATCCAAAGCGCTTGAAATGTGCCGCGAGGTGTTTCTCGAAAAAGCTTCCGACGACAAGCTGATGGTCGCCTCGTACATGGGCGGCTTGAGCATTGTGAATTCCGAAGTCGGCATTTGCCACGCCCTGTCCTACGGCCTGAGCCTGGTGCTGGGTTATCGCCATGGCATCGCGAATTGCATTGCTTTCAACGTGCTGGATGAATATTATGATCCGTACGTGCAAGAAATGCGCGATATGATGCAGCGGGAAAGCGTCGTCCTGCCGACCGGCGTCACTCGTTCCCTGACGGAGGCGCAGGTGGAATCCATGGTAGATATGACGCTGCGCATGGAACGCCCGCTGACCAATGCGCTGGGGCCGGACTACAAGACCCTGTTGACCCGCGAGAAAATACGCGCGCTATACGCGCAGATGTGAGGGCCCGGGCGCACAACGCCCCCGCGCCCCTGTCCCAGGAGGACCCGTATGCAGGCTGAAAAGATGATCCCTAAACCCGAGGCGGCGATAGTCGCCGAGCTTGAGCAAATTAAGGGGCCAAAGTTTGCAGAATATCGTCGCAAATGGGACGAGGTCAATCGGTTCGAATTCGAATCCGAGTTCCCGATGTTTCTGCACATCGAAACCAGCTACCGCTGCAACTTTCGCTGTCCCATGTGCGTCCAGGGCATTCCCGAACTGCGCGAAAAATTCGGTTACGAAGAGGCGATGACGACGGAGAAAATCACCGCGATCCTGAAAGAGGCGCAAACCTACAACTGTCCGTCGATTTCCTTCCAGGGCGACAATGAACCCTTTTTGATCCGTGAGATTGTCGACTGGTTCGAACTGGCCGCGCAACATGGGTTTCTCGACATCATGGTCAACACGAACGGTTCGATCATGACGGAGCGACTGGCGGAACGCGTGATCAAGTCCGGGCTCACGCGCATCCGGTTCAGCCTCGACGCCATCACCGAGGAAACGTATTCAAAAATTCGACTGGGCGGCGTCTTCGAAAAGACGATGAAGAACATCGAAATGTTTCTGCGCAAGCGCAAGGAGCTTAACTCGGTGCTGCCCAAAATCGGCGTGAATTTTGTGCGCATGAAGGAAAACGAACACGAGGTGGACGAGTTCGTGCGCTACTGGAACCAGCGCGTCGACTACGTGGTAATCCAGGACTTCATGACGCCTGACACGGAAGGCGAATACGAGCACCTTTCGGGCAATCGCGCTGCAAAGGAAGACGAGTTTCGCTGCCAGCAGCCCTGGCAACGTCTGTATATTCGCGGCAACGGCGAAGTCACGCCCTGCTGCGCCATGTTCAGCTCCTATTTGAAGCTGGGCGAACTGGGCGGAAAATCCTTAAAGGACATCTGGGATTCGCCCAAAGCGAAAGAGTTGCGCAAATTGCATGCGGAAGGTCGCTATCACGAAAATCCGGTATGTCTTAAGTGTTCCAAGAGCAGCGGTTACCAAACGGAATGACGGATCGGCGCTGTTACTTGTGCCAGGGCGGCGCGTTTCGCCGGGTTCCCGGCGAGGTTCGCGACCGGCCGGAATTAGGAGTGCTGGAATGCGTTTCGTGCGGTCTGGTATTTCTCGAATCCTTTGACCATATTCACGAGTCCTACTACCAGGGCTCCGGCATGCATCCCGAAGGCGAGGCGCTGCCCGTCGAGCAATGGTTGCGCGAATCCGCCGCCGACGATCGACGCCGATGCGACTTTCTCCGTGAGGCGGCCGCGGGGCGCGACCTGCTCGACTTTGGCGCCGGCGCCGGCGGATTTGCACGCATGATGCGCGAATACGCCTCAAGCGTCGCTGTCGTTGAACCCGAACAGCGCCTTGCGAAACACTTCGAAGCGCTCGGCGTTGCACGCTACGCGGACGCGGATCAGCTGCCCGCCGACCGGAAATTCGATTTGATTACGCTGTTCCATGTGCTGGAACACTTGCCCGATCCTGGCAAGGTTCTGCAGAGCCTGGCCGCGCGACTCAAGCCCGGCGGACGCATTATACTGGAAGTGCCGAGCGCGGACGACGCGCTGCTCAAACTGTATGGATCCGAACCCTTTTCAAAGTTCACATACTGGAGCTGCCACCTGTATTTGTTTACCAATGCAACCCTCGCGCGACTGATCGCGAATGCGGGCCTGAAAGTGAATTTTATAAAACAAATACAACGTTACGGCGTAGCGAATCATATGCACTGGCTCGCGCGCGCTCGGCCCGGCGGCCACCATGTCTGGACCTTTCTGGATTCCCCGGAATTGCACGCCGCCTACGAAAGGCAGCTGGCCGCGCTGGGCCTGTGCGATACAATTCTGGCCGAAATTGCGGCCTGAGGGTGAATCTACCTGATAGCGAGTCCGCGCACACTGAACTGAACTATGAAAATACTTGGAATATACTGGGGGCTCTCTTCCACTGCGGCCCTTTTCGTCGATAACGAGATCAAAAGCGCAGTCAGCGAAGAACGCTTCACGCGCACCAAAAACGACGACGTTTTCCCGGAACATTCGATTCGCTACGTCCTGGAGGCGAACGGCCTGAAGCCCGACGATCTGGACGGCGTCGCCATTGCTTCAAACGAACAGTACCTGCCCTATTCGCTACTGCGCAAGGCGCGTTGGAGCATTGACGACTATGTCAAAGAGCAGACCGACCGCTGGCGTCCTAAAATCTACGAAGGCCGCGAGGTATCGGACCTGGAAGTCTTCGCCGACAGAATCGATCGCAGTCTGTATCCGTCCGACTACTGGGCGGCGGATCGCGCGGGACTCGAAAAGCAAATCAAGACCTTCTCGGAAGACCGTCGCCGGATCATGGCTGATTTTCTGAACATCGACGCCAGTCGCGTGCATACGATCCTGCACCATCGCGGTCACGCCTACTACGGCTACTACAGTTCGCCGTTTCGCGGCGAAAACGTGCTTTCCATGACGATGGACGGCTGGGGCGACGACTCCAACGGCTCAATCGGAATTTTTAAACCGGACGGCGGCTTTGAATTCAAGCTGGTCACTCGCAATTGCAACATTGCGCGCATCTATCGCTACACAACCCTGATACTGGGCATGAAGCCCAATGAACACGAATACAAGGTGATGGGTCTTGCGCCGTACGGCAAAGATCGCATTGCGCAAAAGCCCTACGAAGTCTTTAAGGAAACCCTGGTCGTGGACGGCCTC
Source organism: Leptospirales bacterium (assembly GCA_036170535.1). Taxonomy (GTDB): domain Bacteria; phylum Spirochaetota; class Leptospiria; order Leptospirales; family Leptonemataceae; genus SSF53. Next base: position 26,299 of record JAVHPJ010000082.1, on the reverse strand, counting down.
GACTTCAAGTGGAATGTCGAACCCAAAGACAGCTATTTCTGGTTTCGCGAACGGCTCATGGGCTGCCGCTTCGACGGCATCGCCGCAGGCCTGCAACGCTGGACGGAGGAGCTGCTGACCCAATGGGTCGCCAACGCCGTCGAACATTTTGGAATTCGCAAAGTGGTTTTATCCGGCGGCGCGTCTATGAACATTCGCGCCAATGGAAAAATCGGCGAACTGCCCGGCGTAGCGGACCTGTTTGTCGGCGGCTCGGGCTCGGACGAGTCTCTGGCGCTCGGCAGCGCCTTCTGCCTGGCCGAGGATCTGAATCGCCTTAAAGGCCAACCGCCCGCGCCCGCCAGCATACCCTATCTGGAACAACTCTATCTGGGCCCCGACGCCGACCGCGCTGCAGAACAGACCGCGGTTGCAGCGATGGATCCGGCGCGCTATGCAATTGAAGAGGGCGCCGAACCGGAGCGCATCGCCGGCCTGCTGGCGAGCGGCAAGATACTCGCGCGCTGCGCCGGACGCATGGAGTTCGGCCAGCGTTCTCTGGGCAATCGCTCCATTCTCGCGGATCCGACCCTGCCGGACGTCATTAACATTATCAACGCGGCGATTAAGAACCGGGACTTCTGGATGCCCTTCGCGCCGGTGGTGCTTGATGTTCACGCAAATCGCTACATTCTGAATCCAAAAAATCTCAGGTCGCCGCACATGACAATCGGGTTTGAAACCACGCCCGCCGGCTGGAACGAAATGCGCGCCGGCTGCCATCCGGCGGACCGCAGCGCACGCGCGCAGATTCTGACGCGCGCTGCAAATCCGGGCCTGTACGCCATACTCGAAGCCTTTTACGCCGCGACCGGACGCGCGGCGCTGATTAACACGTCCTTTAATCTGCACGGCTATCCGATCGTTAACACTCCGACGGAAGCGCTGGATGTGCTGGAACGGTCGGGCCTGGACGGCTTGATCCTCAATCACTTTCTCGTGCTGAAGAAGTAGAGCTGCCATGAGCGCCAACTCATCCGATTACCACGACTACGTCTTCAAGGGCGGCCGATTGGTCGGCGAGTTCGACGCCATGTATCGCAATTCCAGCGAAACTCCGTGGCATCAGGACGAATCGGCTTTTTCTTTTTTTTCCAGCATGACGCTGACCGTTCTGCACAGCGTCGAGTTTTCCAGATTTCTGGAGATTGGCTGCGGCCTGGGCTACTTCACGCGGCGCATTCAGGAAAGCCTGCGCGGCGGCGCGGCCCGCGTTTTTTTCGGCGCCGATATTTCATCGCACGCCGTCGATCAGGCCCGACAGTTGCATCCGGAGATTGATTTTTTCGAACTGAATATCCTGAACGACGCCAGCGTGGATCAAGCCCTGGAACGCATGGGCGGACCGGTCGGCCTCTTGCTTTCCAAAGAAGTGTTGTGGTACGTCACGGATCACATTGAAATGTTTGTGAAGAATGCGAAGCGTCTCATCGGCGATGAAGGCCGCATTTATATTTCGCAGTCATTTCCGGAAGTCTCCGAATATTACGGCAGAAACGTTTTCCAGTCGCCGGAGCAAATGGGCGCATTTTTTTCCGAGCGCTTTGTTTGCGAATACCTCGCGCTGGAGACGGATCGCCGACCGGACGGCAAACGCATGGTTCACTTCATCGGACGCGTTCGCTGACTCTGACGCCATGCTGCGCGACCTGATTCTGACCGGCAGTCCGCTTGAGATCCCCGACATCGCAACGCGCGCGGATGCGCTGTTTCTGGGTCCCTGGTGTTTTGCCGCGCGCGAAGACGTGCGTTTTGACGACCAGCTTCGTTTTTCCCTGGCGCCGGCGCCCTGGACCTGGCGGGATCTGGAACGCGAAAACGAATACATTGCAAAACTGGCTGAGCGCATCGGCGCGGCACTTTTCGCCGCGCTGCGCGAGTCGCGACCGGATCTATGCGCAGGCCGCGAGAAGCATATGCAGGCGCTGGTCGTTCGGCATTTTCGGGCCTGGTTCATTCTCTGGCTTGGCGTGTGCCGCGAGCGATTTGTACGCCTGGATCACTTGCGTTCCACTTTTCCTGACGCGCGTTTTCGCGTGGGCGCGCTGCCCGCGACGGAATACGTCGAGAAAGATCTGGTTAGCTACTTCAGCAATCAGGTCGGACCGGAATACAACCTGCTGTTGTTTTCCGACCTGATTCGCTGCATGGGCGAACGTTGGCCGCATCTGCAGCCGGTTCCGCTCACGGCGCAATGGACGGCGCGACCGTTTACCGTCGATCCTGGCGAATCGGCGCAGTCGGCGCAGTCGCAAAACCAGGCCGGGGACGCTGCAACCGCGCCGCCTGCCGGCCGCACGCACCCGCGTACGAACGCGCGCGGCTTCTGGCATGCTCGTCTGCGCCGGGCGCTCGCCGCGCTCTGGCACGCGCCCGGCCTCAGCGTGCGCACAGATTTGCATGGCGTCGCTTTGACGCTCAAGGAACGAATTCTGCTGCAACTCAGCCTCGCGCCCGGCCACTTTTTTCTACCGCTGCGGCTGCCGCCGAATGACGGCCTGGGAATAACGCGCGCAGATTGGGCGCAGTGGCCCGCGCATCTGGACGTGCAGAACGACTTTGAACTTTGCGTCACGCAACTCCTGTTTCGATACATGCCGCCGGACTATTTTGAGATCTACTCGCAGACGCGCCGGCGCTTTAAACTCAAAGATGCGATCCTTCTCGGGGCGGACGCGTACACTCCGCGCAGCGCCGATCTCATCGCAGAAGTCCGCGCCGCCGGCGGCCGCGTTTATTCGTATCAACATGGCGGCGGCTACGGACATTACACCGCCTTTGCCAACGAAGACATTGAACGCTACGGCGTGGACGGCTTTATCACCTGGGGCTGGTCGGACGACAGAGGTCCGACGGCCGCCCTGCCTTCGCCGTATCTGAGCGCTCTTCCGCCGCCCGCAGGCCGCGAAAAAAAAGTACTGTTAGTAGGAACGATGCTGCCGCCTGCGCTGTACAAATTGCAAACTGCGCTAGCGCCCGAACAACTGCTGCCCTACATTCAGGATAAGGGCGTTTTCATCAGCGCCCTCGACGAAAGCCTCCGGCGCTGCGTCGAGTATCGCGGCGCCCGACTGGATTTTGGCGTTCGCGAACGCGAACAGGCGGCCGAATTTTTGCCCGCCGCGCAAATATCGGATCAAGACCGGCTTACAAATCGCGTGCGCGACTGCCGCCTCGCTGTTTTTGATCACATGTCGACCAGCTTTCTCGAAGCCCTGAGCATGAATGCGCCGACGATCTTATACTGGCGCCCGGAATACTACGGCCTGAACGCGCACGCCCGCGATGCGCTCGCGAAACTCGAAACCGTCGGCATATACCACCGCGATCCGGCCGCCGCCGCCGCGCATGTCATGGAGATCTGGGACAATCTGGACGTCTGGTGGTCTTCCGCGGGGCTGCAACAGGTCCGCCGTGAGTTTTGCGCAGAGAACGCCCGGCGCGAAAGAAACTGGCTCAGACGCTGGCGCCGCTGCGACGCGCTTAAAAACAGTACATGATTACGCGGCGGCCGCGTCTCGTTCAGCGACGATCCTGACGCTCCTGCTCAATTGCGGCCGCCAGCATCTGAAATGCGTCTTCCGTCGTAAGATTAAATCGTTCCAGGGTTTCGGCTTCCACCGCATAAAAACTGAGCGAGCCGTCCAGATAGTCGGCCATCGCGTTGGCGAGATACACGATGTGCACCAGATCGCGGTATTGCGCGGGCGCGGCGCCGGGCGAATGGTGCAATTCAATCGCCATCACGAGGGACTCCGGAAAATTCCACTTGCGGGCAAGCAACCCGCCGATCAGCGCGTGACCGGCGCCGCAAGCCACTTCCTCAAGTTCCACCGCTGTGCGCCGATCGCGATGTTTGATCGCCTCGTGATAGTCGCTGCGCGCCGACATCGAGGCCATCAGGACGACCTTGCCGATATCGTGCAGCAATCCCGCCGCATAGGCGGCATCCGCAACTGCAGCGCGCTTTTGCTTGCGCGCAAGCGAGCGGGAAAAAAACGCCACGCGCGCGGGGTGCTCGATGAGATCTTCGATGGCGCCGTACTTTTTTTGAAGAATGTCAATGGCCCCGATCTGCAACAATAATTGTGACACATTTTTGAGCCCGACGATCTTTACGGCCTCCATCAAATCGGCCACTTTCCCTCCGGCGAAGCCGCCGGAATTTGCGAGTCGTACGATCTGACCTGCGATCGCCTGATCCTGCAGCATGACCGCGGCGACTTCTTTAAGGCCGGCCGTTTCCGACTCGCAAGTCTCGCGCATGCGGCGTATGTTTTCAGGAAAGGCCGGCAGCGTATCCACCTCGTGCAGAATTTGCCGGTCGATTTTCGCCAGACGGTCCGGAGTCGCCATCGCGACCGGGATGCTGAACGCGAATTGCGCCTGGTTTTCGCCGAGCGTCCACTCAAGCTTGATTCCCGCCGAGCGAAGTGCAAAGGCTGCAAAGGCCGTTCCGTAGCCGTCCCCGTTTTCCGTCGCCAGCGCAGGCGAAAGCAAGTCTCCGAGAGCGCGTGCGCGTCCGGCCAGTTCCAACCGTTGCTCAATGCGCTCACGCTGAAACTGCCGAACACGAGCGCGATTGGCGACAATTACGCGCAGTTCGCTTGCACTGCGCTTTAAATGCAAGAGCAAGCGCGGCGATTTCTTCCGCGCGGCGGCGCGAAACGCGGCGATATTCGCGCTCAGTTCGTGGGCGCATCGGCGCAGGAGCGCCGGCTCCGCGGACTTATTCTCCGCCTCCAGAAAATCATCGAGGAAAATCGCTTGCTCGGCGTTCTTGAACAATTCAGCGAGGGCGAGCAATACCGTGCTTTCCAGAAACACAAGATTCGCATCGCGCAAGGCGCTTGTGATCAGGCCGTTCACCACGGACTCATGGGGATTGCCCAGCGAGTGCATGGGCAGCTCGGCCGCCTCGCCTTTTTTAAGTTTTTCAATCAGCGGAATGTAGTCTTGCAGTTGCATTGCGAGCCGGGCGCTTTGCTATAGTTTCGGTATCGTTGAGCGGACGGTCGAGCCACGGCGCTGAGTTTTTTGGAAGCCCGCAGACGCTCACGCCGTCGGGCCGGCATTTTTTCGGCCGAGCAACATCGAATTTGCGACAACCGTAATCGAGCTGCCCGCCATAAACAAAGCCCCCGCAAACGGCGACAGCAGTCCCAGAAAGGCCAGGGGCAGCAGGGCGAAATTGTATGCGAAGGCCAGCGCAAGGTTCTGAAAAATTTTTGAACGCAGCCGGCGCGCCAGTTTGAATAAAAACGGAATCCGCTGCAAGTCTCGGCCCAGCAAGAGCACGTCGGCCGAAGAAAGCGCGAGGTCCGCTCCGTGAGCGAAGCTGAGTCCTACGTCCGCGGCGGCCAGCGCAATCGAGTCATTAACGCCGTCGCCGACCATCGCAACCTCGCCGCGCTTTTGCTTTTCAAGAATCAGAGCGCGCTTGTCTTCCGGCCGCACGCCGCCGTGCGCTTCCTGAATGCCCAACGCAGCCGCCGCCGCAGCGGCATTTTCCGGCAAATCTCCGCTCAGTAATGACGCGTGTACGTGTTTTGAGAGTTCGCGGATGGCGGCCGCCGCTTCCGGCCGCAAGGCGTCCTCCAGTTCAAAGGCCGCGATGAGTTCGGGAACTTCGCCGTCCCGGACGCGGGCGAGGAGCGCCAGCGCGGCCCCGGACCGCTCGGGCCGCCATGCAAGCTGTAAGCGCTCGTCGAACCAGCCCGGACCGCCCAGAAAGTAGCTCGCGCCGTCCGCACGCGCTTCGACGCCATAGCCAGGCCGATAGACGCAGTCGGTAAATTCTGCGTCGGACCCGGCGGCGCTCACAGCGGAGGATTGCAGAAACGCTTCGGCAATCGGATGGCGCACACCGGCGCCGGATTCCAGCGCACGGGCCAGAGCCAGCGCCGATTGCTCGGAAAGGTCGCCCGAAAACACATGCGTACGGGCGACTTCCATGCGACCGGAACTCAAGGTGCCGGTTTTGTCGAAAACGATCTCGCGCACGCGAGCCAGGGATTCAAGCGCGCGCCCCTGTTTTAAAACGCAGCCGGCGGCGAAGGCGCGCTGTACGGCGACAATGCACGCCGTCGGAATCGCAAGGTTCAGCGCACAAGGACAGGCGACGATCAAAAGCGCGATCGTATTCAGCATGGCGGCGGACGGATCGCCCTGTACAAAGCGCCACCAAACGTAGGTCAGTCCGGCCGCCATCAGCACAAAAGCAACGAACCACTTGCTCAGGCGTTCTGCGATCAGTTGCATGCGCGGCGTATCCCGCAGGCTCTCTTCGGCCAGAGCTTTGATGCGCGCGAGCGCGCTCTCGGCGGCCGGCGCGGACACGCGCAGATTCAGTTCGGCGCCAGCTGCGCGGGATCCGGAATAAATCAGATCGCCGCGTCGGCGCGCCGCGGGCCGGAACTCGCCGGTAAGCATCGCCTCGTCGGTTTCCGCGCTTTCGTCTTCGAGCCGGCCGTCGGCCGGAACCACGTCGCCGGGAGCGACGCGAATCACATCCCCCGGAGCGAGCTCGTCAATCGGCGTGAGCGTAACCGAACCGTCTTTTACGACGCGCGCAAAACGCGGCGCTGCCGATCGCAGGTTGTCAATTACGGTAAGACTCCGCTTGCGCAGGCGAAACTCCAGGTATCGGCCAATCAGGATGGCGAAGGTCACAAAACAAATCGAGTCGAAATAGACCTCGCCCGACTGGGCGAAAACCACGTAAACGCTGTAAAAAAACGCCAGGGAAAGCCCGAGCGATGTGAGCAGGTCCATGCTCAATACGCCGCGTTTGAGCGCCTGATACGCCCCGGAGAAAAAAATGCCCGCGGAGTAGAAGTATACCGGCGTCGCGAAACACAGACCGACCAGGTGAAAGAAGTTTCGCGTGTAGCGATCCATGAAATCAAAGTAGCCCGCGTAAAGGGATACGCTGACCAGCATGATGTTGCCGGCGAAAAATCCCGCCACGGCGAGCCGTCGCAGCAGGCGCGAAGACCAACTGGCGTCCGGATCGCTCGCGTCGCCGTCGAGCGGCAGCAGGCGATATCCGGTGCGGGCCAGTTGCGCCGCAATGTCGGTAAGATTCACGTGATGGGCGTCCCAGGTGAGAAACACGCGTCCCGCCGCCAGATGCACCTCCGCCGAAACCACGCCCGGAATCGCCGCCAGCACCTTTTCGTTAACCCATACGCATGAAGCGCAATGTAAGCCTTCGATCAGAAAACTGGCGCTGCGACGGCCCGCTTCGTCGATCGGCAGGCGCGCTTCTTCAAGCGCATACACGTCCAGGTTGCGGTGTTCATCGGGTCGGGGAGCAAAATCCGTGCGAAAGCGATAGTAATTGCCGGCGCCGCTGCCGGAGATGATTTCATGGGCTGCGGCGCAACCGCCGCAACAAAATTGCAGCAGTCCGGATTCCGAGCTGCGCTCTACCGCCTTCGCGGGCTCGATTTCGCCGCCGCAGTGGTAACAGCGCACTTCCACAACGCCCGCATACAACATGTCAGTGCGCGGCTCCCTGACTTGAAGTGCAAATGGGAAACTCTTCGGAAACGCCGGCCGCCGCACCGTGCTGCGAATGATCGTGCGGATGGGCAAGGCGCCAGTAGATCGTAAATACGCCCAGACCGATCATCAACGCTCCCATTGCATAGCGCAACGCGCCGCTGTTCAGACGCGCCCACGCCGTGCGGCTGGAATAGCCGGCGACGAAAAGCGCCGGATACATTCCGAGACTGAACACGAACATGACCAGTGCGGCGGCGCCCGGATCGCCGGCGGAAAGCGCGACGCCATAGGCCGGATACAGCAGTCCGCAGGGCAGAAGACCGGACGCCATGCCGAACAGCAGCGCGTTCTCCACGCGATGTTCGCGCGTATTCAAGAGCGAACCCAGGGCCCGCGTCAGTCGGGCGGGAACGTGCCATCGCGCCGGGCCGGGAAAACGCGCCGGCCAGATATAAGCCAGACCAAAGTATAAGAGCAACAGGCCGCCGAAAAGCGCCGCCGCCTTGCTGAACAAAAACGCGTTTGCGCCGGCGCCGGTCAGCCCCAGCAAAAGGCCGACGCTCATATACGACAGCGTGCGGCCGAGGTTGTAGCTGAGATTAATCGCGAACGAACTGCCAGGCTGGCTGTTCAGGGCGTGCACAAAGGGCCCGCACATGCCCACGCAGTGCAGCGAGCCCAAAAAACCCTGCAATAACGCGGCGCCCAGAGCGGCCAGAATCACGTTGGTTCGCTCCCGGAGTCTTTTGCAGCGGGCGCGGCCGGAGCGGCGTGAACGCTGCGATCCGCTTCGTCGTCGTCATCATGCAGCACGCGATACTTGATCATTTCCGGATCTTCGTAATCGCCATTCTTCACGCTCCATAGAAAGAACGCCAGAAAACCCAGGGCCAGCAGAGTCGCCAGCGGCAATGTAATCAGCAATCCAGGCATACAGACCTCCTCAGCCGACGCCGACGCACGCCATGGAGACGGAGCGACCGATCGGCTTGATGCAGCCGCGCTTTAACGCACAAACACGCGACTCGTGCGCGAAAGCTCCGCGTCGGAGTTTACTTTCGCTTCAAAGGTGACGTCCCAGTACCCCCCGCGCGGCAGCGCCAGGTTCGTTTTAAAGCGATACAGCGACGCGTTAATGCGCTCCCCGTCCGCAAGGCGCACGACGCTGGTGGTGCGTCCGGAAGAGGTCGCCGGTCGATCCAGAGTAATCCGCACTTCGGCGTCCTGAATTTCTTCGCCGCGCCGGTTCGCCAGCGTCCATTCGACCGGATGCACGCCGGGCGCGAGCGGCCTCGCCTCGGGGTCCTGAAACAGGCTGGAGTCCAGCTCCCAACCGTTCGCCTCGCCGCGATTCAGGGCGTCGAGCCGCTGCTGATAGTCCAGACCGCGTTCGTAGTAGCGCTCATCCGTTACCGGCTCGACGTTTTCGAAGGCGAGCTTCAGGGTGAAGCCGATCCCGATAAACAGGGCTATAAAGAACAGTCCTATAATAGTAAACGCACGTTTCAAAGATCGCGACATTTCGTCCTCCGACTGGCTGACTGCAAGATACTGATTCCGGCGGCGCCGCGCAGAGCTCCCGGACGTCCCCGCCCGGGAGCCGCCGGCCTTTATTCGGCCAGCGTTACGCTCTGGCCCGGCAGCGGAAAGGAAAAGAGGCTCTTTACCTGCTTGAAGCGATTTGGACGATCCAGATCCTCCACACGAAAAACGATCGGCAGGTTGCGCATCCGGGTCTGGTCGGTCGTCGCCGGATAGCGCAGAATCAGGCGAATGCGCGAAAAGCCGCCCGGTGCAATTTCGTACTCTGTCTGCGGCGCAATCACTTCGAAATCCGATTCGTTTTCCAGCGCCACGCGCACGCGGAGGGGCTCGTAGCTCATGTTGCCCACGTGAATCTCATACGCGTTCTGGTAGCCGATTGTCGGAATATAGATGTTAGTCAGATTTTTGTCGCGGATCGCAGATGCGTACATCGGCACGCGCAATATCAGCAGCGTGGAGAACAACACGACTATTACGGAAAGCAGCGTTCCGTAGATCACGGTGCGCAGGCGTATATACGGTCGCGGCCGCGGCTCGCCGACATGTTCGCTCTCTTCGATCGTGCTGTATTGAATCAGAGTCGGCTTGTCGTGTTTCGCCAGCACCTGCGTGCAGGCGTCCACGCACAGGCCGCAGGAAAGACAGCCGATTTGCAGCCCGTCGCGAATATCTATGCCGGTCGGGCAGACCTGTACGCACATGTGGCAGTCGATGCAATCGCCCGCCTGCTCGCCGAGTTTTTGCTTCTTCGCCCGCCGGGGTTCACCGCGCGCCGGATCGTACATCACAATCGGCGAATGACGATCAATCAGCGCCGCCTGAAAGCGGCCGTACGGGCAGATGTATTTGCAAAGGTTCTCTCTGAAATACAGCATATTAAAAAAAGCCACGCCGGTGGACGCGGCGAGCCCGACCGCCCAGAACGACGGAATGAGCGATCCGGCATGCGGGAAGATATTGCCGCGAATCACGTCCGAAAACAGAGTTTCAAACGGGACAAAATAGGCGACAAAGACAAACGAAAAGAAAAACGAGAGCGCCAGCCAGGCGACGACCACCTTCGCCCAGTCAAAGCGACTCATCGTCGGGCGACCGTAAGCCTTGCCGGCGACCAGCTTGCCGACCCAGTTGTAGGCCTCAGTGAAGATCGTCTGCGGGCAGGCGTAGCCGCACCACAGGCGCCCGAAAAGGGCGGTGAAAAAGAACAACATCAGGCCCAGCGAAAGCAGCAAGAGATGCAGAAAATACAACTCCTGCGGCCAGATGGTCAGGCCGAATACATGAAACTTCCGCGCCGGTATGTCTAACAGAACAAAGGGATGGCCGCCGATGCGAATGAACGGCAGTGCGAGAAATAATGCAAAAAGAACCAGATTCGCCCGGTCTTTGAGCCGTCGATGTTTGCCCTCGATCGGTCTTGCGATAACCATGGCGTTCACTCCTTGCCGCGCCCGACATGCCGCCGGGGTCGGCGACCCGTCCGGAAGCTCCGCCGGACGGGTCTGTAATCAACATGTGCGCCGAACCTGCGTTCGGCATTAACTTTTGCTGAAACGCGCTTACTGCGGTTTCAGCGTAGCGTTTTGCGAGGCGAGGTAGGCCATTACTTCCAGGACTGACGCCGCTCCAAGACTGTTCTTGTGCGGGGGCATGGGTCCTTTCGGAGGATTCTGCTTCACTCGCTCTGTTGGACGCGACCATTCATGACCACGTCAAAAACCGCGGCGTCGGTCGCGCCGTGCAGCCAGGCCGCATCCTTGAGGTTCGGTCCCACAAGGCCGCTCATATCCAGTTTATGGCACGCAGCGCAGACGCCCTGGTAAGTCTTCATGCCGCGTTCGATCGCCTGCGCGTCGCCGCGATAGGGATTCGAACCATCGGCATTCAGGCTGACCTGCACGACCGGGTGCTCTTGTTCGTAGAGCGCCACTTCGTCGGCGTACTGCTTTTCCTGCGACCAGCCTGCAACGCCGTGCATGTAAACGCCGTAGACCAGCGCGTAGGCGAAGCCCAGCCACAGCATGACGGTCCACCATGTCGGCAGCCAACCGCGACCTTCGCGAATTTCTTCGTCGTCCGGGTACTCGTTGAATTTTTTTGCCATATCAGACCGCCTCCTCTTTCGCTTTATTTTTGCGCTTCTCCTGAGCTTCATACCAGGCGCCCAGTTCCGGATCGACGTCGTCGTCCAGCATGTTAAAGCGCGCTTGCTCCAGTTCCTTCTTCGCCCGGGGACGATACACGTACCAGGCGATGAACAGGAGCGAAAGGCCCAGTAGCGGCAGCCGCAGGCCCTTATAAATCCCGATCAGAGATTCTTCCATTACAACCTCTGCGCCTCAGCGCTCGTCCGCCTGCGCGACGGGCGCATTCGGGTTTGACGCTGCCGCGGCCGGACCTACGCGGCTGTCGCGTCCCAGCTTCAGCATGTAAGCGATCAACGCGTCGCCTTCGGTCTTGCCGGCGAGCATTTGATCGGCGGCGGCGATATCAGCTTCGCTGTACGGCACGCCGATCGACTGCAGGGCGCGCATGTTCGCCTTGGTTTGTTCAGCGTCCACAGCGTTCTCAAACAGCCAGGGGTAAGCCGGCATGATCGAGCCCGGGCTGGTTTCGCGCGGATTCATGAAGTGCGTACGATGCCACGCTGCGCTCGGATTCAGACTGCCCTCGTGAGCGAGGTCCGGTCCGGTGCGCTTCGAGCCCCATAAGAAGGGATGATCGTAAGCATACTCGCCCGCTTTGCTGTAAGGCTCCGGTCCGTACTCCTTATTGCGATCCCAGCGGTCAGTCTCCCATTTGAACGGACGAATCAACTGCGTGTGGCAGTAGAAGCAGCCTTCCTTCTGATATACGTCGCGACCGGCCAGTTCCAGCGCGTTGTAGGGCGTGACCGCCGCAATCGGCTTCACCTCGCCCATCAAAAAGAAGGGCGGTATCTCAACCAGACCGCCGATCAAAACGGCGATCGTCGTGAAGATGGTGAAACGAAACGCATGCGAATCGACTTTGGAGCTGAGTTTTTCGTACCACTTAAGGTCTTTGGGTTCTACCTGATTTTCACTCATGGTTGCGTCTCCTGACCTTGATTATTTCGCCGCGCCGACCGAGGCGGCCGACTCGCGCAAATCCACGGGCACGAAACCAGAACCCGCGCTCCGGATGGTCTTGATCAGGTTGTAGAGCATCACAAAGAAACCTGAAAGGAACGCCACCCCGCCCAATGCGCGCGCCAGGCGATACCACCACAGCTCATTGACGATTTCCATCCAGCTGTCGCGATACTGCAGCACGCCGGTTTCGTCCACTGCGCGCCACATCAGACCTTCGGTTACGCCGGAGATCCACATGGACACGACATAAAGCAGAATGCCGATGGTCGCGAGCCAGAAGTGCACTTCGGCCAGACGTTCGCTGTGGAGTTTTGTGTTCCAGAGGCGGGGCACAAGATAGTACAGCGCTACAAAGCACATGCCGGCTACCCAGCCGAGCGCGCCGCCGTGCACATGACCGATCGTCCAGTCCGTATTGTGCGAAATCGTGTTCACTGCGCGAATCGACATCATCGGACCTTCAAAGGTCGACATGCCGTAGAAAGTCAGCGCCACCAACAGAAACTTCAGCGTGGCGTCCGTGCGGATTTTTTCTTTCGCCTGAGTCAGCGTGAGGAAGCCGTTTAACATGCCGCCCCACGAGGGAGCAAGCAGCGCGACGCTGAACACCATGCCCAGGGTCTGCGCCCAGTTCGGCACCGGGCTGTACAGCAGGTGGTGCGGTCCGGCCCAGATGTAGATAAAAATCAGGGACCAGAAGTGAATGATCGAAATCCGGTGACTGAAAATCGGCGTCCGCGTGTGCTTCGGAAGATAGTAGTACATCATTCCGAGGATCGGCGTGGTCAGAACAAATGCGACCGCATTGTGCCCATACCACCACTGAATATTCGCGTCCGTCGTTCCCGAGAAAATCGAATACGACTTCAGCAAACCGGCCGGGACCGCCAGGTTATTGACAATATAGAGCACTGCAATCGTAACGATCGTCGCAATCCAGAACCAGATGGCGACATAGATGTGCTTTTCCTTACGGGTCGCAATCGTCGCGAAGACGTTGAGGCCCATGATCACCCACCAGACGACGATCAATAGATCGATCGGCCACTCGAGTTCGGCGTATTCCTTGCTTTGCGTGTAACCGCCCAGCAGCGTAAGCGCCGCGAGAACAATCGTGAGATTGTAGAGGATCAGGTGCAAACGCGACAACAGCGGCGACCACATCGGGGTCTTGAGCAACCGCGGCAACGCGTAATAAAACGTAGCGAAGATCAAACTGAGAGTGAATCCGAAGATCGCTGCATTCGTATGCAATGGACGCAGGCGACCGAAGCTCAAATAGGGCAGCCCGGCGTTCAGCTCGGGATATACCATTTGAAATGCGATCAATACGCCTGCGCTCAACGCTGCGAACGCCCACACAATCCCGCTGATCACCCAACCGCGAACGATCTGGTTATCATACTCGACTTGCTGCATTGTTAGCCTTCCGTTTATTTTTTCCGCTCCGGCAGTTCGCGCAAACGACAGTTTGCGTTTCCTGCTTTCGCAGTCGGAATTATCACTCCGAAGCCTTTTTTCCGGGGAAAAACTGCATCGTATGTTTCGACCGCGCTTGCGAAGTGCGCGTGACGGCAAGCACGTTTCAGAAAAAAACACTGATGCGCGAATTGCGCAATTCATCCGGCGAAGCAGCGCACGAAAACTCCGTAGTACTACGAAATAAACCGGGAGGATCGAGAAGATCGCGTTATGAAATCCTGCGACGCGTACTGAGAGTGATTCGCACATACAAACCGCGGCGCAATCGTACGTGCGGCCCGAACTCGACCGCCGCGCCGCACGTGCGGCTCAAGCGGAGCGGGCTAACTGGCGCGTCAGTCTCGCGACGGCTCGCGACAGCCCGGTGCGGATTCAAAGCCCTGGCGGCGGCGCGGAGGCGGCCCGGCGGCGCGACCCGCCAGGGAACCGGGGAAAAGCGGAGAACTGACCGCGGCGCCCGGTCGTCCAAATTTCATTGCAGAGCGCGCAGCGCCGGGGGAATTACTGGTTTACGGCTTCGGCCCGCCCGGACCAGTGTCGGTCTCCTTATGTATGCGCGTTCCAACGTGAAAAGGCAGGTAACTGGATTTATGAAACTCACAAGAACCTTTGCGGTCGGCGCTGCCGTCCTCTTCAGCGGCGCACTCGCGGCACAGGCGGGACCCGCGAACCCTACGGCCCCTGATTTTGGCCTGTATGCAGACCTCGGTGCGCCGCTGTCGGCCGCCCAGATCACGGTCGCTTCCACTCCCGCCCCGGCCGAGGGCTCTAACGACGCCGTAAAAGACGGCAGCATCGCCACCTACGTGCGCCATGACCCGGAGAAGCCGACCTTTACCTTTACGTTCGCCGCGCCCCAGCGCATCAAGGGCATTCGCATCTACAGCGACATTGTAGATGCAGCGGTGATAACCGTCTACAATGGGGAGACGCAACTGGCGCAGGCGCGCATCAGCCAGCCGGTCCAGACCATTTCCCACGACGGCTCGGACAAGGAATATTACGCTTTGCGCTTTAATGGCGCGGGTCTGGTGACGCGCGTCGACGTGGAACTCGATTATTACAGCGACGCCGACGCGACCAAACATCGCTTTTACTACGCCGACTTTCTGGTCCAGCCGGCGGGCAGCGCGATTCAAATGACGGGCGGTCAGTCGATGACTGCAAAGCTGGAAGGCAATGTGAAACTCGTCACGGTGCGCGGTCCGCTGGCCTTCGATGCGGCGGAAATCTCCTCACTGCAGCGGGTTCAGAATAACTTCGTAGTGCGTCTGGCGAACGGCAGCGTGCTGACCGGCCTGCCGGCCGATGCCGAAGTTAAAATTCGCAACAGCGACGGCTCAAGCAGCCTCAGCTGGTCGCAAATTCAAGGCTACGTGAGCGACCGCAGCGCTGCCAGCGCGGCGCCCCAGGGACAGCTTGCATTTCGCCTGAAAAGCGGCGATGTAATCGTGGGTCAGCTCACAGGCCTGAGCGGCAAAGCCATTCGCCTTGCGGATCTGGAAAACATTCAGATTGATCCGGCGCGCGTAACCGGACTGACCATGAATACGCAAACCAGCTACCTGATCGGCGACGCCGCAGGCGTGGGCGACGTGATATTCAGCCGCGATGCGGCCGTAAAAGTTCGCGTGCTCGGGCAGAACCTTTCGCTGAGCGTCGCCGATTTAAGCGGCGCAACGCGGGAACTCGGCGGCGCATCGAGCGAGCTGCTTGAAAACCTGCCCCCGGTGAACGCGGCCGGCGCAGCCGAGTAGACCGGTCTGCAGCCGCGCGTCCGAACGGCGCGCGCAACAGAAGCCCGGCGCAGGTCGGGCTTTTTTTTGCACGCCGATCCAGTTTTAACAATGCTGTTCAGTCTCGCGCAAGCTCCCGGGCCTGCGTCGGCGGGCCAAAAATGCTTGCCCTGCGCGCCCCTTGCGTAATTTTTACGAGCCTGAATCATGATTTCCCGTAAACGCATTGAGCTCGGCCTGAACTGTCTGATCGTCCTGATGTGCTTGATTGGCATTGGCTCGTCTCTGGCGCCCTATTTACTTTCGCATGAACTGCACATGCAGGCGGCGGCTCTGCTCTACGGCGATTATACGCCGCAGATCGATCGTCTCGCGCAACACGTCGTCGCCGATTTTATCCACCGCGTGTTCGGCGCGATTTATTTCATGATTGGTCCGCTGCAATTTGTGCGTCGTTTGCGTGCGCGCCAGCCGGTTCTGCACCGTTGGAATGGCCGCCTGTTCCTGCTATTGTCAGCGCTCGCCGTCGGGAGCGGGCTTTATTTCACGGTTCGGGCGGGCTTCGTCGGCCTGGCTTCTTCGATCCCTATTTTTCTGATGGGGGCTTACATTTCCGTGTCCGGGATCCTGGCCTATCGCGCCGTACGGGCCCGGCGATTTGCAGCGCATCGCGAGTGGATGCTGCGTTGTTTCGCCGGCGGACTCATGATTGTCGCCATCCGGATGTATTCGTTGATGTTTCTCTACGCGAGTACGCTGTCGGCGGAATTAAATCTGGTCACCAGCTTCTGGCTGGGCCCGCTCACGACATACGCCGTCGCCGAACTGTGGATTCGTTACACCCGACCGGCGCCGGCCCAGCATCCCGGCGCCTGATCAGTCCGCAATATCCGGTTCGATAAAGGACCACTTAATCGTCGGCATTTTTTCTTTGATCCGACGTTCCAGTAAATTGATGGCGTCTACCACTGCGCGGCCGTCCAACGCCGGATCCATGCGCAACTTCGCCGCAAACATGACGTCCGGACCAAATTGCAGGGTAATGACGTTCAGCGCTTCGTGGATCGCCGGATTGGCGGCGATTTCCGCGCGTAAAAGGCGGTCCAGTTCGGGCTCCGCCGAACGTCCGATCAGCAAGCCTTTTACGTGGATCACCAGATACACGGAGATCAATAGCAGGATCACGCCGATAGAGGCGGATCCAAGTCCGTCCCAGAAGGGATTGCCGGTCAGCGAAGCCAGGCCGATGAAAACAAAGGCCAGGACGAGTCCCAGCAGCGCCGCCGTATCTTCGCCCAGAATGACCACCAGTTCCGCGCTGCGCGAGGTGCGTATCCAGGTCCAGAGCGGAGTTGCGCCGCGCAGCTTCTTGATCTCGCGCAGCGCGCCGAGCGTGCTCAAGGTTTCCAGCCCGATCGAGACTCCCAGCACCACAAGCGCCACCCACGCCTGCCGCAGGGGTTCGGGATCTTGCATTTTGTGCACGCCCTCGTAGAGCGAAAACAGCCCGCCCATGCTGAAAAGCAAGATGGCGACAATGAAGCTCCACACGTAGATCGCCTTGCCGAAGCCCAGGGGGTACTCCGCCGTCGGCGCGCGACGCGAGCGGGCGAGACCCAAAAATAGCAGCCCCTGGTTAGCGCAATCCGCCAGACTGTGGATGGCCTCGGCCAGCATGCTGCCGGACAGCGTGTAAAACGCGGCGCCGCCTTTGGCTACGGCGATCCCGAAATTGGCCGCCAGCGCGTACAAAATCGCGCGTGATGATGATTCGTGTCCCGCCATGTCGCCTCGTTGTTCCTGAAAGTTCGTGCGTCCGGAACGCGGCCGGCGAATCCGGCGCTTTCGCGCTCGGCCGCGCTGCAATTCGCGCAGGGCCGCCCGCGCGGACCGGTCCGTAAAGCGAAAATACTCCGCTGGCGCAAAGGCGTTCTGTTTTCAGAGACCGCCGGCGAAAAGAGCTTGCTGGCTTTCGTCTGATCGTCGCTTTTGTGCGACATGCCCGACGCGCCCCGCAGCTCGCGCGCCCCTTCGTTTGGCGCGCGCCTGAATTACTTTGTGGATAACTTTATGGCGAAAGGCGGCCTGTCCGTCTTCCTGGCCTTGCTCACATTGTTCGTTGCGGCGTTTGCGCTGATGTCCGCCCTGCGCTTGCTTGGAGCGCTGGTATTGCCGGAAGAATCCCTGGCGAGTTTTCGCGATCACTTCTGGCGCACCTTCTTGCAGATTTCCGACGCCGGCGCCGTAGCGGAAGACGGCGACGCCAATCCCATTAACAAGGTTCTGGGCATCGCGACCATCTCATTGGGTCTGGTGCTTTTCTCCAGTCTGGTTGCGTTTATCACCAGTCAGTTTGAAGCGCGGCTGGCCAGCCTGCGCAAGGGCAAGAGCGCCATTCTGGAAAACGGCCATGCGCTGATTCTCGGTTTTCGCGAACGCACCGTAGAGATCATTCGCGAGCTGATTATCGCCAACGAGTCCGAACGCGACGCGGCCGTCGCGGTCCTCGCCGAAACGGATAAAGAGGAGATGGACGATTACTTCCGTGATCGGATTGAAGATCGGAAATCCACGCGCATCATTACGCGCAGCGGCTCTCCGTCGAGCATCGATGCGCTGCGCAAAATGGCCGTCGCCGACGCGCGCTCGATTCTGATCCTGAACGACGCTCTGAGCTCCGACCCGCGCGAGAAAAAGTCCGTGGGCGATGCGCGCGTGCTCAAGACGATCATGGCCGTGATTGCCGCTTCCGGGGAAAACAACATTCCGGCCATCGCGGCCGAACTTCATCTGGATCGCAACCGGCGCCTGGCGCAGGCGATAGCGCCCGGAAAAATACTCGCCATTAACGAGGACGCCATACTCGCGCGACTGCTGGTGCAAACCTCGCGGACTTCGGGACTGTCCGTGGTGTATTCGAATCTCGTGGGCTTCGACGGCTGCGAATTTTACTTTCACGCGCCGGACGGCGGCTGGGGCGGTCGCCCGGCGGGTGAAATCCAGTTCAGCTATCCCGGCTGTTCGGTCCTGGGCTACCGCACCGCCGACGATCGCATTCATTTGAATCCCCCGGCGGATTTCCGCCCGGCGGACCAGGATCGCGCCATTATTCTCGCCGAGGACGACTCGGCGATTAAGTTCCAGCCCGGTAAGATCAAAATCCCCGAAAGGGCGCCCCTGCCCGCGACCTCGAACGAGCGCCGGCCGGAACGGCAATTGCTGTCCGGCTGGAATGTTAAGGCGCCGTTGATTCTGCGCGAATACAACGACTACGTCGCGCCTGGCTCGGAAGTCCATGTCGTGCTCGCGAATCCGGACGACGCCGTCCGCGAACAGCTGGAAGAACTGCGCCGCAGCGCCCCGAATCTCGGGCTCAAGCTGATCAAAGCCGACGTGCACTCCTTCGAGACCTTGACGAAGCTGCGCCCCGAAACCTATGATAACGTGATTCTGCTGGCGGCGGACGGCGGCATTGCCGAAGAAGTGGACGCGGACTCGATTGCGGTGCTGCTGCAACTGCGCCAGTACTTTCGTTCGCTGCCGTCGACGTCCGAACCGGTCGCGACAAAGTTGATTACGGAGGTCATGGACTCCGACAACATCGAACTGGTGCTGCAAACCGGCGTGCGCGACTTTCTGATTTCGAATCAGTTTGTCTCACGGATTATGGCGCAGGTATCGCTCGAACCTGAGGTGCTGCGCATCTACGAAGATTTGTTCGGCGCGGAAGGCGCAGAGGCGTATTTGAAAAGCGCCGATCGCTATTTCAGCAGTCTTCCGGCGGAAACGACCTTCGCCCATTGCGTGGCGCAGGCGCAGGCCCGGGGCGAAACCTGCCTGGGCGTAAAGCTGGCGGCGGAAGAAGGCGACGCGGACGCGCACTTTGGGGTGCACCTGATACCGCCGCTGGACCGCAAACTCGTCCTGAGCGCCGCAGATGAACTGATCGTGCTCGCAGAAAACGACGCCTGAAACGCGAGCGCGCCTCAGGGGTCCGGCGAAATCACATCCGACCCGGCGGGCGCGGGCGGCGCCGCGGGCCGATCGCCGGACCGCGAATCTTCCGATTGCACTGGCGCGGACGGCCGCTCCTCATAGGCGTCGTCGCGTTGATCGTAGAAGGGCCGATCATCTTCGCCAAAGGGAAAAAACCAGCGGGCAATGTACGAGCCGACGAATACCACCGGCGAAACCACCGCTTTGGGCGCGGCGATTGTGCGTTCGAGAATAATGTTATTCCCGTCGCCGCGTATGAGAAAGAAATCCACGGCGTCGCGACCGGCGTCAGGCACGATCTCAAAGGTGCGTATCGTTTGATCCACAAGCGCCGCGACCGGCAGGCCCACGACGTGAATCGGCCAGGTCACGAGGCAGACCGCCTCGTTATCTGAAATGGCATGCTCCAGATATTCTTTGCTGACGCGCGGATTGGAAAGAAATCCGCACTGGCAGGCCAGCGCTACCGAGGCGCTCAGGCCGAGCGTACGTATCACTCGATTCATCGCGCAGCCTCCGGCGGTCCGATCAAACGACCCTCTGCATCGCGGCGCCACTGACGGCCCCACTCCGGCCAACCCCAGGGCGCATCGGAATGCGTCTCGTCGCCATAAAACGACAGCGCGACCCAGGAGCCCGCGAAAATCACTGGCGTCAGCGCAATCTGAAACGGCAGAAACGCCAGGGCGGAATAGTACCCTTCGGGGCTCGCTTGCCAGAAATCAATCGTAAGCGCATACGCCGAGCCTGACTGCACCGCCGGCGCAACGATTAGATTATCCAGCGTCAGCGTGACCATGCCGACGGGAATAAGAATCGGAGTCAGCGCCCACTGCGCGGCGCGATTATCCGGCGTAAGATGCCGATCCGTCCAGTTGGTAAGCGCCAGGTGATGCACATCCGTAGACGCGCAGGCCGGCAAAAAAATCGCCGTCAGGCTGAAGAGCCCGGCCGCGCACCATACGCGCGGCAGGCCAGGAAAACGCCAGAGGTTCAAACGGGTATTGTGCATAAGAATATCCACGCGCCGACAAAAAGCACCGGCGCGGTAATCACGCGCATTGGAAACAGAATCAATTCAAGCGCACCTGCGTCCTCTGCAATCTTAAAGGGCGCCTCGCCCACTTCTAAAGCGTCCGGCAGTTGCTGCAGCGGATTCACCAGAACGGCGTCAAGCGCGAGCGTCGCCAGCCCGGCCGGCAAGGCCAGCGGCGCGAGCGCCGCCCGGCCCGCGGCGGATTCCGGCGTAGCGTGTTCATCGAGATACGCCGTCAGCGGCCGATTTTCCGCTTTGAGCACCGCGCAGCTGAACAGCGTCGCCGTCAGCGGAATCATCAGCATCCGGAGCATGGACATGGCCGAATCCGTCCCCCCGACGCCAAACGGACAAGTAAAATGTATTCAGGACGGAGAAGGTCCGCGTTTTTTGTGTGAAAACTGCGCGGGCTTCTGAATCGTCGCGACGTTTTCAATTGACGCAGCTTTGCATGGCGCCCAGAACCGATTGCGGCCATGAAAGACCCGGTGAATGATATCAAGATTCCGCCCCTCTCCCTGGTGACGGTCCAGATGATGCAGTTTGATCCCATGTCCGAGCAGGCCAGCAGCGCCGCCCTGGAACGGATCATCACCCCGGACAAGGGCGTGAGCGCGGAAATCTTACGCGTGGCGAATTCGTCCTTTTACGGGCGCTCGGGAAGCGTCAAAACCCTGCGCGATGCAATCACCCTGCTCGGCTTAAAATCCGTAAAGAACCTTGCCATACTGTTGAGCACGCGCAGTCTGAATGTGCATATTAAGGGACCGGTGCTCAAGCGCTACATCCGCGAGTTCCCCATTGCAACAGCCCTTACAGCGCAGGATCTGGCCGGCCGGCTCAAGCGCGAGGCGCTGCGCGAAGAAATATTCGTCGGCGCGCTTTTGCACAAAATCGGCATGACCGTGCTCGCGCTCAATCACGAGCAGAAATATTCCAATTTGCTGGAGTTTTCGGAGAAGGAAGGGCTCGACTTTCGCGAGGAAGAGAAGCGCGCCTTTGGCATCGATCATATGGATCTGGCCGCGGAACTCGCAGAACGCTGGAAGCTGCCGCCGGACCTGCGCGAAATCATGACTCGCCACCAGTTCGCCGCCGAGGAAACCGCCGCAGTCAGCGATCCCGTGCGCATAACCGCCCTGGCCAGTCTCTGCGCGCGAGAAATGATGGGCCTCCTGTTGCCCATGGCCGAACTCGATCGCCGCGCGCGCATCGCCGCGCATTATAACGCGGGCGAGATTGTCAGTCAGATCGACGAACGCTATTATAACGGCCTGCGCGAACATCCCTTCTTCAAGCAGTCCGTAAGCGATTAAATTATATGAGCCAACCCGATCGAATCCTGATTATCGAAGACGACCCGGACCAGCGCAGCCTGCTGCGCAACTACATGGGCATGATGGGCTATGAGTCGCGCGCCGCCGAAAACGGCGAAGAGGCGCTGGCCATGCTCGACGAGTTTCGCCCCACGGTCGTGTTGCTGGATCTGTATCTGCCGTCGATGCCGGGCATGCAGGTGCTCCAGGAGATTGCAAGCCGCCCTTCCACGGAAGACGTGCCGGTCCTGATCATGTCGGCCGACAACTCGGAAGAAACTATGATCGTGGCGCTTTCCAGCGGCGCGAGCGACTATATCGTAAAACCCCTGCGCATGGCGGAGCTCACGCCTAAACTGCAAAATCAGATCGAGCTTTACAAGTCGCGCCGCGCGCTCAAGGGCCTTAACGAAAAACTCGAACGCGAGAAATCGCTGCTGTCGCGCTATTTCTCCATGGACGTGGTGGAAAAAATCCTGAGCGAAGAAATCAGCCCGCGCCTGGGCGGCCAACGCCTGCCCGCTTCGATGCTGTTTTTCGACATTCGTAATTCCACCGGCATCGCCGAACATCTGGATCCGGAAGTGTTTTCAGACTTTCTGAGCATGGTCCTGACGGACGTAATGGATCTGGTATTTGGCAGCCTGGGCTCGGTAAACAAGCTGACCGGCGACGGCCTGCTCGCCACCTTCGGCTGCCCCAGTCCGACCGACCATGACGCCCGCAACGCATTAAGCTGCGCGCTGCGCATTCGAGACTATATAGAGATCTTTAACAACTCCCGTCCGGACTACCTGCGCGATCCCCTCGGCATCGGCATCGGCATCGCCAGCGGCGAGATTTTCGCCGGCAACGTGGGTTCGTATCGCCGCATGGAATACACAGTGCTGGGCGACGGAGTAAATCTTGCATCGCGCCTGGAAGCCTTGAACAAGGAGCTGCACACCACCATCCTGCTTGACGAGGCGACCCTGCGAGCGGCGGGACGCGAGGGCTTTATGGTCCGCGACGCAGGCATGATCCAGATTCGCGGCAAGGAAGACCAGGTGAAGGTTTATTCCCTTGAGGCGCTCGCCGCACCCGTGCTTTGAAGCGGCGTTGTCGACTCGTTCGGCGCGCCTGCGATGCCGACTTCGCCTGAGGTCGCGGGTATGCGCGGCTTCGCCGGACCGAGCAAAGGCGACTCGTAATAGTGATTCGGGTACTTGCGCTGCAGGGCGGCGAGGCCGAAACGCCGCACGTAATTGCGCCGGGCGCGCGCCGCATTGCGCTGGTGTTCGCTGTAGCGTGCAGTAAAGCTCAAGACGCCGGTCGTCCAGTCGTATACAAAAAACAGATTCGCTCCCGTCGCACGCGTCGCAGTTGCGCGCCAGGCGTCATCGGTAAAAAAAGCGATGGGCGTCGGCGGCAGCCCGCGCCGACGGTACACGTTATACGGCGTCATCCGCCGCACGTCGGCCGCCATGAGAAAGGGGCGGTGATAGCCCAGACCGTATTCCACCGTGGGGCACGAACCGAGCGGCATGTTGCGTTCCAGACGATTCAGAAACACCGCGCCAACCTCCGCGTACTGGCGGCCGGCGGCCGCCTCCTTCTCTACGATGCTCGCAAGGATCATGCGCTGACGAAGACTCAAGCCGTGTATGCGCGGCGGAGCATCCGCATAGCGTCTGCGCGCATGCTCAATCAGCCGCGCCAGGATTGACTCTGTCGACTCGCCGCGAAGGTACCCGTAGCGGCCCGGAGTAAACACGCCTTCAAAGCGGCGCAGATGATTTGTCGGGGCCGGCAGGAAGCGATCGGCGCCGACGGGCATTCGACGGGCGGCTGCGCGCACCCGCGCGCAGCTCAGGACGCCCTGGCGCGCAAGTCGGGCGCACCAATCCTGGACGCGCTCGCCCGTACGCACTTCAAAGGAAAGCGCGGGCGGTTCGGCGATCGGCGCTGGCGCGACGGGCGCCTCCGCGGGCGGCGGATCGGCAAAGCGGGCGGCGGGCGCAAACGCCAACGTACACAGCGCCGCCGCACCGCAGCACAAAAGCCAGGGCCGCCTGCCCGCCCGCATCATACCCGAACGAGCTTTCCCGCATGACGCGGCGCGGAAAGCGCAAACCCGCGCGCGCAAACAGGCTTCCGGGAAAAATGAATTCGGGCTTGCCCGTCCTTCCGGTCCAGGCCAGGCTCCGCCCATGTCGCGCCGACTCGGGAAATTCGCTTTTTTTGGCCTGCTGGCCGCCCTTATGCTGTACCTGGTTGCCTGGCCTGCGCCGATCGATCCGGTCGCCTGGGAGGCGCCGCCGGCGCCGGGCTACGAGGGTCCGCACGCGCAAAATCAACGCCTCCAAAATCTCAAACGACTTTCAATTGGCGCCAATCATGGCCCGGAGCATATCGTCGCCGACGCCGCCGGCCGGCTCTACACCGCGGTGCTGTCCGGGGCCATTTTACGCCTGGATCCGAAGAGCGAGAGCGAGCCGGAAGTCTTCGTCAACACGGGCGGCCGGCCCCTCGGACTCGCCTTCGACGCAGCCGGAAATTTGCTGATTGCCGACGCTTATAAAGGTCTCTTGAGCGCTGCGCAGGACGGAGGGCTCACTCTGCTTACGGATCGCGTTGGCGATTCGCCCATACTCTACGCCGACGCCGTCATCGGCGCGCGCGACGGGCGCATTTATTTTTCCGACGCCTCGCAACGCTTTGGCGCCGCCGACGCGGGCGGAACCTTCGAGGCGAGCATACTGGACATCCTGGAAGCGAGCGCCACCGGCCGCGTACTGGTCTACGATCCGCGCGACCAATCCACGCAGATATTGACGGAAGGTCTGTCGTTTGCGAATGGCATCGCCCTCGACTCTGCCGAAGAATTCCTGTACGTGTGCGAGACCGGACGCTTTCGCGTAATGCGCATCGCGCTCTCCGGCCCGGAGCGCGGCGTCGCACGCCCCTTTCTGGAGAACCTGCCCGGCTATCCGGACAACCTGATGCGCGGGGAAAACGGCCGCTACTGGGTCGGACTGGCGAAGCCGCGCAGCGCGCTGGTCGACTCGCTGTCCACGCGACCCTTCTTGCGCAAAGTGGTGATCCGTTTGCCGAAGTTTTTGTTGCCGGTGCCGCCGGCCTACGGACACGTTTTCGCGTTCAACGAAGCGGGCGAAATTACGGCGGATTTGCAGGATCCCTCCGGCGCCTACCCGGAGACGACGAGCGTGACGGAAACCGGCGAGCGCCTGTATATTCACAGCCTGCACGCCGATTACATCGGCTATCTGGAGCGCGCCGACGCCGGCGTGGACTGAGCGTCGCCAGGATCGCCGCTCGCCCGCGTAGTCCGCGCCTTTCGCGCCCCCGCCGAAGACGCCGCCAACGCGAGTTCGCCGTCGGAACGACGCATCCGCGCCGGATCATAGATGCGCACCAGCGCATCGTAAGTTTCCGTCAGCAACACGCGATACACCAGATACACGGGCACGGCGAAGACCATGCCAATTGCGCCCAGCGCGCTCGCGCCCATCAGCAAGAGCAGCATCGTCAGCATCGGGTTCACCTGAACCTTGCGCGAGACAAAGCCGGGCACCAGAATCCAATCGTCTACGAGGCGCGCAACGACCACCGTCAGCAGGGCCGCCAGCGCCGCAGTCGGATCGCGCAAGGCCAGCGAAATCATCACCGGCGAAATTGCGCCCAGAATCGGCCCCACAATCGGCACCATATTTGCAAAGCCGGCCAGCACGCCGAGCGCCAACCAGCCGCGTACGCCGCCAATGTAAAAGCCCAGACAGCACACCGCGCCCACGACGACCGCTTCAATCACCGCCGCCGTCAGGTAGCCGCTTAACTGTCGGCCGGTATCGCTTGCGGCCATGTCAAAACTGGCGCGAAATTCATCGGGGATCAGCCCCTGCAGGCGTCCGTAGATGTGACCGCCGCGTGCAAAATATTGATAAAACATGGGCGGCCAGAGCAAAAGACAATTCAACAGCAAGGCCGGGGCGAGCGCAAAGCGCGACTTCAGACTCGCCGTAAGATATTCGCCCGCCGCACCAAAAATCTCCTGGAAATACGCGCTGGTGCGAATTTCGCGGGGCACGTACGGCCGCACGCCCAAATCGTAAAAGGACTGCCAGCTGAAAGCGCCCGGACGCATGCGCTCGAAGGCCGCGTTGAGATCGTCCAGGGAGGCGCTGACGGCGTATACGGCCGAGATAATCCAGAGCGTGGCAATGATCGTCGCATGGACGCGCCGGCGGCGCGCGGAAAGGTGATACGGCGCCATCTTCGCCGAAAAATCGCCGCGCAGGCGATTCACAAGTTGAATGAGACACAGACCGAGCGCGAGTGCGAGAAATATCACACTGAAATAAAAGCAGATCGCAAAAAATACGGTGAGCGCAACAAACGCGGCCGCGAGGCCGATCCAGACGCGCGGATTCAAGGTCAGCGGCATCAGGCTCGCTCCAGGCCCTGGCGACCGACGCGATACAGGGCGGCGAGTATCAGACAGGCCATCAGCAGCATCAGACCCTCGCC
>JAVHPJ010000081.1:0-3109 GCA_036170535.1 Leptospirales bacterium | reverse complement strand
ATCGTGCGCTTGAATATGCCGCGCACAAATTCCTCGGAGTCGAACAGGCCGCCCATTTCCTTGAGGCGCTGCCGCTCGCGGTCGCCCAGCTGAGCGTACAAATTTTCCACGCCGGAGGTATAGAGTTCCTCTTCGCCTTTGACGGAATCAAAGTTGTCCGCAATCGTACGGGCGATCATAGGCAAATAACCGCGCGCCTCGGAATACCGTTCTATTGCCACAGGATCGCGCAGGCGATTGCGCATCTCCGCCAGATCCATGCCTTTGAAGGCCTCGTTCAACTGGCGCGAAATCAGGCGAATCGCGTCCTGGGGAATGCGCGTTTCGAGAAACACGGTGCGCGAATACACTTCGCCCGAACGCGTCACAAGTATAACGAGCACCTCGTCGCCGCCCATATCGATCAGCTCGATGTGCTTGAGGGCCGCGCGCTCCGGCTCCGGACCGAGCACCACCGCCGCGTAGTTCGTGAGCATCGCCAGAATCTTGCTGGTTACATCCAGCATCTCGCTGATGCGAAAATCTCGTTTCAGATACTCGGACTGAATCAAGCGCTGATCATCCTCATGAATCACCGGCGAGTGAGCCAGGTGACTGACGAAGTACCTGTACGCCCGCTCGGTCGGCAGGCGTCCGGAACTGCGATGCGGAGAAAACAGGTAACCTTTGTTTTCCAGGTCCGCAAAGATCGAACGCACAGTGGCGCTCGAGAGCCCGATTTCCCGATTCTCGGTAATCCACAGACTGGAAATGGGCATCTGATGGCGGATATATGAGTCCACCACCATCTTCAACACTTCGCCCTGTCGCGGGCTGATGCTATGTTCTTCCAGATCCATAAGGGATAGGTCCGTGGGCGTCTCCGCCCCGGCAAAATTAGCAGTCGGAGCCTCCGACTGCTAATCCATAGCAAGGATAGGAGCAAAAAGGGTTCGTGTCAAGTCCAAAATTGGCAACCGCCTGCCTGGATCGCCGAAAGCAGGCGCGTTCAGTCGTCCAAATCCTGGCGGGCGACCAGTTTGAGGTAGCGATTGCGCAGCATGGCGGCCTCGCCGGGGTTTCCCAGTTCTTCCTGGATGGCGTACATATTGTAGAGTGCGTCCAGACGCAGGAAGTCGGCCCGCTGGCTACGTTCAAAGGCGCTGTAAGCTCGCCCCAGGTCGCCGGCATACCAGTAAGCGACTCCCAGGTGAAAGAGGCGCAGGCCCAATGCTTCGCCGCGCTCGGCGACCCGTACTTGTCGGGCCACGCAGTCTTCCAGGCGCAGGATGGCCTGTCGTAAGTCGGCTTGGTACGCGGTAGACGCGGGCGCGCCGTCCTGGTACAGCAAGGCCAGGGCCAGGCGGTAGGTCTGAACCTCGTCGTAGGGTTGGAGTTCGGCCAGACGGCGCAGATACGGCAGGCTGTCACGCAGCCGGCCGTTTTCGAGCAGTACGCGGGCGGTGCGCTGTAGATCGCGCAGGCGCCCTTCGCGTTCTAGGCGGGCCGGCGGCGCCTGCGCGAGCGCGGGGCGGAGCGCCAGGCACGCGAGCGCCAGCCCTGCGAACAACCCCAGCGCTCGTCGCCGCTCTGCGGTCCGTCTCACGGTTGCTGAGACTCCCGGCCCGGAGTGAGCTCGGGCGGTAGCGCAATGTAGTTATAGAAGTTCTTACCCTCGTCCGGATAGACGCCCCCGCCTATCAGGGCGGAAAGCTGCATGCCTTGCGCTTCCATTTCAACAGCTGCGCGAAAGGCCGTCGCGTTTTCCGGATGCAGGACGGCGAGCAGCCGATCCGGGCCGTTGACAAAAAGCCGTTCGTCCGGTCCCAGTTCCAGGCTGGCCCGCCGCGCCAGAGCCTCAATGCGAGCGCGCCAGTCTGCTCGCTCCAACAATTCCGGAAAACGGATGTGAATCGTATGTACGGTGAAGCCGCCGTTGCGGGAAACCAATTTGAGAGCTTCGACCGCCTCGCTGACCATAATGGAGTCTTCGTTGCTCACGACGCGACGCGTCCAGCGATGCATACGATAGCGCTCAAACAGGGGCGCTAGATCCAGGATCGCGCGCGCAAGCGCGTCTTTAAGGCGATCGCGATCTTCGGCGGGCGCGCTGCGGTATGCGAGGGCCAGGAAGCCGTCCGCACCCACAGTTCGCAAATTAAAGATAATCAGGGCCGCGTGCTCTTCAAAGAACTGCACGGAGAAACGCTTTCGAAACTGTCGATCGCGCTTGAGCGTGTCATCGAGACGAATTACCTGCAACTCCCGCCGCGCATTTATGTACGTGTCCGCCACGCCGATCGCAAAATTCCGGCGCGTGTCCGCGTCCAGGTGGCGCGCCAGCAAGGGTCTATAGGACTGCGCCTCCGGTTCAAAATACAACAAGGCCGCGCTGTCCGCGCCGCCCACGCCGAGCAGATAGTCCAGAGCGGGACGAAAGTCGTCTTCCTGCAAAGCGCCGGCCGCATACAGGGCGTCCAGCGCGCCCTGAAGAGCCGGGTCCGCGCCGACCATCGCTCGCTCAACCAGGGGATCAAAATCCAGAGGGGTTCGCGTTGGCTGCGCGGGCAGGTGCGTCGCAGGCGGAGGACCGGCGGCGCGTTCCCGCGCCTCAGCCGCACGCGCGGCGATGGAGGGCGAAAGCGCCAACTCGCCCAATTCAGCTTCGCTCGGCAGTAGATCCAGCAGCAGATCTTCCGCGCCGCCCGGCGCCGGAGCGACGTCCGGGGTGCGTTCCGCATCTGCGCGCACGGGAAACGAGTCCTGGCGTACCCGCTCAATGTCGCCTTCGATATTCAGATCCGATTCAGAAAGAATCTCGCCCAAAAACTCGCCGCGCAGATCGTCGGCGTCTTCGGCAGCGGCGCCCGGGTGAAATAGCGGATCATCGAGCAGTCCGGTCGGCTCGCCTACTTCGCGCTGAGCTGGCGCCGGGGGCGCGGGCGGCGCAGGCGTCGCAGCGCTCACGACTCGTGCGGCGAGCGGACGCGCGGCGGCCGAGCTGCGCGCTGGATGCTCCAGTACGGCCGCGGCGGCCTGCCGCAGATCTTCATTAAAGATCCGCTCGCGGATGGCGGGCGGGGCGACGACGCGCGCGGTCGGTTCCGCTACAGAAGGCCGCCGCTCGGCG
>JAVHPJ010000080.1:0-52070 GCA_036170535.1 Leptospirales bacterium | reverse complement strand
CCAGGTCGAACTGGATGCCGATTGCAAGACCGATGTAACTGCCTTCCGCATAAGCGGCGCTTGTTCCAGCGGCGAACACAAGCAGCGCTGCTAAATATTTAACTTTTTTCATTTGAGAGCTTTCCTCCAGGTTGGTGTCTGAATTGCGATTTATGTTTTGGCCGGGACGGGGGACGAGTCGAACGCCCGAACCGCGCAAGCACCGCCGAAATTGGGCAAGCGCACATACGGCAGTCAATTAAAAAAAAGTCGCCTGTGATTTGTGATCCTGTCTTGTGTTTTTTGCTGCGCACAACGCGCGCGGATGCAGCGCATCACACGCCGACGCAAGCAAGCTTCAGCGCTGCAAGCAATAGGAGGCGCTCGGCAGAAATACATGCACGCACGCGCACGCAAAATCTCCGCGGTAGCGATGGGTCAGGCCATAGAGCGAATTAATCGCTGATACTGTTAAAAGCGCTGCACCAAGCAGCGCGGCCAGGCGCGTCGCCCGGCGGCTGGAAAAATGCGGCGGCCAGGCGCACGCGGCCAGCAGGAAAAGCGTCGCGTGCGGGACTAATGCGCGATACGCAAAGGACGGTCCCGCCGGACCGTGAGCGTTCAGAATCGCAATGAGCACCTGACAGCCGAAAGTCCCGGCAAGAATCAGGGCCAGCGGCGCCTCGCTGCGCGCGATGCGAAACCAGCCCGCTGCTGCAACGAGCAGGGCCGGGGTAAAGGCCAACAAGCCTTCGTTGCAGCCCAGGCTGAACTCATAGAAGGCGCCCGGAATGTCCGCGGTCGTTTCCCACGGAATATAGGTGCGCAGTTCGCCGAATGCGAGCCACGAGCGGATCGCAAAAAATGCGGCCGCAAAAACGGGCGCCACGCTGAGCTTGAACGCCTGGGCCAGGCCGTCGCGGCGGAGCGCAGCGAGACCGAAAAACACGAGTATGGGACCGTTCACTTCTTTTATGAAAAAGAGCAGCCCCAGGCAGAGCGAGGTTCGCCATGTTTCGCGCAGCGCATAACTGCTGACCGCCAGCAGCAGCAGCGAAGCGCTGAGGCCTTCCGAGTAGAAGCTGAAGCTGTAATAGGCGGCCGGCGCAGCCGCGCCGAGGAGCGCGGTCCGCCAGAAGCCGATTGCAAGCCAGCGTCGCAATCGCGCGAGCGCAAAACCGTACAGCGCCAGCTGAAACAAGAGCATCGGCGTTTCGAACCACTCCGGTTGCAGTCGGAGCAGGGGCGCGAACACGGCCGCGAGGAGCGCCGGATAACCGGGCGGATGCAGCGAGATTTCGCGAAACACGCTCAGATCCAGAGCGCTATGTTCCGCGCGGCGGACTATGCGATAGTTCTTGTAGTCGTCAGGATCGCCGCTTGCGCTTTCAACAGCAAACACCTGATCCCAGCGCAACACGGGCGCGCCCGATGGATGCACGAGATAGCTGTGATGATCGATGACCAGATGCGAAAGATGTCGTCCCCGCGTCAGATCCTGCGCGGCGTAGTTGTTTTCGAGCGCCAGATCGAAGTCGTGGGCGAGGCTCGTCGCCATCACGAGATAGTGCGGTTCGTCTCCGCTGACGGCGCCAGGCCAGCGCCAGTGCAGCTTAAAATTCTGAAACAGCAGGGCCGGCAGTAAGAACAACAGCGCCAGCGCCAGCGCGTCGCGCCATACCCGTTCGCCGCGTGCAACGGGATCGGCCGGGTCCCGCCGCCAGGCGGGCGTTTGAGCGGCGGAGTTCATCGGTTTATCCGCGCGATTTTTTTTCGCGGTCCAGGGCCGCATTCGCCAGCTCATCCGGACGCGAATTTTCCGCACGGGGGACGTGTCGAATCCGCCAGTCGCCGAATTCTTTGAGCGCGGCGCGCGCGGCTTCGTAGAGCGGCTTCAGGCGTTCGTTTTTTACTTTGTAACGACCTTCAATCTGGCGCACGACCAGCTCGGAGTCCATGCGCACTTCCAGCCGGCAAGGCGCGTCGGGTTTGAGTTCAATCGCGCGCATAACGCCCGCGACAAGGGCGCGATATTCGGCTTCATTATTCGTCGCAACGCCAATGGTTTCCGATACGGCCCCGATTTCGGCGCCTGTTTCGTCCAGCAACGCGGCGCCAATGGCCGCCGGACCGGGATTTCCGCGCGAGGCGCCGTCGCAAAATACTGTAATGGTCTGCATGATTGATTCAGATTTCCTTCGCGCGCATCCGCGGGGCGTAGAGCATAACCGGCTGGCTCTGACCGCGCACCGTCGCTTCGCCGGCCGACTCCCAATCAAACTGCTCGCGGCATTCGTCGTATACCGCTTTTGAGACCAGGAGCGCGCGGCCGGCTTCTTTGGTGAGCGACTCGATGCGCGACGCCAGGTTCACTGTGTCGCCGATGATTGTAAATTCCTTGCGAATCTCCGGCCCCACGTCGCCCAGCGTTACCTCGCCCGTGTGTAATCCGATGCCGGTGCGCAGTTCCGCTTCGCCGCGCCGCACGCGTATGCGATTGAGCATTTCCAGTGCGCGCAGCATGGCCAGGGCGCATTCGACTCCGCGCTTTGCATGGTCCGGAGCGTCCAGCGGCGCGCCAAAGTACGCCAGGATGCCGTCGCCCATGAACTTATCCAGCACGCCGCCGTGTCCGAAAATCTCAGCTGTCATTTCCGATAGATACTCATTCAGCAAGCGCACCACGGCCTCGGGCGACATGTTTTCCGCCGCCGCCGTAAAGCCGCGAATGTCTGCGAAAAGCACCGTTACGCGCCGACGTTCGCCCTGCGTGGCGCGATTACGCGCGGTCAGAATGCGTTCCGCGACCGCCGGTGAAAAATAGCGACCGAGGCGTTCGCGCTCGGATTGGGCGAGCGCGTATTGCCGTGCTATTTCCAGCGGGCGCCTTGAGACTACGACGCTGAACGCCGCCGCCAGAACAAATATTGCGGCCAGCGAAGGCAGCCACGCAGGGAATCTCACGCCCGCGTCGTGCAGGAGAATTGCGGAGCACACAAACGCCGAACAACTCGCCAGCGCCGTCGGTCCCAGGCTGAGACCCGCGGGCGCGGGGATTATGAATAACAAATACAGGCAAACCGTTACCAGCGCCGCCGCCTGCGGATGCGCGTTGGCCGGCAGGGAAAGATCCATGGCCCAGAAAATGAGCGGAATATCCGCAAGGGCCGTCGACCAGCGCCGCAGGGCGGGCGGCAAGAGGCGCAGCCGGGGACCGGCGTACAGAATCAGCGCGGCGAGGAAATACAGCGCGACTGCGGGCGTTGTATCGCGCCAGTCCGTTTGTTCCATGGCGTATCCGGCGATCAGCGCCATCGAGAGCCAGAGCGCCGCGCCGCCCAGGCGCAACAGGGCGATGACGGCGAGGTTGCGATCGCTTTCCGCCTGAAGAATTTGCGCAATGCCAGGTTCAATCGGCGGGAATAGCCAGCGCATGGGGTCGACCTCGGACTCAGACTACAATGTTTACCAGCTTATTCTTCACCACGATGATTTTCTTCGGCGTCTGATCCTGCAGCGTGCGTTGAATCGCCGGGTCGGCGAGCGCGAGCTTTTTAAGGCTCTCGTCATCTGCGCCGGGAGCGACCCGGGCCCGGCCGCGCACTTTGCCGTTCACCTGAAACACGATTTCGATCTCGTCGACTGTGATTTTTTGGGGATCGTAGGCGGGCCAGGGAACGTTGGCCAGCGAGTCCGCATTGCCCAGCAGGCTCCACAGTTCATCAGCCAGATGCGGCGCGAAGGGCGAAAGCAACTTCACAAAGGCCTCCGCGCCAAATCGGCCCAGTTGTTTCTCGGAGAGAAATTCATTCACAAAGATCATCATCTGCGATATCGCCGTGTTGAACGACAGGCGCTCGATGTCTTCGGTGACTTTCTTGATAGTGGCGTGAATTACGCGCTCCGCATCCCGGCGACGGTCTTCCGGGATATCGGCGTAGACGCGCGGATCAATCGCCGCTCCCTGCAGAGTCGAACGATCAGCGTCGTCGGCCTCGCCCTCGCGCTGCGTGTACAGGCGCCAGGTCCGACTCAGAAAACGCGCGACGCCTTCAATGCCGCGCGACGACCAGGGTTTAACCGCCTCGAGCGGGCCCAGAAACATTTCGAACAAACGAAATGCGTCCGCGCCGTACTCCCGCACGACTTCGTCGGGATTCACCACGTTCCCGCGCGACTTGGACATCTTTTCGCCGTCTTCGCCGAGTATGAGGCCCTGGTGGATGAGTTTTTGAAAGGGTTCCGGCGACTTGACGTAGCCCAGATCGAAGAGAACTTTGTGCCAGAAACGCGCGTACAACAAATGTAATACCGCGTGCTCCGATCCGCCAACGTAGAGATCGACGCCGTTTTCGCCCATCCAGTAGGCTTCTTTCTCCGGATCGATCAAAGCGTCCGAGTTGCCTGGATCAATAAATCTCAAATAGTACCAGCAACTACCGGCCCATTGCGGCATGGTGTTCGTTTCGCGCCGCAGCTGTTTGCCGTCGCGCGCGTGCGCCACCCAGTCCGGCAGATTGGCCAGGGGCGACTCGCCGGTCGCCGCCGGTTGAAAATTATCCGAGGGCGGCAGCAGCAAGGGCAGCGAATCTTCGGACTCGGCGACAAAATGTCCGGCCTCGTCAAAACTGATCGGGATGGGTTCGCCCCAGTAACGCTGGCGGGAAAACAGCCAATCGCGCAGCTTGTAGTTGATCCGCCGCACGCCGAGTTTTTGCGCTTCGAGCAGCGCGTTCATGCGGCCGATCGCCGCCTTTGTGGGCTGGCCGTCGAGCGGTCCGGACCAGACATTGACGCCCTCTTCGGCGAAGGCGGTTTTCAGCCGGGCCCCGGCCGCTTCGGATTCGCGCCGTTCGGCGTCCGTCGGCGCGTCGGGCGCGGCGCCGGAAGGTTCGCGCGGACCGGACGCGGTCGGTGCAATGACGACTCGCACCGGCAACTTGAAACGACGCGCAAAGGCGAAGTCGCGTTCGTCGTGGGCGGGCACTGCCATAATTGCGCCCGTGCCGTAACTCATCAGCACATAGTCGGCGATCCAGACGGGGATCGCTTCGCCGCTCAGCGGATGGCGCACGTGCCCGCCGGTGAACACGCCCGTTTTTTCCGCTTTTTCGCCCTGCACCTGACGATCCAGATCGGACTTCAGTTTCGCTTCCGCAATATACGCCTCCGCTGCTGACTTCTGATCGCTGGAAATTAATGCGTCAGCCAGCGGATGCTCCGGAGCGATAACCATGTAGGTTACGCCATAAATGGTATCCGGTCGCGTGGTGAAAATGCGCAGACTGGCGGGCAGTCCGGCGGACTCCGCACGCGCCGCTGCGTCCGCGGTCAGCGGGAACTCGATCTCGGCGCCTTCGGAGCGACCGATCCAGTTCTTCTGCAATTCCATGGTGCCGGACGGCCAATCCAGGCGATCCAGGCCCTCGAGCAGACGTTCCGCGTAGGCGGTGATGCGCAGCATCCACTGCCGCATCGGCTTGCGTTCGACGGAGTAGCCTTTGGAAGTCCATTCTTCCACTTCCTCGTTTGCCA
Organism: Leptospirales bacterium; assembly: GCA_036170535.1. GTDB lineage: Bacteria > Spirochaetota > Leptospiria > Leptospirales > Leptonemataceae > SSF53. The sequence continues at coordinate 46,556 of JAVHPJ010000080.1, read as the reverse complement.
GCACCGTGCCCAGTTCGGCGCACCAGTTTACCGGCGCTTCCGTCACATAGGCGAGCCGGCGCGCGTTTACATACGTTTCGCGCGCGTTTGCGTCTCCGGCCAGCTCCGGCGGAATCGGCAGTTCAGCGATCGGGCGCGCCTTTTTTTGCTCCGGATCGAACCAGCTATTAAACAATTTTAAGAAAATCCACTGCGTCCAGCGATAGTAGTCCGGCTGCGTGGTGGAAAGTTCGCGCTCCCAGTCATAGCTGAATCCGAGCGACTTGAGCTGGCGGCGAAAATTGTTGATGTTCTGTTCCGTGGTGACGGCCGGATGAATGCCGGTCTGCATTGCGTAGCGTTCTGCGGGCAGGCCAAAGGCGTCCCAGCCCATAGGGTGCAAAACATTGTAACCGCACATGCGCTTGTAGCGCGCGATGATATCCGTTGCCGTGTAGCCTTCCGGATGACCCACGTGAAGGCCGGCCCCGGACGGATAGGGAAACATATCCAGCACGTAGTATTTGGGGCGCGAAGGATCTTCCGGAGTGCGGAAGGCGCGTGTTTCGTCCCAGTGCGCTTGCCGCTTCCGTTCGATGTCGGCGAAGGGATAGCCCGGATGACTCATGGACCCAGGGATCTCGTCCGCGGGTCTCGCGGCAAGTGTTTCTAAATTGCGGTCGCGCCGCGCGTTTCCGGTAGCGCCGCGCGCAGGGACTCGAGCAATTGCGTCTTTTGCACGGGCTTCGGCGTCACCGCGTCAAAGCCGGCGGCCAGCGCCCGGCCCACGTCTTCGGCGGTGCAACTGGCCGTGACGGCGATCATACGTGCGGCTTGCGCGCCTGCTTCGCGTTCTTTTCCGCGCAGCACCCGCACTGCATCAAAGCCGTTGATGTCGGGCATCTGGTTGTCGAGCAGGACGACGTCAAAGCGCCCGGGTTCAAAGCGATCTATCGCGCCCTGACCATTTTCTACGATCGTGAGTTCCGCCGCCACGCCGGCGAGAAAACGTTCCATCAGCAGGCGGGCGGCCGGGTCGTCGTCGGCGACGAGGATTTTCAGCGCAGGCGCCCGGGCGAACTGCGCGCGCGCCTCCGGCGTCGCTTCGTCTGCGCCCGGCGCCGCGATCGCCATTCGGGAACGTTGCAGCGGCAGGCGCAAAGTGAAGCGACTGCCCTGGCCGGGTTCGCTTTCCAGCAGGATGTCGCCGCCCATGGCCCGGGCCAGCCGGCGTGAAATCGCCAGGCCCAGGCCGGAGCCGCCAAAACGGACCGCAGTATCTGCGCTCGCCTGTCCAAAGCGCTCAAAGACCAAGGCGTGTTTTTCCCGGGGAATGCCCGGCCCCGTGTCGATGACGATCGCTTCCAGTTGGATCCGGTCGTCCGCGAGTTCTATCGCGCGCGCTTCGAGCGTGACGACGCCGGTGTCCGTGAACTTAATCGCGTTGCCCAGAAGATTCGTCAGCGCCTGGCGTATGCGCGACGCGTCGCCCGCCACGCTGGCCGGCAGATCAGCGTCGAGCGCGAGGCGCAGTTCCAGTCGCCGGGCCGCCGCCTGGCCGCGAAAAAAATCCAGACTCTCGGCGAGCATGCGTCTCAGATCAAAGGGCGCCGCGTTTAATTGCAGTCGACCCGCTTCCAGGCGCGCAAGATCCAGGATCTCATTCACGAGGGTCAGCAGAGTTTCGCCGCCGCCCTGCATAATCTTGAGATATTCGCGCTGCACGCGATCGAGCGACGTTTCTTGTAGGAGCTGCATCATGCCGAGCAGGGCGTTGAGCGGAGTGCGTAATTCGTGGCTCATCGAAGAGAAAAATTCGTTTCGCGCGGCGTTTTCGGCGGCAATGGCGTTGCGCTCTTTTTCGATGCGCCGCACTCGCAGACCGAGCAGCGCGGCGAAAAACACGTAGAAGACCGTGAGCGTGGGCGTCGCCAGATAGGCGCTTTCAATCAGGTTGTTGTTATGCAGGTAGTCGTTGACGACGCCGGCCAGCGGCGCGAGCGCAGCCCCCAGAATCCATAATGCGTCTCGCTCGCGATTCAGGGCCGCGTGCGTCAGCGCGGCGAGTGATATCAACCAACCCAGCGCCAGCACGGCCAATCCAGCAGGGAAGGCCTGCGTGTAAACTGCGGCCGGGGCGCTCAACGCGAGGATTGTCAGGAGGCCGGCGATTCCCGCGAGCGCATACAGCGTTCCGCGCATAAGCCGACTCTGCATCCGGGCGGGGAAGATGCTGACGATCATGGCGGTAAACGCAGCCGGCGTGAGAAAAAAAGTCAGGTACTCGAGGGTGTAGTCGAATTCAAACGGAGATTCGGGCCAGACCTGGACCAGCGCGCGATTTTCCGTAACGATCGCACGCAGTCCGACCAGCGTACAGGTCGCGCTGAAAAACAAGAGTTCCCGATGGCGCGGGCTGCCGGAGTAAAGCGCGAGAAAGAGCACCGCCAGACCGAGGTAGAGACCCAACTGAATCCACGCGAAAGCGCCGGCCTGATCCCACTGCGCCTCAACGCGGTTCGCCAGGCCCAGCTGGGGCGCCTTCCACAAGCCGCCGTTGCGATGCTCGTGGTTGGAGACTGCCAGGGCCAGATCGAGGACGCCGGCGCCAGGCGGGATCGCGACGTGCGTCGGGCGAAATTGGGCGCGCGCTGCGGCCGCCGTGCAAGACGGCCGGCCCACCTGCACGGCCGCGGCGCCGTTCAGGTACAGGGTGTAAGCGCTGTGCACATTCGGAATGTAGAGGGCGAGCGGCCGGTCACGGGGGACATTGATCCGCAGGCGATAGACGCCGCAGCCGTAGCGCTCGTAGCCCGCGTTCCAGCTGCCAGGCACGCTCAGCGTACGCGCCGCCACGCCCTGCTGATCCAGCTCCGCCGGCGAAAGCAAAACTCCGGGATAAAAGTTCCACACGCCGCTCAGGGACGCGTTGCGCTGCGCGAGCCCCCGGGCGTCGCCCAGGTCGAATGCGCCTGCGACGGCCCCTGGCGCGTCCGCCCGCCCGCAGGCGAGGCTGAGGGTCGCGCAAGCGACGAGAGCGATGCGGAGGCGTCTCGTCCAGCGGTTCCGGTTTACCATAGGCGTCGGGCGCGCAGTCCGGCCAATTGCCGGCGCGCGACGCAATACCGTTTGTTTGACGAAGGAATTCAGGCGCGAGTCAAGCCTTTCCGATCGCTTTTTCCCGCAAGCCCGCGGAAAAGCCGCCGATAATCGAAACGACCAGGCTCTGACGTGCGCTATCTTCGACTCATTTTCCTTTTGGGAGCGGTATTTCTGGCCGCCGCGGCGCTGGACGCTCAGCGCGCCGAGCTGATCTACGCCTTTTCAAATTACAGCTCCGTTCGTCCGACGCAAATGATACTCGTTGGCGAAATCCAGAGCAAAACCAAAGTAGCTGAGGCGACCGACCGCGATTCGCCGTTTCCCGGATACGACATGCGTCTGGATCAGGTGACGGTCAAGGTGCAGAATCGCCGCGGCCTGCAGGTCGGCCAGAAACTGTACGTTATCGATAAGGATCCCTTTCATCAGCGCTTTCGCAACGGCCTCGTCGTTGGCGAAATCGAGGTCACGTCAATACTCTACTCGCCCTTTTACGGTTGGGTGCTGACCGGCAAGGGCATACTCTTGCGCGTGCGCGAAGGGCAGTTTGTAGCGCGAACTCTCGAAACGGAAAACCTGGAACGAGCCTATGCGTTGAAAAAACGCGGCGATCACTATCGTAATCGCGGCGACTACGAGCGCGCCATCCTCAGCTACAACGAGGCGCTGTCTGCAGACCGGGCCCTCCCGGAAGCCAGTGCGGCGCTCGGGGATTTATTTTTTCGCATGGCGCTGGATTCTCCCGTCGGCGAGACGCCGGTGCGCGCCCTCAGCGAATACGCGCGGGCCTGGACGAATCGCGGGAACTTCCGCTACGCCTACGAAGAGCAGGGCTTTTATCACAATTACATGAACGCTCTCTTCTATATGTACTCCACGCGGCGGCGGGAAAGCTCGCGCGAGGCCAATCTGGCCAGCCATCTGGACCGGATTATCGAGGTGGGTGCAGCGGCCGCGCGCGCCGGCCGCAGCGGACCGGAATTGAAGATCCAGCTCGCGCGCGCGCAGTTTTATCGCAGCGAGTACTACGCCCGGGAAGAGACCCCCGAGGAGCGCCGCTTGCGCGATGAATCGGACGAGGCGACCGCGAAGCTCCTCAAAGAACTGCTCGATGGCGGCGTGCGCGATCCCATTCTGTATTCCGTGGCCGTGCAGTACTATGGCGCGCGGTATCTGGAGCTGCGCGCAAAAGCGCGTCGGACCGCCACGGAAGACGAATATCTGAATCAGCTGGCGGGCCTTGTGGAGCGGCTGGTTCCCTTGTACCGCCAGTACTCCGAGGGTCGTCGCGAACCGGAAGTGGATCGCGTTCTGGACCGACTGCGCTGATTCTGCCCGCGAATGTCTGCGCCCTTCTTTACGGAACTTCAGCGCGCTGAGAGCGGCCTGGCTCGCGCCGGTCGGCTTGACTTTGGCGGAGGCGTGGTCGTCGAGACGCCCGCCTTTATGCCCGTCGGCACGGCCGGGACGATCAAGGGCGTCTGGCTGGAAGACGTCCGTGAAATCGGCTACCGCCTGATTCTTGGCAACACCTACCACCTCTATCTGCGTCCGGGCGCCGAGCGCATTCGACATCTCGGCGGTCTGGCGCGCATGATCGGCTGGGAGGACGGCGCGCTGCTCACCGACAGCGGCGGTTATCAGGTCTTCAGCCTGGCGGACCGGGTGAAGTTCCGACACGAGGGGGTCGAATTTAAGAGCCATCTGGACGGATCAGCGCATCTGTTTACGCCGGATCGAGTCATCGACGTACAGACGGACTTTGGCTCGAACATCATGATGCCGCTGGATGATTGTCCGCCGGCCGATGCGACGCCGGAGCGCGTGCGCGAGTCGCTCGAACGCACGCATCGCTGGATCGACGAGACAGTGCGCCATTACGCCCGGCGCGCGGACGAAGGCCGACTGGATCCGGCGCGCCAGCGAGTTTTCGGGATCGCCCAGGGTTGTCTGGACCCCGCTCTGCGTCGCGAGTCAATTGAACGCATCCAGGCCGCAGCGGTCGCCGGCGTGGCCGTCGGCGGGCTTTCCGTGGGCGAAACGCGCGAAGCCCTGCATGGCATGCTGAATGTGATCGGCCCCCTGCTGGATCCGGGGCGACCGCGCTACCTGATGGGCGTGGGCGCGGCGCCCGATCTGATCGCCGCCGTCGAGAACGGCTTTGACATGTTCGACTGCGTGCTGGCGACGCGAAACGCGCGAAACGGTCAACTGTTCACATCACGGGGCAAAGTGAACGTGCGCAATAGCCAGTACGCCGATTCTGAAAGCGCGCCTGATCCCGATTGCCAGTGTCGGGTCTGCCGCCGCTACTCAATCGCCTACTTACGTCACCTCTTTCAAGCCGAGGAAATGCTCGGACCGATGATGGCCAGCTTGCATAATTTGCACTTTTTTCATGATCTTATGGCGAAGATGCGTTCAGCGATCCGTTCGGGCGCCTGGCGGGAGTTCCGCGAGCGCTGGCAAAAAATCCCGTTCTAAGCTTGATTTTTTCTGTTGACAGGCCTGAATCGGAAGCCCGTTGTACTTAACTCCGAAAAAAGTTGCGGAACCGGGGGGACCGTAAGGTCTTAGTCAGGCATGGAAATCTCCAGACGCGAGAATAACGACATTACCATTCTGGACGTGAACGGCGAAATCGACCTGTACAACGCTCCCGAAATCAAAGAACTCATCAATAAACTCATTGAAGAGCAGAAATATAACGTGATCATCAATCTCGACCGAGTCTCGTATATTGACTCGTCCGGCATTGGCGCCTTGATCTCGAGCCTGTCGAACCTGAAGAAATATCAGGGCGGCCTCAAGATCATCAACGTTTCCGGTTCTGTTCGCAAAGTTTTTGAGCTCACCAAGCTCACTTCCTTCTTTGAGATTTATGATTCGGAAGGGGACGCTGTCGCCGCATTCAAGTAAGCCGGCGCTTCCGTCACGCTGCTCGAACACGCTCGTCCTTTTTTCCCGAAAACATCCCGGCGGCCGGATCTGCCGGCAATTTTCACTGGTCATGCAGGGCCGCCCGTTTACAGTGCGGCCGTGCGTTCAGACGCCCGTCTTTTTTTGACGAAGTTCTACAAAACCACTGGAGGAACCAGATGAACGGCATCCTTAACCGTAAGGGAGCGGCGCTATTTATTGTCGTCGCGGCCCTGACCGGCGCCATCCGCTGCGGCGACGCAATCCCGGTGCAGGAGCTCAACGAAGCTCGCCTGCAGGTGGACGCGGCCGCTGGCGATCAAGCCGAGAAATACTCCGCCGAGCAGTACGCTCAGGCGCGCCAGGCGCTGCTCGATGCGCACCAGAAATTGGCGGACGACGACTATAAGTCGGCTCAGGTGAAAGCGGCTGAGGCTCTCGGGCTGGCCCTTGCCGCCCGTGAAGCAGCCGCGCCGCAAAACGTAGCCGAGCGCAAACGCGCCGCCGAAGAAGCGATCGCGGCCGCCGATGTTGCGTATGCGGAAACGCTCGCCCCGAACGATTTTGGCGCAGCTCAGACCCTTTATAATGACGGCAAAACGCTGGAGAGCGCCGGCCAGACCGGACTGAGTGAAGCGGCCGGCATGAGCCTGGGCGCCGATCGTGCGCGGGCTGTTGAATCCGGACTCGATTCCTACAGCGCCTCCGCGCGCAAGTACACGGACGCAGTTGCCGCCGCCGAGCGTGCAACCGCAGCCGCCCTGGCGCAGAAACAGGACATGCTCGACGCGCTGTCGGGCGTTCGCAGCTCCATTGAACGTGCGGAAAGCTGGGGCGCAGCCCGCAGCGCCGCCGATTCCCTGGCGGCCGCGAAGGGAAAACTGGCGCAGGCCGAAGGCGAAATTCAAGCCGGCCAACTGAAACAGGGCGCGGCCACGAGCAAAGAAGCCGAGACCCTCGCGGCGGAAACTCTGCGTCTCGCGGCTGCCGGTTATTCCGGAGAAATGCTGAGAAAAGCCGAGGCTTCTGTAAGCCGTTCGCGCACCACCTACAATCGCATCAATACGGCCGCCAATCAACGCATCGAGAACGCTTCCGCGCAGTTGCAGACCCTTGGCGAGCAACTGGCCGCCGCCAACGAAGCCCTGGGTTCCGCGCGCGCCAACAACGAAGCGGCCAAACACGAAGAATCGATTCGCGATTCTGAAGAAGCCATTCGCCTGAGCGACATTGTGTTTGAGCAAACCGGCCTGCTGGCGGCCAACATCCGCGGCGCTCGCGTCAACGTACGCGAAGAGCAAAAACCGCAGCCGGAAACCACGACGGGCAGCGGCGACTTTCGCAACTACACCGTGCGCCGCACGCGCCCGGCGGATTGCCTCTGGTGCATCGCCCGCCGCCCGGAAAACTACGGCAATGGCCGACTGTGGACGCGCATCTACGAAGCGAATCGCGAGAACATTGGCGCCAATCCGAACATGATTCGTCCGGGCCAGGTGCTGGTAATCCCGCCGAAAGAAGGTCCCGTTCAGCCCCAAAAACCGGCTGAGCAAAGCCCGGCTGAGACGGCTCCGGCGACCCAGTCCGACGCTCCCATGAGCGACGCCCCGGGCTCCGATGCGGAAGCTCAACCCGACGAGAACATGCAGTAAGTTTCGGAACGTCCGCCAGGCGGACAAAAACCCGCGGCCTCCAGGGCTGCGGGTTTTTTTTTGGCCCGCGCCGGCCAGGCCGGGAGTGAGCGGGGCGGGGTGCGGCGCTTAATCGAAGAGCGGATTGGCGAAGAGCAGGAAGACCAACAGGTAAACTCCGTAGATCATCTGCAGCACCGCCCCAATGCGGATGGGCTTAAAGTGCGTATGAAAGCCGGTCAGAAAGACGTGTGCGGAAAGCAGGATCAGCGCGAGGCTTGAAAGCAAAAGCGTCGTATGCACCGGCGCCGACAGCGGCCCGAAGAACAACAGCAGGGCCGCCGGCAAAAACCCGGTAAAAGACATGAAGGCGCCCTGGGCCACCCAGCCCATTATGAAAAGTCGCGCCTCGGTTTCGGATATGTTGCGGAATGCCGTTACGGCGCCGCCCACCACGAGTTGATGAAAGAGGCCCCACGCGGCGAGTATGACGCCGAGCGCTATGCCAATATAACTTGCTATTTCCAACGCCATAATCTGGAGACGGGGTCAGGCTGCTTGATGACGAATGCGCTATTGTGCGCCTACAGGGATTCGAACCCCGATTTCAGGCTTCGGAGGCCTGCGCTCTATCCATTGAACTATAGGCGCTGAATTTCGACAGCGTGCGACCACGCTGAGGGAAAAAGGCTCCCGGGCAACCGGAATTTAACCCGGATTATTCACGAACCCTGCGCGAGTCGCGGCGGCGCCGATTGGGGCCAGGCCTGGGACTCAGCCCCGGGAGCGCGGTTGGAAATACTCGTGACTGGCGTCCATCCGGAGAAAGAGGCCGCGCAGGAGCTCAATGTCGCTCTCGCGAGTCGTGTAGTAGATCGCATGCACCCGATCGCCCCGAAAGCGCAGCGCGCCAATTTTGTAGTAGCGCTGACCATTCGCCACGTACACGCCCTCGAAGCGGAAGGCGCCTTCGGCGTCGCTCTGATCCGTGCTGCGCGACAGAAAACGCCAGCCCTGGTAACTCAGCGCGATCGCTTTATACCAGCCGATGGCGTACTGACGCTTGCCATCCTTGTCGCGCCACGTGCGCTGCAGGCCGCGGTATTCGAGCATGGCGAAGGGTAAATCGCCCACCGGCCCGCGCGTCGTGTAATGAAAGAATTCACCCCGCTCCTGGCTCCAGCCCGAGGGCGCGGCCAGTTCGATGCCGTATTCCTCCAGACGTTCGCTGGACAGGCGCGTATCGTCGAGGCGAACGCGGCCCGGGCAGGCGAGCGCGCTCAGCGCGATCAGCGCGATCAAGCTCGCCGTCGCGAACCGCGCCAGCCTTCGCAATCTGAAACTCCGCGTCATCCGTCCAGCCTGGTCAGGATTTCGTAGCCGTCGGCGGTCACAAGACAGGTGTGTTCAAACTGCGCGGAAAGCCGGCCGTCTTTGGTGCGCACGGTCCAGCCGTCGCTTTCGTCGAATACGACTTCCCAGGTTCCCTGATTCACCATCGGCTCCACCGTGAAGGTCATGCCCGGGCGCAAGCGGTCGCGGTAGGTTTTCTGGCTGTAGTGGGGGACCGTAGGTTCCTCGTGGAAATTCCGCCCGATTCCGTGGCCGGTAAGGTCGCGCACTATGCCATAGCCCAGGGGCGTCAGAAAGCCGCTGATTGCATCGCCAATATCGGACACGCGGCCCGTCGGTTTGATGGCATCGATCCCGACCCACATGGCGCGTTCGGTGTCCTCAACAAGTTTCTGCGCGTCGGCGCTGATCGGCGGCACTGTAAACATACGCGAGGTGTCGCCGTGGTAGCCGTTCAAGCGGACAGTGATGTCGAGGTTGATAATGTCGCCGGGTTTCAGCGTCTCTTCTTTCTTCGGGATGCCATGGCAGACGACATGGTTGATCGAAGTGCAGATGCTTTTGGGAAAGCCGCGGTAGTTCAGGGGCGCGCTTTCCGCGCCGCGCTGAATCGTGTATTTATGGGCGAAGTCGTTCAGCTCCAGGGTGGAGACGCCGGCGGCCACGCGCGCTCCGGTCTCGGCCAGGACTTCGGCGGCAAGTTTGCCGGCATCGCGCATGCGGCCGATCTCGAGGTTGTTCTTAACGTGTATCATGAGCAGCGAGATTCACAAGCGACAGGGACGCCGGGGCCCGCGTGGCGGCGCAGCCGTCTGAATACCGGGTCTGAAATTCTCCGGCCCTCGTCTGCCATTATTTCCTCTCGGCGGAGCTTCCTGGCGCCCGGACCTCGGCTGCGGAGCGGCCCAAAAAAAGTACTGGTCATCGCCGGCCATTTGTGGCGGCAATCTTCGATACGCCGGATACGAGCCGGCGCCCGGCGGAACAAAGGCGCGCACCAGCGAGCCTGCGCGGCCCCGGGCAGTGCATTTCCACCGGGGGTTCTCGACGAAGACCGGACACTTGATCCGCAGGGCCGGCAGCCGTTTTGCGGACATTGATTTCTGGCGAAGCCCGCTGACGGGATCTTCGAACGGACATGGGACCATTTACAACAGACCTCTTAATCATTTTTTTCCTCGTTCTCCTGAACGGATTCTTCTCCGGATCTGAGATCGCCATAATTTCGGTGAAAAAAAGCCGGCTGCTCGCGCTTGCGGAGGAAGGCGATCGGCGCGCGCGACTGCTCTTGCATCTCAAAAGCGTGCCGGATAGCTTTTTCGCCACTGTGCAAATCGGGGTCACGCTGGTGGGCACGCTCGCGTCCGTCTACGGCGGCGCACGCATGATCGGACATATCATGCCGTTGCTGAAAAGCGTAACGCCGCCGGATCTCATGCCATATGCGGAAGAGGCGGCGTTGCTGGGCCTGGTTCTGACGCTCTCGTACCTGTCGCTGGTGTTTGGCGAACTCATCCCGAAGTCCCTCGCCTTGCATTATGCGGAACGCTTTGCGCTGGCCGTCGCGTTTCCATTGCATGTATTCTCGCGCGTCTTCTACGCCTTCACAGTATTTCTTACTTTTTCCAGCAACGTCGTCCTGCGCCTGTTCAAAGACCGCACCAGTTTCAGCGAAACCCGTTTGCTGGAAGAAGAGATTCGCGTAATGCTCGAAGAAGGCGTCAAGGCCGGCACCATTGATCGCAGCGAACATGAAATCATGGAGAACGTGTTCGAGCTGAATGACACCTCGGCGCGTGAAATTATGGCGCCGCGCGTGGACATCGAAGCCGTAGATATCGATTCAACCGGCGCCGACCTGGATCACGTGCTTGAACTGCCCTACAGCCGCGTACCGATTTTTCGCGAAAGCCTGGATCACATCGTCGGCATCTTGCACGTGAAGGACTTCATGCGCGCGCGGCTGCGCAATCCGCGCGCCGGGCTGACCGATTTGTCCCGCCCGGCGTATTACGTCCCCGAAAGCATGAAGATCGACAAGATCTTGAAGGAAATGCAAAAACGGCGCATACATATGGCGATCGTGGTCGACGAGTACGGCGGAACCGCCGGCCTTCTGACGATGGAAGATATACTGGAGGAGATCGTCGGCGACATCCAGGACATTACGGAAGATCCGGATCAGGATGAAATTGTCAAGATTGGAGAAAACGCCTATCATGTCGCGGGTTCTTGCGCAATCGCCGACTTTAATGAATACTTCGGGGACGGTTCAATTCCCGAGTCGGAAACTTACAATAGCATCGCGGGTTATGTGATCGAAAAGACCGGCCGGTTTCCGGAAGTCGGCGAGCCCATTCGCCTGGGCGGCTTCGCCTTTGAACTGCTGAAACGCGTGAGACAGAAGTTAGTTCAATTTCGCATCGAACGGCTGCAGTCGCCGGACGAAAACGGTGACGGCTCCGACGCCTGACGTCGGCTCGCCGGCTTTTCGCGCGAATTGTCGTCGGGGTCCAGGCTCGCCGGTATATTTTTCTTGTCCGCACGGCGTGAGCGCGCAGTCTGTGAAAAAAGCGGTGACGCATAAATGATACACTGCGGCGAACGTCGCAGAAGTCGAAAGCATAGCAAGAGGCGCCTGAATGAGCACAGTAACCGAACAACCCCTGATTCTGTCCCTTACGGAAGACGAGATTCAACTCCGTGATCTGGTTCGTGAAGTTGTAAAAAATGAAGTTGTTCCAGTTCGTATGGAACTGGATGAGAAAGATGAATATCCGCGGAAAGTCTTTGCGAAGTTCCGCGAAGCCGGCATCTTTCAGGCGCTGTTTGAAGCGGAGCATGGCGGCCTGGGCATGGGCCTCATGGCAAGCATTATCGTAGCGGAAGAAATCGCGTACGGCTGTCTGGGCGTCGGCACGGCGATGCTGGCCACCAAACTCGGCGCGCTGCCCATCGAAGTCGGCGGCACGGACGAACAAAAGAAGAAATGGCTGACGCCGCTCTCCTCCGGCGAACAGATCGCCGCTTTTGGTCTGACCGAACCGAACGCCGGTTCCGACGTGCCGGCCCTGCGGACCACCGCCGTTAAAAAAGGCGACAAGTACATACTGAACGGAACCAAGCAGTGGATTTCCGGCGCCGGCCAGGCGGATATTTATACCGTATTCTGCATGACGAACAAAGAGCGCGGCACCCGCGGCATCTCCTGCATCGTCGTCGATAAGGACACGCCCGGTTTCAGCTTTGGAAAAAAAGAGGAAAAGCTCGGCATTCGTTGTTCTGAAACTCGCCAGTTGATTTTCGAAGACTGCGAAGTGCCCGCGTCCAATCTGGTGGGCGGCGTGGAAAACGTAGGCTTTCTGCACGCGTTGAAGACACTGAACCTTTCCCGTCCGGCCGTCGCCGCTTCCGCCGTTGGAACCGCGCAGGGCGCTTTTGATTGCGCAATTCAGTATGCTCGTGAACGCGAGCAGTTCGGCGTGAAGATCTGCTCCTTCCAGGCTATTCAGCACATGCTGGCGGAAATGGCGATGAAGATCGAAGCGGCGCGACTGCTTACATACAAAGCTGCGAAACTCTGCGCAATGGGCGCAAAGGAAACGGCGAAGGCGTCCGCCATGGCGAAATGTTTCGCGGCGGACATCGCTATGGAAGTTGCGACAAACGGCGTGCAAATCTTTGGCGGCTACGGCTACACTCGCGAATATCCGGCGGAGAAGTATTTCCGCGATGCAAAGATACTTCAAATCTACGAAGGCACCAGCCAGATTCAGAAAAACGAAATTGCAGCCGGTCTGATCAAAGAAGCGGCGTCTAAGAAGTAATCGCGTCGGCGGTTTCGCGCAAGACGCGAAGCGAGTCTGTGCAAAAGCGGCGGGGTCCCATGACGGATCCGCCGCTTTTTTATTGGGTCGCCTCTTCTTCGAAGGTTTCAGCCGCGATGTTTTCTTCAAGTATGGCGGCGATCCGTTTAAGCGCTGCAAAATCCGCCGACGTGAGATTGCGGTAAACTCGCTTTCTTGCGGCGAGAATAGCGGGGTTCAGCATTTCTACGATCTTTTCGCCCGCGCGCGTGATGGACGCCAGTTGTTTGCGCCTGTCTTCCGCATCCTGCGCGCGTTCGATCCAGCCTGCCGCTTCCAGGCGTTCCACAAGCCGGGTGATATTCGCGCGGTCTTTAAATGTTCGATCCGATAGCTCGATCTGACTCAGGGGGCCGGAGTGATAGAGTCGGTTCAGAATGAACCACTGTTCAGGACTCAGATCCAGTCGGCTCTGGCGCATCAGCTGGGAGAAGTGGGTGCGCAGCAATCGATCAGTCCGGCGTATGTAGTAGGCGTACGCGTCGTCGATCGAGGCGATGGGGTCCTGAGCGGCCATGGTTAAACGGAGCTATGGCCGCCCGTGCAGCGCGATGATAATTTCGCGAAAAACGCGCGCACCGCCGCCGTTGCCACGGCGACGCGCGCATGCCTCGCGCCGCCTTCAGCTTTCGTCTGGCTCAGTCTCGGGCGCTTTGACCACCACGGCGTCCTGTAACACCAGCCAGGCCTCGCCCTCGCGCAGCAGAGTCATGCTGGCCAGAAACCTGAGCCCGGAGCGCTGCGCGCTGGCGCTCACCTGCGCGGTTGCGATCCGGTCGCCGTGAAATTGAACCGACTCGATCGTCGCCGTCCGCACATCGCCGCCGAACTTCTTTTCCCGAATCTGAGTCAGGTACAGGCCTCGATCAATAACGCCCGTTTGTCCGGGCGCCGGATAGTCGAGCGCCAGCACCCGAAACTGCGGGTGCAGGATCAATTCGAGGGCGGCCGCGTCCTGGGCGTCGCCGGCGGCGTAAAAGCCGGTCACCGCCGCACTCAGGGCGTCTGGCGCGGTCGGGTTCGATGTCTGACAGGCCCCTGTCAGCAGGGTTGCCGCGAGGCTGGCGGCGCTGAGAAGTCTGGGTTTCATTTGAATCTCCTTTTGTTGCCTGAGCAACAAAGCTGTCTTTTCCTGAGATTGTTGCGCGAGCAACAAAAAAATGAAAAAGCGCCGGTGGCCGGCGGCGTGGCGCGGCCCAATTTTCTGACGGCACGTCATAACTAACGTCGTTAGTTATATTGACAGGCGCGTGGGGCGGCGCAACATGGGCCATCTGCGGAGGTTCCCCATGTATGCCAGTCCAACCGGAGCGTCAGTTCAATCGCCCGATACGCGCCACGATGCGCGAGCGGAGGCCTTTGCCGGCCGGCGCCTGACCTGGAAGTCCATCCGGGATGTCATTTCGCCCGAAGCCTACGCCAACCCGACCGGGCGCGGCCTGTACTACTTCGTGCGTGATCTGATCGTATTCGCGGCCATAATGGTCGGTCTGTATTTTGCCAACGCTTGGTACCTTGTGGCGCCCTTGTGGATTCTCAGCGGCTTTGCAATCAGCGCTCTGTTTATTGTGGGCCACGACGCGTGTCATGGGGCGCTCTTCAAAAACAAGCGGCTGGCGTGGTGGGTCGGACAGACGGCCATGCTTCCGTCCCTGCACGCCTACAATCAGTGGTCGTACGGCCATAATCGCGTGCACCACGGGCACACGATTCAGCTCGAAGGGGACTTTGTCTGGCGGCCGGTTGCGCCGGAAGCCTTTCGTGAGCTGTCCTGGTTCAAACGCGTTTTGCATCGCATCTACTGGTCGCCCGTCGGCGCCGGCCTCTACTACATGAATGAAATCTGGGCGCGCGGCATGTTGCTTTACACTGCGCCGCAGGCGGGCGCGCTGCGCGACAAGCTGATCGTGGTCGGATTCGCCCTGGCCGTGTCCGCCGCATGCATCTATGCGGGCGGCGCCGCTCCGAGCGGCTTTGATTGGTCGGCGGGACTCTGGCTCTGGACGAAGATGGCGCTGGTTCCCTTCTTATTCTGGAACTATTGCATCGGGTTTACAGTGTATGTGCATCATATTCACGACGAGATTCCATGGAAGGGTCGCGGCGAATGGACGCCGGCGTACGGCCAGCTCTTTGGCACGATCAACTATCACATCCCGCGTTTCCTGAATTTCTTTTTTCACGACATCTTTATTCACATGCCGCATCACGTGCAGGTTAAGATCCCGTTTTATAACCTGAAACTGGCGCTCGAAGACATCAAGCAGCACTACGGCCCGTACGTGGCGGAGCGTAACAGCATGTTCCGCGACTACCTTCACTCCACCGCGCACTGCAAGCTGTTCGATGCGGCCAGCGGCCGCTGGCTGCCGTACTCGGCCGCCTATCCGGAACGCACGGCGAATCTCAGCCCGGCCTGAGGTCGCCGAAAATCGGACCAGTCAGGAACAGCCGGACGTTGTCCGGTTGTTCAGAATTTCTAAATCGCGCTCAGGGATGGGCGCGATTTTCGCGTACGCCAAATTGACGCGAAGACACGCGCGGAAAGTTTTCCGGCGCGACGTCGCTTATGCGTTCAATGAGCCAGCCGGCGCGTTTTGCGTAGTCGGCCACGCTTTCCGTTTCTCCGTCCGGAATGTGTTCGTCGGGATTGATAATCAAATGCAGACCGCGGCTCGATTCGATCATTTCGCGGTCGCCGCGGCTGTTGCCCGCTGCGAAAAGCGGCCGCACGCCGATAAAGGTTTCGATCGCTTCCATTTTGCCTTCGTCCTGGGGAACCGGTTGGACAATGCGATCCGTCATTTTTCCGTGATGCACGATCGACTTGACGCCGATGACGCGCTCGATCGGCAGCGCGTACTCGCGGCTCAGAAATCCCTGATACAGCGCCTCCGGGCTGGCCGTTACAATCCAGACCTCGAAGCTGTTAGCCTTGAGGCGTTCCACCAGCGCGCGCATAGGCGGATAAATTTTATCCGCATAGTTTCGGTGAAAACAGTCTTCGCCCAGTTTGCGCAAAAAATCCGGATTTTCGCCGCTGAAGTAGAGCACCCGGTCCTGAACATAAGGCAGCGATACGTTGCTTACTCCGCGCATGCGGCGCAGCACCTCCGGTCTCCGGCCAGGGTTCGCTGCAGCGTGTTCGTACAGGCACTCATCCGCCAGATAATGCGGCGCCTGGCCGAAGGTCGTGCCGTCGCCGTCGAACACGGCGATTTTGCGGCCGCGTTCCGTTTGCGTTTCGCGAAAAAACGCGTCAAGACGCGCGTTGGTCGCCGCTGAAAACCCGGGAACCGGTTCGTCCGCCGTTCGGGACGTGCAGACGTTTGCGAGAACTCCCGTTGTGACGACAAGCGTCGCAGCGAAAATCCGCGTATTACAGCGCATCCGGGCCGACGTCATAGGGCTTCACCAGGGGTTGCGTGAGTTCCAGCGAGGCGTCCAACAGAGTCTGAATATCCGACTGCACGCGTTTCATCATCTTTTCAACGCCGCTTTTCCGTTTTGACTTGTCGGTAGCGTTCCAGTACTCGCTGACCTTAAAGGGACGCGCAAAACTCACGTGCGCTTTACGCGCCATTGGCGGGGGTTCGCCGCCCAGGGCGCGCGGAGTCTTGCCGTAAACATAAGATTCAAAGCGCGCCAACCATTCATAAAAGCGCTCGGCCGTGGGGCGCGAGACCAGGTAGTCTTTCTTGATCACGATAAAGTCGAAAGCTTTGATCAGTTCGCGATGCGCCCAGGCCTTTTCGTCCGCGCTCAGGCGCGGCAGTTTAGGGTCCGGATAGTCAATCATGATCATCTCCATGACTGCAAAGAGCCGGCGCAGTTTCATAATCGCGTCCGCATCGCGCTCGTAGCCCTGCACCCCGAGTCGATCTGCGACATTGTCCAGGATGGCGTGGCGCACGCGTCCAATGCGATAGTCAAAGTCCCGTTGCGCCCCGGGCGCGAGCTTGTATTCCGCTTCCGCTTCCTCCAGCAGGCGCCGGCCAATTGTCAGAAAGCGACGCAGCAGATTCTTGTCGCCCGGATGAATGTCGAGCCGGTCTTCCAGTTTGCCGACCGCGGCGCCCAGTTTGTCGCGGAGCTCAAAGTCGGAACCGCGAAACACATATTTTATAAAGCCCGGCAGCACCACGATGTCCGCCGCAGGATCGAGCTTGCGCGCGTCGTCGAGCGCCCAGAAACTCAACTGCGCCGCGCCTGGCTGGAAGGGCATCAAGTTGTCATTTTCGCCGCTGGTCGGTTCGCCTTCGGGAAACAGCACCAACTTGCCGGATGGGGCGGCGAGGATTTCGCGCACGGCCTTGAAGCTCTCGCGGTCGTTAATGCCAGCGATAACGGAGAAAGCGCCCAGGTTCGAGATGACGCGCCCGACGGCGCCCCAATTCCAATCAAAGACCTGTCGCGAGGCCATGTATTTAAAGCGCGATCCGATCAGATTCCCGATGTGGTAAGCGATAGGCGGTTCGGCCGTCGTGGGATGATTGGTGAAAAACAGGACGCGTTCATCGCGCAGGGAGCGCAGCATGCGCCGGTCCTCGGGCTGGATCACGACCTCATCGATATTCTGCACGCCTTTCAGCAGCACGGGCAAAAGCAAATCGACAGTCCACGCAAGGGGCAGACTGAATTGCGGCGGTACAAACGGTTCCATAGCGGAGCGAACCCTCGGGGGCGGAGTGAGGGTGAAAGCTGCGCTCGGGGCGCCCGCAACGCAAGCCGGATTTTTGGCCCGGATTCCGGATGAGCATGCGTCGGCGGGGCGCGCGGCGCAGCGCCGACCGGACGGATCGGCCCGGTAGCGGGGCGGCCGGACGCCTGCCGGGCGGCTCAGGCGGGCAGCTTTTCCGAAACGTTCATGACCCAGGACGTGAAGTAGTTGGCGAGGGTGCGCAGGTAGAAAATGTCCAGATCGTCCGCGCCGCCGCTGCGCATCGATTGTATGCCGCGCGCGTAGCGTGCACGAAACTCCAGCAGCGAACACTGTTCGGGAATGAACTTCTGCACGCGCAGTACCGCATCGCCGTCAAAGCCGTATTCTTCCGCCCACAACTCAATGAGCTGGCCGCATATGAACTTTCGGGATAGCAATATCTGGGCGAGGCAGTAGCGGAACATGCTGTCGATTGCGGATAGCGGCGTTTCCGGAAAGGCGTGCGCCGTTTCGTCGACAATCTGCTCGCGTTTTTCCAGGATCGTGCGGATCGGGCCGGTGCGCTGGATGCGATCGGCGGCGAAGTTGTAGACGCGAAAATACAGCAAGAGGCGGTCGCGATCCAGAGTCGCCAGCGGATCGCCGTCGCGCATGCCGATGGAGCGAATCCGCAATTCCGCTTCCTGCGCAGTTTTTCCCAGACTCAATAGTTCGATCGTCTGGAACATGATGTCGAAGCTGAATTGATCCCGGCGACCCTGAGCGTAGCTCAGCTCTTTTTCCAGCTGAATGTAGACGCGCAGCGTGAGCGTGTCCGGATGAACCGGCGCATCCGGGGACGCTCCAAATAACAGTTGTTTGAGACGCGCGCGAAACACGCGTTCGTCTCCGGCCAGACCGCTTTGCGGATCATTGAGTATCGAGCGTAAAAATGGATCGCGGTGCACGCGCACCATGCCGGAGCGCACCTCCGGCTGCCGGGCGAGCACGCGCCAGAGCAAAAGCGCTCGCTCGCGATGCGCCTTCATGGGATCGCGCACCGCGCCGAGTCCCGTGAATTCGATGTTTGAAACAAACGTTTCGTCCATGCCGATCGCTTAATTTATACAAAGCAAAGGTCCGACAAAGCTGCAACTCTTTTATGCGCGCAGACTCGTTAGATAAATAAACTAAACAATTACACAAGGCAAACGCACGATCGGAGAACTGATTATTCTGTGACTTGTTAAACTTCTCCATCGCGCCTTCCGCTACTGGCGACTCGCCGGTGAAGCTGCGCGAAACTCGTCAGGCGGCGCGCTATCGATGCAAATGCGGTTATGTCCCACCGGATGTTCGAACTCCAGACGCACGCACCAGAGGGCGAGATTTGTCCCGGACAATGCGCATTGCGCGCCGTATTTGCGATCGCCAAGTATCGGCGCGCCGCGACTGGCAAGTTGGAAGCGAATTTGATGAAAGCGACCCGTTTCGAGGCCGATTTCCACGCAGCTTATCGCGCCGGGAAGGCGGCCGCGCGAGCCGGGCAGCGGCGCGAGTCGCGCGGCGTTCGCCGGACTCGACCAGAGCGTTGCGTATTCGAGTTCCGCTTTTTGCGCCCCGGGTTCGCCGACTGTCGCGGCCTCGGCTGAACGCGTCGCTTCGTTTTTTTTCATGTAGCCGACAATCCCGCCCTGCGGCGGCTGCAGCGCGCCTTCCACAAGCGCCTGGTAAATCTTGCGCACCGTCCGCTCGCGAAATTGCTCCGAGAGGCGTGCGGCCGCTTTGGAGGTTCGGGCGAAGACCATGGGACCGCCCACCGAGCGATCCAGGCGATGCACCAGAGCCAGAAAGACCTCGCCGGGCTTTGCGTATTTTTCTTTAATGTAAGCTTTTGCAAGCGTCAGGAGATCCGGCGCGCCGCTGGCGTCGGCCTGAGAGAGCAGGCCCGGCGGCTTCTCGACGACGAGCAGATGATTGTCCTCCACGAAAATGCGCACTTTGGCGCCTTCGTGACGCAGGCGGGCGGTCATGATCCGGCGACCCCGCTCACAGCGCGGCTCCGCGGGGGCGCAGGCGAAACTCGATCGGTATGGCGAGATTCTGCGGCGCCGCAGCGGGAAAGCGCCACGCGCGCACGGCGCGCAACGCGGCCTGGTCGAGCACGCGGTGGCCGGAACTCTCCGCAACGTGCGCGTCCAACACGCGCCCGTCGGGTGCGAGTTGGCAATGAATCAGGGCGCGGCCTTCCAGATTCATGCTGCGCGCGAGTTGGGGATACGGGATTGACAAGGTCAGATCCGATATCGAGCGCGTAAGCGCGCCGCTCGCGCCGGACTCGCCGTGCGGCGCCGCCGGCGGGGCAGCGGGATCAGGATCGGGCATGCGTTCGCGCGCGCTGGCGCCGGCGCCCGGCGTGACCGCGAAGCCCGGACTCAATTGCAGTTCGTAAAGACGCGCGGATTGCGGCCGCAAACTGCCGCCATAAAACGTCCAGACCAACGCGCCATGCACAACGGCGCTCACCGCGGCGGCAAGGAGCAAAGGGGAGCGGGCGGCTGGGCGCATGCCGGAGCAAGCCTAGTCTATATAGAAGGTGTATTTCAACTCTGCCAGGCGATTGTGACCGCGGATTAAGTCCGCCGCCTGCCACGCGCCCAGCATGCGCGGAATCAGCACGGCGGCCGCCACTGCGCCGCCGCGTTTGGAAGTATCAAAACTTTCCTGGTAAAAGTTGGTTCCGGCGGCGCTGATCAACACAGCGTCCAGGAAGAAGTAGCCCAGGAAGCGAAACCAGGTCTGGCCGCGCGTGAGCCGCGGCGAGTCCCACGAAGTGTAGAGCACGCCCAGCCACGGCGCGAGGAGGTTCAGACTCTGCGCGCTCAAGTGGGATTTTTCTTCCAGGGCGACCGGCTCGCGTCCCGGAAAAAGCGTGCTGCCGGCTGGAATCAGGTTCTCCTGCTCCATAATGCGCGCCAGAATCCGCACATCG
Organism: Leptospirales bacterium; assembly: GCA_036170535.1. Lineage (GTDB taxonomy): Bacteria > Spirochaetota > Leptospiria > Leptospirales > Leptonemataceae > SSF53. Next base: position 26,072 of record JAVHPJ010000080.1, on the reverse strand, counting down.
CCCGCTGCGCCCTCGATGCGCAATACGGTCCGCGGATTGCGCGCCGAAACGACGCCGCCAAAAATGCCGTAACTGAACGCGGACAATAGCTGACTGTCAAAGCGCCAGACAAAGCCCTCCGTGTTGGGTTCCGGATTAAAGGCGCCGGGATCGATTTTGTTCAGAATACGTTCCGCCTCCGCGCGCGCCTGTTCGACGTTCAGCGCGCTTTCGTAGGACCGCGCGCTCTGGGCTGCAAGCGGCGCAGAAATCAGCAGGCTCAGCAGGAGCGTCAACGCCGGCGTCGACTTGAGTGAAGCGCATCGCGCTGAGCTGCGGCCAGCGCGCGCGCTGCGGGTTACGGAGATGGTCGGAGTACGGTCAGGGTTCATGGGAGCTGAAGCGGATCGCTGAGTCACTGCCTCACGCCTGGCTCGAAGAGCGACGGCAGATAAGCGCCGGCGGAAAGCAGAATTAAAGCGTTGTAGGTCGCGTGGGCCAGAATCGACGACGCAAGGCCGAAACGCCAGAATAAAATGCCGAAGCAGAGGCCGGCCAGAGCGAGGACCGGCAGCGCCGACAGGGGATGCGCTGCGGCAAAGAGCGCGGCTGAAATGGCGAGCGCCAGGGGCGCCGCCGTCCAATTTGCGAGCGCATTCTGCAGCAGGCCGCGATAAAAGATTTCCTCGAAAATCGGCGTTAACAGGGCGGAGCAGAACAGCTGAAGCGCCAGACCCTTTGCGTCGCCGAGGTTCGCGCGCAGGCTCTGGTGCAAGGCCGACTCGGTCGGCAATGCGAGGCGCGCGACGAGTTCAGCCGCGAGATAGAGGGCCAGTCCGCCGCCGATCGCCGCGGCCAGCGGCAGGATTCGTCCGCCGTCGCCGCGCAGCCAGAGCGCGGGTCTTTCGTCATCGGTCCGGCGCAGGCGCCCGATCAAAAGCAGGCCGCCGCCGCAAAAGACCAGGCCATACAGTCCCCGATCGAGCAGCGCTGGAATGAGCGTGACGCGCCGGTCCAGCGCGTCGCCCGGGAGCCAGCGGGAGGCGGCACGGTGGGCGGCCTGAAGAAATACAAAACTCGCCGCCAGGCATAAGACTGCGAGTACGCTGCGCCGCATGAGTCCGGAAGCTGGGTCGGGCCTCGAAAATCGGTCAATTTATTTCGCGGGGAAACGATATTTAAAACGGTTCCGCCATGCGACTTCGAATTTGCAGACCTGCGCCGCCTGGTTTGCGTGCGGCGCTCGCGGCGAGCGCGCTCGCGATCTTCGCCTCCAACGGGGCGCTCGCGTCTGAGACCGCCCTCGTGCTGACGGATCTTTCCAACGATAATCCGCGCCTGTCGGAGCTGCGCGCGGATATTGCCGCCAACCTTCGTTCGACAGCGCGCTCCGGAGATCTGGCGCGCCCTTTGCGCTTTTACCAGTATCGCGTTAAGCCCGGTGAGAACTTCTTTCAGATTGTGGCGCGCGTTTCGCAGGATCCGGACACGCTTGCCAGTCTGAATCGAGTGATCCATCCAAACGCCATCGGCGCCGGCGAGACTCTGTTAATACCAAATGCGCGCGGAGTTTTTATCGAAGGCGGCGATCGGGCGCGGGTGGCCGGCCGTTACAACATGAAACCCGATGAGCTTCAAGCGCACGGCGAGCGCTGGTTTTTGCCGGGCCGGCGCTTTACGGAACTGGAACTCGAATATTTTCGCGGCGACGGTTTCGCCTCGCCATTGCCGAGCGCCCGCGTGTCCAGCGGCTTTGGCATGCGCACGGATCCCTTCACGCGTCGGCGCACCTTTCATGGCGGCGTGGATCTCGCCGCGCCGGCGGGAACTCCGGCCCTGGCCAGCCGCGCGGGGCGCGTGGTGCGCGCGCAGTATGTGCGCGGGTACGGCAATCTGGTCGTGATTGAACATGATTTGAATTATCAAACCTATTACGGTCATCTCTCGCAGATCAAAGTGCGCGTAGGACAACGCGTGGAAACCGGCGAAACTGTGGGACTGGTCGGCGCTACCGGTCGCGCTACGGGCCCGCATCTGCATTTCGAAGTGCGGCGCAACGGCGTGCGGACCGCGCCGCGCTTTGTCCACGGCGAGCGCTTTGCCGATGGCGAAGAATAGATTCCGTAACTTCTATTCCGGGCGCATTTGTCGGACGGTATGAGCGATGATGATGATACGAGCGGCGGATTACCGGGATTCGGAAAGGATTGGAAAATTGCACCGGGACGCCTTTGGCGATCCGGAAGGGGCGGCCGTGGCGCAGCTCGCACAGGATCTCCTGATCGATGAAACCGCGCGGCCTGTGCTGGCATGGGTTGCCGAAAGGGACGGCGAACTGATTGGCAGCGTTATCTTCAGCACCGTGCGCATCGCCGGCTGCGACAATCTCGCGGCCTTTATTCTGGCGCCGCTTGCCGTGGCCGCGCCTTTTCAAGGTCAGGGCGCGGGCCGGGAACTGGCGGAATACGGACTGGCCGCTCTCCGGGCGCGCGGTGCGGACGCGGTCTTCGTGCTCGGCGACCCGAAGTATTACGGGCGCTTCCGATTCACGCACAAACACCAGGTAACAGCGCCGCATGCGCCGCCTTTCCCTGAGGCGTGGATGGCTCTGGCGCTGAGAGACGGCGCACTTGTAGGCGTCAGCGGACGCCTGTCCTGCGCTCGTTGCCTCGAGGCCCCGGAGCACTGGTAGATTCTGCGCCGGCAGCTGCATCGATTCAGAGCGCGTTTAATATCTGCACGGCGCGTTCAATCTCTTCGTCCGTGTTGTAAAAGTGCGGCGCGATGCGCAAATATCCGCCCCGCGCGGAAATAACCAGGCCGCGCCCGGCCGCCGCGCGCATCAGTAACTGCGGATCTTCGTCGGTTAAGAAACTCTGAATTCCGGCTGAGTTTTCGGCTGCAAAGCGCACCGGACGAAAGCGCGCCAAATCCAGACCGGCCAGAAGTTTGGCTCGCAGGCGCGCGTTTTCCCGTTGAATTACGGCCGGCCCGTAGTGATTGAACAGATCGCGCAGGCAGGTCGCCAGTGCGCGCGCCGAAGCCATATGCGCCGTGGAGTATTCGAAGCGCCGGCCGTCGTCGTGGGGCGTCCAGGCGTGATTCAAATAATCCTCGCCCTGCTGCATCAAATCCGCGCCGGCCATTGTATACTCCATGGCTTCGCGCAGGCGCGGGCTGGTATAAAGCGCGCCCGTGCCAATTGGGCCGAGCAGCCACTTCCAACCGGACGCGGCGACGGCGTCGACGGCGTGTTCGATCGGGCGCAGCTCCAGCGCGCCCAGGCTCTGAGCTGCATCGATAATCAAAAATGCACCCCGCTCGCGGCACAGTGCGCCGGCCGCTTTCAGGTCCGCGGCAAAACCGCTCGTAAACTGCACATGACTGACGGCGACGACTTTTGTGCGTCCGTCCAGCAGGCGATCCAGCTCTTCCAGCGACCACGCGCGCGGCCGGCCGGCGGGCAGTTCCTGGCCAGCGCCAGGATCGACGTCGCTCAAGAGGCGCAGTTCCACGCCGCGCGATTTTTGTAAAAGCCAGGGATAATGGTTGGAAGGATATTCGTGGACGTAGCTGACGATTGCGTCGCCGGCTTGCAGGCGCAGCCCGTTCGCAATCATGGACAGGGCCTCTGCGGTATTGCGCACAAAGGAGCAATCAGCGGCGGGAACATCCAGCAAGCGGCCCAGCTCGGCGTGCAACTCGCGCACCGGATCGGGCAGTTCGAAAAACACGCCGATGCCGCGCTCCATCTGGGCGCGGTTCCAGGCATGGGCCGCTTCGACTGCGCCGGGATACATAGGCGAAACGCCGCAGTGATTCAGGAAAATCTGATGATCCTGCGAGGGGAAACGCAGCGCGCTTTTATCAAGGAACGGGGGGTTCAAGGACTGCCTCCAGGGGCGGCGCGATGTAAGCCGCCCAGGTTGAATTATACCCGTGCACGCGCCGGGTGGCGCGCCCGCTGGCGTCCACAAGCGCGCCGCCCGCATTAGCGTACGCGATAATGCCGCCGCGTAAATTTAATACGCGCGCGCCGGACGAAAGAAGAGTTTCAGGCGCGTCGCGCGCAATGGAGCGACCGGAGCGGTAGCCGCCCGCGCAATAGACGACGAGGCGAGCGTCGGGAGCGGCGCCGTGGGACGCGAGGAAATTCCGCACTTCCGCACGCGCATAAATATTTTCGGCCGGATCGGCGAGGATTGCGCCGGGCAGGCGCGAGACGCTTTGTTCCGCGCTGGTGCGTACATCGACCAGTAAAATGGGCGCTTGCGTTCGCAGGCCTGCGATCAAGTCGTCCGCCCGAATTTCGTCCACCTTGAACAGCGCGGAGAAACCGCCGCTGACGAGATCGTATTGTTGTTGCATTGTGCTTTGGTTCGGAGCGCAGGCGAGCGCAGTCAGCGCTGCAAACGCGGACGCAATTGTCAGGAAGATTCCGAGCCGGAATGGGAGTCTGAGTCTGTGCGTCCGGTTGGGACGCGGGCGGTGCGGCGACAGATTCATTAAAGCGCCCGCGCCGCCGGTCGAGTCAGCGGCAGCGCCAGAAGCACCATGGTGCGACTGGCCGAAATCAGGTACAGACTGTGATCCGGATCAAGATTTAACTCCAGGAGTATTGCGTCCATAATGGCGTAGCCGAGACCATGACCGCCGCCGCTCGTGTCCAGGTTTTCAATAAAAAACTCATCGACGCGTTCTTCTTCGCAATACGTGCGAAACTTACGGCGCACCTGCCGGATGCGCAAAAAGTCTTCTTCGAGAATGGGCGAATCGTTCGCCACGGTGATCAGCGCCTGGTCCAGCGAGCGTTCAATGCGAAAATGCACCTGCACCTGCAACTGGCGGGCGAGGTTCTTGATCGCGTAGAGCGGGCCCAACTCCGCGCCGGTTTCCGGATAGAGTTCGGTCGGCGGCAACGGCGCGAGCGCGCCTTCCGCGACCCGCTCCAGAAACAGGTTCTCCAGATCCAGCAAGCGGCGCAATTCCGCGCCGAGCGAGTGGCGCGCCGGCAGTCGCGATACGTGCCGCTCGATCAAATCGTTTTCACCGGAATAAAACACTTCGCGCAGCCATTCGTCGGCGTCGCTGGCGCTGAAGTCCGGATGCGCTTCGAGCAGGCGTTCGCGCGTGTAGCGCCAGATCAAGAGAAACTTATAGTTCGACTTAAGCGCATTTTTGATCAGCTCATCGCAAATGTGAAAGATCTGTTCGGAGTAGCTCGCCAACCAGGAGTCCGCAAGCGCAGTACGCAGCGCGTGTTGAACGGTTTCAGCCGTGCGACGGTCGTAGGAGCCTATCGTGATCGCGTCGGCCATGCGGTTCCGCCGCGCGAGCGCCCGTGCCCGGGGTTGCGGCGATTCGTAAGCCAGCCGCATCCGGCGCGTGGGTGTCAAATCCCTTCACGCAAAGAAAGCTTTCCGCGGCAAAACGACATAAGTCCGCACGGCCGAGCGACTATACTCGCAGTCTCAGGGCGCCGATAGTACAAGCACGCGCGTCGATCGGACCTGGATACGCGGGAAAACTTATTGAAAGATAATACGCCCGCGGGAGATAAGACGAAAATCCTGAACTTGAGGTTCGGATTTCCGCCTGACGGCCGCCAGTTTTAACAATTTCGGCGAATTAAGTCCCTGTGATGCCAGTAAAAACCCCTTCTCGCAACGTGGAAACCTTCCGTTTCCCGCATACTCGTCCCTGGCGCGCTCTTGCGGGCCTATTGGTCCTGCTTCTGGGCCTCACGGTCGGCCTGGAGGCCTCCGCGGAAAGCAGCGCCGCCGAAAGCGACCCCGGCAAACCCAATCTGATCTCCGTTTTCATCGATAACGAGCACATTCAAACCTTTCGCGGGCGCCTGGGCCAGTGGGTGAGCCCGGGCGGCGAGCCGGCCAGCGCTATCGCCGCGCGCTTTGGCGTGACGGTGGAGCAGATTCGCGAGTTGAACGACGGCAGTCTGTCCGGCGGCATGCTCTTTGTCCCCATGGGCATGGAAGTTTATGATCGCTACGTTTCGGAAGGCAAGGGCCGGCGTGAAATCGAAATTGATCCGCGCAAGATGCTCTGGCCGGTGGAAGAACCGCGCTACAGCTCGCGTTACGGGCCGCGCCGCGGCGGCATGCATACCGGTCTCGACCTGGCCTGTCCGCCCAATACGGTGGTCGTTGCGGCCGATGACGGCGTTGTGATTTCTTCCGGTTGGGGCGGCGCGCTCGGTCAGTCGATACAGATTCTGCATCGCGGCGGGCTTGTGTCCGTTTACGGTCATAACACGCGCGTTATGCTTAAAGCCGGCGAGCAGGTGAAACGCGGCCAGATTATCGCCTTGTCCGGCAGCACCGGACGATCGACCGGTCCGCACGTGCATTTTGAAGTTCGCTTCATGAGCGTAGCGATGAATCCCGAAGACTTTTTGCAGTTCGGGCTTTATCAGCCTGGCGTCGCGCTGCGCGAAGAGTCGCCGCTGGCCGGCGACCTGGAAGAAAGCGCCCGCGTCGACAGTCCTTCCTCTGAAGCGCGCATCGGCAACTGATCCATGCTGGCGGGGCGCTGGGAGCCGGATGTTGCTGAGCTCTTAACCGATCTTCTGGCGGGACCGCCCGGACTCGCCGCTTTCGACTTTGACAATACGCTCGTCTACAACGACCTGGGCGAGGCAGTTCTCTACTATATATTGCTCCAGAACCAGGTCGTCGCCGACTCGCCCGAATTCTGGGAACAGCTCGCGCGGCCGGCCTGCGTCACGGAGCCGGAAGCGGAGGAGTTGCGCGCGCTCTACGGACGCCTGCGCGCCGCCGACGGCGACGACGATACGTTGACGCTTGCCTTTACCAGCGCAACCCTGGGTCTCTACCATCGCATTTACGAAACGGAGGGCCTCGAAAGCGCGTATCGCTGGTCGCGCATCCTCTACGCATTTCGACCGGCGGATGATTTGCGGGCGATGGCGCGCTACGTCTTTGATGCGGAGCGCCAGACGCCCGTGGGATTCGCCGAGCTGCCCGACGGGCGGAAACTGCCCCAGGGTCTGCGCCCCTTCCCCGAAGTGCGGGCCCTGATTCGTGCGCTGCTGGAACACGGCTGGGAAGTCTTCGTTGTCACCGCCTCTCCGGAAGAGACCATTCGGCCGGTGATTGCGCACTGGGGTTTGCCGGAGGAGCGCGTAATCGGCATGCGACTGGAGCGCGGCGCCGAGGATCGTTTGCTGCCGCACATCGTTGAGCCCTATCCGGTGCGCGGCGGCAAGGTCGCGGCGCTCGCCCGCGTGTGCGATCGCCCCCTGCGTTTCGCCCTGGGCGATTCCTGGGGCGATCTCGAATTACTAAAGTCCGCCGAGCGCGCGGCGCTCTTTGATCGCGGCAATGCTGAGCTGGCGCGCACGGCGCGCGAAGCGGGCATACTCATCCAGAGCCGTTTCGCGCCGACGGATGAATAGTTGGCGCGCGCTGAGGCTCAGCGCTCCCGACGCGTGATTCAGATTTGCTGACTTATTGCAGTTTTTTTTGCACGCTGCGGACGGCGTCTTCTTCGCGTTTGTGAATTTCAAAGACATCCGTAAGGCGAGCCAGCTCCAGCACGTACTCGCAAACGGCGGACAACTCCGCCAGCACAATGGCGCCCTTTTGCACCTCGACGGATCGGTGCAAACTCAAGATGCGTCCAATGCCGGTGGAACTGATGTCCGTCACATCAATCAAATTCAGGACGAAAAACCGGAAGCCCTCGAGCAAAAGGCTGCGCGCTGTTTCGTCCAGTTCCTGAATCTGATCAAGAGTGAGCCGCCCGCCCAGACGCAGAACAGCAAATTTATCATGGCGCTTTACCTGGATACGCATCGGTTCGACCCGGCCTTCACGAGGGTTGGCGCCAAGCATCTGTTACAGTCTCCTCACAGGGCAAGCACATTCCGACTTGTCGCCCGTCTTCAAAGCGAGGTTGTGCGTCCCGCTTCGTTCGCACGCACCTGGCGACAGAGTTTCGCGCCGGGCAGGCCGTAGGCTGCGCCCTCGGCAAACACATAGTTCATGTAAATCGCGCCGTCTTCACGCCATACCTTGCGGCCGATTGGTTGGCCGTTATTGTAGCGCGCGTACGAGTACAGTCCGCCCGAGGAGCGCCACTCCCAGTAGTCGCCGTGAAATTGATTTTCTGAGTATTCGTAACGGAAGCTGCGTCGTCCGTTCGGGAACCAACCGCGGTGCACGCCGGTTTTGCGGCCCGCGCGAAACTCGCGCAGCGCCGCCAGCGAGCCGTTGCCGTAACGCTCGCTTTCCACGCCCTCGGCCAGGCCGTTTCGAAAGGGCGTGCGCCGGACCACGTCCGCCGCGGGAATGCGCGTAACCAGGACGCCGCTGAAGAGCCGACCGCGATGCACCAGATGCTCGCCCAGATACGCGAGCTCCGGATCGTCGGATTGAACCTCGGCCGCGCAGCCGGACGCGGCCGAGGCCGCCAGCGCAATCACGAATAAACCCCGGGCGGCAAAAACGGCGCCCTGCGGCCGCAGCCAGGACTTTGCGGGCGGTTTGCATCGCATTGGCGTCACCGCGTCCTGGAAAGACCGCTGCTGCTGCTGCTGCTGCTGCTGGCCAGCGTTCGTTCTTCCGCGCCCAGGCGCTCGGCATCGCGCAGCAGCTCCCCGACCATGCCCGGCAATCGTCCATTGTAGATCGCGCGCACGCGCCCGCGACCGTCGAGCAGATACACGTTCTCGGAATGCAGGAAGTCGTTGGCATCCAGACGGGCCATGGCGCTTTCGCGCGGCGAAACCGTATCCGCGCTGAGGGATTCACGCGCCAGAGTGTAGATTGCATCGCGGTCGCCGGTGAGCAGGCGCCAGCGCGCGGTCGGAATGCGCAACTGCGCGGCGTGTTCGCGCAGGATATCCGGCGTATCGAGATCCGGCGTAACGGAGAACGACAGGAACAGCACGTCCGAAGCGTCGCCCAACTGTCGTGCAGCGTTCAGGAGGTTGCCCGTAGTGATCGGGCAGACGCCCGAACACTGGGTGAAAAAAAACGAAACCACGACAATGCGACCGGTCAGGGCCTCCGATCGAAACTCCGCGCCCGTTTGATCCACAAGGCGAAACGAGCCCAATCGGCGCGGCGGCGGATTGTCCGCCAGATCCCAGGCGGGCCGCATGTCGCGGCCCACGAAGTACGGCAGGCCCGCGCCCCCGGCCTCCGCGAACCGCGTGGTTTCCTCCGGATACTCGTCGCGCAGAGTTTCGCCGCAGGCCAGCAGCGCCAGCGTCGCCAGTGCCAGAATTCCGATGCAGATCGCTTTCATGCGAACCTCCGCTCAGTTAGACGTTCCCCGTCGGCCGCGAAAGGAGCTGCCGAGCAAGTAGCCGTTCACACCCGTACCGTTCACGACGTGGTAGCAATACGTGCCGCTCGGGAAATGAGTGGTTGTGCATTGCCGGGAGTTGGTCGTCGCGTCCAGGGCGGGAACCGCGCCGGACTGATCGCGCTTCCCGTAAAGCGGATAGCCGTCCAGCATCAGACCGATCAATTCCGATCCGTCATTGGTCAACTTGAGCGGCTCGGTGTGATGATGATACTTGCCGGTATTTTGCGGATGTCCGTCGCCGCCGTCCATCGTGAGGTATTCCGTTGCAAGGCTGTCGCCCGGCGCGGCTTCGTTGTTAAAGAGCACAACGCCGTAAGTTGAGATGCCGATCGAGTCGATGCCTTTGGTCGAATCGAGGTTTGAGGTGACGAGCGTCGGCGTGATCGGAATGGTCAGCGTTATGTTCTGGCTTGAAATCCGATTCGGATTGATGTTCCGGCCGCCGGTGGTGTCGAAGGTCTCAAAATACGGCGACGTATTTCCGTAATACGCCGATTTGTAGGGAGGCAGATTGTTCGTCGTGATCACGTAGTTGCTGCCGCAGACTTTCACGGTCATACAGTGAAAGTTCTGCTGAATCCAGCTCGGCGCGTCGGACGCAATGGTAGTCTGGCAGGACGGGCCGCCGGAATACAGAGTTTCCGTTTTGTTTACGGCGACTCCGGTGGAGCACAAACTCAGGGCCGCTGCGGCAAGCAACAAACCCGTCTGATCGTCCTCGGAATCATTACATTGCACGCTTCCCGCTCCAAGGGCGGGTAAGAGCAGACAGAGTAAGAGTTTTCGAAACATTACGTATTCTCCTTCGGTGTGCACAGATATAGCACAATCGACGAGCGCCCCGCGACCGGGCGTATAATGCTGAACCCTTTTTTCCGGCCCGTGGGACGGCGGATTTGCGCCGACCGAGCGGCCGGACCCGGTCAGCGCCGGCGGAAGCGGCGCCGGTATTCGCTGGGCGTCTGACCGGCGGCCGCCCGAAAGGCGGTGTTAAAAGTGGATTTTGCGCCAAAACCGGATTCGTAGGCGATGCGCATGATGTTCTTTTCCGGCGCGCGCTCGAGCAAGCGCCGCGCGCGCTCAATGCGCAGTGCGTTTACGTAAGCGGAGAAGCTGGCGCCAAGTTTCGCGTTTAAAAATTCCGAGAGTTGGTGCGCGGATAGCTCCAGACGTTCGGCCAGCGCTTCGAGCGTGAGCCGGTCATTGCGAAAAAGTTCTTCGGCCGCCATAAGCTGATCCAGGCGCGCGCGCAAATCGTCCAGATCCACGCCGCGCAGTCGGCTTTTTTCGTAGCGCGCGGCGGAAATCTCTTCGCTCACGTGCTGAAAAAAATCCGTGTAGCGTCGACTGGTGATATGAAAAATCGGAATCATGAGCGCCGTGACAGCGGTGAAAATCGTCAGTCCGGTGCGCCAGCCCGCGAACATGGTCGCGGCCCCGATCAGGGAGTGCACAATCACCGCGAGGGCGAAGCCCCGGAACGCGCTGACCGCGGGCAGGGCGGCGCTATCGCCCAGGCCGCGCGTGCGATACAGGGTGACGCCGACGCCCCAGGCCTGGTACAACATGCCCAGTGCGAGCGCGAGCGGCGCCGCCAGGTCCAGAAGATCGCGCGGGCCGTGAAACATTCGTTCCATCCGCGCGAGCTTGAGTTCGGGCGCCTGAAAGATCACCGGCGTGAGAAGCAAAAAAGCGGCCAGGCTCGGCCACAGACTGAGCGCCTGGCGCCAGGGTCTGGCCGCTTCGCTCTCCAGTTCGAGACCCAGGCGCCGCCGCAAGAAGCGCGGAAAGGACCATCCGTGCAACATCATCAGCACGCCGCCCAAAAACAAAAGATGCGGCGCGTTGTATAACCAGCGGCTCTGAAAGGCCCAAATCTGTAGCAACAGGCAGCCGTAGATGACGTAGCCAAAGGCCAGATATCCGCGGCCCGGATATTTTTCGCGGCTCAGAAGTTCTCCGGCGGCGAGCGTCAGGGAAAGACACCCGCACAAAAGACAGATCCACGCATCCACGCCCGAACGAGGCCCGGTTGCGCGCGGCTGTCAGCCGATTTTTTGGCGCAACAGGCCGGGAATAAAAAACAGCGGGTAGATCATTAAGAAGAGATTGGGCGCCCACCACGCGAGGTCAAAGTCTCCGCGGATCGTCCAGAAGGCGATGGCCTGCAGGCCGGAAACAAAGGTGAACGTCAGCGAAATCAGGGCAAGCGGCGCCCAGAGCGCGCGCTGGCGAGCGTACAGCGCAAGACTTGCGATGCCGGTTGCAGAGATCAAAAGGTCAAGGGGCAAAAACGACCAGTTCCAGGCGACGAGCAGCGGGTTTGCGTAGTCCTGGAACAGATTTTCCGACGGAATAATCCCAAGCAGCGTAATCGCCCAATAGAGGATAAAGCCGATGTCGACAATCAGAAAGAACGGGCGCAGGCGGGTCATATGATCGCATCACCGGCGCTTATTTGCCAGTAGTTCTGCATCAGTTGGCTCGCCCAGGCGGGTTGGCGCACCGGACTGTGCGGCAAAAACTCCGTCATGACAGGTTTGATATCGATTACCGGGGAGCCGTCGATGGCGTCGAGGCGGCGAACAAACAGGCTGGCGCCCTCGCGGCGAATGAGTTCGACTACGGTCGCGCCCAAATGATTGGGACGGTTTTTCTTGCGCTGGGCGGATCTCCGAAACGATCGGGCTCCAGTTATCGTCGCTTAAATCGGCGCGTTCATTATGCACAAAAGCTACGGGCCTTATAGTGTATTCCATGAATGCAGTCTCCAGCGCGGTCGGCTCGAGGCCGGGGCGCTACGGGTGTTTTATCTCCACTGCGTACACGAACGAGGCTGCGAGATCCGGCGCAAATTCCCTATCTGGAAAATGCCTGATCCGGGCGACAGTCGCCGCGTCTTCCGGAAAATTCGTATAGAGGATATCCAGCGAGCGGCGGTCCAGATCGTAAACGCCGCGGTGAATTAAATGGGCCGAAAAGATCAACAGATCGCCCGGGGAGTGCGGGACGCGCACGGCCTCCGGCAGCTCCTCAAAATTTCGCCGACCGTCCAGCTCAAGTCGGGTGGCGCGTTCGAGTTCGGTATCGCCGCGCGCGTGAGAGCCGGGTATAAATTCCATGCCCGGATCCGGGGCGAGCGGGATCCGAAAATGCAACACGCTCTGACGTTGCATTAAAAGATGCTGCTCCTCCTCGGAAATGGGAAAGTACTGCACGTCGCGATGCCAGTAAGGTTTGCGCGCCGGATCTTCTGGATTAAAGAAGAACTGCGTGTTTAAAAAGCGCGGTGGTGCGCCGATCAATTGCCCTGCGAAATCCGTGAGATCGTTCGACGCGATAAATTCGAACGCCGCCCGGCGCTGAACGGGGTCCGGCAGGCAGTCCGGCGCGGTGAGGTAAGCGCTGTTGACTGCGGCGGGGGCGTAATGGCGGCTTGCCCAGTTTTTGTGCGCTTCTAAAAACAGCGACGCAATTGCGGACAGGCGTTCCGGCTCGAAATAATCTTTCAGCAGCAGATAGCCGCTGCGGCGAAACTCGGCAAGTTGGGCATCAGTCAGGGACATGACGTCGTCATGCGGTCAGCACGATCGGCTCCCCGTCGGTAATTACAAGCGAATGTTCAAACTGCGCCACGTAGCTTTTGTCCGGCGTGGTCAGCGTCCAGCCGTCCGCCTCCTGGACCACAAAGTTTGCGCCCGTGGATATGAACGTTTCAATGGCCAGGGTGAGTCCGCGCGAGGCTTTGCGTTTGTCGCGCGGATTGTAATAGTTTACAATGTCGTACGGTTCTTCATGCAGCGCGCGTCCGACGCCGTGGCCGGCAAGATTTTTGATCACGCTATAGCCGCGAGTGCGCGCCTGTTGTTCAATCATGCGACCGATTTGATTGAGCGGACTGCCGGCGCGCATGGACTGGACGGTGTTGTGCAGAATTTCGCGCGAGGCGTTGACCAGATCCGTGAGCTGCGCGTTCGCCGGTTCGATTACCGTGGTGGCGCCGGTGTCGGCAAAATAGCCGTCGAGTTCCAGAGAGACGTCGATATTGACCAGGTCGCCGCGCTTGAGCTTGCGTTTGCCCGGAATGCCGTGGGCCGCCTCGTGATTTACGCTGATGCAGGTTGCGCCTGGAAAATTGTAGGTCAGCTTCGGGGCGGAGACTGCGCCGAACTTGCGAAAATGATCTTCGCCAATCTGGTCCAGTTCGCGCGTCGTAATGCCCGGACGCGCCGCGGCGAGCATGGTTTGTAAGGTGTCCGCCACAACGCGGCCCACGCGTTTAAGTGCGGCGAGTTCTGCTTCGTTTTTTACGGACATGGCGGATTCCTCCAGGAGCGCGCGCGGCTGTGGGATTGTGTGGCGGGAGGCCGTTCGCTTCGCAATGGAAAAAACTCTGCGGCGCCTGCGGCCGCCAGTACGCTGGCGCTGCAACGCGATACATTCTGCCGAATTTTCGGTGTGAATGATCTGCAGTGATTATCCTCCTGCTTGCTCCAGTATAGCAGTTTGTTGTCTCACGACTTAGCCTCTTCCCAGGATTTCTTGATCACAACACGGCCTGCTTCGACTATTTCCTTTAATGCAGGGTTGAATACTAGCTGTAATTTCCTCGGATCTTTATAAGTGTCTCCGCTTAACGCCTGTGTCAAAGTTTCTAAAGATTCTATTGTTTCTATGAGGCGGCAATGCTCCTTTTCCTCTTTGTTCAGTCGTAAAAGGATCTGAACTGAAAGCGACTCTCCAGATTTTACGGTTGCGATCAAATGTTCAGGGATTGAATCGGGATTGGTCGGAAAATTCTCAGTGATGTTTACTCTGGAGACTTCTAGAAGTAAATAGCGAAAGTGAGCCACATAGTCGCTAATTGCCGTCCGTAGTTCATTTACGTAGGATATGCGTGCTGCGGTGATGCTGTTTCGGCGCACTTGCATTAATGCAAACAGCCCGCCAATAACGACGACTATCATAGGTGAAAGACTTCCGATTATGACTGCCAACTTGGCTATTGGATCGCTATTGGTTTCACACATTACAATTGTCTAAATGCAAGCTGCCTCGGAGGCGCGGCAAGAATAATCCTGCTTGCAGGTGTCGGGTCCGGGGCTACACCCCCCGGCAGTGCCCATTTAGCGTTAAGAAGGGCATATTGAGGGAACATTCTCGTGCGCAACTCCGTGGACTGTGTCGGGCGGCGGCACCTCAACAGCCGGGCATTTCCAGAATTTGATGGTTCGAAATTGTCGGGCGAAGCGCTGCACGAAGCGTTCGAAGGCAGGCTGTGTCAAGGCGCTGATGGAGATTTTGGTCGCGGCTGGATAGTCCGCAATTTGGTCTATTCGTGCGGCGGAAATTCGACCGCCGCCGATTTCCGGTTCAATCAGCGCAAGGGCCGTCGCCGTAGTTTCATTGATCGGCAAGTTCAGGTAGTAGTCGAGATTTTTCATTTGCTTAGGGCTGTAGAATCTTCAGTACGCGACCTCGATGGTCCCTTGCCCGGTCGGCATCAGTCAAGAGTCTGTCCAAAGCAATTTAATACGTAAGAGAAGTCATGGCGCAGCGCGGCGAGCCACACGGCTGCAAGGGCATCGGCATTGGCATACCCTCTAATAGCTTCGAGCAAAGTGTCGGTCATGGCGGCCGTCACGAAGATTTCGAGGCGGAGAACGTGAGAACGGCTGGCAGCAATAACCCACAGTCGAGAGTTCGCGTCTACGACTTCAATCCATGCGTCAGAATGCTCTGCATAGTCGCCTTCGGCGGCGAACTTGCCCGCTGGCGCAAGCAGTTGAGCAAGAGTTAAGTCGATCTGGTTCGGTGTCGGATCGGAGAAGCCATGCCCCCAGTTATTGTAGAGAACTGACATTCAAGTATCTCGCAATGCTGTTCGCGCAGACGCTAAAGGACTACCGTTCCGGGGCGTTAGTGACGCGTACTGGCCATTTATGTGATCGGCGTCGCCCTGTTCAGCGGGGGCTAAATGTTGCAGTTCTCCTTCTTCGCAAGAAGGCATTTCTGTATTTACAATCATTCTCAATTCTAAGGCTTCGGCTTGTCTCAGTCAGTATGGAGTAAGCTAGAACTAATTTGTGCTAGTCCTCATCGGATTCGTCTCTGGCATTGAACAGATCTTCTGAGGCGCGCGGCGTAATTTCAACTACAGCGTCTTCTTCGTCTTCAAAGATGTCGTTAAGTACAGTGGCCAAGGCATGATGGCGTCTCTTACGGTTTGCCAAATCCGACGAGGCGCGTATAGACTTCGCGTAGTCCTGTACATTTCCGTCGTCTGGCTCCCCAGCTCCGTCAACCGCCAGCCATGCGTCGACACTGGCGGCGAATTTCGATAGAGTTGCTCGTAAATTGTGGCGACCTTCCTTTGATAAAGGTAGCTTGCCCGTTTGACTTGCGAGGTAGACAAAGAGCGAGTAAAAGTCCGTCTTCTTTCTCCACCGTGTACGTTTAATGTCCGGAAATAGCTGCTCAATCTCCAGCAATACGGTTTGAAATATCTGTAGCAACTCATCCCGACGATCAAATTCTTCTTCATATTGCGCATAATAGCTATCCACAGTTTCCTTCTTGTTCTGATGCCCATTTAGAACTGCGATAGCAAGCTCGGAAATATACTCGGCATCCATCATTCGCCTGATGTTGTGTGGCGTGAATACACCGGCGGAGCTCCAAAAAGGGTAGTCAGCAATTTCCTGAATAGTCTTTAAAAAAGCGCCCCAATAGGTTGCGTGGCGTAGTTCTTGCCGATTTAGCGCGACGACATTCTTGTTTAGGCGCTGAAAAATGCCACGAATGTCGCCATCGGGCATTTCGGGCAATATGCGAATCACAAAAATGTAGGAAAAAATCAGTTTCTTCGCATCAGGCGGGAGGTCGTCAAAAAACATGTCCCCCCAGCTCGGACTTTCTTCAGGATCAAGCGCAAAGCGTCCCTCGATAAACTCAAGGCATGCGCGAATTCTCTGCTGTCCATCAATGATTGTATGCTTTTCGCGGCCGCCATCATCGACAATTCGCTGCATATAAATTTCGGGTATGGGAAAGCCGTGAAGAATGCTATCTATGAGGTATCGTTTCTGCGGCGTGGTCCAGACGGGGTTGCGTTGAAACGGAGGTTTCATTTCCAAGTCGCCGTCGTCGCTGGCCTTTTTGAACCAGCTTACAGTTTGCGTCGTATTGTTAAGAAACTTTGACATCTACTTTGCTCCCAAGGTAGAATCTCTGAGTTCTGCCAGACAGTTAATTTGGTATGCTCGAAGGCTTTCATGGTCGCGGTAAATTCGGACCTTGATTGAACGCCCGTCAGTCGGCTTGACGCGCGAAAGTGGGCTGATAGCCTCCTGCAACTTTTTGCCAAAGGGGAAAATTTGTGTGATCCGATCCGTAGCTAAGGTGCCCCAATAGATGAGTCTCTCCCTGTGATCAGAAATAACCTGCTGTGCGGCGGGTGATAGGCTGTACCGTTTTGAACGAAGGTTTACCAGTGCATGCCAGCCGATACGAAAAAAATGATCGGATACAATGGCGACGTCAATGTCGGAATTGACATCAAACGGCTTAAAGTTCTTGTTTGGATTTAGGCTGATCCCGGCGGCGGCGCTCCCAACTAAGAGCACTGCAGAATTGTCCACTTCTAATGGACGGGATAAGCGGAACTTCCAGTCGATGTAGGCCTTCAAATTCCCTGCAAACACGTGAGGTATTCGTTCAAGTATCCAATATGAGGCGATTGCATCAAGGCGATCTTCTCGAAGGGACTGCAGAAATTGTTCGCGTAATTCTTCCATTGCTGCAAGGCCCGCTTCACGGTTTAAATTTCCTGAGCCGAGCAAAATGGTTTGCTCGCACATTCCGCGTCGCTGTTTTGAATGAATCCTTTTGCGTCAGCGTCGGGGTCAGGGCAAGCAAAAAATGATGCGCCAAAATGAATGCTGAGACCATGGCGGATTTCTGAGCCCTTGTCGTATTCTTGGAGTTCGCCCGTTTCAACTAATCGCGTATTGAAAGGCGACTAACTTGACTTTGTCATCACAAAATCACGTCCACATGATGCAACGAGAACGTAATACGGCAAGAAATAAGGGAACAGCCCCAGAAAGAGCTGCAAGACGATTGTAGCGCGGATGCGGCGCACCTAGCTTGGCAGCGGCGCCGCAATCGCCGCCAGAATCAGAAATGGAGCCAGAGCTACGTAGTGGAGAGCGTGCGTAGTTAAGTGCCGGCGAAGGCGCGACCTGTACCGAGCGTGGCAATTCAGGCTTACAGTCAGTCGGTCCGATACGCGGGGATTTGCTGGTCTTGATTGGCTGTGTGATGTAAGCAAGTATTTGCGCTCCCCCGCGCGGTCTCAGGCGGTCTCAGGCGGTCGCCAGCTTATGCGCCTGGGATTCGATCGCGTGAATTTCGTCCTGCATATCGCGCGACATGCGCACCAGATCCATGACGCCCCGGTCGAGAGCCGTCAGGGATTCGATGATGCTCTTGCCGCCGGCGCGTTGTTCCTGCGCGATCAAATCGAGTTCGCGCGCCAGATCGCTCAAGCGACGCACCGCCGCGTGCGCCGTTTCTGTCAGGGCGCGCTGACTATCGACTTCGTGATTCAGGCGCGCCGCCAACTGGATAATCTCCAGGATTTCCGCAGCCTGACTGGCTATTATCATCTTTGAGTGAGACGCGGCTTTTGTCCCCCGTTCGATCTGCGTGCCGCTTTCATTTATGATTTCGGAAATATTCGCCGCGTTGTTAGAGCTGTTTTCCGCCAGACGACCGACTTCCCCGGCGACCACTGCGAATCCACGTCCTGCGTCGCCGGCGCGCGCCGCTTCGATTGCGGCGTTGAGCGAAAGCAAATTAGTGCGATCGGCAATTTCACTCATGATGGTATTGATCTGACTCACGCGCTGAAACGAGTTGCTGATTTGTTGAATAGAAGAATTCACCTCTTCGATCGCGGCGCCGACCCGTTCTTCGTTTACGCGGGCGGACCGCATTCGGTCTTGCAAATTCTCCGTCGAGGCGACGATGCTTTCCAGGGTCTTTTCGAGAGTTTGATTCTGCTCGGAGATCTCCTGGAACATCGAACGCTGTAAACGGACCGAATCTGCGGAACGTTCCGCGCCCATCGAAAATTGCGAAACGGCCGCGCTGATTTCTTCGAACGTGGCGGCCTGGCTCTGCAATTGATCGTTAAACCGGTCCACGAAGCCCCGGACCGACTCGATGGAAGCGCGCAGGCTGAGCGATGATTCCTGCATCATGTTGCGACTCCGTTCAATTGTCTTGTACGAGGCGACAGTGGCCTCGTGCTGTTCCGTGGCTTCCCGGTGCATGCGAATCAAAATGCCGATCACGGATCGCGTGGTAAACGCCGCGGCGATGATAAAGAGTATTTTGAGCGCCTGATCGGAAATAATGAGCGTGGCCATGGTCTCTCTTTCGATTTCGCCTTCCCAGTAGATCACGCCCATGTAATGGCCGACAATAAGTCCCGCGATTTGTCCGGCGACGCTCAGCAGACCGATCCACAATACGAAGTTTCTGGAGAACAGAAAAGCGGAGTAGAGTATAAAAAAGAAATAGATCCCATACAAGGGTTGCGAACGAATCTGTCCGGCCGCTTCCTCCGGGGATCCGATGGTTCCAATCGTGATTACGATGCTGGCGAGAATTACGTCCAGGCTGAGCGTCGTAAAATTCATCCAGGGCTTGAGGGTTCCGCGGCGGGCTTTCACAGCAGTGATGACTGCGTAGACAAACATGAGCGTGGTTCCGGAGAAATAGCTCACATTCTGAAGGAGAGTATTTGTTTGAATGCTGACCAGCAGGCTCGCGTAAAACAACGCTGCGAGGCCGAATCGTACGCGATTGGCGAGAACCGGGCCCTGGTCGGCGGCCCCCGACAGGTATTTGGACGACATATGGATGCTCCCGAGGTGTTGTCGAGGATGTCTGATGGAACTCCGCGCGTCTCGCGGCCGCAAGCACTTTTATCGGCAGTTCGGCGGGCGCTTGGACGAAAGGCGACGCGCCAGCTAATTCAGTCCAAGGAGACTTTAAAATTCCCGCAGGCTGCGGGAGGCGGCGGGGCGACCGCACCGGTCCGCCCGTGTTGCGCTGCGTATGCCATGAGCGCCGGCGTGCATTACTTTATTCTTTTCATCATCCCGGGGGAATCCAGAATGTCTGACGAATTGATCGAACAAATCCACCGCGCGTTTGCGACGTCCGTTTACCCTGGCGATGAGAACCTCGTCGCCAATCCGGATGATGAGGAGCCACAGTTCGTCGCCGGTCATTTCAAAGGCAAAACCGACTGGCGCACGCTGGACGCGGAGTTTCTCAACGCGGCGCCGGATGCGCTGGCGTTGTTGGCGGACGACGCGTTTCGTTTTTATCTGCCCGCGTTTCTCATCGCAGACATTCGGGGCGAACTCGAGTACGTGGATCCAACGGTGCGCTTGTGTTGGTCCCACACCTCGCAGGGCGGGGATCAGAAAGTCGCGAAAGTCTGGGGCGGCGGCACGATGCGCGAGCACGCCGAAGCCTGTCACAACCAGTTCTCCGCCGCGCAGTCGGCGGCGATGGTGCGCTGGGCTGCGTTTCGCGAGAGCCCGACGAAATACGCGGGCGCCATAAATTCTACAACATCTACTCGACCGCGCGCGATAAACTGCTGCTGAAGTGCGGTTTATCGCAGTTTCACGCGGTCGGCCCGCCCGCGCTTTTGCGTGTTCCCTCCTCATTTCTACACGATACTTGAGCGACGTTCCGTGCGCTGCGTTATACCGGTGCGATGCCCGGGTTTTGCGGCGGTCTGGAACGGGCTCTGATTCATCCTGTGATGCCGCAAGGCGTTGAGCACGTGGCGGTGCATACTGACTCGATCACGTCCACGCGACTGATTCATCCTCTGATGCCGCAAGGCGTTCTGCCTGGCCCCGGCGCGGTCCGAATGCGCCCACCCGGACTGATGCTGCCGAGCTTGGAATGTGTGCGCGCTCTATTGGCGCCTTAAGAAACGCTGTCCTCAAACAAACGAACCAGAGAAACGCGCCCGGGCAAACGTAGCGAACCAGCCTGATTATTCTTGACCGCCGCCCGATCTCAGTCCAGAGTATTAACAAGAAGCGCCACCGGGCGCTGTTCATTAACACGCGCCGCACTCATTAAGTATGTATTACGTATAATAGGCGATTTGGCAGGAGGCCTGCAATTTTCGGGATGGCTCACCGTGTCTGGCCAGAATCTCGAATCTGGCAATGTCCGTATCGATTATTCCCCGCGTCCGCCGCGGGTGGTCCCGTCCTGCGTGAGCGATGCGTAGCGGGGCGAGCGCAGCGAAGCCAGACGCAAAGCGCAAACACACGGAACGCAAGCATTGATCGAAACAACTCCCATGGAAGAATTGAGCGCGCGTTTTGCGGCCGCAGCGAAGCGGAGCGCGGAGCAGCGCGACCCGGAGCGGGCGCGGAAGCGCCGCAGAAAACCAGCCATACCGCGAACCCGTTGAGCGCGCACGCGCAGGGGCACGCCCACAAGAGCGCTGCAATTAGCCAGAGCAAAAGGCGCCAGCGGCGCCGCGCACCCGCGCACCCGCGCACCCGCGCCCGCGGCAGCGCGGATTGGCGTTTTGCCGGGGCGGCGGCTGTGTTTTCGGCCGCGTCTGAGTCCGGGCGCCTCTTAAAAGCGCTTTACAATTCGCGCGTACCTTTCGAACTCTCAGCAGGTCCTGGAACGAGCGCCAGGCGGACGTATTTGGATGTCAGAACCTCTGAGCCCTGCCCTGGAAGTCGACGTGGCGACCGGTCCCGTTGCCATGCCCGCCCCGGCGGACGAGTCGCGCGCCGCGGAAATCTTGAGCGCCGCCCACCTGACGCACGGCGCGGCGCGCACTGGCGCTCCGGCCCCCGGCGCGCGCCGCTTTGTGGCCCTGCTGCGTCGGCCGGAAGATCTCGCTGGCGCCCTCGAGTGCATCTATACCGCGCACATGCTCCGACGCCGCCACGGCGCGGAGATTCGCGCCACGGCGCTTGCGCCGACAGCCCTTGCGGATCTGATGCGCGGCGCAGACTGTTTCGACGAGATTCAAGAGTATGCGCCGGCGGAGAGTTTGCGCGCGCAGATTGTGCGCGCGGCGCCGCATGTGCTCTATTTGCCGGATGGCGATGATCGCGCGCACATTGCGTCCTGGTTCAGCGGCGCGCGCGTGCGTCTGGGCGGCTCGCGCAGTCGCATCTTGAGCGCGCTTTTGCCCGCGCATCGTCTCCATGAGGAACGCGACCTGGAGCGGCTGGGCAAGCGCGGTTTCGATCTGTTTCCCGAACTTGCTGACTTCGCGATCCGGGCGCCGCTGCGCGAGCTGCCCGATCTGCAAAACGCCGTGTGGCTTTCGCTCTTTGACGATCACGATCTGACCGGCGGCTGGCCCGTGGGTCACGCGGGACGGCTGGCCCGCTTGCTGGAAAAGGTCGGGTTCCGGCTGGTTGTGCCGCTGCCGCCCGCCGCTCACGTAAGCGCTCCAGCGCTGGCGCGCATTCTGCGCGATGCCGCCTACCTGCAAAAGCAGTCGCCGGAGCTGCTGCTCCTCCGAGAGTGCGGACCGGCGGAGCGCGCTGCAGGCATGGCGCATGCGCGCATCGTAGTCGGGCCGGCCGGCCCGGAAACTTTGCTTGCGGCCTTGCTCAAACGCCAGGTTGTCGCGCTGCACGACATGAAGACGGTTCGGCGTGAGACTCGTTCGAAAACGCGCGAGGATGTGCGCGAATTCGGCGGCGGTTTGATTGCGCGTCTGGCCGCGCGCGAGGCGAGGCTGTCGTCGCACTATGTTCGTCTGGCCAACAGTTTCGAGCGCAGGCTCGCGCCGGTGGTGGACGAGTGCGTGAACGTGTGTCAGGCCTGCGGCTATGCTTCGTGCGTGGAGTACATCTCGCCGGAGCGCGTTTTTGAGCAGATTAAAAAAGCGCTGTTGCCCTTCTGAGGTCGCCGCTTTTCAAACTCTCGCCCGAGGAGAAATCGTCTTGCGTGCGGGGAGCTATTGTGAAAAAACAAAGCATGCGCGCTTTAATCGTCCTGGCTTTGCTCTGCTCCGCTTGTTTTCGCGCCTACGAAAAGAGCTGCGCCCCGGCGGACCCGACCTGTGGTTTCACCGGGCTTTTGCTCGCGGGCTGTCCTGCAACGCGCTGGCATACCTATCTGGGACCTTCCGGTTCCGGCATCGTAACCATCGGCGACGTCTTCCAGTCGTCCACCGGCGCCTTTGTCGTCGCAGGCAATAGCGATGCGCCTTTCGGCAGCCCCGTGCGCCCGTTCACTGTCAACGGAACCAATCGAGACATGTTCGCCCTCAAGCTCGGATACTCCGGGCAATCGCAATGGCTCACGTTCCTCGGCGGCGCCCAATCCGATCCAGGCGATTTGCCGGTGCGCGCCCTCGAAGTAAACGGCCGGATTCTGGTGTCGGGGTCCGCCGGCGGCGCCTTTGAAACTCCGCGCCTGCCATTCCAGGGCGTGAATAAAAACTTCTCGCTTTCGCTTCTGGGCGCGGACGGCTCGTTTCAAGAGAACACGTTTTTCGGAAGCACGGCGACCTTTCAGTCCAAGGGCCTGGCGCGACTTTCGAACGGCGATCTGCTGGTCTCCGGCGACGCGGACGGAGGTTTCAGCGGAACTTCGGGTTCCAATCTGATTCCTTTTCAGGCGGGCGGTTCGAATGCCGTGTTGTTGCGTGTAGATTCCGAGGGGCAACCGCGCTGGAATACGTTCATCGGTCCCGCGGGCGCCACTTCGGTTTCCGGTCTGGGGGCGGTCGAGGGCGCAAGCGGCGCGCTGTACGCGCTCGGGCAACCCAGCGGCTTGCTCAGTTCGAGCTTTACGGCCGGGATCAATTCGTCCGCCGGGGCCGAAGAAGTAGTTATCGTTAAGTTCTCATCAGATGGAGTTTACGAACGGCATGCTTTCCTTGGCGGGCCCGGAACCGATAAGCCGCGCGCCATGGTCGCCACGCCGGACGGCGGAATAGTTTTTGCTTTTGATACCATCGATGCCATTGGCGCCGCGATTGTCGCCCACTCCGGCCCGGGCGTGAATCATGACATCGCCGTGGCGAAGTTTAACGCGAACCTCGAACTCCAATGGATCACGTATTTTGCAACCGGCCAGACCAGCGCCAATGACTTCATGCAACTGGCGAATCTGCCGGACGGCGGCGTTGTACTGACCTCCGGCGCGGTCGTTTCCACCGGTCAGCCGCTTTATCCGTTTCAGGGCGGCGCGGATATTGCGCTGGTGCGGTTTAACGCCGACGGAAGCCGCCGCGATCATGTGTATGTTGGCGGCGCAACGTCGGCTGAGCTGGGCGCGGCCGTAGCGCCTACCTGCGACGGCGGTCTTGTCGTCAGCGGTTTTGCGATCGGCGGCTATGGTTTTCCGATCAGCCCGCTGCCGATCACGAGCGGGGCGGCGGCGATAGTGGCCAAGCTGGGTCCGGACCTGCGGCCGCCAAACTAGTCCGGATGGTTCCGGAAGCTCTCGGCCGGCCGCGGCGGCGCGCAACGCCTGCCCTGGCGCGCGTCGGATCGGGGCCTTAATTTCTGTTTACACCCGTTCCAGGCGACGTAAAACGGACCGGTCCCTATGAGTTCGTCCCATCACAGACTGGCCGACGACAACGCGGCTCTGGCGGGCCGCGAGACGCCGGGCGAAGACGATCGCGCCCTGCGCCCGCCCAGCCTGGACGACTTTATTGGCCAATCGGACGTAAAAGAAAAGCTGCGCGTGGCCGTGCGCGCCGCGCGCGAACGCGGCGAGCCCCTGGATCACGTTCTTTTCAGCGGCCCGCCCGGACTGGGCAAGACGACGCTGGCGGCGATCATTGCCACGGAGATGGGCGTTAAGTTTCACAGCACCAGCGCACCCGCCATAACCAAACCGCGCGATCTGGCGCGCCTGCTCACCCTGCTTGAAAGCGGGGACGTGCTCTTTGTCGACGAAATCCATCGCCTGGGCCGGCAGTGCGAAGAGATTTTGTATCCGGCCATGGAAGACGGCTATATCGATTTTATTCTGGGCGAAGGCGTGGCCGCCCAGAGCGTCAAGCTGCATCTGAAACCCTTCACCCTGATTGGCGCCACTACGCGTTCCGGCATGTTGTCTTCGCCGCTGAAGACGCGCTTTGGCCACGAACTCAAGCTCGACTTTTACGAGACCGCCGATCTCGCCCAAATCGTCGTGCGCAGCGCGCGACTGTTAAATGTAACTCTGGACCAGGGCGCCGCGGAAGAGGCGGCCCGGCGCGCGCGCATGACGCCGCGCGTGGCCAATCGACTGCTGCGTCGACTGCGCGACTACGCCACGGTGGAACGCGTTTCCGCTCTGGATCGCGCATTTGTGGCGTCCTGTTTGGCGAGGCTGGGCGTAGATGAATTGGGGCTGGCCGAACTTGATCGCCGCCTGTTACGACTTATGATTGAGCGCTACAACGGCGGACCGGTCGGCCTGAAGACGCTGGCGGCGCTGGTGGACGAGGACGAGCGCACGGTGGAAGAAGACCACGAGCCCTTCATGCTGCGCTCGGGTCTGATCGAAAAAACCTCCCAGGGACGCGTCGCCACGCGGCGCGCCTTTTTGCATCTGGGCTTTCCGTACAGCGATCGCCCGCGCGCGCCGCAGAGCGAGGACGAGGGTGAAACCGAACTTCTCTTTTAATGCCAAAGCGCTGTTGCCCGCGCTGCCCGCGCTCCGCGCCACAGCGGACGATCGGCGTTTGACCTTCGCCTCCGCCTGCGTGTGCTTTTTTGTCGCCTTCGCTCTGGCGCAGGCCCTGTCCGTCAGTCTTGCGCCCGGCCTCTTCGCGGACGCCTCCGACCGCGCCCGGCAACGCGCGGAACGCGAGCAGCGTTTTTATCCCGTACTCGTGGAGCAGGAATATCGTCCGGAAGCGCGCACGGATCAGGTGCGCGCATTTTCCGACGTCACCGCTGAAGGCACAGGCGGCATCACGGCGCTCGCGGGTTTTCATACGCTATCTTCAGATGATACGCTCGAAACGCCGCGGCCCGCCGCACAAGCGAGCGCGAGCAACCCGGCCCAGACCCGACCCCAGCCGCAGTCCAGACCCGCGACGGGGCCGGGCGACGCGATGGAGCGTTCTACAACCGTAACAACGTCAGCGGCCGCCGCTTCCGGCGCATCCACGGGCGCAAATCTGCGCATTCCGGCCAATTATCGCTTTCAACAGGATTTTCTGATGCGCTTTGACGGCAGTTCGCTGCTGTCGATCCCGCGCCAGGAACTGGCGGGCTTTCGTTATTTTCAAAACATGTTGCGGCAAATTCGCGAAAACTTCAGCCCGCCCGGCATCAACTACATCTACTATGATCGCGCCGGCTACGTGTTAAACGAACCGATCAAGCCGCAGGTTGTTTCCGTCCAGTTTATGCTGGATCGCGAAGGCAACGTGATCGACGTGCGCAAGGTGCAGAGCATCGGTCAGGATCGCGTGGACGAGTCGTGTTTAAACTCCATACGCGGACAGAACTTTGGTCCGGTGCCGCCGGAGGTCTGGTCCCAGGGCAATATCTTCGGCCTGAATTTCGTATTTCCCGCCATTCGTCGCTGATGCAACCGCTGCTATTTGAAACCGCCCTGGATCTTCAGGAAATCCTGAATCACATTGCGCTGGCGGAGCGCGTGTACCTGAAATTTCTTTCGGCGAACGACCTGGGACTCACGGG
>JAVHPJ010000079.1:0-52363 GCA_036170535.1 Leptospirales bacterium | reverse complement strand
GAGCGAACACGCGCTTCGGCATCCTTGCCTTCGTTGCGGCGCCGCGCGCCGTCGCAGCACAAAGTGTTTCCTGAATAAAACCGGGACTCGCTCGAGAAAATGAGGAAAAACCGCCCGATGGGGCGGGCTTTCTCGATAGGATCTCAAACTCATGAATAATCCGGCAGGGGCTCAGGGGGCGGGTTGGCGGCGCGCGCAGCACGTTCCTGTAGCGCCGGCAGAAGTTGGGCGGCGCCAATCCATCCTCAACGCGCGTCCCAATGCTTAAAGAAGGTCTTCAGTCGTTCGACGGTGTGTCGCCACTTCGGAGTCGTCGGCTGACAAACCGTGTTCTGATTACCGAACAAACCAACCTCTTTGATCGCCTGGTCCGAACTCACGGTATCCAACCAGTCGATGCGCACAAACTGCTCGGCCCGCTCCGGATCGTCGGCCCGGGACCGCAGAAATTCGGCGGTGGAGAGTATGCTCAGCGCCGGCTCATCGCCTTTTTCGGTCTTCACCATGAACTCTCTGCCCGACGTAACCGGCGCCACAACCCGGCCCACGCCCAGATAACCCACGCCTGGATCCTTTACCCACACGCGGTCGCCGGGTGAAAGCTGCTTTAAGGTTTGCGTATACCAACTGCCTCCGCCGGCGCTGATGAAACCGTATTTTCGCGCATCTTCCCACGTGCGAGACTTGCCCGTGCCAAACGAAACGTAAAACTCGCCATTCCAGGGTTCTCTTGCGCCTTTTGACTGGGTCGTTGACGCGACATTCGCCTGGGTTTCGCCTGGATCAATCAGCCAGGCGCGACTGAGCAGTTTCTTGGGTCCGTCCTCGAAAACCTGAAAAAACAGGACGTTGATTGCGATGTCGCGCGCGCTCAAATAATTGATGATTCGTTCCGTAGAATCGTCGAGTTCGGCCGCGACCAGAACAATCTGGTGCGACGCGTTCAGGCTCTCTTCATCGAGCTCCGCGCCGTAGCGAACCTTAAAGGCCGCATCCAGATTTTCGCCTCCGGAAAATCGCTGGTAGATCTGCGCGATGCGCTCGGCGGTGAGCTGCTCCACCCAGGAGGCGTAGTCAAGCGCCTGCGCAACAATCTCACGGGGCGTCCGATCGCGCTTTAGCTCAATCAGAACCAGCGACGCGTCTGGAGCGATGGCCAGCAAGTCGATGCGTCCGCCAAAGTCCGTCGTCTCCTGCTGACCGATCAGCATCCATTGATCCGACAGAATGCCCGGCGCCGACTTGATCATCTCTTCCAGTTCTTTTTCGTTTGCGAGCGTCGTCACGGAGAGAGCGTTCGGCGCGGCGCCAACTTGCCAGATGCTGTGTCGTATGGGCATAGTGGATCCTCCGTGAATAAAACGGTCGCGGAGCCGCAGCTTACTCAAATTCCCATTTCCGGCCAGCAAAAATTCTTGCCACAGCTGGTTGGTTTCTGACTAAAATTTGCGTCGAAGCCTTGCGCCGCAAGCAGCGCGCGCCAAAGCCTATTCTTCTTACCGGAGCCCTTAATGCACATTCGTTCACGTTCGCTTCTGAAATTCACAACCGCCGCGTTGATCCTGCTCGGCAGTTTCGCCGCCCAGGCGGAGCCGTCGTACGACGCCAGCGGTCCCGTGCTGATTCGTCCCTTTGGCGATTCGATCACCTACGGCCTGGGATATCTGGGGCCTGCAGATGCAACGCATCCCGAACGCGGCTGGGCGTGCCCGGTGTTCGGAACCCAGAATGTCCAGGTGCTGTTCGTCGGCCCCCCGGTATCGAATAGCCAGGTCCAGTTTCCTTCCCTGTGCCAGTGGCCCCTGGCCTACGGCGGCGGTTACCGCGGCTGGATGACGTTGTACGCCTTGCAGACCGGTCAGTTCACCTTCAGCACGGAAGGCTACCAGAACAGCGGTTCCTACTGGCAGCAGTGGCTTTCAGCGTCGCACGCGCACGACGGTTATCCCGGCGCACGCACGGATCAACTGATGGCTGCCGCCAATCTCGCCAGCGCCGCCGAGGTGACGCTGGTGCACGCCGGCACTAACGATATCGCCCAGTGCATTCTGGGCCAGGCTACGTGCCCGCAGCCGGCAAATGCGCGCTTGCCGGATCAGGTCGCGACGGCAACGTTTAAATCTCTGGTAACGCTCGTAAGCACGCTGCTCGCAAAGAATGAAAGCACGCAAATCTTCGTCGCTCAGATCATTCCCTTTGCAGCGCCGGCTTCCACTAACACCGATCTGAATCTGGCGGTTACAAAATACAATACGTTGATCGGAACCAGTTTGATTTCGAGTTTACCTTCCGCCGTCCAGAGCCGGGTGAAGATTGTAGACATGAGCGCAATTCTGGATCCGACGGTGGACTACGACCAGTGGAACTTCTTTAACGGAACGTGGATGCGGGACGGCATTCATCCGGGCGCCTTGGGTTATTGGAAAATGGCCTGCGTCTGGATCGCGGCGATTCAGAACCGCCAGAATGTTTGCCCGGTGGGTACGCAGGCGGAAATTCTGAAAACCATTGAAGATCAAGTGAAGCAAATGGGTCCGCCGCCCATGTCGTTCCAGCAATGGATGGAACAAATGCAGAACGGCGGCTCGCCTCCCGGCCAATAGCGCCGACTTTCGAACGCGCTGCAACCAGCGCCACGCCGGAGCGGGCCTTGCGCCCGCTCCGCTTTTGCATCACATCGTATACAAACCAAATGTCGCGCCCTGCGCATCCGCGACCACAGCGAGGCGACCCATGCCCTGACCAATGTCCATCGGCGGCACAACGATCTTGCCGCCCAGGGACTCGGCCTGTTTGGCCGTTGCATCGACGTTTTTCACGTAAAAGTAAGTGAGCCAGCTCGGCGGCGCCGACGGATCCTGCTGCTGACCAATACCGCCGAAAGAGTTGGGGCCGCCCGTGCTGATCATCAGATAGCGGCCGAACTCCGGCGCTTCCATGGAAATAATTTTCCAGCCAAAGAGCTTTTTGTAAAAGTTCTCCGCGCCGCCCAGATCGGTCGTGTTGAGTTCGGTATGACAGACGTCGCCGACCTTAAACACGGGCATCGAATTGGCTTGTGCGCCGGATTTGGGTTTGGAGCTCGCGCTTTTCTTAGCCGCCGGTTTGGCGACCTTTTTGGCGGCCTTCTTTGCCGTCTTTTTGGCGGCGGCTTTTTTCTTTTGAGCCATTGCTTGTTCCTCGAGTTTCGCGCGCGGCGAATGCGCCGCGGCCCGCAGATTCAACCCTAATCAGGAACGCCCGATTTCACACGCAAGGCAAAAATGGGCGGACTCAGATTTCGCTGCGAAAGACAACGCGCGCGCCGGCCTGTATTTTTTTGTAGGCCGAGTAGAATGCTTCATTGGGTTTAAGCCCGTCCGCGTCGGCCGCATACGCAGGTTTGAGGCGATTCAGAAACGCCATTTCCATCTCGCCCTTATTTTTCGCTGCAACCCGACCGCGCGGTTCGCATTCGAAGAAATACTTCAGCTGTTGTCGGGCCGCCTCCGAGATATTAACCCGCCCCGGCGCGCCCGATGACTCCATTCGACTCGCAGTATTAACCGTATCGCCCCAGATATCGTAGCTGAACTTCTTGCGGCCAATTACGCCCGCCACCAGGGGCCCCGTATGAAAGCCGATCCGAACATCCCAGTAGGTTTGCGAGCTCGCAGCGTGACGGGCTTTCAGGTTCGCGATCGCTTCGCGCATTTCGAGGGCGGCCAGCGCCGCGTCCAGCGCGTGAGTCCGATTGGCCTCCGGCAGACCGCCGGCGCACATGTATGAGTCGCCAATCGTCTTGATCTTTTCCAGGTTGTGGCGATCTATGATCTGATCAAAAGCCGAAAAACACTCGTCCAGTTCCGCAATCAGACGCTCCGGCGACATCGTTTCCGAAAGCATCGTGAAGCCCTTGAAGTCAGTAAAGAGCACAGTCGCCTGCGGGATCTCGACCGGCAGCACGCGTCCGTTCTGCTTGAGTTCATCCGAAATTTTCACCGGAAGAATATTATGCAGAAGGTCCTCCGACTTGCGCAGCGCCTGGTTGAGCACCTGTTCGAAAAACTCATTTACAACTTCCTGATACTCTTTGCTCTGCTGGAAAATCAATTCCCACGCCGTCGCCCGATCCGCGTCGCTGAAATCCGGCGCCCCGTCGACGATCTCGCGCAACAACTCGCGCATATTGTTCTCAGCGCGAATAAAAAAGGAAACGGAGAAGCCATCCTGTTCCGTGTCAAATTTGTCGAAGACCTCGATTGTCGTCCGCTTGAACTCGCGGTGTCCTTCGTCCGACCAGCGCTTCAAAGATATCAGGCGCTCCATAAAGATGAGGTTATAGGCTTCAAAAGCGAACTCTTCGTATCGCAGGTGAAACTGATTCAGCTGCGCCCACTTGACTATGAAATTGTACTCAGGGGGCGGCGCCGCGGCGGCGGCCGGAAACTCCACGCGGACGCGATCAATCAGGTCGGCGTTTATGGCGCGGGCGGACTTGCGATCAAAGCGAATCGCATCAATCAGCTCCGGCGCTTTGCTTTGTTCCGCCAGCAGATGATGATAAAAGTGGCGCGCGATCTCATCGACGGCCTTCTGTCGCACTATCGCCTGATCCATAGGGTGTGTACGTCCTGCCTTAAGCTGACAACTGAGCTAACAATATACTCGCCGCAGAACGGCCTGACGACGGGAAAGCCGGCGCTGACGACGATTGTAGTTGTCAAAATTGACGTCCGCGAAAGACTCGAATGTATGGGCTCACGTACAGGCGTCTTTGCAATACTGCTTGCGCTGCTCGTTGGCGCGGCTGCGCTTTCAGCCCGGGCGCAGCGGGCCTCCGTCGGCGGCCTGAGCATTGAGGCGGAGCCTGTGGATAGCCCGGTCGCCGACTTTTCGCTGTTCCGCATCCTCGCCGAGAATCCGTCGGCGGGGCCAAAAACCCTGAACGCACGCCTGATTCTTACGTTCCCGGCGGACGCCAGCGGCGTCGCGCCGCCGCCGCGCGAGTGCCTGGTTTATCTGGAAATTCCGGCCGCCAGCCGCACCACGGAAAAGACGCCCTGCGAAGGCGCGGGCTACGCCGCCTTCGAGCTGAAGGTCATCGGCGTGTACGATTTTATTCTGCCCGATCCCTTGCGCCAGCAAAGCGAACCGCTGACGCCTGCTGAGACTCCCGGCCCCGAAGCTCCTCAGTGAAGCTGCTCCTCTTCTCGGAAGACAGCGCGCTGGCCATTGAACTGGGGCCCTTGTTGGCCACGGAGTTTCCCGGCGCGCAACTTCAAACTCGCTCGGAACTCAACTTCGATACGGCGCTTGCGCAGCCGACCCACTTCGCCGCGGTACTCGTCGATCTGGGCGCAACTCCCGACCCGGCGCGGGCCCTGGAACGTTGCCTTGCAGCCGGCGCAGACCCCGGTCTTCCGCTGATCGCTCTGGCGGCAAACGCCGATAGCGCCGCGATTCGTGCGGCGTTTGAGGGCGGCGCCTGGGACTTCTGTGCGCGCGGTCCGGCGCTGGCGATCGAACTGCCGGCGCGCCTGGCGCGTACGCTCGTGCGGGTCACCGACGAAGCGAAACGCAGCGCGCTCGAGCTTGAACTGCGCACGGCCACCCGCCAATGGCGCGCAGCCACCCAGGTCTTTCGCCGCGCGTCCATCCGCGACGATCTTACCGGCGTATTCAATCGGCGGTTTTACGATCGCTATCTTACCCTGAAATGGCGCGAATGCGCGGAGCATATGCGGCCCATGGCGATTTTGATGATTGATGTGGATTACTTTAAGAAATATAATGATCACTATGGCCATCAGGCTGGCGACGCCTGCCTCACGTCGGTTGCGCGCGCGCTCGACGAAACTCTGCGCGAAGACGGCGCGGTATTTGCGCGCGTGGGCGGCGAGGAGTTTTCCGTTATCATCCCGGAAGCGGACTCCACGCGCGCGCGAAAGATTGGCGAACGGCTGCGAATCACGGTGGAAACTCTGAACTTAGAACACGAAGCGTCTGCTGTTGGGCCGCATGTCACGATCAGCGTGGGCGGCGCCGCCGCCCTGCCCGGACTGCTGGAACGCCCCTCCGACCTGATTCGCAAAGCCGACCGCGCGCTGTACCGCAGCAAAGACGACGGCCGCAATCGAGTTACACTATGAGCGCGCCAAACCTGATCGCGCTGGCGGCGCGCGATTCGCTTGCGGAACTCAGTGCGGAAACAAAAGCCTCCTCCGCCGTGCATCCCCTCGCCGATCTGCCCGGCGGAGAAGGCAAGGTGCTGCGCGTAATGGAAAGCGCAGCCGACCTGCAACTGACTTTCGCCCGGCAAATATTACCGGCGGCGCGCGTCCTCGCCGCCGATTCGCTGCACGCTTTCGCCCGCACGCTCGCCGACGAGATCATACAGAATTGCAGCGATGCTGCGCCCTGGCGTCTGCAAATTTCCGCTGGAATTCCCGGACAGACTGCGCGGCGCCTCGTTGCGGAACGCGTACACAAGCTCGCACTGGAGGTCGTTGCTGCGCGACGCAAACGTTTGCTCGCCGAACGCGTTGACGACAACGCCCCGTTTGCAAAAGACGAGACACTCTTCCAGCTGCACCTGGCGGCCGACTCAAGCGCGTATTTATCGTCCACGCCGCATCCGCATACTTTCGCGGCGCTCTCGCCCTTCGCCGGCGGTCTGCCGGATATCCCGGAGGATAAGGCGCCGCCCTCGCGCGCCTATCGCAAGCTCATCGAAGCGCAGGCGCAGTTCGGCGAAAGCATTCGCGCCGGCCAGCACTGCGTGGATCTGGGCGCAAGTCCTGGCGGTTGGAGTTATGTGGCGCTCGCGGCCGGCGCGTCGGTGATCGCCGTGGATCGCAGTCCCCTACGGGACGATCTCATGAGCCATACGGCGCTGCGTTACGTGCGCGGCGATGCGTTTGCGTACGAACCGGATCGTCCGGTCGACTGGCTGCTTTCGGATGTAATCGCGTTTCCGGAACGCGTTTTTGAGCTGCTGGACCGCTGGACGCGCGCGAAACTCTGCAAGCGACTCTGCGTCACCGTCAAATTTCGCGGCCAGAGCGATTACCCGATTCTCGCAGAATTTCAGAAGCTGCTCGCCGCTCGCTCCAGACGGTATCGCCTGCGACGCCTGTCTGAAAACAAAAACGAAGCGACCGCTTTTGCCGCGTTCTGAACCGCGCGCAATCAGGCGACGGATTTGGTTGACGAACTCGCCCGGCCGCGGCGTCACTGGGTTGTGCCGGGCGAATCGAACCTTGCGGCAGCGTTGCGGAGGCTGGCTTGCGTCGCTGCGGCCGCTGCGACTCTCACTGTCGGCGCCGGCTGCGAAACTGCCGTTTGCGCCGGATCCGACCTCAGCTGCAGCGCCGCAGCCCTGGCTGTGTATCCGCAGACGGCGGGGCAAACAACCACGCCATCGACGGTCATCTACATGTTCAACGCCGGCCTCAGTCTGGGGTCCATGGGCGGACGCGCCGGATCGCAGGCGACCTGCGCCGCCGCGCGCGCTGGTTTAACGTTTCCCGACAACAACTGCACAACGGTCCAATCCTTTGTGTCCATCACGGCCGCTGATCAGATTGCCGATTACGCGACGATTTATGCCGTTCCCGCGTCAAAGCCCGTGCAGGGTCCGACCGGCGTGCAGCTTTCCAGCAACTACGCCGGCTTGCTCGACGGCGGCATTGACGATTTTCTACAAAATGCCGGAGTCCTGCCGGCCGCCAGCACGTGGTGGTCGTTTTCCTCCTCGACAGGCGTGTTTGATGGCGGCAACAACTGCTCGAACGGGATCGCGGGCGCAGGGGGCGGCGTCATTGGCGCCTCGAACGTTCTGGCCGCCGGTTGGATGCAGGATTCGAACTTCAGCTGCGCCATAAGTCAGCACATACTCTGCATCTGTTACTGATTCTGGAATTACTTACTCGCACCGCCGGGAGAGCCTGACATATGGATAAACCGATTGCATTACGAGCGCTCGATGCGGAGCCGCGAAAAAAGAAATCCGTCTACCCCGCGCCGTTTGCGGCGCTGATGGATGGGCGCGAAAAGCGCGTCCTGGGCGATCTGTTCGGCCTGCGCAACTTCGGCGTAAACCTCACGCGCATTATGCCGGGCGGCATGTCGGCGCTACGCCACACGCACAAAACGCAAGACGAGTTTATCTATGTGCTGGCCGGTCGGCCTACGCTCGTCACGAACGCCGGTGAAACGCAACTGGAACCTGGCATGTGCGCCGGATTCGCCGCCGGTTCCGGTGATGCACATCATCTGGTAAACAAGAGCGACAGTGAAGTCGTATATCTGGAAGTGGGCGACCGCAGTCCGGGCGACGCCGTCAGTTATCCGGACGACGACCTTGCCGGGAACCTCAACGCGGCCGGCGCCTGGGTATTCACGCACAAAGACGGCTCGCCCTATCCCTGAAAATCGCCGCAGGTTAAGGGCGCCGGCCGCGGCCTGGCGAGCGGGTCAGAGGCCCGCGCGCACCAGGTCGTGCAAACGCAAGAGGCCGACCGGGCGCCGCTCTTCGTCCAGTACGGGCAGCACGCCAATGGGGGACGGGCGTTCCTGCATGAGCTTCAGCGCTTCCAGCGCACGCACGCCGCGCTGAACAAAGAGCGGATTGCGCGTCATGATTTCTGCAATGCTGCGCTCCAGCACGTTGCCGTGTTTCAAAATGGCGCGGCGAATGTCGCCGTCCGTCACGAGGCCCAGCATGCGACCCTCGTCGTCTACTACGATGACTCCGCCCAGATTGGGTCGGCTTTCCTCTTCGATTAGTTCGCGCATACTGGCCTTGAGCGTAACCGTCGGCGTGCCGCGATCCAGCACGAGCAGGTCTTCCACGTTGAGCAGCAGGCGCCGCCCCAACTGACCGGCCGGATGATACAGCGCAAAATGCTCCGGTTTAAAGTCGCGAATCTCCACCAACGCCGAAGCGATCGCGTCGCCGACCACGAGCGCCAGCGTGGTGCTTGCAGTCGGCGCGAGATTCAGGGGGTCGGCCTCGCGACTGACGCTGGCGCGGATGATGATGGTGGACATGCGCCCGGCGGTAGAATCCGCCACGCTGAGAATCGAGATTACGGGAATGCCCATCTTCTGAACGACCTGCAGCATGGCGATGACCTCTTCCGATTCGCCGCTTTTTGCGAGCAGAATCAATAGATCGCCCTTCTGGAGGGCGCCCAGGTCGCCGTGCAGCGATTCGCCGGGATGCAGATAAAAGGACGGGGTGCCGGTCGAAGAGAAGGTGGCGGCGAGTTTCTGGGCGATCAGGCCGGATTTGCCCATGCCGGTGAACACGACCTTGCCCTTGCACGCCATTATCAGTTCCACGGCCCGGCGTACAGAATCGGGCTCAATCCGATCGGTATTGGCCGTCAGCTCATGAATCTGCATGCGATAGCTGCGCAGAAATAGCTCAAAGGGATCGCGGGGACCGGACATCAACGCAACGAGCGCGGGCGGACGGCGCGCCGTCAATCCGTTCCAGGACGCACTTTTTGCCGGCGGCGATGCAGTTCGGGGCGCAACAGAAGCGTTTCAGTCGCCGCAACTTTCCAGCCAGGGATGTTGCCATGGCATTTGTCATGCCGACTGCAAAGCGCAACCATGTTAGTTGTCAGTGTGTAGACAACGGGAAAAAGACGTCTGGAGAAGCCCCTTTGCGAAACGTACTACTGATATCATTGACCGCACTCCTCCCGCTGGCCTGCGGAGGTGGAGACGGCGGCGGCGAAACTGAGGCCGATGCGTTATTCGCTGGCCTGCTGCTGGGCGCTCAGAACGGAACCGCAATCGTCTCCGGTGACGCGCCGGTCCCGTTGCCGCCGGCCCAACCGGCGCCGCCGGGCCAACCGTTGAATGAGCCCATATTGCTCGCGCCGCAACTGCACAGCGCCGATCACCTGGAACGCGATGCCCGGGTGTGGTTAACAAATATTGCCTTCGAAAAGCCCGTGCATGCGAATACTACGCTGGCGGCGTTTATCGGTCGGCGCAACATGACGCTGCTGGCGGACAATACAGTTACGAACTCAATTATGCATTGGAACGGCGTTACGGGCGGAATTTTCACGCCCGTTTTTTTTGGGCGCTCTTTCGATTTCGCCGATCAGAAGATCAAAATACTCCTCGTAGCGCGCAATGAATTTGGGATGTCGACTCTGGAAATTCCCGTGCGTCATGCCCGGGCGTGCCAGACAGCGCTTGACACTCCGTTTGTTCTGGGCGATTGCGGCGAGCTCTGTGTTCAGGGGAACGTTTTGAACCCGACTACGCTGCAGATTAAAGCGACGCAGACGACGGTCGCTGGAAATTCTTACGCGTACGTAGACGTTTTCGTCTACAAGCTTTTTGGTCTGGATACGCTGGCCTTCTCATTTGCAGAAAACTTCGACGCGGTAAACGGCGATCCGATACCGGTAGCGAACTATGATGCGACGGTCGAACTTGATCCAACCAGTCTGGATCTGATGTGCGTTGAACTTACAAGCCTGGCGCTAACCGACCCGCCATTCATGTTTTATTCTGAGCAAACCCGGATCAGAGTTCCCTGAGATATTCCCGGCAACTGCGCGACTCTGCGGCTGGCCGGGAATATCGTCCTCACCGGCCGCAATTCAAGGACTCACGCAGCGCGTGTACGACGGCAACTGTTTCGTGCCCGAGCTGCGCGTGACGCCCCCATCGGTGTAGTAGTTCACCCAGTACGCGTTGGAGCAGCATGGATCGGACGTGGACGAAGAGTAAATGCCCGGCACTGTATTCGGGAAATAACCGCCCAGGACCGTAGGCGCGACGAAACCTGGATTGCACGCATAACCGCCATTGACGTCCAGGGCGGTCGTTCCCGCGCTGCAGAATTCGATCGTCGCCAGTTCGGATTTCGAGGCGGGCCGCCAAGTATTGAATCCGTAGGTCGCGCTCGCATTCAGACTGTCGCACGCAAGAAACAGCGTGCTGATGTGCGCGTTGATTCCCGCCGTCAGCGCCCCGCCGGAGAAACCGCTGTTGCAGTCGTCCGTGTGGCCGCCGTCGGGTTGGCCGCCGTCCGGGAGACCATCTACGCGACGGCAGAAGACAAGATCGCCGATGGCGCCGTACGAATTTGCGGCGCTGCCCGCGCCGGTGCAATCGCCCGTCAGCGAATTCCAGGTCTGACCGTGCGTACACCGCATCCAGACGAGGCCAGCCACAACAGCCAGCGGACAGGTTACAATGATGTTCGTAGCGGCGCCAGCGTAGACGCCGGCGCCGTTCTCTACAAAACACTGCAAGTCGGCCGGTTGCGTGCGGATGCTAACATTGTAGGCTGAACCCGCCTCGGGAATTTCAGGAAAGACAAATGCGCCGTTTGCGCTGAGAGTTAATTCTGCGCCGTCAGTATTCTGGAGCGTGATTGGACTCGCGACCAGACCGGAGACGAGGCCGCTGATACCCGAAGGTGCGGCCGCCGCAAGGGTCCATTCGGGCAGCGAATGGGTTTCCGGTCCAAAGCAGCCCGCCTGCAACGCGAAACAGACGCCCGACCCGGCCCGGAGCGTGCGCAACACCCAGTCGGGCGGACAAATGGCGCGCGTACCCACGGGAAAAGGAGCCTCCATTAAGGCGCGCGGGTCAATCGGTTTCTGCACGGCGGCGGAGGCCGGTTCGCCAGCAGCCCTCAGTGGCGAAAGCGTTCCAGCAAGCGTCCTGGATGTTCCAGGTAGTCTTCGACCGTCCGCTCAAGACTCTCAACGCTCCGCCGGTTATTCAAAAGCAGATGAAAGCCCGCCGCAAACACCAGGAGAAAATTCAAAATGCCAAACGCCACAAACATCGCCGGCGCCCAACCCTCGCCCGCGTAGGCGGTTACGCCGAACTTGTGAAATACGAGGGGCGCAAGCCCGGCAAGCACGCCGGCGACTCCGAGATGCCAGGCGCGATAGGCCGGTCGATAGAGTCGTTCCATAACCATCTGCTTGAGTTGGGCCGGCGCGCTGACGCGCGGCAGTGCGGCCACCGCTTCACCGATGCGATCCAGAAGCTCCAGTTCCCGGCGACACACGGGACAGTTCGCGGCGTGTTCGGCGACGTTCGGATCGAGTTCGCGATGGTTACGTCGAATTTCAGTTATATAGTGTTGCATAGCGCCCTTTCCCGGCCGACGAACCGTCACTCCGCTTGCAGGCCGCGCTCCGTCAGCTTCTTGCGAAGCAATAACCGTGCGCGATGCAAATAGGATTTCAGCGTGCCTTCCTTTAGCCCCAACTTCTCAGCAATCTCGCCGTACGGCAAATGTTCAAAATAAAACAGAATCAGCGGGATGCGATACACATCCGGCAGCTTCTCCACTTCGTCGCGCACGGCCAGCTCGGTTTCCGATCGCGTCAGGCTTGCCAGCGGATCCGTTGATTCGTCCGCGCCTTCCAGCGCTTCGATGGAAGGAAAATCCGCCGATCCCTCGCTCACAAATTCCAGCCGTTTGCCGCGTCGCAGGCGATTCAAACCGAGGTTGAGCGCCAGAGAATACAGCCACGTTGAGATTTTTGAATCGCCGCGAAAACTACCAAGGCGATCGTAAGCGCGCAGATACACTTCCTGCGAAAAGTCGAGCGCATCCTCTTCGTTTCGAAAGAGGCGCATCCCCAATCCGTAGATCATCGAAGTCGTGCTTTCGACAATCTCCTCAAACTCCTGCTCACGATTGCGCAGAGCCGTACTCCTCCGTCCGCCCGAGGCGGAACCGCCGGCCTATCCGCGCTCCTTCTCGCGTTCACTATGAATCGTGAGCGCATAGAACACCAGAAACCCGATGCCTGCGCACAGGGGCAAGAGACCGCCGAGCAGCGCGTAGCTGACGCCTTCGATGCTCAAAAAGAGAATCGTCATGGGCAGGCCGGACGCGGCGCCCATAATGCCGATCAACAGCGTCAACGTGCGGATGTTCGCCATAAACATGGGCCGATATTGCCCGGAGCGAATCAGCTCGCGACGCAGACGATACTGCCACAGGAAAAAGAAGAACAGGAGCACGCAGCCGAACACGACGCCGGACAGGGGCACCAGGCTTAATATCACTTCGCTTGCGGAACCGCCGCTGCTGGACGGCGGGTGTTTCTCCAGAAGCTGAACCAGCCGTTCGAGCGCCGCCGTCAGTCTGGCGATATCCGCGCTTTCTTCCATCATACCGTCAGAACCGCATCAAGAGCCCGGAGTTGCAATTTTTTTCAAGGGCGCGGAGGCTCTGCGCCGGTCGCATAACTTCACGCCTGTTCCAGGTCGCTCGCATCGATCTCCGTCGAGACCATCCGGCCCAGAAGCGGCAGACGCACATACAACCGCGCCTTGTTTTTGCTGTATTCTACAACGCCCTGCACGCCCTTAAGCGGCCCGAAGGTCACGCGCACGGTCTGGCCGGGCGGAAAGTTTGCATCTGGATTTGACTCCAGCTCCTGCGCTTCACGAATAAAGAGCTTCAGATTTTCGATTTCTTCCGTTGGCATGATCGCCGGCGCATTTTCGATGCGCACCACGTCAAGGGCGCCAGGCAAGGCGAGCGCTTCCGTTGCGCGCTCGGACCACACAAAGCGCGCAAAGACGTAACCCGGAAAGACCGGAAAGTCGATCAGCTTGATGCGATCCGACCAGCGGCGCTTCTTGCGCACCAGCGGCAGATAATATTCGATGCGCTTCCGTTCAAAATGCGTCGCGAGTTTTTTTTCATGCTGCGGCATCGTACGCACCACAAACCAGTTGAGACGCAGATGCGGATGCTCAGGGCGGGGCGGCGCGTCGTCTGCAAGGGGGCCGCGATCGGGCTGCATGCTCATTCCGGAATCGGATCTCCCGCCTGGATGTCGTGAGCGAAGCTGCGGCCCAGCGCGGCCGAACGCTGATCCGCGCCCAACCCGGCGCCGCCAGGACGCGCCGCTATCAGATCGTCGGCGGAAAGCGGCGATCCAGCGGGAATTCGCCGCGCGGCGTAGAGAGTCCGCCGGCCATAGCGCCGCACCGGCGCTTCGCTTTCCGCCGGGACGCGCGGTCGATCCCGGCGCGCGAGGAACAACGCGCGCGCGCCATCCGCCAGTTCACGAAATTGCGCCGGCGTGGCGGAAAGTTTTTGATCCGGTCCGGGCAGTTCGTGACTCAAAGTAAAATGTTTCTCAATCGCCGCGGCGCCCAGCGCAACGGCGGCGAAACTGACCAGGTTCGCCGGGCAATGATCGGACAGCCCGGTCAGCACGCCGAACGTTTCGCGCCAGCGCGGCAAGGCGGAAAGATTGTATTCGTCCGGCTCCGCCGGATAGTGCGATACGCATTCGAAAACCAGCAGCGGCATATCCGCCGGCAGCCAGCTCACCGTGCGTTCCACTTCCGACTCATCCGAGGCGCCGGCCGAAATCAGCACTCCCCATGGACCCGCGGCCGCCGCCTCAATAAGCGACTGATTGGTAAGATCGCTGGATGCAATCTTAAGCAGACGCGCCCCCAGATCGCGATAGAGTTCAAACGACGGGGCGTCAAAAACGGAACAAAAAAAATCAAGACCCGCGCTGCGCGAATGTTCGGCGACTGCGCGCCATTCTTCAGGCTTGAGTTCGAATTGCTGAAAAAATGCGGCCAGAGAACCCGGGGCGCCGTCGCCGAGTTGCGCGCGCGGATTGATAAAGGTCTCCGCGCGAAAAAGTTGAAACTTGGCCGCGTGCGCGCCGCTTTCGGCCGCCGCATCGATCATGCGCCGGGCCAGGTCCGCATCCCCATTGTGATTCAAACCGATCTCCGCGATCAGGTAGGGCGGCGCTTCCTGCGAGATTTCACGGGATTCGGAACGTAGGGGTTTTCGCGCGCCTGCGGCCATGGTTTCTCAAGTGTGCGCCGCGGGGCCTGTGCGTCAAAATCTTATTGGGCATTTTCCCTGCCGCTTCGGCCGGGATTTGTCCTTGACCCGATCGAACAGAAAGGCCGGTCTGGAGTCATTCATGAAGCGAGCCGCGCGACAATTCCTGGCCGGTCTGGCGTTTTTGTCGCTGATTGGCGCTTGCGCGCCGGCGCAGACGCCGGAGAGATCCGACGTAAATGCGACCTGGGAACGCGCGGCCGCGCCCGCGAACTCCATCGCCGCTGAATCGCGCAAGGCGTCGGATAGCTTTTCGACGGATCGCTTCTGGTCGCGGGATGAGCCTGCGCCCCTTCCGGCCGCCCGGGCGGCTTTCGATTCGACCGCGACGGCCCGCCGCTGGATTCAGCCGTTATCCGGGCGCCGTTCAGTGCTGTTACGCTCAGCGCGCCGAAGGAATTAGCTCGCCCGTTCCGCCATTCCCGTAGTCTGAGCGAACTTTCGCTGCTTGAGGCGAGCCTGATGAGTGATTCTCTCGATAACCGTGTAATTAGAATTCGAGCCCTGAGTTCGGAGGGCATGTGTTTCCTTGGCGCACTGCTGTTTACGCCCGACGGCGGCCAGATTAAGGAGCACCACGCTGTCGCCAGCGATCGCTTTGAAATTCGTGAGCGCCCGCTGGGCGAACCTTACAGTCAGTTCGTCTCGTGGAAGGAAGGCCTCATGTTTGCAGGACGGCTCGACAAGACGCGCACGTCCGACTTCGATCGATTTTTAGGCCGCATGTCGCGCGCGCCGGACTTTGTCAATCGGCTGCGACAGATCGCGCAGGGACAGAACCTCGACAAGAATCTGTACGACATCAAGACTGAACTGCAATTCTTACTCGGCGTCAAGGAAGCCGAACTCGACATCCGGGGCATGAGCATTGGCGGAGAAAACGCCCCGCCGCCCGCCGAGTCGGAAGCAAACGAAGCCGGCGCGGAGCAGCAGCCGTACGCGGGGCGCATTCAAATGCGTTTCGCACTCTCCGCTACGCGCGGCTTGCCGCTCGCCGATCTCAAGCCCGGCATGCAGGTTCTTGCGCGGTTCTTTGATCCGACGGAACCCAAAAGCGCCGAGTACATGCTGAGTCACGGCCTGCGGCGGCCGCCGGAACCGGACCTTGCGCCGGAACTCGCCCTTGCTCTGAGCGTCGACGAGAACCTTTCCGTTGTTGAAACAATTGCGCGCGTGGAACAACTGGAGCGCGACGAAGACGCAACACTGGCGTTTCTGATGCTGCCGGGCGATGCGCCTGCTTATATACGTGAAGAAGAACGCCTGATAAAAATCAAGCTGCCCGACGGGGAAGCGGGTCTGGTCGAATCCGATAACAACGCAGGCGAGCAGCCGACTGCAAAAGCGGACGCTGCAAAGTCGGAGCGCGACGAAAGAACGCCGTCCGGCGCTCGCATCAACTTAAAAGTCAGCCCGGGAACGATCGGGGCGATAATCGGCGGCGTCGTTCTCCTCGCCATGTTGTACTACTTGCTATTCTGAAACGAGGCGCCTGGCGCGGCCGCTTCCAGTCGGACGGGATCTCCATGCGGGAGCGGCGTTAACGCGCCCCCAACACGACGTCGACCACTTCGCGGAGCTCTTCTTCGCGCATGTACGGAAAAAGCGGCAAACTGAGCACGCTTTTGCCCAACTTAACCGAGGCATCGCCGCCGAGGTGATCTTTGAGATACGGTTTTGCGCCGACCTGCACGCTCATCGCTTCCGGATACACAATGCTGTAGCCCAGGCCCTTTTCTTTCAGGAGGACTTCCATGCGCGCGCGTTGTTCCGGCGTGTAAATCATCAGATTCAAATAACCGTTTTCGACGTAATCCGCCGGGGGACGAATACAGGTCAGACCGGAGTCGGCGAAGGCATTGCGATAATATTCGGAACTTTCGCGGCGGCTCTGCAAACGCGCATCCAGAAACTCATGGGAGAGATTCAAAAACGCGGCCTGCAGCGAATCGCAGCGTGAATTCCAGCCCACGTAGCCGTACGAATAATGCGAGCTGCGCCCGTGATTGCCCATCGAGCGCGCCCGATCGGCCCATTCTGCGTTGGAGGTGAGCACTGCGCCCGCGTCGCCGGCGGCGCCGAGCACCTTCGCGGGATAAAAGCTGATGGTGGAGATGTCCGCGCTCTTGTATATGCTCTCGCCGCGGTACTGCACGCCGTAGGCCTGAGCGCCGTCTTCGATGAGTATGACGCCGCGATCCTTGCAGAGCGCGCGAAACTCGTGCACATGCGGACTGCCCCAGCCGTAGAGATGCACCAGCAGCGCCGCTTTGGGGCGATGTTTGTCGAGGGCCTGCTTGAAGAGCCCAAAATCCATGTGCTGTTCGGCCGGGTTCACATCCACCGTAACCGGCGCCGCGCCCACGTTCACCACGGCTTCGAAGGTGGCCCAGAACGTGAAGTCCGGCAGCACGACCACATCCCCCGCGCCGACGCCGACGGCGCGTAAGGCAAGTTGCAGCGCGTCGGTGCCGTTTGCACAGGCGAGCGCATGCTGGACGCCGGTCGCGTTTTTCAGGGTTTCTTCCAGCGCCGCCGTTTCCGGCCCGCCGACAAACTGAGTATTCTTCGCCATGTCCGCCGCGCGGACGTTCCAGCGATCCAGGAAGCCAGGTTCGAAACGTTTGAGGTCGATAAAGGGTACGGGCATGGGTTCAGCTTGCAAACGCCCGCAGCAGCGAAACGTTATGCGTTACTGAATTACGCTTTTGGCTTCTTCGACTGTGTCAAGCATAACCATGCCCTGCGGCAGGTCCATCAGGCTGAACACCCGTTTGAGGAAGGGATGCGTGCCGCCAATGAGCAGCTGGCCGCCTT
Source organism: Leptospirales bacterium (assembly GCA_036170535.1). GTDB lineage: Bacteria > Spirochaetota > Leptospiria > Leptospirales > Leptonemataceae > SSF53. The sequence continues at coordinate 34,674 of JAVHPJ010000079.1, read as the reverse complement.
TTTCACGAAGCCGAAAGAAAATACTGAAGATGATGGCGACGCCCGTAGAATTGATGTATTCGAGGCGTGAGAGATCGAGGATTACGTGGCGCGACTCGCCGTCGAAGAGCCCATGGATTTTACGATTCAACTCGAAGGAGTTGCTGTTCGTAATACGGCCGATAAAGCGACAGACTTCCACCGGCTTGCCGGCCGACTGGCCCTGCTCGAATTCGAGTCGCAGATCGGGAAATTCGAGTTCAGTCACTTTTTGCGTCTTGTCCAGAAAGAGTAGCATCGTCGCCGCCCGGGAGTTCCGTCCCTCTCTGCATTATGGGACGATAATTTCGCGCGATGCCCCGTACACGGGCAAAAAAAAGGACGTGGCTTTGCTTACGCTCTTTTAACGCTTCGCGGATCAGCCTCGTCAAGCATTACTTTCCAGGTAGATCCACGGTTCCGGCCGAGCTTCCCCGGACAGGATGCCGCGGGCCAGCTCGGCCAACCAGCCCCGATCGCCGGCGACAGGCCCCTGGTATTCCCAGTAAACCGAACGATGCGGCGCCCCGACCAGCGCCCGCCAGGCCCCTTCGCCAGGTTCGCCGACCCTCAGGCGCAGCCGCCGGCGCTCCGTTACCGAGAGCGGCGCAAGCGCGCGTTGAAACTCCGCCGGCAGCCGGTAGGAACTCAGAGCAACGGCGTCATCGTCCCAATAAAAAAGGTCAATGTGATCCGCGACGCCCGGCCAGCCGTAGTGCAGGGCCAGCCGACAGGGTCGGGCTTTCACCAGTTTTCTTCCATACGTATGGCGGTTGTGGGCGCGAGCACAAAGCTCAGGGCGTCAATGCGGGCCAGGGCGCGGGTCAGATCCGCTTCGCTGGCCGAATGGGTCACCACCACGACATTTACCGGCTCGGCGCCTTCCGGTTGCTGGACGGACGCGATAGAAATTTCCTCTGCAGCCAGTACGGCCGCGATCTCCGCCAGCACGCCGGTCTGATCCTTCGTTTGAAAACGCAGATAAAACCGATACTCCGAATCCGTAATCAGCTCGGGCGGTTCGGAGCCGGAGATCCAGATCTCGGAACTATCGCGACGCGTGCGCGAAAGAAATACGAGATCGGAAATTACCGCCGCGGCTGTGGGCCGCGCGCCGGCGCCAGGCCCGGTAATTAATGTCGGACCGGAGTTAGAGGCGTCAAAGTAGATGCCATTTTTTTCGTCGCGCACGGCCGCCAGAGGATGATTCAACGGAATCATCGCCGGGTGCACGCGCAATTGCAGGCGATACTGCTCGTCCTGGCGTGCGATCGCGAGTAAACGCACGACGCGGCCCATGGAACGCGCAAAGGCAAGATCCACTGAGCGAATACGCGTGATGCCTTCCGTAATGACAGCCTCTTCGCGAATCGGAATATCAAAGGCCAGCGCGGAAAGGATCGCCAGTTTCTGTGCGGCGTCGCGACCCTCGACGTCAAACGAGGGGTCCGCCTCGGCAAAGCCGCGCTCTTGCGCGAGCGCCAGGGCCTGCGCGTAATCCATGTCATCTTCCATCATGCGCGTCAGGATGAAGTTGGATGTGCCGTTTAAAATGCCGTACACGCCGCGAATTTCATTCGCGATCAGGCCGCGCCGCATGTTCTGGATAATGGGCAGTCCGCCCGCAACGGCCGCTTCAAATCCGACTTCGCGATTCTTCTTGCGTGCAAGGGCGAAGATTTCGTTGCCGTGTTTTGCAAGCAGGGCTTTGTTTGCGGTGACGACCGACTTGCCGTTTTCCAGGGCGCGCGTAACAATATCCCGTGCGGGATTCAGCCCGCCCATCAACTCGACAACGATGTCGATTTGCGGATCAGCGAGTATTTGTTCCGGGCTTTCCGCCGCCTCCGCGCCCGAGGCCGCGAGCAGATCCTGTTTCTTTTTCAGACTGCGGTCATAGATGCGCTTCACCTTCAGCGTAAGGCCGGAGCGATGCAGCAAGTATTCCTGTTCGCTGCGCAGGATATCGAGCACGCCGCGACCGACCGTGCCCAGGCCCAACAGGCCGATTTGCACCGATTTCACGAAAAGAGCTTCCGGAACAAAGCAAGCGGACCGCGCTCTTCGGCGGCGCGTTGGGGGGGCGGCGCGCCCGGAGCGGGCGGCGCGCTGTCCGCATCGGAATCGTCAGAGCGTGTTTCTTCCAGCTTCTGTTGAATCAACTGATTCCAGCCGCTGCTTTGTTGTGATTTTTTGCCGGGGACCGCTTTGAGCAGTTCTTCCAGACGTTTCTGGCAGGCCTTCGAGTTGCGGACGAAGGCGACCGCCGACGGCGGCATGGAATCGGGATAGCGATGCACGTTCAAGAGCTCAATATCGTCGAGGCTTGCATCCTCTTTCGGCTGCCTGGGGGATGCTGATCGATTTCCGCGAGACTTCGCCATGTCGAGATCGCGCGCAGCAGAGAGCCGGCCGTCAAGCGGTTTTGGGCGCAGCGGCTTTCAGCGTCGCCGCGGGGCGGACCGCCGCAGTCCCGCGCAGCATGGCTCCGTCTGGCAGAGGCCGGCGCGCCGATCCGCCCGGCGCGGCGCCCGCCTGCGATTTTTTGAGCGGACGGGAGCGCCGGCCCCGCTGATATTAGGGCAACCGCATATTCCGCCAGGCGCACAGGCCCGGCGCTCGGCCGGTGACGCAGCATGATGATGGAAGATTTTGAATACGCCAGCCGACTTGCGCCTGCGGCTGCCGCAGCCCGACTCCGCGAAATCGCCGACCAACTGGAACGCGGGGCGCTGGAACTCGCGGGCGATTCGATTACCGCGCCGGATGCGGTGGCGCTGAAGATAGAACTCGAGGAGATACGCGACGGCGAGCAAACCAGTTTTGAACTGGAGGTCGAGGTGCGCTGGCCTCTGCCGTGGAAATCGGAAAAAGAAACCGACGCTGACCGTGCGCCAGAGGATACAGAGGAACGCGACGAAGACTCCGCTCCGGACGGCGCGTTAACTCGCGCCGGCGCAGCGAGCGGCGCGTCTCTGGGACGCAAATACGCCGAGCTCGAACTTGATTCGGATATGATCGTAATTATTGAAGAGGACGCCTGAATCAGCGGGTCATCCACTGCGACGTACGAGGCGAATGACGTGAAAAAAGAAATCATACTCTACCAGGCCAACTACATCACCGACCGCGCGTCCGCCGCGCGGCGCCTGCGCTCCCTCGCGGACAAGATCGAACATCGCGGCTTCAAAGTCGCGGAGCACACCGTAGTCTTGCCGCGCGAAGTCGAATGCAAAGTGGAATTCGAAGGCGACGAAAACTCCGGCGAACTGGAATTTGAGATCGGTTGGAACGCCTGGGAAAAAATGGGGCGCAGCTCCCTGCCCTGACAGCCGCGCAACCTGGTTCGTAACTTCGCAAACGCGCCGCAGGAGACTCGCCGGCGACCTCAGAAATTCATGCGCCATTCGAGACGCGCTTCCAACGCGCGCTCGGCGTTCGGGGCGGACGGCCCGTCAGGTCCGCGCCGGTACAGGGTACTGCGCCCGGCGTCAATTTCAGCGCGCGAAGAATCGTCCAGGCCTTCCGTTGGACCGCGCACGCCGCGCGGACCTTCGTAGTAATAACGTTCGAGACGCAGGGACCGCTCTTCGTAGGCGGCGCGCAACTGCATTAATTCTTGATGATCATACCAACCGATGGCCAGCGCCGCCAGCACGCCCACGCCGCCCGCGATCCAGGACGAGGCCGCGTCGGGAGGGCCTGTTTCGCCGCCCGCGAGGCGGCCTAATTGTAAAAGGCCAAAACTCAGACCGGTTGTAAACGGCGTTGCGAGAATCGAAACGACTGCAAAGCGCTTGCCGTCGCTTTCTTCGTGCGCGCCGGCATAGGCAAAATCGCGCGGGAAACCAGCCCGACCAAACTGACGCAGTATCGCCGTCTCGCTGAGCAAACGTTCTTCGCCGGCCTCGTCCAGAGCCTGGTCGGCGCGTTCGCCGTAGCGATCCGCGCGCCGGGCGGCCTGCTCCGCGGCGCGTCTTCGTTCGGCGTAGTAGGCCGCAAGCGATGCGCCGTCCCCCTCGGCTGAAAATACGCTGAGCAGGCCGACCTGCTCGCCCTGTAATTGCCCGCGCAACTGCGGCGGCAAGAAAGGCGGGATGTAGCGGGGATCGCGCGGCGTCGGAAATGTTTCGTCCTGAGAAAGTCCGCCGACGCCAATCGCGGAAGTCGCCTGCGCGTGCAGGCTGCGGGCTGGCCACACGCCAGCCGCGATCAATGCCGCAAACTGGACGGTCGCCAGAACAACCAGCGCACTGCGGCGAACAATAGCGCCGCGCAACTTGTCTACGAATGGAATCATTCTGAAACTCAGTTCGAAATAACTCGCCCCGGCCGGACGTTTAAAAATATCCCGGCAGAACTTGATTCAGCTTTTTTACAATCTCCGGATTGCGCTTCTCCGGCGCGGTAATTACGGCGAACTTGATCGAACCCTTGAGCGGATTGGGCTGACCGAGCAAGGGAATCGCCGCGACCAGCAGGCGCCGGGCGTTATCTGCGTTTTCATGCAAAATTTTTATGATTTCATCGGCGGTGACGGCGCCTTCGTGCGGCCGCCAGGAATCATAATCCGTAGACATGCAGACCATTTGATAGGATATTTCCAGCTCGCGCGCGAGCTTGGACTCAGGCAGCGCGCTCATGTTAATAATGTCGCCGCCCCAGCTGCGATAGAGCATGGACTCCGCACGCGTAGAAAAAGCCGGGCCTTCCATAACTACGAGGGTTTTATCGCGATGCAGCGTGACGCCCTCAAGAGCGCTCCGACAATTCCACAGAATGTCCGCAAGATGTTTGGAGAAAGGATCGCCAAAACTTGCGTGCGCAACAAAGCCGTCTTCAAAATACGTGGACGGCCGCACGCCTTTGGTGCGGTCGATGATTTGATCCGGCAGGATAAAATCGCGCGGCGGAATTTCTTCGCGCAAGGAACCAACCGCCGAAAAGGCGATGATCTCTTCGACGCCAAGCAGCTTGAGCGCGGCGATGTTTGCGCGCCACGGAACCTGGTGAGGCGCGAGAAAGTGTCCGCGGCCGTGTCGCGGCAGAAAGGCCAGGCGCTTGCCGGCGAACTCGCCTACGACAATCTTATCCGAGGGCGCGCCCCAGGGAGTTTCCGGGAGAATCTCCGCTTCGATTTTGAGGCCGGGCATATCGTAGAGCCCCGAGCCGCCAATGACGCCGATTTGAACCTGGTCCATTGGTGCAGCGACCTACAGGCGCGACTGCGGCGCCACATTTTTTCGAAGAAGCCCATGGGTTCCTGGAATTCCGCATTTTGCATTCTTGCGAAAACGCCGTACGACGAAGGCGTCTTAAAAAATGAGTAGCCAGGCCGCCCGCCCGGGCTCGGGTCGAACTGCCGTCGACGTTCTTCCGACCGGCGAAGTTCGTTTATGCGAGAATTTCTAATCTGGCCCGATCTCGCCTCTTACCGCGGAGCAGCTTTCGCTTCGCAGCGCCATAGCCATTTTTTTCTGCAAATCAGCTTTGCAGACTCGGGACCGATCGAACTGCGCGGACGCGACGGCGTCTGGCATTCATATGGCGTCGCGCTCATACCTTCCGGCGCCAGTCACGAAATGCGAGCCGCCGCAGGAGACCTTACATTGATTTACATGGATCCCCTGACAACCGGCCGGGGATTGCTCGCTGATCCGGCGCTTCCGCCAGGGCGCGCCGCAGTGGAGATTGAAAACTCGCTCGGTCCGGACGACCGACAAAAAATCCGCGCGTGTCTGCAGCAACCCGGGTCGGATGCGCGCGGGCGGCTCCTGGATATTCTGCACAAACTTGCCGGTGAAGACCGCCGCAAGAGTCTCGATCCGCGCATTCAACGCGGCCTGGACGAACTGCACGCGCGTTCGGAAGACATCACGCTCGGCGAATTGGCCGCCCTGGCGGGCCTATCGCTCGGTCGCTTCCGGCATTTGTTTCGCGAACAAATCGGAATTCCTTTTTCCGGGTATCAGCTCTGGCTCAAGACGCATCGAGCGGTGCGCTTCCTTTCCGGCCGGCCGGACCTTGTGAAAGCGGCCTACGAAGGCGGCTTTGCAGATCAGGCGCACTTCAGTCGTATTTTTCGCCGTTCCTTCGGCATGAGCCCGTCCGTCTTTACGCGCGGAAAACAGCCTTTTTCCGCAAGATTTTTCGCCGACTAGCCCCTTCGTTCAATACTGCGCGTGAATCCCGCCGTATTATCAGACCGTCATTCGGGGGATACGGCATGCGTTCGAAAATTACCGCTTCAAATCTGGCGGAGGTCTTTAAGAACTCCGCGCAACTCTACGGCGCAAGGACGGCCTTCGCCGCGCGCAATAAGCGCAAAGCGTTCGAAGCCATGACGTTTCGCGAACTGTACGAGGCGGGCGTGCAGCTGGCCGCAGGCCTGATCGACCTGGGACTTGGCGCCCGCGAACATGCCGCGATACTCGCGGACAATCGCAAAGAGTGGATTATGGCCGACTACGGCGTCATATTGTGCGGCGCGGTCGACGTTCCGCGCGGGACGGACGTAACGGACGGCGATATTCAGTATATTGTGCCGCATTCGGAATCAAAGATCGTGTTCGTTGAAAACGACGCCATGCTCGCAAAAGTGCGGGCTAACCTGGATCGCTTGCCGGACGTTCAGACTTTGATTGTCATGGACCCGGAAGCCCGCGCCGCGGGCGATCGGACACTGCGCATGCAGGACGTAATTGAACGCGGAAAACAACTGCGGGCTGCCGGCGATCGACGTGTGGAAGAGCGCGTCGCCGGCATCCGACCGGATGATCTGTTTACGATCATTTACACCTCCGGCACAACCGGCGCGCCCAAGGGCGTGATGCTCACGCACGCCAACATGCTTTCGCAGCTTGTGAATATCCCGGTGCGGATATCGCCGAACGACCGCTTTCTTTCGCTGCTGCCCGTCTGGCACAGCTTTGAACGAGTGTTCGAGATGGCGACGATTGCGACCGGCGCGGCGCAGTATTACACGAATGTGCGTACTCTGCGCGAAGACCTGACGATTGTGCAACCGACCTTCATGGCTTCCGCGCCGCGCCTGTGGGAGAGCATTTACCAGGGAATTCAAAGTAAGATTGCCGCGGGATCGCGGCTCAAGCGCGGCCTGTTTCGCGCCGCGTACTTTTGCGCCGAACGCGTGCACCGCGGCGTACGCTTTCTGCGCGGCAACCTGCTGGACCTGCACGGACGGACCGTTTTTGAAACGATCGCGCTCGCGCTCCAGCTCATCCCGATGATGCTCTGTTTTTTTGTGCCGTACGTTTTGCTGGATGCGCTGGTCCTCAAGCAGATACGGCGCGCGACCGGGGGCAAACTGCGCGGCAGCGTATCCGGCGGAGGCGCGCTGCCCATTCACGTGGACGAATTTTTTAATACGATCGGCATTCCCGTGCTGGAAGGCTACGGCCTCACCGAAACCTCGCCCGGGCTGGCCTTTCGCACCCCGCAGCGTCTGACCCTCGGCAGCATCGGACCGCTATTTCCCGGCGTTGAACTGCGGATCGTCGATATTGCGACCGGCGCGGTTTTATATCCGCCGCAACGCGGAGTTAAGGGCGAAGTGCATGTCCGCGGCCCGCAGGTCATGAAGGGATATTACAAGAATCCGGAGGCCACGCGCAAAGCGCTCGCGCCCGACGGCTGGTTTAATACCGGCGATCTCGGGATGATGACCTACAACAACACCTTAAAATTGGCCGGACGGTCGAAAGATACAATCGTATTGATGAATGGCGAGAATGTGGAACCGGTCCCGATTGAAAGCCGCGTATTACAGTCGCCGTTGATCGATCATGTAATGGTCGTGGGGCAGGATCAGAAGTTTTTATGCGCTCTGGTTGCGCCGATGCTGAGCGAGTTTCAGCGATATGGCGCAACGCACGCGGAGCTGGCCGGAAACACGGAGGTCCAGCGCGCAATACTGAAAGAAATCCGAGCCATAATCAGCGCCGAAAACGGCTTTAAAACTTTTGAAAAAATCATCGATGTGCGCCTGCTGCCAAAAACGCTGGAGGCGGGGGATGAACTCTCGGCCAAGCTTTCCATGAAGCGTCACGTTATTACCGAGAAGTATCAGGCATTGATTGATTCGATGTATGCGGAAACTAAAGACCCCGCCGCACGGAGCCTGGCGAAACGGTAGACCGGGCCGCTACCGGATGCAAAATCCGCTCAACGCGGGCCGGTCAGATTTTTTTTCAAAAAGCTGCACCCGTGCCCGGGCGGATATTCCGGCAGCGCGCCGAATTCTTCGTAGCCCGCTTGTAGATAAAAACCTTTCGCCTGAAAGCCGAACGTATGGCCAAAGATCAGATTGCAGTCGTGACGCCGCGCAATCTCTTCCGCATGCTGCAACATCCGCGCGCCCAGACCGCGGCCGCGCTCCGCCTCGTCGACCCACAGGCACTGCAGATTCATGCCGCCGAAATAAATGATCGCCAGCAGTCCGGCCGCAAGCCGCTCGCCGTTGCGCGCAAGCACGGCATACGAATGGGTCTGTGCCAGCGCGGGTTGATTGAGCCGCGCATTGGAAGCGACGCGCAGCCGCTCCCAGAGGTCTTCCTGTAGATTGTGGGCGGGATTGACGATTTCCTGAAACGCAAAGTCGGCGGGCGTCATGGGGCTGGAGTCGCGCGCAGGCGAGGCGCGGACAACTGGAAATTTCGCGCGGGCGGCGGCGGACGCTCAGCCGTGAGCGACGGCTCCGGGCTCCTTAAACAGCTTGATCGCCTTGAGCTCTCGGGCCAGTTCGCGCTGCTTGATCTCAAGGTCGTACTGCGCCTGAATGTTGAGCCAGAATTGCGGTTCCACGCCAAAAAACTTGCCCAGCCGCAAGGCGCTCTCCGCTGTGATGCTGCGCATCCCCTTGATAATCTGTCCGAGCTGCGTCTGCAAAAGACCGGTTTCCTTCGCGACGCGATACACCGAGACGCCCATCGGTTCCAGAAACTCCGCTTGCAAGATCTCTCCCGGATGTATATTCTTCAATCGCTTCATCACCCAACCCCCTCAATTGCCACCGTGCGACACCACGCACACAGGTTACATACAAACCCAATGCCGGAGAGGCTTCCGCGGAGGCGAGGCCACGGAGGGCCTTTGGAGCCTTCTTCGCTTACGTCGACACGAGCCCAGGAAGGGCGAGCACCGCTTGATAAGCCCACGGAGGGGCGCCTCAAGCGGGCTTCACACAAACCCGATGCCGGAGAGGCTTCCGCGGAAGCGAGGCCAGGAGGGCCGAGCCCCGGGCGATAAGCGCAGGATGCGCGCTTCGCCCGGGCCGCGGAAGCCTCGCAGGCTATTCCTCGCCGGGTTTGCGCGGCCGCGGCCTGGGCGGCGGGGCGGGCATGCCCTCGGGACGTTCATCGAGGAGTTGAAAGCGCACCCGTTTGAGTTCGCGCACAACGCGCGTGTAATAATCCTGGTTCCAGATCATCTCATCCAGATTTTCGTTCAAGATGGCGATCATCTCACCGGGGCGCCATTCGAGCGGCAGGCCGTTCTGATCCACAATGCGGCCCTCCGTAAAGGCGTTCGAGATTTCGCGCGCGCCATGTTTGCGTAAGTCGCGGATGATGCCGCGAAAAAACGCCTCGCGCACCGGATCGTAAAAATTAAAGCGGCGATGAAACAACAGCGCGTCGTGGAAATACTCAGGAATGTTAAACGCGCCCTTTGCGCCTACGCCCAGCGAGAGATTGGTAATAAAATCCGCGATCTGGTTAAAGATGCCCAATCCGGGCGCTTCCTGTCCGGGAAACAAGCGCTCCGGCCGGACATGCTTGGAGCGCGGATGGCGCGTGAGCAGCCAGTCGATGTACATCAGCTTGATGCGCGGCTGCCCCGGATGCAGGCGAAAGCGAAAATACGATAACTTCAGGCGGATGTGAACGAGGATCTCCTCGCCTTCCTTTATAAAAATGCGCTGATCCAGCTCCGAAAGATAATTCAACTCCAGCGTCGTATTCACGTAGCCCTTGTCGCTCAGGCCGGCATAGACGCCCGACCATTCCAGCAGCTCGTGAATCTCTGCGCGTGAATACTTGCCAAAAATGCGCACCTCGCCGTCCGCCGCCGGCGAAACCAGATGACCGCCGCGCAGCTCGTCTTCGATCTCGCCCGGATCAAGTCCGATCAGATCAATGCCCTCGGCGAAGTTTTTGTCAGAGGCCGGCTCGCTTTCGGCGCGCGCAGGCGCAGCTTCGTCGTCGCCGGCTTTTTTTTTGCCGGAGCGCCACTTGTCGGATTCGGAAAAGAGGCCCATACGCGTTGCGCCTAACGCAGTTCGGCGAGAGCCTCGCAGGTTTGAAAATGCAACTCAACCGTCTCATCTTCGTTTACGGCGTAACCGCCGGCCAGCACCGCCGCGAGCGGCACGCCCGGCATAAAATCGCGCACCATCCGATCGCGCTCAAGCAGACCCTCGCGCGTGACGGCCAGTCCGCCGAGCCGATCGCGGATGTAAATATCCACGCCGGCCACATAAAAAATAATGTCCGGCGTAAAGCGCGCCTTGATCTCCGCCAGCGACTTCGCGAGGATTTCCAGGTATTCCTTGTCGCCGCAGCCGGTACGCAGCCCCACATCCAGGGATCCTTTCTCTTTGAGCGGGTAATTGTTCTGTTCGTGCATGGAGAAGGTATAGACGTACGGATTCCAGCGAAAGATCCGCGCGGTGCCGTTGCCCTGATGCACGTCCAGATCGATGACGAGCGCGCGTTTGATCATTTTGCGTTTCATCAGCGAGCGAATCGCGATCGCCACGTCATTCAGATAACAGAAGCCCTCGGCATGGTCCCGGAAAGCGTGATGAAAGCCGCCGCCCAGGTTAAAGGCGCGCCCGTATTCCACTGCCGCCTCCGCCGCGCGCAGGGTGCCGCCGCAGCCCAACAAAAATGCGCTGACGATCGCCTCGTTGAGCGGCAGCTCGCTGCGATGCGTCCGGCGCGTGGTCTGGTACGAAAACAGATCCGACAGATAGCTCCGGCCGTGCGCCAGAGCGGCGATTTCGCGCGTGATGGGTGTGGGCTCCAGGAATTGATGCGCCTTGAAGCGCGCGTCCTTTTTGAGCTTCCGCTGGATATGGCCGAACTTAATGGCCGGAAAGACATGCGGCCCGAGATCCATGTTATAGTTCTCGGAATAGATAAAAACGGGCGGCGGAGTGCGGTCGCTCATGGACGGGCCGCCTCGCGAAAGAGTCCGCAGGCCGGGCGGCGCCTGCGGCCCAACTCCAGGCAGACGGATCTTTTTTTGCATGACATACGAGTGCACATGGAGCGTGACTGCCAGCCTGGGTCATGCGAAATTCACGCAACTCCCGGCCGCAAGGCCGAATGTTGCGCAGCATGCGGAAACAGGAGCCATGCCGGAGCAAGAGCAACGCGAAACAGGCCCGGACGCCGTCCCGCCCCCTTATGATCGCAAACGCATCGCCCTCTTGAACGGCGCCTGCGGACAGGCGGGGCGCATCCGTTTACGCGGCCAGGTGGTCGATGTGGCCATCACTCAGGGTCAAAAGACCGAAAATTGGGCCCCCTTCCACAGTCTGCCGGAATCGCTTCTGAATTCCATTCGCCCCATGCAGGACTTCAGCATGTTGGGGGTACGACGCCCGCGCTTGCAAATAGAAATTCTCGACGTGGCGCCGGCGGATTTTGTCGAATCCCGGGTCGACACCTACGCGCGCCTGTTTGTTTCCGACGCCTTTAATGCCGGCGACGATAGCTTCTTCGATTTCCCCGTAAAGGCCGATCTGGCGCCCGGGCGCTATGTCGTGCGCGTGCTCCTGCGCGGCATTGACTCCCTGCGTCAGAGCGTCGCGGATCTGGCCTACATTCGCTACGGCGACAGCCTCATACTTAAGAAGGATCTGCCCATCGGCTACGGTCGCCTGCGGGTTCTGCCGGCGGACTTCGCCGAGTCGATCATAACCTCGGACATCGACCAGACCTTCCTGGACACGCCGATTCACTCCCGGCAGGGCCTGATCGAGACCCTGTTTCAGTCGCCGGAAGCCAAGACCAATATCATCGGTTTGCCGGAATTTTACCATGCGATCAAGGCCGCGGGAGAAATCGCCCGCCCCCTGATCTTCATCTCCGCCTCGCCGCATTTCTTCCGGCGCACCCTGTCGGCCGTTTTTGAGCGCTTCGAGATCGAATACTCCGGTTTGCACCTCAAACACGTGCAGGGCGCCTTTGATAACGTGGTGCGCAAGGTCGCAGATACGCTGCTCAATTTAAACGAATTTCTTTCACAGGGACTGGAACGCTCCTGGGAGCGCACCTTCAAGTTTCTGGGCTCAAGCCTGCAAAGTCTTTTTGATCACATTTCCTACAAATTGATCACCCTCCTGGAAAACCGCCTCATGCAGCCGGACGGCGCGCGCGAAATCCTGATGGGCGACAATACGGAAGGCGACTATTTCATCTTCACCATTTACCAGTTCTTGATGCGCGGCGATTTATTGGGCGAGGAACTGGAGCAATATCTCTATAACCTCAATTTTCAAAACCGGGAAGCGCTCACGCGCGACGCAGCGCGCGTGATTCGCCGCCTGACGGAAGAAAACGTGGCCCTGCACGGCAAAAGAAACCCGGTCGCCGCCGTCTGGATCAACCTGGCGCGCACGGAGCCCCAGGACGCAGAAATGGCGTCCATTGTGCGCACCGCTCTGCCCGAATCGCTGCAGTCTCAGTTTGACGCCGGGTCGGGCATTGTGCAGCCCGTCGCCTGCGAGGCCGGCATGGGCTTTGCGCTCGCCGCGCTGGATCAAGGCTTCATTACGTTCGATCAGGCGGTCAATGTGCTCAAGGCGTCGCTCGGCGCGGAACACCGCGAGCAACGCCTCGATAAGACGGAGCTCGCACGAATTGTGAACGAGTTTAATTTCCGCGGCCCCAATCCCGTCGATCGCGCGGCTTTGCTGACGGCGACGTTGGGCTGAAGCGAAGCGCGGACCACTCGCTTGAATCCCTCGCAGCGACTGCAACTGCTGGCCGGGCTATTAAACGCCATCACGCCGGTGCGCGTGGACGGCGCCGAAAATACGCCTGCGCAGGGCGGACTGATTGTTATCGCCAACCACGCCGATCTGATTGATGCGGTGATCCTCGAACTCTACGCCGGTCGCGAACTGTGTTACGTGGCCAAGGCCGAGCTCTTCACGCCGGACGTGGGCGAGCGCTTGCGCAGTTTTCGCGAGCAGGCGGAGAAGATGGGCGTGCCGGCCCAGGCCCTGGATCTGGTAAACGATCTGGTTGAGTCGTCCATTGAATATATCAACGAAACGCGCGTGCTGCCGATCGTGCGCGGCTTTCGCGGACGCGACAAGGAAGACAGCGCGGAATACTACGAGCGCGTGCTCGCTAAGGCCGACGAACTCTTAAAGGCCGGCAAAGCGCTGGCAATTTTTCCCGAAGGCCGCCGCTCGGCCGACGGTGCGCTGCAACGTTTTAAGGGGTTCGCCGCGCGCATCGCCCTGCGCACCCGCGCGCCGATTTTGCCGACCGCCATCAGCGGGGCCTTTGGATTTGCGGACCTGAATCGCTGGGTCGCCGGTCGTAAGACACCGCGCGCAATTCATTTTCGGATTGGAAAACCGATTGATCCCGCGGAATTTCCGGCCGGCGAAAGCAAAGAAGCCATCAAGGCGCTGACACGGCGCATGCACGCGGCGGTGGCGGAGCTGCTGCAAACACGCTGAGACGCAGCGGCGCTGCGCGGGTCTACAAAGCGGGAAGCCTGATTAATTTGGGATTCACTCCCACAGCGGGTAAAGCGCATCGTAGTCAACGAAGCTCAGAACCTGCGCATAGCGATTTTCGATTGCCGTATCAGTCAAAGGACGCCAAACTGTACATAGTTGCTGCCTTGGCCCAAAGACTTGACACCCGTTAAGCATTTTTTCCGCTTGCGATTTACAGTTATGGGTAACTTCAGGAACACCGCATATCATGAATGAGTTCGACTCCTTACCACGTCCGCCACTCTTTCTTCGCAAAGGGCTACAACTCATCGCATCATTGGTCGAAGCGGACTGGGCAACGCTTAAAGCCGCATTCCTTGAAAAACGGTTCCCTAAGACAGATGCCGAGTCTCTGGATTTAATTGCAAAAAATCCAGTTACACTATCGCGGAAGGATGTGGACCTGATCAGACGCACACTATCGGAATTGAAAGGTGTCACCCAGCAGTTTGAGGAAGAACAAGGCAGTGTCGATTCTGATTTCATTTCCAGCCTGTTCACGCAAGAAGCGACAGCAAACAGCTACACGATTACAGCAAACCGGCTACAAGATGTAATCGAAATTGTGCGTAATTCTACAATTATCGCATTCCCACTGCGAGTAGCGGCTGTAAAAAACGACAACGAACGAAACTACCTGGAAGCGCGAATTATTTCTGATATTCGCCCGGTATTTTCGAGCAGGAACCAAATAGACGGCGCACCTCTTGCGACGGTTGTCGTTCACAACTTAATGCTGGAGTTTCGAAGCGGCGAAGCATCAAAGTCTATGTGCGTATCATTGGATCGCGACGATTTACTTGCTCTGCATGGGGTGCTTGAGCGAGCTCTTGCTAAAGATGAACTGCTTAGCGAACGAGACGCACACAAAGAGGTCGATCAATGACAAGTCGCACCGGATGGGCGAACCAGCAGGGGGGCCTCCAAGGATGGAGAGGATCGGAAGACCAAGGGGGCCACGAAGCGCTTAGGGCCTTCCATACACCAAGCCACCAAAAAAAGACGAACATCGCTGGCGTATACAGCAGACCCCGTCCCGTATCGCGTAAACCAATCAATCAACGCGAGAAGCAACACCCGCACCTGGACTCCAGCCCGCGTTATGAATGGCGAAGCAATGCTGCCATTGATCAGGCAGCCAAATTGCTTTTGCTGCAAGCAGGTTGGGATGGTGAAGACGCTCTCTGTGTCGACAAGTACGCTTGGTCGAATGCGTGCGATGCGGTGCGCAAGATTGAAGAAAAACTCTGGAAAGGACAGCGCATTGAGTTACCCAATGTCGCCATCAGCGCCGTCCCGGACGGCTCAATCGATGTTGAGTTCGAAGCTTCTGAGGTTTATATGTTGGCAAACTTTGGCAACAAGTCGAAGTATTTTGCCCAGTACTATGCTCGAAACTCAGCGGGGGACGAAATCAAAGAAACAATCGCGACTCATACTACCGACAGACTGGAATCGCTAATTGCATGGCTGAAACGCAATCTACCGAGAACTCATGGGAAGTAGAAGACATCCCTGATCCGCATCGGCTTTACATGCGGGTACATACGTCATTTATCGATGCACAAACCGGTGCACTACGTCCGGGCGTATTCCGCCTTAAGGAAGGCGAAAATGGCATGTCGGTTGACTGGGAGAAATACGCGACGCCGGAGGACACGTGGATGAGAGCCAGAGATCCAAACGCCAATGGTGTCATAAGTCTCAACGTAGGGAAAGTACGGAGTATTCCCGAGCAGATAGTTTATCACGCACCTGTTGCAGGAAACCGTGCGCATAGTGAAATTGCCGGTAAAAAAAACGATACGGAAATTCGAGCCAAATACAAGGATCTTGCAGAGTGGGTAATCCCGCTACGACATTCAAGCCCGTAGCAACTACGGTTTTCACGAGAGTTCCGACTCGCACAGCCCCTCACCGCTCCCGCACGAGCAGATCCTCGTAAAACGCGCCGAACTTCCGCTCCGGATGGCGAATCTGGATTTCAAGCACCCAGGCGCCGGCGATCGGCTGAAAGTCCGCTTCCGCCAGACCGCCGCGAAAGTGCGCGTGATGCGGAAATTGCGACAGACGATGCCCGTCCACGTTCAGATTTAAAATCCACCCGCGTTCGCGCGCGTGAACCAGCGCCGTCTGGTACAGATCTGCGCCGCTCACGCCGCCAACGAGCCAGTGTTTGCGCGTATCGTGAAAAATCCGCCGCACGTCGCGTTTGCAACGCAGCATTTCGGCGTCCGCGCCCGCCGTGAAGGTGTCGCCCAGATCGCCTTCGTAGCCGTCAAACACCGGACCAATGTCGATAAAAAAGATATCGGTTTCGCGCAAAAACACGTCGGGCGCCGATTTTACGCCATAGGGCAAAAGCGTATTTTCCCCAAAGCGCACATAAATGCGATGCCAGTGTTTTTCTGCGCCGGCCTGTTCGAGTTCATGCGCAGCAAGCGCCGCGGCGTCCGCTTCGCGCATGCCCGGCCGAATTTGCGCGGCGATTTTGGACAATGCGGCGCGCGTGCGCAGGCGGGCGGAAAGCAAGAGCGCCGGATCAAAGCCGGGATTGTGCCGCTCCAACCTGCGCTTCTTAAAGAATGCAAAGGGCATGGCCGGAAATCGCCTCGCCTTTCAGCCGCTCAGACAAACTCCACGCCGACCGGACAATGGTCGGAACCCATAACCTGCGGCAGTATAAACGCGCGCTTCACTCTGGGACGCAGCGCCGTCGAGGCCAGGAAATAGTCGATCCGCCACCCGACATTGCGCGCACGACTGTTAGCGCGAAAGGACCACCAGCTGTAATGCCCCGGCTCCTGGTTAAAAATGCGAAAGGTATCGACGAAGCCGGCCTTAACATATTTGGAAAATCCGCCGCGCTCTTCATCCGTGAAGCCCGCGCTTTTGCGATTTTCCCTGGGCCGCGCGAGGTCGATTTCTTCGTGCGCGACGTTAAGATCCCCGCAAAACAGGACCGGCTTTTTCTTTTCCAGTTTTTTGAGAAACTTCAGGAACTCAACATCCCACTGCATACGGTATTCCAGGCGCCGCAGATCGTCGCCGGCGTTTGGCGTGTAGACGTTCAGCAAATAAAAATCGTCAAAGTCGGCATAGATCACCCGGCCCTCGCGGTCATGCTCGGCTTTGCCCATGCCGAGCGTCACGCTGCGCGGCGCGAGCCCCTGTTTGATAAAAAACGCGACGCCGGAGTAACCCTTTTTTTCCGCATGATTCCAGTGCGTCTGATAGTTCGGCAAGAGCTCGCCGATGTTCGGCGGATAGCCGCGCGTTTCCTGCAGGCACAGAACGTCCGGCGCTTCGGCCGCCACAAACTCCAGGAAGCCTTTTCCGAGGACCGAACGAATCCCATTCACATTCCACGAGACCAGCTTCATACCGTGCAGGGGATCGCTGCGGCCGCCCCCCGTCCAGCCCGACTCGCCGCGGCATCGCGTCCCTCCCGCTCCGGAGATCGGCGCTGCTCAGCTGCAGGATTATTTAGTTGACGGTGTCAACTTCGGGCGCTTTCTTCGGCTCAAGAGTTGACACCGTCAATATAGCGCGTGTCGGCCTGGGGAGGCGCCTGTGAAACTGAGCCAGCGCGAAGAAAAACGTATTCGGGAGCGCTATGGACCCTGGGCGGTTGTCACCGGGGCCTCGTCCGGGATTGGCCGCGAACTGGCGCGCACCCTCGCCGACTGCGGTGTAAACCTGATGTTGGCCGCGCGCCGGGAAAATCCGCTCAGCGAAGTCAGCCGCGAGGCGCGCGCTGCGGGCGTCGAGGCGCGAACGCTGCCGGTCGATCTTGGAGCGCCCGCCGGGGTCGCTGCGCTGCTGGATGCCGCTCGCGATATGGACGTCGGGCTCCTGGTTGCGGCGGCCGGCTTTGGTTCCGGCGGACCGTTTTTACAATCCAACCTGCGCGACGAACTCGACATGATCCAGGTAAACTGCTCGGCCCTGCTCGCGCTGACGCATCACTTTGCCCCGCGATTCCGCGCACGCGGGCGCGGCGGCATCTTACTGCTCAGCTCGATGGTCGCCTTCCAGGGCGCGCCGTATGCCGCCAACTACGCCGCCACCAAAGCCTATGTGCAGTCGCTGGCCGAAGCCTTGCATGTGGAACTCAAGCCGCAGGGCGTCGACGTACTGGCCGCCGCGCCGGGTCCCACGCGCAGCGGCTTTGCCGAACGCGCCAACATGCAGATGGGTCTCGCCCTCGAGGCGCGCGACATGGCGGCGCCGATCCTGCGCGCACTGGGGCGCAAGTCGACCGTGCTGCCCGGCGGGCTTACAAAGCTGCTCGTGGCTTCGCTGGCCACGCTGCCGCGCAGCGGCAAGGTGCGCGTGCTTGGGAAGGTGATGCAGGGCATGACCGCGCATCAGGTCTCTGGCAATGTCTAACTCCAGAATGATCCGCGTGCCCCTGCTCATGTTGATTCTCGCCGCCGGCGTCGCGATGTGCGCAGGAAATCCGGAGCGTCCGCTGAATGACCACTTCGACGGCCGGCGATTCTTCAATCCAACGCCCGCGCCGGATGTGAGCGTCTATCGCGTGCTGCGCCACGTGCTCTTTGGCCGGGGCGAGGCGTGGCCGGAACGCCAGCCCAACGCGTCGCAACTGCAACTCGATGCCCAACTCAGCGCCAATCAGGTCGCGCTCACCTTTGTAAACCACGCAACGATGTTAATTCAAATTCGCGGCTACAACATAGTGACCGATCCAGTCTGGTCGGATCGCATCGGCGCGCTGGGCCTGGCCGGGCCGCACCGCGTAATTGCGCCCGGCATTCCGTTTGAACAATTACCGCGCATCGACTTGATACTGATCAGCCACAATCACTACGATCACCTGGACCTGCCAACGCTCAAACGCCTGGCAAAACGCGACGCGCCCCTGGCGTTTGCGCCGCTGGGCGACGGGCCGCTCTTGCGTTCGGCGGGCCTGACGCGCGTGCAGGAATTCGACTGGTGGGAAAGCGCAGAGCTTGCGCCGGATCTGCGCGTCACCTTTACGCCCGCGCAGCATAATTCCGGACGCGGCCTCTTCGATGCGCGGCGCAGTTTATGGGGCGGATTTATGATTCAACACGGCGCCCGCCGCATTTTCTTCGCCGGCGACACCGCCTACGCGGCGCATTTTACGGAAATTCGGCGGCGGCTGGGCGCACCTGATGTCGCGCTTTTACCCATCGGTTCCTACGAGCCCGCGGACATGATGCGTCCGTACCACATGAACCCGGCGGAAGCGGTGCAGGCGCAGCTGGATCTGGGAGCGCGCTACGCCGCGCCGATCCATTACGGCGCATTTCACATGACGGCGGAACGCATCGATCAGCCAATGAAAGATCTGGCCGTGGCGCGTGAAGATCGCGGCGTGCCGGAAGAGCGCTTTCCGATTTTTCCCGAAGGACAGACGCGTATTCTTACATTTTCACAAGCGGACTGAAATGTTAATAAATACTATCAGGAGAACTATATGAGATCGTTTCTGCTCGCCCTATGTGTAGCGCTGCCGTTTGCATTGCATTCGAACCTGAGCGCAAATAACGCCGGCTCGATTGAAATCACGATCGCCGGGCTGCGCAATCAAAACGGCGTCGTCCGCTGCGGCCTCTTTGCGTCCGCCGACGACTTTCCCCTGGGCGGCCCGACGCAGGGCCAGACGCGTCCGATCGTGGGCGGCGGTGCGGTCTGCGTCTTTTCCAATCTGCCGGCCGGCGTGTATGCGATTTCGGTCAATCACGACGCGAACCGTAACGGCAAAACCGACACAAACCTCGTCGGCATTCCAACGGAGGGTTGGGCTGTTTCGAACAACGCACGCCCGACCCTGCGTCCGCCGCGCTTCAGCGAGGCGCAACTGAATCTCGCCGCCGGACAGACCCTGCGCCAGACTCTGCGATTGAACTACTGAGCCTGGAATTCTTGCGGACGAATCCTCCGCCCGCCGCTTCTCTGGACGGCGATGACGGCGAAACGGGATCTGCGCGAAGCCTGCATCAAGGAAGCGCTGAAAATCATCGAGAAGCGCGGCGTGGAGAACCTGAGTCTGCGCGAGGTCGCCCGTCGGCTGCGCATTTCCCACCAGGCGCCCTATGTGCATTTTCGCGACAAGGATCATATTGTCGCGGAGATTGTCCGGCGCGGCTTTGAAACCTTTGAGCGGTACCTGCGCGAGGGGTCCATGGATCCGGATCCGCGGCGCGCGCTCGCCGGGCTGGGTCGCGCCTATTTCGCCTTCGCGCTGGAAAATCCGCTCTACTATCGCCTTATGTTCACCACGCCACTGCCGGACCCGCGCAAACATCCGGAACTCCAGGAGTTAGGCGAAAGCACCTACGCAATTCTAAAAGACCGACTGCAAAACGTCGCGGTCGATCGCAAGCTGGCGCTGGACATTGACGCGGACTCAATGTTTATCTGGGCCGCCATTCACGGCCTCGCGCTGATTTTGCAGTCGGACCTGACGACGGACCTGCATCTGGCGGGACCGGATCGCGAGAAGCACATGACGCATTTGCTGAAAAGAATAGGAGATGCACTTGACGCAAACCCATAAAACCGGGAAAGACCGGGCGCCGCCAGCGGCGCCCTATCGTCTCTACGTATTCGATATCTCGTACTTCAGCGGAAAGCTGGAGGCGTACATGCGATACAAAGGTCTGCCCTTTGAGCGCGTAGAACCCGGCTGGCGAGAATTGGCGTCGCGTATCTACCGGAATACGGGCTGGATGAAACTACCCGTAATCGAAACCCGCGAGGGAGTCTGGCTGCAGGATAGCACGCCGATTATTGAATGGATGGAAGCCCGGCATGCCTCGCCGACGGTCATTCCACGCGATCCGGTGCAGCGTTTCTTCAGCTATCTTTTAGAAGACTATGCCGATGAATGGATGTGGCGGCCGGCGCTGCACTATCGTTGGAGCTATGAGCCGGATGCAAGCCTGTACATCCAGCGTTTCCTGCGCGAGTTTTTGTATGACGCTCCCTCGCCCGACTGGCTGACCGGAATACTCACGCGCCGGCGCCAGATGAAGACTTATGTTGCAGGCGACGGCGTGAATTCGCGCACCCGGCCGCACGTGGAGGGCGTCTATCGCGACACCCTCGCCCGACTGCAGGCGATATTTGAAAAGCGCCCCTACCTTCTGGGCGATCTGCCCACGCTGGCTGATTTTGGATTTTTCGCCTCGATGTTCCGCCATTTCAGCCTGGACCCGACGCCGGCGCGCATCATGCGCGAATCGGCGCCGGCGGTCTACGAATGGACGGCGCGTCTGTGGAATCAACGCGCCCGTCGCGCGCCGCTGCGGCCGGCCGCCGCGCCGGGGCGATTCCCGGCCGATTGGAACACTTTTTTTGTCGATATGTCCTCAGGCTATCTCGAATATCTGCACGCCAACGCTGCGGCCTTCCGCGCGGGTAAAGCGACCTTTGATGTCACGCTACAGGGGACTGCGTATCGGCGCTTACCGGTCGTGCAGTATCGCGTCTGGTTGCGCGAAGCGCACCAGCAGCGTTTGCGCGCGTTGCACGGAGCGACGCAAAAGAAAGTGCGGAGTCTTCTGGAGGAGTTCGGCTGTCTGGAACCGCTCGAACGCGACGGCGTCATTGCATCCAGCTACGATATCGAAGGGCGGGCGCCGGTGCGCGCGCCGCACAAGGTCAGTCGATATGAGGAACTACGACGCTTGTTCACCGGCACTGATTGGAATCTGAGTTCCATCGCCCGCCTCAAGCGCCGTGTTGTTCAATCAGGCCTTTGATTAACTGGCGCGTTTCCGGCGAAAACGTCTCCCAGTAGGCGCGCGGCCAATCGGGCAGCGCGTCGCGCAATTCCTTTTCCTCGGCGGAAGGCATGCGACCCAGGCTGTAGGCCGTGAACTGCCGGATCATGCGCTGTAATACTTCCGGAGGCAGTTGCCGCTCGCGCTGCCGTTCCCGATCCGCAAGCGTAGCCGGATCCGGCACATAGTGATCCAGCAGGGTCTCTAGCGCGACGCGATTCATGCCCGGCTCGTGCTCAAGAATAATATTCGCCACCATCTGGCGCGTCATATTCTTCACGTCCGGCATGACCTGATTCAGATGTGCGGTGGCGCGCTTTGCCATGGCGCCGAAGTGCATGCTTTCCAGCGGCCCGCGCTTACGTCGTTTTTCCAGGGCCATTTCGATCGCCGCCAATTCTTCCGCATCGGCGGCTTCCAGAATAAATTCCAGAACATCCAATACTTCTATGCGGCCGGCGGAACCTGCGTTCATAGGGCGCCCTCTTTTTTGCGAAACACCGGACGAAACTCATCGGCGCTCAGGCCGGCCTCCGCCCGCTCCTCATCGAAGCGCTGGCGTTCGGATACATATTGCTCCGTAAGCGGAATTTCAATGCTCGCGACCGTTTCGTTGCGGCGTTCGTTGGAATATACTGCAAAAAGACGCCGATCGATGCCCAGCTGGGCCATCAGGATCGCCACGAGAGTCAGCCCCATGCCGGCGCCTTCCGTTTCGTCGCCGTGATCCATATAAAACTGCACCAGGTCGGTGTAGTTCAGGGCGTGTTTGAACTTGGCGCGAATGCGTTCCTCTTCCTGGCGCAGCAATGGAAACGAGTTCACGATGTTGATTTTTAAAGCCAGAAAGGGACGATAATGAAACGCGATACGCACCGGCAGATTCATTTCCCGAAAACGGCGGCGGTACTGCTTGATGCGTTTTTCCGGCAGATTCTGTTTAAACAGGCGCATGCCGGTGTCGTAGTCGGCCGGCTCGTCGGGATTGAGCCCTTCCTCCGCCAGTATGATCCGCTTGAGATTGGCCTTGGTCGCATTCATGACCAATTCTTTTAATGCGGTGTATACCAGATCGGTCAGGTCGGATCGGCCGTAGCGGGACAATATGCGTTCCGAGATCGCATTCAGGACCATCTCGCCGTAGTCCGTCAGATAATACGTAACCACGGTAATGGCCTTGCCGTCCCGTAAGCCGAGATCGATCAGATCGTTTATTTCATCGCGGCTTTTGCGCATGGCATGGCTGGCTTCGCCCGGACCGACAGGGCTCCGGGGATTAGACCGGCGTTTTTCCAAAGACCTTACAATATCATCGACACCAGAACTTTCCCGGGTTTGCGCGGTTTGTCCAGCAAACTCCAAAACCGCCGATTTTTGCGCGCAGCCCTGCGCGCATCACGATAAAACGGCCCAGGATGCCAGCCCGGCCGAACGAACTGCTCACACTTACAGCGCGCACCTCGGGCGGCCTGGAAGACTGCCTGGCCCAGGAACTCCGGCGCCTGGGCGCGGCCGAGGTCCGTCCGGACCGGCGGGCCGTACACTGCCGGGGCGATCGCGAGCTTCTGTATCGCCTGAACCTGGGGGTCCGCACCGCCGGCCGGATTCTGCGCCAGATTGCACGTTTTCCCTGCCCGTCGCCCGACGAACTCTATCGCTCGGTCAAACAGGTCGATTGGTCGCAGCACCTGGCCGCGAAGGGTCGCTTTGCCGTGGATGCAAGCGCGTCGTCGCCGCGTTTTCGCAACTCGCATTATGTCGCGCTGCGCGCGAAAGACGCCATTGTGGATCAGTTTCGCGAGCGCAGCGGCGAACGGCCGTCCGTCGATCTGGTTGATCCGGATCTGCGCGTCTTTGTGCACATTCGCGACGATATCTGTTCGCTGTCGCTGGATAGCTCCGGCGCGGCCCTGCACCGACGGGGCTATCGCACAAGCGCGGGCGAGGCGCCATTGGCGGAGACCCTGGCGAGCGGCCTCATTCAACTCGCCGGTTGGGACGCGGCCGAGAGTTTTGTGGATCCCATGTGCGGCTCCGGCGTGTTGGCCTGCGAGGCCGCGCTGCTGACCTACGACATTGCGCCCGGGCTCTTCGAACGCGAATTCCTGTTTGAACGTTGGCCCGACTTTGACGCTCGACTCTGGAAGTCTCTGCAGGCCGAGGCGCTGGAGCAAAAGACGCGCAATCTTTCCGGACCACGGCGTTGCATCATCCAGGCCAGCGACAAGGACCCGGTCGCCGTCGGGCGTGCGCGCGAAAATGCGGCGCGCGCCGGCCTTGCAGATCATATTCAGTTTTCCGTCGAACCGTTGCAGAAGTTGAAGCCGCCGCCGGGTCCGGGGCTGGCCATTATGAATCCGCCCTACGGCGAACGGATGCAGCCCGAAGACATTGAACAACTCTACGCCGAAATCGGCGACGCGCTGAAACAGAACTTCGAGGGCTATCGCGCAGGCGTGCTCTCCGCCAATCGCGAGGCGCTGGAAAAAATTCGCCTGAAGCCGGCGCGCAAGTTAAACGTCTCTAACGGCGGACTCGACTGCCGGTTCTTGATCTATGAGCTTTACGCCGGCAGCCGCAAGTCGAAGTACCAGAAGCCGCTTTAACCAATCCTGATTCATCCAGGCTGACTGTACCAAGCGGGAAAGGCGCGCGCCGCGCGAAATTGCGGCTTGCGCGCGGAGCGGGCGCGACCCTGGCTCGCTTGTGATTCGCCGCAGCAATTGGACCGGACCCCGCGACCGGCCGCGACGCCGCGGTATGGTCCGCCGCGCGGCGCTGGGTCCGCTGTTTGTTTGCGCTTTCGCGCTCGCGGCCTGTCACCGGGCCGACTTGCAGAGTTCGCGACCGGCGGAACTCGTCGCCGGTCGACTGGACCTGAGCCAGATCGATTTGAGCCAGGCCGGTCGGCTCCGGCTCGACGGCGACTGGGAATTTTATCACAACGAATTCATCGCGCCGGATGCGTTTCGCACGCCGGGCGCAGCCCGGAAAACGACGTCCTACGCCCGCCTGCCCGGCTACTGGGATGACGCCCATCCCGAGCTCGGAACGCGCGGCTACGCCACTTACCGGCTACGCATACGCTTGAGTACAACGGACGCAAATCGTCGCCTGGGCTTGTATATTCCGCACGCCTTCACTGCGTATCAAATGTACGTCGAAGGTCGACCGGTCGCCGCCAACGGCGTACCCGGGCGCAGCGCGGACTCGACGCAGGAATACTTTCTGCCGCTGGCCGCAGTGTTTCAGGCAGGCGACGCGGAAGTGGACATCGTGATTCACGTCGCGAATTTTCGCACCAGCAAGGCCGGGTTTCGCCAGAGCATTGAACTGGGCGACGAACCGACCATTCTGCGCTACAAGCAGCTGCGCCTGGCGGGCGACATCTTTCTCGTCGGGGGCATCCTGAGTCTCGCGCTGTATCATTTTGGCTTCTTTTTGCTGCGTCGCCAGGAAATCTATGTGCTGCACTTCGCTCTGTTCGCCCTGGCGCTGGTTTTTTATAAGATCTCCACGGGCGAATACTTTCTGGCGATGATACTCCCGGAATTGGGCTGGAGCGTGCAGATGCGCATCCTGCTGATTTCGGCTTTTGTTTCGCCGCTGGCTTATCTGGGCTTTCTACATGAACTGTATCGCGAGGCTTCGCCGCACCGCTTGACGCGCGCGCTCCAGTTCGCGTTTGGCGGACTCGCCGGCGCTGCGTGGTTTTTGCGCGGCCTCTGGCTGGAGTACGCGCTGCTTGCGTTTCAGTTTTTGCTGCCGCTTTTCTTTTTTGGCGTCATCTACACGCTTGTGCGCGCCATCTTCTTGAAACTGGAAGGCGCGCGCGCCGGCCTCGCCGGATTCGCCTTTCTGTTCATCGCCGCGGTCAACGACGTTCTGTTTGAACGCGACCTGGTAAAGTCCGAGATTTACGTGCCCGGCGGACTGTACGCCCTGCTCATGGCCCATTCTTTTGTACTCCTCCGGCGCTTCACGCGCCTCTTTCTCATGGTGGAAAAGCAGCGCGAAAAGGAAGCCCGCAACGCGGCCCTTCGCCAACGCCTGTATCGCACCGGACTGCGCGCCCGGCGGATTGAGTTGGAGATGATGAAGCACAGCATTCAGCCGCACTTTCTTATAAATACCCTGGCGGCGATTCGGGCCTGGCTGCTTGAGAACCCGGCGCTGGCCGGCCGCTTGCTCGACGACTTTTCCGAAGAAATGCGTATGATCCAGAGCGTCGCCGGCCGCCCGAAGATCCCGCTTTCGATTGAACTTGCCCTCTGTCGCCGACATCTAAAGGTGATGGAAATGCGTCGGGAGAACCGCTACTCCCTGCATACGCGCGGGCTCAACGGTGAAGAAACCATCCCGCCCTTGATTTTTCATACCATGATCGAGAACGCCTTCACCCACGCCGCGGCCCGCCATGGAGACCTGCGCTTCTATCTGTGGAAGCGCGCCGGAATCTCCGCGGATCCGGCGCGTCTGGTCACTCGCTATCGCTTCATTGCGCGCGGCTCCGACACCGCCCGCGAAGAACGCGCGCGGAAGGGCGCCGGCACCGGACTGCGCTACATCAAGGTCCGTTTGCAGGAAGCCTATCCCGGAGGCTGGTCAGTGCAGCATGGCCAGGCCGGACTGCGCTATCTGTTCGAGATCCAGATTGAGGAGCCCATTGGTGCATATACTGATCGTTGAAGACGAGCCGGTCCATGCTCGCTATTTAAGAAGTCTACTGCTCGAAGCGGCGGATCTCAAAATCGATGCGATTCACGTCGAGCGCACGCTCCTGGGCGCACGCTGCGTTCTGGAAGAACATCCGATTGAACTCGTCTTCCTTGACCTGGATGTGTTCGGCGAAGACGGCTTTCAGTTGTTGCGTAATGCGCCGCCGGAGCTTGCCACAATTATCGTCTCCGCGTATCCGGAGCGCGCCATTGAAGCCTACGAGAAAGAAGCGCTCGATTTTATTCCCAAGCCCGTTACGGCGGCGCGCTTACAAACGGCGCTGGCCCGACATCGGCGCATGCGTCCTGTGCGTAACGCCGCCAGCGGCCGCTTTGCGCTGCAGGAAGGCGGCCAGACCACGCTTTTGCCCTACGATGCCATACTTTGCTTCGCCGCAGCGGGCAAGCGCGTACTGCTGCACGCGGCCAACGGCGCAGTGCATCCCCTGACGCGACGCATGGAAGATCTCGAAGAAGCCCTGCCGCCGCAATTCGAACGAATTCACAAGTCGTATATCGTCAATCTGGATTGCGTGGTGCGCATCGAGGCCCGCGCAGGCGGAAGCTACAGCGTCACTCTGCAGGACGGCGCAATCGTACCGGTCAGTCGCAAACAATACGCAAACTTGAAGCGGCGGGTTGCGAATCTGGATAACTCGTCCCGAAACGACGCCCGCCCCTCGGCGTCGCCGACCTGAGTCAGTGCGCCGCGGGCGCGCGCACACGCACGCGGCGCACTGACATGATCCACGGACGGACTACTTCGCTGCGCCCAGGCGCTCGCGACGTTTGCTTTCGAGATAATCGTCGTAACTCATCATCCGGTCTACAACGCCGTCCGGCGTGATTTCCAGAATGCGATTGGCGACAGTGCGGCTCAGCTCGTGGTCATAGGTGGTGAACAGCACCAGGCCCGGAAACTCCGCCATGCCCTGGTTTAAGGACTGGATGGATTCCAGATCCAGGTGATTGGTCGGCTCATCGAAGGCGAGCACGTTTGCGCCGGACATCATCATGCGCGACAGCATACAGCGCACCTTTTCGCCGCCCGACAACACATTGCATTTTTTCAGGGATTCGTCGCCGCCAAACAGCATGCGTCCAAGAAAACCGCGAATATAGCCTTCTTCCTGTTCCTTTGAATACTGACGCAGCCAGTCGATCAGGTTCAGGTCGACTTTGAAGAATTCGTCGTATTCCTTGGGTAAATAGGCGCGCGTGGTCGTAACGCCCCATTTGACGGAGCCTTCGTCCGGCTCCACTTCGCCCATGAGAATCTTAAAGAACAAGGTCCTGGTGTTAGCGTCGCCGCCAATTATCGCGATTTTGTCGCTCTTATTGCAATTGAAGCTGATATTATTCAGCGCCTTTTCGCCGTCGACGGTCTTGCTGAGCTTCTCGACAAACAGGACGTTATCGCCGGCCTCGCGCTCCGATTTGAAGTTGATATACGGATACTTGCGGGTGGACGGCTTGATGTCCTCAATCTGGATTTTTTCGATCAGTTTTTTGCGCGAAGTGGCCTGACGGGCCTTGCTCGCATTGGAGGAGAAGCGCTGGATGAACTCTTTAAGTTCCTTTACTTTGTCCTCCTTTTTGCGATTTTCATCCTTCTTCTGCTTGAGCACCAGCTGACTGGCCTGATACCAGAAGTCGTAGTTGCCCACGTACTGGGTCATTCTGGAAAAATCGATGTCGACAATGTGCGTGCAGACCTGGTTCAAGAAATGCCGGTCGTGGGAAACGACGATGACGGTATTCTGGAAGCTCGCCAGGAACTCTTCCAGCCACATGATCGACGCAACATCGAGGTGGTTCGTGGGCTCGTCAAGCAGCAGGTTGTCCGGATTGCCGAACAAAGCCTGGGCGAGCAGTACGCGCACCTTTTCGCTGTCGTTCAACTCGGCGACGAGCTTTTGATGCAGGGGTTCCTTGATGCCCAGGCCCTCGAGCAGCGCCGCGGCTTCGGATTCGGCTTCCCAGCCGCCGATGCTGCCAAACTCGTCCTCAAGCTCGGAGGCGCGCTCGCCGTCCTTGTCTGAAAAATCCTCTTTCGCATAGAGCGCGTCGCGCTCCTCCATGATCTGGTAGAGGCGCTTATGCCCCATGATCACGGTTTTGAGCACCGGGAACTCATTGTATTCGTAGTGGTTCTGCTTGAGAACCGCCAGGCGCTGACCCGGCTGAAGAATAACGTCGCCCGCGCTCGGCTCGATTTCTCCGGAAAGAATCTTCAGGAAGGTGGATTTGCGGGCGCCTTTGGCGCCGATGAGTCCATAACAATTGCCCGGAGTAAACTTCAAGTTTACTTCGTCAAAGAGCACGCGCTGGCCGTATTTCAGACTGAGATTCGCTACGCTGATCACAGGAAACCTCGAAAAAAACGGAGATAATTGGGCGCCGGGACGCGAGGGGCCCGCAGGCGCGTCGGCAGGCCATGATCGCGCCGGCCGGGCGGAGCGTCCAGCCAATAATGACGCCAGTTGCGGGGGCGACCCTGCTTTGCGGCGACTGAACGCGCGACGTCGGGCGCGCGGCGCCACGGAATCCTGACAAACCGGCGCAGTTATACAATGGGCGGCGACGGCGAATCCATTTTCTTTGTCAGAGAATCCGATATGCGCACCAATACCTGCGAGGCCTGCCAGTCTTCTGAACTGGACATAGAGTTTACCATGGCTTTTCAGCCCATCGTTGATCTGCGAGCGGAACGCGCCTACGCGTACGAGGCGCTGGTTCGCGGAAAAAACGGAGAGGGCGCGCCCGAGATCCTCGCAAAAATCACGGATAAAAACCGCTACGCTTTTGATCAGGCGATCCGGGTTCGCGCCATTGAGCTCGCCGCCGAACTGCAGGCGCCGGCCGTAAGCATTAACTTCATGGCCAACGCGGTTTACGATCCGGCAACCTGCATCCGCGCGTCGTTAGCCGCGGCGCGGCGGTGCAACTATCCCTCCAATCAACTGATTTTTGAACTTACCGAAGGCGAGCGCGTGGACGACGCTGCGCATTTGCGCGGCATTATCGCCGAATATCGTCGTCACGGCTTTCGCACTGCGATCGACGACTTTGGCGCCGGCTACTCCGGACTTAACCTGCTGGCCGAGTTTCAGCCGGATATTATCAAAATTGATCGGGCGCTGGTGACCGGCGTCGAGAGCGACTCGGTGCGGCGCGCAATTCTCGGCGGCATCATGCAGGTTGCCAATGCGGTGGGCGTCGCGGTGGTGGCGGAAGGCGTGGAAACCGTCGCCGAAAAAGAAACGCTCCTGGACCTGGGGATTTTTCGCCAGCAAGGCTACCTCTACGCGCGGCCGGAAATCGAACGACTGCCGGCGATCACGTTAAACGTTTGAGCCGACTGCGCGCGTTCAATGCGGGGCCAGCGGCAGCCCGAACAACACAGCGATGAGCGCCAGATTCAAAGCCGGCAGCCAGGCGGCGCACATCGAGACAATGTACTTGCGCCACAAAAAAAACGTCCATGTAAAGACCAGGGCAAGCGTCATCGTAAACGCGAGACTGTAGATTGCAAAAGCGAGCGCCGCAACAAACCACCGTTCTGTCGCGCCGGGGCTCGCTGTTAATAGTGCGCTGGTTTCCAGGCCGTACCACAATTGGGGCGGCGCATGATCAAAGGCCAACTTCAGGAACGATAGCGCAAGCGCAGACCACACGATGTTGTGAATTAAAGCCAGTTTCCTTTTCATATTCCGTTCTCCGTGGTTTGAAGATCAGCACCCTTACATACAGTCCTACAATCGCTCAATTCAGTTCATCGGAACTATGCGCGCCGACGAAGTCGGGGCGGCGAGCGGCGCGTCAACGCCCAGAAACTCGAGGCGCACAAGCGCCGGCCAGTGATCGGACGGATAACGCGGGCGCGGCGTAAATTCGCTGGTCGCCCACCAGTAGTCGACGCCCCAGTGCAGCACGCGCCAGCGGCTCCGGCCGGGCGCCGGAGAAGGACTTACGAAAATATGATCGATCATGTTTTCGAACATAAAGGCGTTGGTGTCCGGCTCGGGATGATTGGTGTAAATACGGCGGTCCGCTGTAAGGTCGTACGTGTTTTTCAAAAAACCCGTCAGCGCCTGGTAACCGGCCTGCGAAGCGGCGTGACCATCGTGAACCTGGGATGAACCGCTTGCCGAGGAGTTAAAGTCGCCCGCAACAATCACGGCCGCCCCGCGCTCGAGCCACGGCGCGAGCGCATTTCGGAGGACTGCCGCGCTTTTTTCCTGATTCGGCTGCCGATTGTCAAAGTGCGCGTAAACGAACAGAAACGTCGCGCCGCTCGGCCGGTCGCGCAGAGCGGCCCACGCGGCATAACGGTAGGGCCACGAACTCAGCCAGATCGAGCCAGTATCCAGCAGTTCAAAACGATCACGGCGAAAATACGCCGCATTATCGCAATTCGCACGGCAGATCCGCTCGTACGCCGGCCCGCCATCGGCCGTCTGCGGCAGCGCTCCCCGAAAATGATCGGCGTCGATGGGGATGATCAACTCCTGCGCGGCGATCAGGTCGGGATTGTGACGGGCGATGAGGCGTCGAAAAGCCGGCAAACGCTCGGTCCACGGAAACTCCACTGTGCAAACCGGACATAGCACGTTGTAGGTCATGACGGTAAGCGGGCCAAATGGGCGCGGCGTCCACTCGATGTCCGATCGGGGATGGATCTGATCGTCGCCGCAGGCGCACAAAAGCGCCGCCAGCAGCCAGACGACTCGGAGGCGAATATACAGGGGATGTGTCAACGCGGCGAAACTCATAAACTCAAGTGGATCTGAATTAGCCAACGATCTCGAAACGGCTGCATTAAGCAATTGTGACGATTTCCTCCGCGCCGCGCAGAACACGACCGGGTCTCCGAACCGTAACATGCACGGTATCGCGATGAAATATTCCCGATGCAGGATTGCCCCGAAGCAATGAAATCCACTGAGCCCGACGTTGAAATTCCAGATTCGTCCGCTGATCTGTCTTCACGACTGCGCACTCTCAGCCTGGCGGCGCTGATCGCTTTCAGCTTCTTTGCTGGAATCGGGTCTACATTACTTTTTGATTGGGACGAAGGCGCCTTTTCAGAAGCCACTCGCGAAATGATCGTCCGCGGCGACTACGTGAGCACCTACCTGAATGGCGACTATCGGTCGGCGAAACCTATCCTGATTTACTGGCTGCAGGCGGGCGCGGCGAAACTCTTCGGAATCAACGAATTTGCCATGCGCCTGCCCTCGGCCGTATGCGCCTCCCTGTGGGCTGCGGCGTTGTTTTTTTTCCTGAAGCGAATTGCGGACTTAAAGACCGCCTTTGTCGCCACGGTCTTTCTGGTCGGCGCCCTGCAAATTTCCGTAATTGGTCGAGCGGCTATTTCGGACGCACTGCTTAATCTATGGATCGCGTGCTCGATGTTTTCCGTGTTTCTTTTCCATAGTACTGGCCGCAAGCGCTGGTCGTACCTGGCCTTCGCCGCTATTGGCTTCGGCGCGCTCACCAAGGGCCCGATTGCAGCGCTCATACCGGGCGTCGTTTCGACGGTCTTTTTCGCCCTGCGCCGACAGTGGGGTTCGTATTTTCGACTGTGGCTCAATCCGGTCGGCATCGCCATTTTTGTCGCAATCACTGCGCCCTGGTTTGTTTTGCAATATCAGGCGCACGGCCAGGCTTTTATCGACGGATTCTTTTTGAAACACAATGTGGGCCGCTTCACTGGAGCGATGGAAGGACACGGGGGCGGTCCCTGGTACTACATTCCCGTGGTCCTGATCGGGCTTTTGCCGTTCACCGCTTTTTTGATTCGACCCATTCGAGCGATTCGCGCGGCGTTCGGCGACGACCTTCGACTATTCGCGTGGCTGTGGTTTGCGTTTGTCTTTTTGTTTTTCTCGCTCGCGGGAACCAAGCTGCCGCACTATGCGATCTACGGTTACACGGGACTCATCGTGTTGATGGCGCTGGATTGGCGGGCGCCGCAGAGTCGGTGGACCTATGCGCCGCCGTTTGTCTTGTGCGCGGTCTTTCTCTTTTTACCGGAAATTCTGGGACTGATTCTGCCGGGCGTCAAGGATCCCTATGGCGCCGCCGCCATCCGGGGCGCGCTGGAGGAAATGAATCTTACGTACCGACTGTGGACAGGCGGCTGCGCTGTTTTGTATCTGGCGCTGATTTTCGCGCAGAACATCAGTTTTGACCGACGCATTCTGGCTGCCGCACTCGCAATGGCGGCCCTGATCAACTTCGCCATTGTGCCGACGCTTTCGCGGACGTTGCAGGTTCCCGTCCGCGAAGCGGCCGAACTCGCCCGCCAGGACGGCGGAAAAATCGTATTCTGGAAATTCTACTGGCCGAGTTTTTTGTTTTACTACGGCAACACGGTGGAGACCCGCCTGCCAAAAGTCGGCGAGCTCATACTGCTCAAAGAGTTCGAACTCAAATATCTCCAGAGTTACGACCTGCTCTACAGCAAACATGGACTGGCGCTCGCCCGGGTGACAGCGATGAGCCACGACCACTATATTCGGATGATGCTTGAATGAAATCGACGCCTGCCGCCGACCGAACAATACGTCGCAGAGCGACAGCCGCGCGTCCGCAGCTCACGTTTCTGATTCCGGTTTACAATGAGGCGGAGAGCCTGCCGACTCTCTTTGAAGGCGTACTCAAACATTCCGCGCCGTACGCCTGCGAACTTTTATTTGTCGACGACGGCAGTACGGACGAATCCTACGAAACGCTGCTGCAACTGCATCGCAAACGGCCGGATGCCGTGCGCATAATTCGATTCCGGAGAAATTTTGGCAAGTCGCAGGCCTTGCGGGCCGGGTTTCGCGCGGCGCGCGGCGACCTGGTGTTCACCATGGACGCCGATTTACAGGACGATCCGGCGGAAATTCCGGCCTTTATTGAGAAACTGGAAAGCGGCTACGACCTCGTGTCCGGCTGGAAGAAAAAACGCAATGATCCCTGGGGCAAAACGCTGCCGTCCCGCTTGTTCAACGCCGTAATTTCGCGCCTGTCGGGCCTGCGCCTGCATGACTTTAATTGCGGCTTCAAGTTGTATCGCCGGGAGACGCTTAAGGAATTGGACCTGTACGGCGAGATGCATCGTTTCATTCCGGCCTTTGTCCACGCCCGGGGCTTTCGCGTCGGTGAAATGGAAGTGCGCCACCACGCGCGAAAGTTCGGCGTGTCCAAATTCGGCTGGCGACGTTTATACCGCGGGCTGTTTGATGCGATCACGGTCACCCTGCTGACGCGCTACGTGAAACGCCCTCTGCATTTTTTTGGCGGCCCGGGACTGCTGCTCATTCTGACGGGCGCCGGCATTCTGGGCTACTTCACTTTCTGGAAACTGCTCGGTCACGACATAGGTTATCGACCGTTGTTTTTCGGGGGAATTCTGGCGGTCATCGCCGGCTTGCAGACTTTCGCAACGGGTCTGATTGGCGAATTACTGGTCAGTCAAACCGGGCGCCGCGCAGACGTGTATTCCATCGCGGCGCAGATCGACGCTGTTGCAAAACCGACGCGCTCCGTGCGCACGCGGCAAGCGGGTTGACTGCGCTTGCGGCAGGACCGGACTGAGTCAATGGCCGTAGACAACGTAACCCGGCCGCAGCGCAAGTGGCGGCGGATTGCAATCACCGCGTTGTTCTACGCAATCATTGCAATTGCGTTTGCACAGTACGCTGCCCGGCTGAACTTTCGCGCATTTCTTGCGGCCGATCTCGCCTGGGCAGGCCTCCTGGCGGGCTTTGCGCTCGCCACTGCAGTCAAAGGCCTGTATCCGCTTGTGTGGCGAACGCTGCTGCGCGGCATGAACGTTGCTGTCGAACAATCGGCGGAGTTGTATCGCATTTATGCTATCAGCTGGCTCGGGCGCTATACGCCGGGCAAGGCCGCGATGATTGGCGCACGCGCGCTGTATGCCGAGCGACTGGGCGCCCGCAAGTCGCAGGCGCTGGTTTCCTTCGCGGTGGAACAGGCTGCGCAGGTTGGCGTGGGCGCGGCAGGCGGATTGTTGCTGCTATCCTTCAGCGGAGTCGCGCATTTGCCGGACTGGATTCTGGCGGGCGCCGCATGCGCGACCGGCATTTGTTTATTGGCGCTTGCCCCGCCGATCCTGCATCGTCTGATTGGTCTGGCGTATCGCGTTTTTCGACGCGCTCCGCTCGACGCCTTCCCCTCCGGCGCCGCGGTCTTGCGGTCGGTCGCGTGGCATGTCTTGATTCAGGCGGGCTTTGGCGCGTATACGATGTTGATTGCGGGCGGCGTGCTCGGCGCTGCAGCAGTTTCGCCGGCGCTTTTGATCTACATCTGGGCGAGCTTCACCCTCGCGCTGGTGGGCGGCATGTTCGTGGTTATCGCGCCCGCGGGACTCGGCGCGCGCGAG
>JAVHPJ010000078.1:0-15098 GCA_036170535.1 Leptospirales bacterium | reverse complement strand
CACCCCCCCGGGCGCGCGCCGCCGCGCGCCGCCGCGCGACCGGGAGTTTTTCTGGAAACGCGCGAGCGACCACAAGTACAGCGCCGGACACGGCCTGATTGTCGGCGGACAGCGCGGCATGGAAGGCGCGTTAATCATGGCCTGCGAAGCTTTCTTCGCCGCCGGCGGCGGGATACTGCACGCCGCGACTTTCGCGCGCGAGTCGCGCGAGTGGCTCACGGCGCGTTTGCCTGGCGTCATGTTCTTCGAACTCAGTGACCAACCGGACGCGCTTTGTCCCGCGTCGGTCGTAATCGGTCCGGGCCTGGGCGCAGCGGACGATACGGATGCGCTGCTCGATTGGCTGGCTCGACTCGCCGTCGCGGAGGCGCCGCCGGCGGTGATTCTGGATGCCAGCGCCGCCCGACTCGTGTTATCGTCACGCTACCCGGAGGCCCTCCGCGCACGGACGCTGCTTACGCCGCATGCCGGGGAATGGCGCGCGCTCGGCGGTCCGGCGCTTGCCAGCGCCGGCGAGCTGAGCGTCGCTGCACACTGGAATCGCAGTCATGCGCGCGTTTGGTCTTTCGTAAAAAGTTCCATCTCCGTCTTGCTTGCGCCGGACGAAACTGCACCGCTGTTATTCGACGATCCCTGCCCCGATCTGGCGCTGGCCGGCAGCGGGGACGTCCTGGCCGGCGCATTGGGCGCGATACTGGCGCGACGCCGCCCGACGCCGCTCGCGATTGCAGAGGCCGTGCGGCGCGCACGTCAGCTCCTGCATGGCGCCGCGCTATTAAAACGCAATCCCGTGGCTGGCGAGTTGACCGGACTCATTCAGAATTATCTGGCCATGGACGGAACCGAGGCGGCGCCATGAAATATCACTATAAATCGCCCGCGGATTTCCGCGCCGAACGCGAGGAGCGCGCCGCAAGCAATCGGAACAGCAAGAATCGCAGCACGCGCGTGATTCTCCTGGATGTCGCGTTATTGTTCGTGTTGTTTGCTATTCTGGCCTACGCCGGCCTGCTCTTTCCCGGTCAACAGTACAGTCAAGCCGCCGTTCAACGCGGCGCGTTTGAAATTACAGCCAGTTTGAACGTGCAGTTTATGACTCCGCGAGACGCCGTGTTCTATCTGCACGTTAAGAATGTTCACCCGGTCTCTGAGACCTTCCCGCCCGAACTGACTCCGCCCCTGAACGAAGCGCGTCTGGAATTGCGCGCAGACAACGGCGGACTCTACAGCGGCGTCCTGCCCCTGACCGCGCGCCGGCTCGCCGCGGGCGAAACGGCCTTGATTCGCGGCGAGCTGCAGCTTCCGGAAGGGGTCCGTCTCGCAAAAGAAAAACGCGGCGCGATTGAACTCGTCTGGGCGGGCGACTTGATTCGTCTGGAATTTTGAGGCGATTCAGCGTCGGGCGCGTCGCAGATCTTCAATTAAACTCAGAATCGCTTTCGCCGCGCGCACGGCCGGATTACCGCGACCCAGCTGACGACGCACGTATTCCAGCTCGGCGATCATGCTTTCGCGATATGCGCGGTCTTCCAGGATTCGCGTCAATTCGCGCGCTATATTTTCGCCGTTGGCTTCGTTCTGAAGCAGTTCGATCAGAGTCTGACGCCGCGCGAGCAGATTGACAATGCCGATGAAACGCGTGCGGACAACCGCCGAAATCAAAAGCAGATTGAGCCAGCTGACTTTATAGGCCATTACCATCGGCTTGAGAAAATAGGCGCCCTCGAGCGTGGCTGTGCCGCTCGCGATCAGCACGACATCGCTGGCCTCAAATATGCGCAGGGTGCGACCCAGATAATATTCCACCTCAAGGTCGCTGTAGCGCGCGAGGGTTTCAACAATCAGGGGTTCCAGCCGCTCCTCGACCCCGGCGAGGAGTATTCGCGCACGTGGAAATCGCGATTGGATCAGCCGGACAGCGTCGAGCATTGGCGCCAGCAAATTCGAAACTTCCGAACGACGCGATCCCGGCAAAAGCGCGATCACGGGACGCGCGTCCGCACGCGCAGGCGGCAAGGGCTCTTCGCGGCGCAACTGCCGCGGCAGGCGATGCACCAGCGGATGGCCGATCGTTTCCGAACGCACGCCTTCGCGTTCGTAGATTTCACTCTCGAACGGAAAAAGCGGCAGCATGAGATCCACGTTGGCGCGTATTTTATCGATGCGTCCGTAGTTCCAGGCCCACAACTGCGGGCTCACCACATAAACAATCGTCGCGCCGGATGCACGCAGCATCTCGGCGAAACGCAAATTAAAGCCGGGATAGTCGATCAGAATGATCAACCGCGTTTCGCGCCGCTTAACCTGTTCCACAAGCGATACGGCCAACGCCTTGAGTCGTCGGTAGTGCTTGAGCGCTTCCACAAAGCCGATAACGGTCATCGAGCTCACGTGCGCCAGAAGCTCGACGCCCTGCTCCTGCATGTGATCGCCGCCGGTTCCGTAAAAACTTGCAAAGCCTTCGCGCTTGAGTTCCTGCACCAGGTCCGCGCCCAACAGGTCGCCCGAATGTTCGCCGGCCACAATCAACACGGGCGTCCGCCGATCCGGCGCAAAAGGACCAACCCGCGCCGGCAATCGGGCCGCCTTACGTCGGCGCAAAAAATCAACGATGCGCTCGAGCAGGCCCGGCGGAGACGCGTTAAAATCCTGAAGGGCGCCGGTCAGGCGCGGCCGCGAACCCGGGCCCGTTCGCGAGGCGGAGAGCGGCGCAGGCGCCGGCGGAGCGGCCGCATCATCGCCGCTCATCATTTTGCGGTACGAGCGCGAGTATGTCATTTCAGATCTGCCTGGGCGGACGCGCTTCGCGCGCATTCAGCTTTTTTAAATATGCCAGGGAAGATTGGCCGCGCTCAATTACGAGCATCGTCAGCCCGAGCTGACGGGCGCGCTTAACAAACTCAGCCGGATGCACCACGAAGGTGCGATCGCTTTCGAATGCCAGAACGCGACAACCGCCGGCCTGCATGCTCTCAAGCGTGGTTTCGCCGGCGACCGGAATATCAAAACGCAAATCATGATCGACCTTGGCCAGCTTGCAGACGACGGCGCCCTTTTTGTGGAAGAGTTCGCCGCCGCGGCGAATGCAGCGATCCGTGCCCTCCGCGGCTTCCACAGCCAGCACCGCCTGCTTGCCCACCACGACCGACTGGCCGATGTCCAGGCGATTCATTTCCGCGGCGTGGAACAGTCCGAAGACGACGTCCTTGAGTTCGCGCGCATTGAGCGCCTTGCCGTAGCGGCCGGGCGCAAGAAACAACGCGTCCAGATGACGATCCTGAGGAATCACTTCTACGCCGCGTTTTTCCACAATCTTCGCCAGAAACTCAAAGAGGGAGTAGTCGCTCTGGCTGGCCATCCTCGCAAGCAGGAAAAGGGTCCGCAGATCAAATCTGGGTCGATTGTAAAGTATGTCGCGCGTGGCCTTGCCAAGCAACAAAAGACGCGTGACGCCTTCGCGGCGCATGGACCGCAAAAACGAAGAGTAGAAGCGCGTGAGAATTATCCGCCGCGCGCGATCAGCGAGATCAGCCGGCGGCGCCTCATCGGTGAAACAAAACAAAACGACGTCTTCGCCCCGCGCCAGTGCGCGCCGCGCTGCGATCCACGGCAGCTCCCCCCGGCCGGCGAGTATGCCGAGTCGCCCGGCGGGCGACCGGGTTGCGCTCAAGGAAAACGCCGACACGCAAACGACCGCAGCTCAGCTCGACGAGGTTGACGAAGAGGAGCCGCCGCCGCTGGCCGCCGGGGCGGCCGGCGCGCTGGAAGAACCGCTTGAGCTTGTTGAGCCGCCGCCGTCGCTCGACTTGCCGGAATCCTTGCGATAATCCGTAACGTAAAAGCCGGTGCCTTTGAAGACGATCCCAGCGCCGCCGGTAATCAGCCGCTGAACCGTACCGACGCCATTACAATTCGGGCAATCGGTGATTGCGTCGGCGCTGATCGCCTGAAACGCGTCAAAACGATGACCACACTGGTTGCACAAGTAGTTGTAAGTGGGCATAGGATGAATTTCCTCTGTTGTCGGACAAGAACGCGAAACTGAGGCGGGTAGTCGAGTGCATTTTGGGAGCTTCGATGTCGCGGCGGTGCTGCCGGTGCAGGACCGCGCCGCGCTTTTAACCGAGGCCCTGGAGTCGATCCTGGCCGGCGTCGCACGGCCGCGCGAATTAATCGTGGTTGTGAATTCCGCCGGTCCTGCGCGCGCAGCGGATCTCAGTGCGGCCCGCGCGGTCGCCGCAGGCGCGGGCGACATCGCGTGGCGAATCCTTACGGAGGATCGGCCGGGACCCGCGGCCGCGCGCAATTGCGGCTGGCGCGCCGCAAGCTCGCCCTGGATCGCGTTTCTGGACTCCGACGATCTCTGGGCGCCGGAAAAACTGGCGACGCAAATCCGCTATCTCGGCCAGAGACCGCACCTCGGCGCGTGCCATACGGGCGAACGCTGGCTCAAAAACGGCCGCGAACTCAAGCAACCGCGACGTCTCGCGCCCCGCTCTGGAACATTTCTGTATGACGCCTTCGAAACCTGCCTGATTTCCTGCTCGGCCGTCATGCTGCGTCGGGATCTTCTGGAAGAGCTGGGCGGCTTTGACGAGACCTTTGCAGTGTGCGAAGATTTTGAGCTGTGGCTGCGTCTGCTCGCGCGAACGCCGGTCGGCCTGGTCCCGGAAGCGCTCACCCTCAAACGCTCGGGCGACTGGGAACAATTATCCCGATCGCGCCATTCGCTCGACGCCTGGCGCATCCGGGCTATTTTGATGTTCGCTCGCCATACGCCGCTCGCCGGGCGTGCGCTGGCCGCCGCGCAAGATTCTGTTCAACGCAAACTGGGCATACTGCGCCACGGCGCGCACAAGCGCGCGACCACCGCAGCAGTGGAACAGCTGGCGCGCGAAGTGCGTGAACTCTGGCCGAACCTCGCCTGAGCGCGCCGACGCCGGCGAGTGTGTGCGCCGGCGCCCTCCGGATCAGGGCCGATCCGGGTCGTACGCTTCCTGATCGCCCTGCACGCGATCAATCACTGATTCGATATCCACGCCGTATTTCTCGAAGATAATATTGCGCGTGAGGTCGTAACGCACGAGCGCAATGTTATAATTGATCACCGCTTCGTTTGTCGATTGGCGCGCGTTGACGAGCGAGTCGAGCGCTTCTTTTACTGCAACGGCCGTGAAGCGGCCCTGACGATAACGAAAGACGAGCCCCTCGTAAAAACGACGCGTTTCATCGAGAGCGATGCGGGCGTTCTGCAGCGCGGAGTAAGCCGCCTTGATGCTTTCCTGACCCTCGACAATTTCATCGCGAATCTGACGACGCAGTTCGGTTTCCTGAATGGATAGCTGACGCAGACTGATGCGCGCGTTGCGAGCTTCCACGCGCGCGTCCTCATTCCAGAGCGGGTACTCCACTTTGAACTGAAGACTCAGGTCCGGATAACGCCCATTGGGTACGTCGTTCCACGATGTGTTAGCGTGGCGACCATAGTCGCGCGAGCTGTAGCTGCCGCCGACTGTTACGGAAGGCAGCAGCTGGTTCTCTGAGATCTCGTACGCCTTGCGCGCGTTCGCCATCTGCAGGCGAATTGACCGAAAATCCGGGCGCGTGTTGTACGCGCGCTCGACATCGGCGTCAACGTCGTAACTGCCCGGCGGATCGCTGGGCAGATTGGCCGCGCCGGTCAGCGGCAGTTCGGGCGCGAGGTTCATGGTCCGCAACAGTTGGCGACGACGATTGTTGCGCTCCAGCTGGGATTGATCCAGACGAATTTGCGCGGCGGAGGCCAGGGCGTTCCATTGATTTACTTCGAAGGATTCCGCCAGACCAATGCCGCGTTTCTGGATCGTAATCGCCCGCACGTTGCGCGTATTACGCAAAAGCTCTTCGGACGATCGCACATTTTCTTCTGCGATCGACAGCGCCCAGTAGTCGACCATTGTCTGCACAACCAGACGCGTCAAATCGTAGATCAGATTCTGGCGATCGATGGCGGCCTGATTGCGGTAGATTTCGTTGAGTCGCGCCTGATTTGCGCCAAAGGCGTTGCGCAGCAACTCCTGCTGCAACACGATTGTCAGGGCGCCCTCGTGCAGAGGACGCGCCGGGCGCAGGGGATCGCCGCCGCTGCCGGCGATTGTATTGAAAATATTGCCCTCGTTGCGATTGGTGTCGAGTCGCGAATCGGAAGCCTGCAACTCAAAGTAGGTGCCGGTGATAAAGAGCTGTTTGTACTTAGCGTAAAGTCGATCCGTATCCGTGACGTTGCCCTGACTCAAATAGCCGGGGTACGGCTTGTCGGTCGTGTCGCGGCTCTGATAACCGCCTTCCAGCACAGGCGAATAACGCGCCTCGTCTTTCAGCAGCTGCGTGTCCGACTTTAAGATCTCCAGCTGGCGAATGCGAACCAGGTTGTTGTTGTCCAGAACCAGTCGGATGGTTTCTTCTATAGTAAGAGGCCGGGGACGTCCATTCGCATCAAGCGGCGGCGCGCCGTAGGCCGGACGCGTTTCGTCGCTGGCGGTGCGCGCCGCTTCGCGTTCCGCTGCGGAGGGCGCGACGGGTCCCGGGGCGTCGCCCGCGGCAGACTCCGGCCGGGCGGCGCCATCTTCATCGGCGGGCGGCGTTGCATCGGGCGTCTCGTTTGCTCCGGCGCCCCGCTCAGGGGCGCCTTCGAAGTACCGCGATTCTTCGCCGGTATTCTCCGGCTCGGCCGGTTGGGCGTACAGGGACAGGGCGCACAGGGCGCCGCTCAGGGCGAAGGCAACTGTCAGTCGGCGGACCAATCTCATATCTGGTCGAATTTTTTCCCTGCTTCGCAGCCTTCCAGCAATTTGAGACGCGTTCCCGCAATTTCGCCATTTCTTTGTGCGATCGGAGTTGGCGCCTTGCGTGCGACGCGCTCTAAGGTTCGTGTGCGTTTTGACCGGCGACTTTTTTTCTGGCTCGCGGTTTCCGCCAGTTTTCCCCTGCTCTTCTGCGCGGGCGCAGAGCGTCCTTCCGCAAGCCTGTCCCGACCGGAAGTCGTGCAATTTGCGCCGGACTATTTTCTTTTGCCGCCGCCGCACAACGCAGACGAGGCGGATGCCGCCGCCCGCAGCCTGCGCCTCTGGAGCGCGCCCACCCTGAGCCTGGAACTCATTCTTACAGAAGCGGAACGTAACGAAGGTCGGAGTCGTGCGGCTTTGCTTGAGCGCACTCGCGCCGAGCAGGCGCGCCTGTGCGCCCTGGCGCCGGGAGATCGCGAGCTGCGCTTGCTCGCCCTGGAAGCCGAACTTATCCGCCAGCATCAACTCTGGCGCGCTACCTTTGAGCGCTATGAAAACCAGCTCGCGCGGGAGGCCGACTACGCAGCTACGGGGCCCCGGGACCGCGCCGATTCGGACGACGCCTCCGATGCGAACCTTACACGCCGGACGCGCCGCGAACGCCTCCAGACCGCCCGCAAGGCGGTGCAGGCGCTGGCCCGAGAACGAAGCGAACTGATGGAACGCTACTGGCGCGACTTTGCGCGGGGCCTGGGCGCGCAGAACGCGGACCCCGCCGCCTGCGCCGCCGCGCCCGCGCCGGCCCCGCCCAGGGAGAAACTGTACGCGCCTTATTACCTGGCCCTCTATCGCTTCTTTGAAGAACTGCCGCCGGCCGAACGCGCCCGGCTTCTGCTGAAGTTGCATCCCGAATAACGGCCGATACTATTACTATGTCGCGTGCTTATTCGCCGCTTGCGCCCCGACGTCGGCGTGCGCTCTGGATTTGCCTGATCCCGCTCTACTTCGCCGCCCTGCCGGCCGCGGCCGATCGGCTCGAAATTGGCAGTCGGAGCGCGCCCGCCTTTGGACGCCTGCTGCTCGCAGGCGTCGAACGCGTCAGTGCGCGCGATTCTACTGAAGACCTGCGCCTGGCCCGTCTGTCCCGGCGAACGGACGCGCGCAATCTGCTCTTCCTGGACTTCGAACAAGGTCCCCCGCAATTGCTGCGCGATGAGGCCAGCAACTATCGAATCGCGGAATCCAGCTACATTGAATCGCGCGACGCGCGCAGCGGGCGCAGTTCGGCGCTGTTTAATCGACGCGAGAATCGCATAGTTATTCGCTCCCCCGAGGAACTCTGGCCCGGAACCGGCGCGGTCGACGACTTCACGATCGAGGCCTGGATCAAGCCGATTTATTTCGCCCGACGCAACCTGTTGTTCCGAAAGGTCGGCATGCTCGACGGCGCCCGTCGCGGGCTTGAAATCTATTTCGAAAGCGGAGTGCTGAAAGCCAGCTTCTGGAACGCATTTCAAGATGCGGACGAGGAGCTGCACACGCTCACGCTCGCGGCCCGCCGGCCGGCGCCGCTCGGCCAGTGGATGCATATCGCAATCAGTTACGAAGCCGCCCGCGGTCGACTGACGCTGTATCGCAACGGACAGGAAGACGCCGCCCTTTCCGCCGCCAATGCCCGCGGCGTCTTCAGTTTG
Source organism: Leptospirales bacterium (assembly GCA_036170535.1). GTDB lineage: Bacteria > Spirochaetota > Leptospiria > Leptospirales > Leptonemataceae > SSF53. The sequence continues at coordinate 6,640 of JAVHPJ010000078.1, read as the reverse complement.
CACTTTCACCCGCTCGACCGCTCGCATATTTTCATCGGTGAAACATTCTCCGGTTTAATTGATGAGTTTCGCCTGACGCCCGAAGCCCTGGGAGCGCCGGGCCGCAGTCCGGTTCGCGCCAGCGACTACGCCGCGCTGGAAACCGACTACGTCAGTCTGAACAGCCAGCAAAGGACCGGCGTTGCGATTTCCGAGGTGTTTGAAGCGCGCGGCGATCAACGCACACGACGCGGCGTCGTGCGCTACGAAGCCGTCGAGCCGCCGGGCTCCGCTCTGAACTTCTTTGTACGACATTCGCAAACGCCTTTTGACGCAGAGGCCCCGGACAACGCGTTGGCGTGGCGGCGGCTGCGCGCGTCCGACGCCGTCCTACCCTCCTTTCGCTATATTCAGTGGAAGGCGGAGTTTAAAGCCGATCCGTCCGGCGCTCAGTCGCCGACGCTCGCATCCGTGCGCATCGACTATGTTCCGCACGCCGCGCCGGCCGCGCCCACGGACCTGCGCGTCGCAACGTCTTTGAGCGGAGCGGATCGCATCTGTCTGGATTGGGCGAAAAATCCGGAGCGCGACGTACACGAACGAGGCGGCTATTACGTTTATTACGGCGTCCGCCCCGGCGAATATCTGGGACGCATCTCGGTCGGACTGGAAAATGGTCGCCGGATTCCCATTCGCGCGGGCGCCTTCGCCGAGCTCCCCCTCTCTGCGGAGGAACGCTTCGAATTGCGCAATCAGCCCGATGCGCTGGAGCGCCGGCTCCGTAATCGCGTGCGATTCATCCTTACGAACGAAGTCGTGGCGGCCAACACGCCCCGCAACCGGGAAGAGCCGCGTAACCCGTATTTGACCCAGGACCGGGCGTATTACTTTGCCGTTTCGGCCTACGACTCCGAGGGCGTCGAATCCGGGCTCTCGAACGAGACGCACTTTTATCTGCGGCCGGAAGGCGATCTCTAGCCCGGGTTCAACGTGAATTCCCGTGGACGTGAGCAGGGGTCCGAGTAAACCCGGGCATGCTCGAACAGGTCGAACTCGAACGAAAAGGCGAGCGCATAACCAATTTTATGCGCGTGTTCCTGCTCGTCGTATTTGGCGCTGGAACGGTTTTTGGCTACGTCACCGGCGACCTCACGCGCTTGATTGGATATTTCGCAACGGCTGTCGCCTGCTACGCCCTGTCCCTCGCCATCGCCTTTGTCCACCTGCAAGTCCGGCGTCATTTTGGGGCGGTGAAGTACGTCTGTCTGGCGCTGGAACTGGGCGGCCTCGCACTCATTCAACTGAGCTATTTGAGCGTTCCTAACGACGCCTGGACTGTTTCTGTCAAAAGTCCGACGCTTTACGGAATTTACTACATCATCATCGCTGAGGCCTTGCTGCGTTTTTCGCCCGGATTTACGCGCTTCACTGCATTCGCCGCGGCTTTGCAGCACTCCGCCATTACCCTGGCCATCGTATATTTTTCGCCCGCGGAGCTGGGGGACGGGGGCACCATGCTCAATCCCTTGAAGGTGAGCCTTACCGATTGGGTGCTGGGCGGCGCCTTTTTGATTTCCGCCGGACTCGTGCTGGCGACCGCCACGCAATACGTACGCGACCTCGTGTTACGCGCCGAACGTTCGGAAGAGCTGTCACGCAGCCGCCTCGCAGATCTGGAGGCGTGGATCGCACAGGGACGGAACTCCGTCCGAAATATGAACTCGTCCGCAGCGCGACTGGAGACCCTGAGCGAAAGCCTGACGGATCACAGCAAAGACCAGCTGGCCTCCATTGAAGAAACGACCGCTGCTATGGAGGAAATGAGCGCGTCCATCCAGAGCATCAGCGATCGCGCGCAGGAGCAGGATCAACTCTGTACAAATGGCGCCGGCGCATCGGATAAGCTGCGCGACAGCGTCCGCCAGATCGAGTCGCTCAGCCGCGAGGCGAGTTCCGGGGGCCAGCAAACGCTCGCCCGCTCGGAACAGAGCGAAGAAAAATTGAAAGTGGCGCTCGAGAACATTTATCGCATTGAGCGCGGCGCCACGCGCGTCGAGGAGATTGTCACGGTCATTAACGACATTTCCGATCGCACGAACCTGCTGGCCCTGAACGCCGCCATTGAAGCGGCGCGCGCCGGCGAAGAAGGCCGCGGCTTTTCGGTCGTCGCCGACGAGGTTGGCAAGCTGGCGGAGCTGTCCCGGCGCAACGCCGGGGAAATCGAAAAGCTTCTGCGCGAAACCAAAAGCGACACGGACGCCGGCGTGAAATCGATCGAAGCGGTGGCGAGCGACCTCAAGGGCATCATCAGCGGCGTCAAAAGCATGGTGCGGATCACCGACCGCGTTTACGAGCTGATCGCCGCCGCCCGCAAATCGGCCGAGGATCTGGCCGGCGACACCGGGCGCATCCAGGCGATGGCGCGTTCCATGCGGCACGCCACGGGCGAGCAGCTGGAGGGCGTTCGCGAGATTCAGGACGCCGCCAACACGATTAACGAAAGCGCCAACGCCTTTGTCCAGGCGGCGGAGGATCTGCGCCGCTCGGCGGACGAGCTCAGCGCCGCCGGGGCGGAAATCGAACGCCAGTTAAACGAGGTCCGGCCCGCCCCGGACGCCGCCTGAGGGCCTGCGCGCCGCTGGCAGTCTGTCATTTTCTTGCAACCCGCCCCGCCTGCCGGGGGTCTTACAGGCGTGAACCCGAAAAGTCTGCCTCAGTTTCGCGGCAAGCGCCGCGCCGGACGCGCTTTGATTATCGAGGGCGGCGGCATGCGCGGTTCATTCGTCGGCGGCGTGCTGGCCGCCATGGGCCGGACCTATACGGTGTGGAACTACGACATCGTCGTGGCGGTGTCCTCCGGATCCTGTTCAGCAGCCTACTACGTCACGGAGACCGGCGAAGACAATCTCGCCCACATCCTGCAAATCTGGCGCTGGGAGTTGATCGGTTCGAAATTGATCAGCTTTTTGAATCCGCTGCGCGGCAAGACTTTCCTGGATCAAGAATATCTGATCGATCATCTCTTTGGCTCGAAGTATCCGCTTTTGCGCGAACGCTTCGACGAACCCGAACGCCCGCCGCTCTACGTGGGCGTAAGCAACATGCACACCCTGGAGCCGGAATACCTCCGCGCCACTGGCTCCAATATTTTTAAGCTGCTTAAGGCCGCCACCGCTCTGCCCATCGCCACCCGCGGCCACCACCGCCTGGGCGAGTCGCTGTACACGGACGGCGGCGCCCTGGACCCCTTGCCGGTGGAAGCGGTGCTGCGCGCCGGCTATCGCGACCTGACCGTCATACTTACCAATCCGCAGCACAGCGTCAGCGAACCCGTCGCGGGCTGGCTCTCGCGCCTCGCGTATCCCAGGCATCGCACACTCGCACAACTTCTGAATCGGCGTCAGCATGTGATGGCAAATCGCGCCTATGATCTGGTGCGCAATCCGCCCGAGGGCGTGAAGATGCGCGTCATTGCGCCGGACAAGCCGCTGCCCGCGAGTCTGGTGAATACAAACGAACGTCGTTTGAATCACTCGGTGGACCTGGGCCTCGCGGCGGGTTATGCGGCGTTCGCGCGCGAGGCGCGCACGCGTCGGAATCGCGCAATCGAGTGGCTCTCTGCGCTCAAGCGCCGACTGTTTCAGACCCTCGGCCTCGCGTGAGCGACTTCGCTGCAGCGGAGCGCGGCGGCGGCCGCTGACAGCGCGGACAAATATGCGTGCCGCGCTGCGCCACGCGCAACTTTTGAATTACAGCGCCGCAGCGCAGACAGGCCTCGCCCTGCCGGCTGAAGACCAGCAGCTGATCCGTGTAGCCCCCGCTCTTTCCGCCAAGAAACTTGAAGTTAAGAAACGTGGTGCCGTTCGCTTTGATGGAAGCGGCCAGCACCTCGCGAATGGAATGATGCAGCCGCGCGGCGCGGTCCGGCCGCACGCGATCCGACAGAGCCAGGGGATGAATGCCCGCCATCCAGAGCGATTCATCGACATAGATGTTGCCCAGACCGGCGATAAATTCCTGGTCCAACAGCAGGGGTTTGATTTGCCGCCGATGCTGTTTGAGTTCGTGTGCGAGCCACTCCGCCGTGAACTCCGCGCCCAGCGGCTCCGGACCAAAGCGTCGCGAAAAATCCGCGTAGGCCGCCGCGTCGGCGAAGTAAAACAGCCGGCCAAAGCGACGTTGGTCTTCAAACAAAAGCCAATCGCCGCCTGAGGCCGGCGCCTCCAGCGCCAGGGCCGCCGAGAGATGTTTGCGCACAGCCGGCAGCTCCGGCGCTGGATAGAGCTTCCCCGTCATGCGCAAATGAATCAAGAGATAGCCCTGATCCAGACGCAGGGTCAGATACTTGGCGCGCCGCTCAAGGGCGACAATGCGGCGCCCGACGAGCCGCGCACGCAACGCGGCCGCGCTCAGCTCATGTACGGCGCGTTTCCAGAACACGGACAGGTCGCGTATGACGCGTCCTTCCAGGTACGGAACCAGACTGCGCCGGACCGTTTCCACCTCGGGCAGCTCGGGCATGTGGCGAGGCTCGGGGCGCGGCCTGCGTGGAACAGTGAAAAATCTCGGGCCAGGCGGCTGCTTTTTTCTTGTAGCGACTGCTACGTTTTAGCACGTTGACTGTAGCACTCGCTACAAGAAAGTCCGGCAAGTGCAAGGAGTAGATATATGACCCATTCCTCGTCCGGTGCCGCCCACGGCCGCTTCCTGCCCCTGAGTTCCCGGCAGCTTCTCAGTACCGCCGGCCTGGGCGTCTCGCTCTGGTTGGCTGCCGCCCTGCTGATTCGCCTGCTCGCGCCCATGGGCGTCTTTGAGGGTTCCGCCCGCGTGTGGCTCTACGCGCTGACGATCCCCGGTACAGTTCCCTTCGTCTTCTTAGTTGAGAAACTGGCCGGCCTGGCGCGCACGCAAGTCGCCCTGGGCTATTCTGTGGCTACTGCGGCGGCGACGCTCTGCGACGGCGTGGCGCTCGCCTGGTATCCGGACCTCTATGGCGGCGCCGGCGTAAGCGCGGCGGCGGGAGCCGTCATCCTCTGGGGCGCCGGCGTGGGTCTGGCGCTGGCCTTCCTGCGAAATCGAGCGTCTTGAACCGGGTCGGTCTGCGAGCCCTCACAGGGTTCGCAGACAGGCCTCTTCGAGTCCGACGCTCTTTAAAAGCGCCATCCCTTCAATCTGAATCATGAGCCGCACAGCTTCCGCTTCGCGTTCCGCGGGAGTTGCGCTGTCCAACTGCCCCTCGGCCCAGAGCAAAAATCCCCGCGCGATCTGTTCGCCCACTGCGCGAAAGAAGGGGTCGTTGCGCGCGGCGAGGGCCGCGATTTCCAACCACAGCCGGAGATAGGGCCAGAGTTCGTCCGCAAGGACAATGGGCGGCAGGCGCCGGCGCAGTTCCTCAAAAGCCAGCGGCTCCGGATGGACGGCCGCGTTGAGCAGCGCGGTCAGGCGCGCCGCGATGCGCTCAAGAACGGCGGCGATGACTTCCGGTTTATCCTTGAAGTAGTACAACAACATCCGATCGCTCAAGCCGGCGGCGGCGGCGAGCGGACGCAGGCTTGCCGCGGCGAGGCCTTCGGCCAACACAAAGTCGGCCAGCTGATCGAGTATCGCTGAGCGGCGTTCGTCGGATTTCATCATGCGGCGGCCACGTCGACACCCTGCGCAGCGCGCTGTTGTATTTCAACGTGTTACAGGAACGGACCACAGAAAAATGCGGCCGCTCCACGCGCCCAATGCGAGGGTTGCGCCGTCCGGCGCGTAGGCCAGCGACCGAATTTGTTCGGCAAAGTCCGCGCGCGCCAGCATCTGGGCGTCGCTGAGGCGAAAGATCTCCGCATAAAAAGATTGCAAGCGCTCCGGACTGATGCGCGGCGCGCGGGCGGGACGTGGCGCGGGCCCGGGCGAAGCCGAAAGCAAAGCCAGCTGATCGCCCTGTGGGCTGAAGACCGCGCGCACCGGTATGCGCGACTCGTCCTCCGGCAAGGTGAACTGCAGCGCGCCGTCGCGGCTGCGGCGCACGCGCTGCCCGTCAAAGTAGTGCGAGCCGTCGCTGGAGAAGGCGAATACCGGTTGGTCGTCGCGAAAGGGATATTCGGTGCGATGCAGCAGCGCGCCGCTTTGCACGTCCAGAAACAGCATATAAAGTTCGCGCCAATCGCGCACCGCCAGAATGCCCAGATCCGGACTCAATCGATAGGGCGTTTCAAAGCGCCGATCACGCCCGTTCACCGGCATGCGCTGCAATGACTCCAGCGCCAGCGCGTTCGTATTCCAGATCTTCAGCTCGCCGTCCGCGCTGACGCTGGCGATGCGTTCGCCGCTCTGATCGAAGGAAACCGCCTGCAGTCGATTGCGGTGGTACCGCAACGCACCCGCATATGCGCCGGACTCGTTCCACAAACGTACGACGCCCGGCTCCCCCGGCAGCGCCTCAAAACAATCCTGCCGACCCGCGAGGAGGCGACGACCGTCGGCGCTGTAGTGCATCTCCTGGTAGAGACACCGCGGCTGCTCAATGCGCCCGACGACCCGGCCCGATTCAGTAGAGAGCAGATTCACGCGCGCGAGCGACGCGACCGCGAGCGTCCGGCCGTCCGGACTCCACGCCAGCGATTCGGCCGGGTCCGGACTCTGCCACGCGGCGCGGGCGCCGGCGCCCGCGCCC
>JAVHPJ010000077.1:7043-15185 GCA_036170535.1 Leptospirales bacterium | reverse complement strand
CGCGACCCGCGGGAAATTCGCCGTAGGGATTGTTGCCGCACGCGAGCCAGACGGGAGCGAAGAGCAGCGCGATGAGCATCCGGGGCGCCGCATTCATGGGCGGACTTTTGCAGAATTCGGGATCTCTGCAAGGCTTTTGCAGGGCGGCCGGCAAGCTTGCGCTTCGGTTTCTTATTGCATTACGAACGGGCGGCAAGAATCTCTGGGTTTCGACGCGGCGGCTCGGACTCGCCGGCCGCGCAGTACAGGTACCGGAGCCCCTCATGCGTAAACGTTTATTAGCCCTGCTCGTTTTGTCCGCAGCCTTCTATTGCAAAGGCGAGGGCGAAGAAACGCTCCAACTCACGCCCATTCAGGATGCGCCCTTTACCGTCGAAAACGGCGGCGTGGTTGATCCTCTGGCCGCTTCGGGCGCGACAAAGGGCGGGGAGTTCCGCCTCTGGGGCGGCCCCTTTCCCAAAACTTTGAATTCCTGGCTCGATAACTGGTCCACCACGGCGGAAATCAACTCGCTCATGTTCCACTCGCTGATGGGACTGCACAGCGTACGCAACGAGGCGGTCGGCGATCTGGCCGCCGCGTGGAAAGCCGAACCGGACGGGCGCACCTTTACGTTTTCCATTCACCCCAGCGCGGTCTGGAGCGATGGCAAGCCGATTACTGCGGGCGATATCGTGTTTTATTATGATGTGATCATGAATCCGCGCTATCTGACGACCACCGCGCGTTCGGTCGTGGGTCGTTTTGAGCGACCGGAAGTCATCGACGACAAGACGGTCCGCATTCGGGCGAAGGAGCGCTACTGGAAAGCGTTCTGGGACGCCGGCGACTTTGTGGCGTTTCCCAAACACGCGTGGGACGGCAAAGACTTTAATGAAGTGAACTTTGAGTTTCCGGTAGTGAGCGGGCCGTATCGTATTCGCGACCTGCGCCGCAATCGCTTCGTCTTGCTGGAACGTCGTCCCGATTGGTGGGGTCGTTCTTTAAAGTATAATCAAGGAAAGTTTAATTTTGATTATATTCGCTATCGCTTTCTGGAGGACCGCAACGCAGCCCTTGAGGCGTTCACCAAAGGCGACTACGATTCGTATCCGGTATACACCGCGTCCATCTGGGCTGCGCAAACAAAAACGATTCCAGCGGTAGAGAAAGGCTGGATCGTGCGTCAGGAGATATTCAATCGCGAACCGCGCGGCTTCCAGGGCATGGCGATCAATCTGCGCCGCCCGAAGTTTCAGGACCCGCGCGTCCGCGAGGCTCTGGCGTATCTCATGGATCGCCAGGAGATGAACGAAAAGCTGATGCATAACGCATATTTTCTGTTAAATTCGTTTTTTCCCGATCTGTATCCGAACAATCAGAATCCAGCGCGCCCGGTGCGCAACTTTGATCTGGAAAAGGCGCGCGGTCTGCTCGATGCGGCCGGCTGGAAGGTCGGTCCGGACGGCATTCGCACAAAAGACGCTCAGAAGCTGAGCGTAACATTTGTAACCGACGCCGCCGATCAGCGCCATCTCAACCTGTACGTCCAGGACCTGGCCAGCGCGGGCATTCAGGCGAAAATCGAATTGCTCTCCAAAGCCGAAGTCACGCGTCGCACGGATAACTTTGATTTTGATCTATACTGGATTAATACCGGCGCCGGCCGTTTGCGCGATCCTGAGCCCATGTTCCTGGGGCAATACGCCGATGAAAAGGGCTCCGCAAATCTGCCCGGCGTTAAGGATGCGGCCGTCGACGATTTGCTCAAGCAACTGCGTCAGGAGACGGATTTGAACCGACGCAACCAGATTCTGGAGCGCCTGGACAATCGCCTGAACGAAATCGGACCCTACGTGCTCATGTGGCAGTCCGACCGCACGCGCATGATGTACTGGAATCGGTTTGGCAGGCCGGAGCATATGCTGGGTAAATACGCGCGCGAAAACGCGGCCGTCGTTTACTGGTGGCTCGACCGGGAACGCGACGCCGCTCTGCGTGATGCGCGCTCGAGGGACGCGGCGCTGCCCCTGGAGCCGGAGACGATTCGCTATTCCGGACCCTGAGAATCCCGTCCGAGTCTTTTCGTGAAAGCCTATATTCTACGACGTTTGCTGCTAATGATTCCGACTCTGCTCGGAATCACAATCGTCGTATTCACGCTTATCCAATTTTTGCCGGGCGGTCCGGTGGAGCAGTACCTTTCGAAGGTGCGCGGCGCCGCCAGCGCTCAGGGCGCGGATGTTAGCCGCGTGATTACTCCGGAAGAAATTGAACGGATCAAGGCGTATTACGGCTACGATAAACCCGCTTATGAACGTTATCTGATCTGGCTGTGGAACGTCCTGCGACTGGATTTTGGAAATTCTTATTCGTTTTATGAGCCCGTCTGGGATGTGCTCGTCCAGCGCATGCCAGTTTCGCTGTTTTTCGGACTTACGAGCTTCTTTCTGGCCTATCTGGTGTGCATTCCGCTCGGCGTGGCCAAAGCGAAGCGCGATTCTTCGACTTTTGACGTCGCGACGTCAGCGGTCATTTTCGCGGGTTACGTGATTCCGGGCTATGTGCTGGGCCTGCTTTTGATCGTACTTTTCGCGGGCGGTTCGTTTCTGGATTTATTTCCCATCGGCGGAATTGTAAGCGATTATTATGAACAGCTCGGCCCGCTGGAGAAGGCGGCCGATTTTCTGCATCATATGACCCTCCCGTTGATTTGCTACATGGCGAGCGAATTTGCGTTTTTGACTCTGCTGATGAAAAACAGCCTGCTGGAAGAAATCAGCAAGGACTACCTGCGCACGGCGGTGGTGAAGGGGTCGCCCTTTGACCTCGCGGTCTGGAAACACGCGTTTCGTAATGCGCTTATTCCGCTGGCGACGCGTCTTTCGGAGATTTTTACCGTTATTTTCGCCGGCGCGCTTTTGATCGAAAAAGTCTTCAATATCGACGGCATGGGTCTGTTGGTCTACACGGCTATGCTGGATCGCGACTACAACGTGGTCATGGGCGTTATTCTGATGGTGAGCGTACTCACAATGTTGGGCCGACTATTTTCCGACATACTGTACGTGCTCGTTGATCCGCGGATTCGGCTGGACTGAGGCCCGCAGACCTGCCAGGTAAATTGAATTGATATCCGAGATCACAAAAGACCGCTGGAATCGCTTTAAGCGGATTCGTCGCGCCTACTGGTCGCTCTTGATATTGAGCGCCGCCTTCGGGTTGTCGCTTTTCAGCGAGTTTCTGGTCAACGATCGGCCGCTGTTTGTTCGCTACGAGGGACGCAACTATTTCCCGACGTTTAACTTTTATTCCGGCCGCGACTTTGGCTACGAGTACGCCGAGCAGGCCGATTATGTAGCGTTGCGTCGCGACGGCGCCTTTCGGGAGCGGGCGACGCTGGTCCTGCCGCTGATTCCGCATAATCCGTACAGAAACTATCTGGATCTTGACGGAGTTCCGCCGCATCCTGTTTCGCGCGAACACTGGCTGGGCACGGATCGCAACGGTCGCGATCTTCTGGCGCGCCTGATTTACGGCTTTCGCAGCTGCATGGCGTTTGCGCTGGCGCTCACCGTAGTGAGCGCTGCGTTGGGCGTGATCATCGGCGGAGTGCAGGGTTATCTGGGCGGCCGCTTTGACATTGTGTTGCAACGCGTGATTGAAATCTGGTCGGCGCTGCCGTTTTTATACGTGGTCATGCTGGTTGGTTCCATATACGGGCGAAGTTTTGGAATACTGATCGCGATTGTTGCGCTCTTCCAGTGGGTGGGACTCTCGTACTACATGCGCGGCGAGTTTTTCCGATTGCGTAATCAAATTTATGTCCGGGCTGCGCGCGCCATTGGCATGAGCGGCCCGCGTATTTTTTTCCGCCAGATACTGCCAAACGCGCTTACGCCCTTGATCACCATTCTGCCGTTTACGCTGATCGGGGGCATCACATCGCTTACGGCGTTGGACTTTCTGGGCTTTGGCCTGCCTCCGCCGGCGCCCTCGTGGGGCGAGCTGTTACAGCAGGGCCTCGACGTGGTCCGCGAACATCCGCGCATTACCGTCGCGACGACGATTGCGCTCTTTGTGACCTTGATGCTCGCGACATTTATTGGCGAAGGCGCGCGCGAAGCGCTTGATCCGCGTTCAAAACAGCGCGTGGAATAGTGGGGGAGATTGATGAGCGCCGCACAGACAACAGACGCCCCGTTGCTCGAAATTGAGGATCTCTCGATCGGTTTTGACAGCGACGGAGGGCCTATCGCAATTACCGATCATGTGAATCTGGTTCTGCGGCCTGGCGAGATCCTGGGCCTGGCCGGCGAGTCCGGCTGCGGCAAAACCGTCACCGCGTTGTCCATCCTGCGACTCTTGCCGAGTCCGGGCGGCCGCATACTGGGCGGTCGAATTCTGTTTCAGGGACGTGACATTCTGAGCCTGCCCGATGCGGAATTGCGGGCGGTGCGCGGCGCAGCGATTTCGATGATCTTTCAGGAACCTTCGGCCGCGCTTAATCCGCTGCTCTCGATTCGCACGCAACTGTTGGAGGTATTTGATTACCATCCCTTTGACGGCGACCCGGAGGCGCGCATTCGCGAACTCTTAGCGCGCGTCGGATTTCCCGATCCGGATCGATTGTTAAGTTCGTATCCACATCAGTTAAGCGGAGGAATGTTGCAGCGAGTCATGATCGCCATGGCCTTGCTGCTGCGGCCTGCAATTATTATCGCGGACGAGCCCACAACCGCGCTGGATGTCACGGTACAGGCGCAGATTATGGACTTGCTTACGGAATTGCAGCGTGAAAGCGGCGTATCGGCGCTGCTGATAACGCACAATCTCGGGCTGATCGCGCAGTACGCCGATCGCATAGCTGTCATGTATGCGGGGCGAGTAGTGGAGGAATCGACGGTCGAGCGTTTTCTCGAAAATCCGCTGCATCCCTACAGTCAGGGATTGCTGGCGGCGCTGCCGGATCCGGGGCAGGAGGGTCGCCGGCTGCAGCCCATCGCCGGCCAGGTTCCGCAGCCCAAGAACTACGAGAGCGGATGTCGCTTTCGCGCCCGTTGCGCCCAGGCCTTTGAACCGTGCGTCGGCCAACCGGAACTTGCGAGCGTAGCGGGCGACGACGGGCGACGGGTCGCTTGTTTTCTGCATGCCGCCGCCGGAGCGCGTTCATGAGCGCCGCCTTGCTGGAGCTGGAAAACCTGAAGGTGCATTTCCCGGTGCAGTCGGGGGTGTTTCGTCGCACTGTGGGATTCGTGCGGGCTGTAGACGGCGTTTCTCTCCGGGTTGCGGCCGGCGAGGTTACGGCCATTGTGGGCGAGTCCGGTTGCGGTAAAAGCACGCTCGGCCTCGCCGCCCTGGGTCTGGTTGCGCCCACCTCAGGCGCAATTCGGCTTGCTGGTCAGAGTCTGGACATTCATCGACCTGCGGCGTGGAAACCCTTTCGTCGAAAGTTTCAGATCATATTCCAGGATCCCTACAGTTCGCTTAATCCGCGCGCCACGATTTTTGAGACTCTGGCGGAGCCGTTGATTATTCACAAGCTGGCAAAACGCAGCGAATTGCGCGACCGGGTCGCCAGTCTGCTTGCGCGGGTCGGCCTTGAGGCGGATTATATGTCGCGTTACCCGCACGCGTTTTCCGGCGGGCAGCGCCAGAGGCTATCGATTGCGCGCGCTCTTGCACTGGAGCCGCAACTTATTATCTGCGACGAAATTGTCTCAGCTCTCGACGTAAGCGTTCAGGCGCAGATCATCAACCTGCTGCTCGATTTAAAGCGCGAGCTGGGTCTCGCACTATTATTCATCTCCCACGATCTGGCGCTGGTACGCAACGTCAGCGATCACGTGAATGTGATGTATCTCGGGAAAATAGTTGAAAGCGGACCCACGCCCCTGGTTCTTCGTAAGCCGCGTCATCCGTACACAAATGCATTGCTGGCTTCGATTCCCACGTTGCAACGCGGAAAAAAGCCGATCGCACTGGCCGGCGAACCGCCCAGTCCTGTGAATCCCCCCTCCGGCTGCGCCTTTCGCACCCGCTGCATCCGGGCGCAGGAACGCTGCGCTGCAGAGACTCCGTTGCTGACGACGGACGGGGATGCGCAAGCGGCGTGTTTTTTTCCGATGTAAAGTTAGCCGCGCGTTTGTGAATTTTACGGCGGCGATTGCAGTTCGCTAACCTTCGTCAGTTGATAGTTTGGCGCGACCGGTACGAGTACCGGTTCCAGGTAATCTTACATGAATTCTTCAGCTTTGGCTGAAAAATGATATTTATACATATTTTTTAGTGTGCACGCGTTGCGCGGTTTCCGTGATTGTAGCCACGGTGGCCAATGTGAATCCCAATGAAAATATTGCCGTCACTCAAAAAGATCCGGAAGGCGCGTACCGCCGACATGCCGCGCGCATTCTTCTGAACTGGGAATCGATGCGTGGGTCCGTTCCGGACCGCTTGCAGCTGTCCCATCTGGTGCAGGCCGAGTTCCGGAATTTCCCCGAGCTTGAATGCTTGATCCGGGAACACTTTTCGCAGAATCCTGCGTGTTACCTTCTGGACGATTTGATTGCGCAACTGGAGTTGCGACAACGGCGGGAAGTCCCCGCCCCGGCGGCCTGGCGCGCTCCGCAATCGTCTAACGCCGCGCCGGTTTAACAGTCGCGCCCGCTTGACTCGGGCCGGCGCCAGCGCGCCGCCCCCGCGGTCGGTCTCCGGCAGGCGACAGGACTCGGCTGGCGAAAAACGATTGTCGTCGCCTCGGAATGACTGAGGCTCGGGCGTAGAGCGGGAGCCTATGCCCAAAAATTTCGTACTCTCCTACGTTGAAGAAAAGGCGGCGCGCGCCCGACAGAGTGGCGGCGAACCGGGACCGGTCATTACCATTGCGCGTGAATACGGCTGTCCTGGCATTCCCGTTTCGCAGGGCGTCGCCCGCGCGCTCGACGAGCCTGGCAATCCGTGGAAAATGGTGGATCGCGAGATTGTCGACCGGGCAGCCAGCGACTTGCGGTTGAATCCAGAAACCGCCGAGGCCATCAGCAAAAGCGCTCCGGGCGGATTCTTTCAGGAATTCATCAGCTCTTTCTCCATGCAGCAAAATCCTAACGATGCGCAGGTCAAACGCGCCATGGCGAATGTGATCCGGGCGATTGCGTACGCCGGCAACGCCGTGATTCTCGGCCGGGGCGGCGTGGTGATTGCGCGCGACATACAGCGCTCCCTGCATGTGAAGCTCTATGCGCCTGTCGACTACAGGGTCGCGCGGGTACGGCAAATGGATCAGCTGGGCTCCGACCACGAAGCGCAGCAGAAAATGGCCGCCGTTGATCGCGAGCGCGTATATTTGCGCGATTACCTGGCGGGCGAAGAATTGGATCAGCACGTATTCGATTTACAGCTGAATTGCGCCACGTTGAGCGAACGCGAAATTGTCCAGACAATCGTGTGGCTCGCCCGGGACAAATTCAGCCAGGGAAAGCAGCCCGGATGATTCATCAAGCGCCCGCCATGCTGCTGCTCGCAGTTCATGGAGAATCCGGGTTAATTGCCCGGCGCTGGCGGACGATACTTCAGGCATGGGTGCAAAACGTATGCAACTGCCGCGCGGTCGCGGAACTTCGTCCCGGCCCGCATTGGCTCGGGCGGTTTTCCTGACATGGCTGAGCCTTGCGGCCGGCATAAGCGGAGTCTACGGCTACAGCCAGGCGAACGATCGTCGCGTTACGTTGTATGACGGCGCCGGCATAGTCGCGGCCGCCGAAGAACATCTGGGCGCGCCCTACCGCGCCGGCGGGACTTCGCCGGCCGGATTTGACTGTTCAGGCTTTACATCGTATGTTTATCGCGCCGCGGGGTATCAGCTGCCGCGGACGGCCGGCGATCAGTATCGCGCCGGCGTTCTGCGTCCCGTGCGCGCGCCGCGCCCCGGCGATTTGCTGTTTTTTCGACTCGACGGAGCGCGTATTTCGCACGTGGGAATCTATGTGGGCGATTACAAGTTTATACATGCGCCGTCGAGCGGTCGCAAGGTGAGTTACGCGGACATTCGTCTGGATTATTGGAAAAAGTCGTACGCCGGCGCGCGCAGCATTTTTCGCGAATAAATTAGTCCTGATTGTTCATGACTCTCTGTGCCGCGGCGGCGCGCAACGCCGGCCCCTTCGC
>JAVHPJ010000077.1:0-7033 GCA_036170535.1 Leptospirales bacterium | reverse complement strand
CGGCGCCGCGCGCCGCCGCGGCACACGGTGTCCCATAAACAAAGCCCGTACCTGACGCCAGAATGAGGAAAAACCTCCTTGCGGTCGGTTTTTCTTGATAGTCCTGATTGTTCATGACTCTCTGTGCCGCGGATCCCGCGGTTCGCTGACCTCGCGCTCGAAGCGGCGCTCCAATTCTTCGCTGTGTTTCAGAATGCGGCGCTGCCATTGTACTCGCACGGCGTCCTGTTCCTCAGGCCTTAATTGCCACGCAATCTCCGACGATCGCAGGCGTTCCACCAGGGCGCTCAAGCTGATCGCAACTGTGACAGAGATATTATAGCTCTGTGTAAATCCGTACATCGGCAACTTGAGATGCGCGTCGGCCTGCGCCAGGGCTTCCGCGCTCAGACCGATTTCCTCCGTGCCGTAAAGCAGGGCGGTCGGCTGGTCCAGGGGTAAATCGCGCGGCGAGTAGCTGTCCACATTGGGCGTGGTGGCGACAATCCGATAGCCCTGCGCACGCAAACGTTGAATGCATTCCAGGGTGTTGTTCGCCGCGCGATTGTAGCGACGCAGGTTCAGCCACTTGGCGGAGCCCATGGCGACGTCCGGATTCACGTTGTACTGATTGCGATTTTCGATTATATGGACGTCCTGCACCCCGAGGCATTCGCAGGAGCGCAAACAGGCGCTGGCGTTGTGCGGCTGAAAGATGTCTTCCAGAACGACCGTGAGGTAGCGCGTGCGCAGGGCGAGGGCCGCTTCGATCTTTTCGCGCTTGTTCGGCGTAATGAAAGGATTCAAGAACTCGGCCAGGGCTCGATTGCGATTCATGGGCAGTTTGACCGCTCCGGGTGAGAAGGTTCCGGACCCTTGCGCCAGGTCGAGCGAAGTTCCAGGCGGCCGGAGGCCCGGGCCGCGGCCCTGCGTGAAATCTGATTGCTTCCTGATCGATGCGGCCAAGCCTGCACCGCATGCTTCGTCAACGCCTTGCGTCTTTGGGCATCACGCTGCCGGAGGCGACCAAACCTGTTGCGGCGTACGTGCCTGCTCGCCGGCATGGCGACCTCGTCTACGTCAGCGGGCAGTTGCCCCTGGTCGACGGCGTTTTGCTGCTGAGCGGGGCCTCAGGGCCAGAAAGCGATCTGGACGCGGCCCGCGCCGCCATGGCGCGTTGTTTCTTGAACGGTCTGGCTGCGGCCGCCCTCGCGGCGGATCTGGACGAAATCAACGGCGTATTGCGCCTGGGCGCCTTTGTCGCGTCGCGGCCTGAATTTACCGACCAGCATAAGGTCGCCAACGGCGCGTCTGAACTGGCGCAGCAGATATTTGGCGAGGCCGGGGTGCACGTGCGCGCCGCAGTCGGCGTGCCGTCGCTGCCGCTGGGCGCCGCTGTCGAACTGGAAATCCTCTTCACCCTGAAGGGCGTGTAATATGGCGCGCGCACCCAAACAACCGGATCCTGGTCGGCGCAAGAAGGCCGGCCGGGACAAGGCTGCCGCTGATCCGGCGCCGCGAGCGCGCTCGCCGTTTCCGGCGCCGCCCCGGCCTCAGCCGCCGCGCACAACTGCCGAACGCTCGCCTGCTCTGCGCAGTGCGCCCTCCGCGCCCGTCCCGCGCCGTCGCGCACCCGATCCTACAGCCGAATCGGGCCGCAAGCGGACGGCGTCGCTTCCCGGCCGGGCGCCGGCCGCACCCCGTCCAGTGGAGAAGCCGGCGCTGGTATCCGCATCCGCATCCGCATCCGCATCGATACCTGCGAGCGCCGGCGGCGGCGCAACCGGCCGAATCGTCCGGGGCCTCCGCCTCCTGGTCGAGCTGGCGCGCGTAAATCTCAGCGGATGGAGCGGCATTCTCCGCGCGGGATTCCGGGGCGGCCTGACGGTCCTCGTCCGCGTAAATCTCGTTCAGTTGCTCTTTGCGGGCGCCTGCGCTGCAGTTCTGACGACGGCTCTCGCGCGCTGGCTCCAGTACGACATAAC
The DNA here is from genome assembly GCA_036170535.1 of Leptospirales bacterium. Taxonomy (GTDB): domain Bacteria; phylum Spirochaetota; class Leptospiria; order Leptospirales; family Leptonemataceae; genus SSF53. The sequence continues at coordinate 5,069 of JAVHPJ010000077.1, read as the reverse complement.
GCTTCTGTCGCTCGAGACTGTCGAGTCGGGTTCCCGGTCGCGCTTCTGGTTTCTGGCGCCGGCGCTGCTCGGCTTCCTTTTTGTCGCGGTTGAAGCGCCCTTTCGTCGCGTGGTCTTCTATATTTCCGCGGCCGCCGCGGGCGCGCTGTACGCCGCCGGATTCGTCTTTCCTGATCCGATACATACAAAAATGTTGAAGTATGAGTTCACGCCCTGGATTTATGCCTACGGCGCTGCGCTTGCTGCGGCCGCGAGTCTGGCCGGCGGCGGCTTGAGCCGTGCGTTGCTCGAAAAAGAAGCTCTGCGCAACTTTCTGTTCAACCGCCCCGCCGACTGAGTCTGAAACCCAGGCAGCATGTCCGATTCGGAAGAAAATCCAGCCAGGACGGAGTCCGGCGCGGCTGCGGCGTCCCTCTCGGACGAGGACCCGCGCAAAATTCTCGCGTTGCATCCGCGCGACGCGGATATTGTCTTCAGCTCTCAATCCAGTTACGGCGGCGATCTGGCCGACGACTTTCGCGAAAACGTCAAGGCGCTGAGTCAGGTCTACAACGCCGTGCAGCGTTACCTGACCGGCGTTTTTCGACGCGAGAACGTCTTTTATCCGGAACTCGAAGATGTCGCCAAGGATCTCCAAATCTACAAGCGCAGCATCAGCGACAAGATGCCGATGCCGACGGACGAGCAATTGTTCCGCATGTGCCTTTCCCTGGCCGCGCAGACGCCGCCCTTTATTCATGTTTTGCGCGACCTCGTCGTCATTGGCAAAGCGGAACTGGGTTTTGTAACCCGGTTTGTGGCGCCCACGCCCAAACATCTCGACAAGGTGATCGTGGGCTATCGGTCGACGCTGCAAACTTCCATGAGCGCACTGCGCAGCGCGCTGGGCCGGCCGGAATTCGGCACGGACTATGCAGCGGCCTTCGGCGGAATCCAGAAGCTGGCGGATGTTCCGCTGCAGATGGGCCGCGCGGACTTTATTCTACGTCGGATGTTCGTCGACGAAAAGCAATTTCCGACCGTCAGCGGATTTGACCTGGTGAATATTCGTAAGGTAAATCAGGAACTGCATAAGCGGATTCTGCGTCCCCTGATTATTCAGGCTTCAAAAGAACGCCTGGTGACGACGCTGCTCTGCGACGATATTCGTTCGGCCGGCTGGTCAGGCTCGGACAAAGTTTTTGATATTGTCCTGTTTTCTGAACCGCGCGACATCAAGAATCGTTACGCCGCCCTGACCAGTTTCCTGCGACCGGAGTATATTTCCCAATGGGCGACGAACGATGAAATTAAGGCCCTGCAGGCGCGCGTTAAGTCTAATGAGATTACGCAATACGACTACTTTGAGTCGCTGGCCCGCACGCTGTACGAGCGACTGACCGCCTCGTCGGCGCCGCCGATTCGCGAATTGCAGTTCGCCGTCGAGGTTATGAAACTCTCCGCGCATTTGCGCGGCTTTGAAAAGCAGGAGGCGCGCAACGCGGAGAACCAGGAGCTGCGCGACGCCGTCCAGAAAATTCGCGGCGCCGGCTCGCTATTTCGCCTGCGCGATCATAAGAAGCTCGGGCTCAACGAGAACTTTCTGCGCCTGATGCTGCGCGGAAAAATTCCCATGATTCTTGCGCTTACGGAACCGCGCGTCGAACCGTCTGACGTCACGCCCGATTTTGATTTGAATCAATTGGAGCATGTTTACCTGATTTACAAGGATCGCAAGATCACCGGGAAGGCGATCGACAGCGCTCTAGAACTTTTTGAACGCAGCGAAGATACGTACCTGTTGTATCTTATTGAAGATTTGCTGCGAATTAACGAGACTCCCGAGGCGGAACTCAAGGAATACGTGGCGCCGGCTTATCTCGATAAGCTGCGCTTTGCGATTCGGCGCGCCCTCGGAAATAATCTGCCGTGGTGGTCGCGTCTGTGGATATGGCTGACGAGTTCCGAATTATCCGAGACGCAGGTGGCGCGCATTCGGGCGGATATGCGCAGCGAGCGCAAGCGCAAGACGTCCCGGACAAAATCTGCGCAGACTGAGACGGCGCGTAAACAGGGCCGTGACGACGTGAAACGCCTGGCGCGCCAGCGCGTGGAAGAATCAGAAACGCTTTCCGGCGGCGGCGCGCAGAGTTTGGGCGAGGCGGACCGTAGCGTGCTGGAGCGCATTGCGGAATACTTGAATACGATGTGGGATCGCGGCCTCTATCCGAATCGGGACGACATTCTCAATATCGCGCCGGACAATCGGGAGGCGTTTGCCAAGGTGCTGGGGCTGATCGACGTGGGCGCCGCTTCCGTGCGCGAAGTGGCGCGTATTCCGGTAGCCGGCGGCAACGATGTATATGGAACCCGCGGATTTCTCAGCAGCCGTCGGGATGAATTAATCCAACGCTGCGAAAGCAAGCTCCAGGACGAAGCCGTGCCATTGGGCGACAATATGGAACTCCAGCGTAAACGCGATGTGCTGAAGCGCGATGTGTTCCAGGGACTGCTTAAATACCTGCGGCAGCAGTAGGCTGGCTTGTAAGGCAAGCTGCCACGGAGCGGGCGCGATGGACCGGGCCTTGACGGCCGGAGCGCCGTTCGCATAGCGGCGGGGGCGGAAGCAGCGGGGACGTGGAGAAGGCGAAAGGCGTCCCGTTTATGTAATATGGCTTCCCCGCGGAGCTTCGCTCCCCGTACTCAGCAATCAGCCGGAACCGCGCAAGTTCAGAGCTGGCCCAGGCGAATCAAATTATCGCGCGTGAGCTGGCTGACCTGGTTGGAAAAGCGTTCGCCCTGGCGAACGACCTCTCCGCTGAAGGCCTCAATCAGATACTGATCAAAGGACTTCTCCCGGTTGCCGGCCCGTACTTCAATGCCCTTGCCAGGCAGGCTTTCTCGTTTGCGGCGGTGATAGACCGCGCCTTCCGCTTGCTTAACGACCATCGGGACACCTCCACTGTCTTATCTGACGGAAAAACCCCCGAACTGGTTTATGTCACAGTGACATAATACCAAAAAATTTCGAGGCCTTCCACCGTCAATTCTCAGAAAATCCGTGTAGCAACAACTTAGTGTTTGCTATACAAATGTCAACTACAAATAATTTGTTACGTAGTCGGCGTCCGGGAAAAAATGCCGCAGGCGCCGGTTAAGGGCGCCTGCGGCGATCGAGGCGACCCTTGCGGGCCGGCCTCGCCGTTCGCCTTGTTACCCACCGGGCGAACCCGTCGAGCCACGCGGAGACTCTACCACGGGGGTGTGACAGGCTCGCGGCGGTTTCCTTGCAAAGGCTTCGGCGCGATGCGTCGATAATTACGAAGAAGAGCCTGGCGCGACCCGGCTGGAGTTCCTACAATCTTATGGCGCCCTCGCCCCGATCACCTCAGCGGCGGAATCCCGGTTCCGATCGCCCGACGCGCCTGCGCCTCTGCGCCGCGGCGGGGCTCGGCGCGCTGCTGGCCGCCCTGAGTTCACCCGTGTTATCTCAGCCGGAGTTGAGCCCCGGCGTGCGGCTGGGCGAGAGCGGGCAGTGGGATTTTCTGGTCTACGGGGAAGTCACGGCGATTCAGAAGAACAACGGCGCAATGCGCGTATCCGGCGCCGAGCCCGCGGCCTTTCGCAATATGGGCGAGTCGGAGTTGCAGGACTTCTTCTTAAAGAGGAACCCGGAGCTGACGCTGCGCGACGGCGCCGGGCTGACCCAGGGAAGTTTCACCTGCACCCGCGTCCTGATTGAGTACGGCGAGCGACCCCGCGGCCTGCGTCAGATCACCCTGGCGGGCTACTTTGCCATGCGCGGGGGTGAAGCGGAGCGTATTCTTACGATTGGCTACCAGGCGGGACTGTATCGCAAGCGCGCGGGTTATTTGCCGCCCGCCGCCAGCGGAATTCCGCCGCGCCAACCCCTGCGTCAGCTGCGCCATCAGGTCGATGGCAAGATCATGTTGTTTATTCCGGAAGACGTCCTGATCTTTGGCCAGGGCGACGCACCCTCCCGCGATAACTTCAATCCGTTTTTTTATTCGCGGCGCGAGGCCGAGCAGACGCGCGTGAAGGCCTTCTATATTGATAAATACGAAGTTACGAATGCCGAGTATTATCGTTTCCTGCGCGCGGCCGGTCATCCGCCGCCGCCGGCGTGGCGCGCGAACGGCGGTCGCTTTCCCGCGGGTCACGAAGAACTGCCCGTTACCGTGGCCAGTTTTACGGATGCGGAAGCCTACGCGCGCTGGAGCGGCAAACGGCTGCCGACCGAACTGGAATGGGAACTGGCCGCGCGGGGCGGGCTTTCGTATTCGCTCTATCGCTATGGCCGCGAAGGTCTCAATCGCGATCCGCAGATTTATCCGACCGGTAATGAGTTTTTCGCCGATCGCTGCAACACCCTCGAAAGCGGTCATGGTGCGCCTGTGCCGGTGACCCAAACGCGCGACGCCAGTCCCTTTGGCGTAATGGGCCTGTGCGGGAATGCGCGCGAATGGACCTCAAGCTGGTATGAAGACTATCCCGGCCGCAACGGGGTATTCGCGGGCGTGCGCGCGGTGAGCGGCCGCATGTTTAAGGTGATTCGCGGGGGCGGTTACTCGCAGAAGTTCGAATACGCCCGCGCGGACTTTCGCGACTACGGCGGCTTTCCGACGCTCCGCGAAGACCGCAGCGCGGGCTTTCGCATGGCGCTGACTGCGCAGTGAGCGCTTGACGGCGGGCGTTGCGCTAGATTCAGTTGAGCATGCAACGAATCCCGCGCCTTCTGTTGTCGTTTTTGGCGGTATTCGCCGCGGCGAGCGGCGGCTCCTGCTTTCTGTTTAATTCGTATCCGGTTCCCGAACAATCGGACTATTCCATCAATCTGGATCGGATGCGCGCAGCCGCCAGCGTCGGCGGCGGCGGCGCCACACCATCCGAACAAGACACTTATTACAGTTCTCTTCAAGAGATAGACGATGACTGAGCAGAACCATCCATCACTCACGGGAATGGAAATCTCGTTATCCACGTTTCTCCATCCACGCTCGGTAGGCCACAATGTTGTTCGCCAGCGGGTTGCTCAGTGAGACGCAATGAGGCATCAAATGGTTCACAGA
>JAVHPJ010000076.1:0-52472 GCA_036170535.1 Leptospirales bacterium | reverse complement strand
CCGCCCTTTCGCAACGAATTCTGGAACTCGCACGAGGCGGGCATATACGTGGACATTGTATCCGGCGAACCGCTGTTCAGTTCCACGCACAAGTTCGAGTCCGGCACCGGCTGGCCCAGTTTCACGCAGCCGCTGGTCGCCGCGCACGTGATCGAAAAATCAGATGCGAGCTACGGCATGGTGCGCACCGAAGTGCGCAGTCGGTATGCGAACTCGCACCTGGGTCACGTATTTCCCGACGGGCCGCCGCCTTCCGGCCTGCGTTATTGCATTAACTCCGCTGCGCTGCGGTTTGTGCCTGTAGCCCGACTCGAAGCGGAAGGCTACGCCGAATTTCGTTCGCTCTTTACCCGTCAGACCGCATCGCGCTGAACCGTCGCGTCCGCTGCGGGCCGCGCAGCTTCTTCCTGGGCGCGGGCGCGAAACCGCAACAACACCAGCGTCACGTCGTCTTCCGCTGCGCGCCCGCGAATTTGATCAAAACGCCCTGTCAGATCGCGGGCGACATCGTCAAGCGCGCGGCCGCTCGCCAGCGCGTCCGCCGCATACGACTCAATCAGACCTTCCGGAGGTTCCACGTCGGCGTACGGCGCTTCGTAGAGCCCGTCGGTATACAACAGCAAAACGTCGCCCGGCTGCGCCTGCAGGCGCACGGTCTCATACTGAAAGTCCGCCAGCATGCCCAACCACGGCGATTCCTGGCCCGCGCGCTCAAGCCCGCCCTGAAGCCGATGCAGGAGCGCATCAGGATGCCCCGCCGAGCTGAGCTCAAGCTCCAGGGTTTCGAGATTCACGATCACATAGACGGCGCTTACGAAACGATAGTTATGGTCCGCCGCGAGAATTCGATTCATGCGCGTGAGCAGATCGCCGGCGTCCGCCGCCGCGCCCAGGGCGGCGTGAAACGCAATGTGCACCGTGGACGCATTCATCGCCGCCGCAAGCCCGTGGCCGGCCACATCGGCGAGCAGCAGGCCGCGACGGCCGTCCGTCAGCGCGGCCGTTTGATAATAATCGCCGCCAAGACCGCCCATGGGTCGGTAAAATACATGCGCCTCAAGCGAATCCGGAAAATCCAGCTCGCGCGGCAATAGCGCGCCGTGCACCTGACGGGCGCGCTCCAGCTCGAGCTGCAAACTGAACAGCCGCGCATTTTGACCGGCGCGCGAATTTTCAATTTCGCCGATCTTACGGCCCACGAACCACGCAAAGAACAACACCTCCGCAAGCACCGCGCACTGCAAGCCGACCTCGCGTCCTACGCCGCGCGGGAAATACGAATCGAGCGCGCCGGCGACAATCGGCAAGGTCCAACCGATTAAGAACCAGCGCGCTTCCACAAGTCGAAAGCTCAAGGCAAAACCGAGCAGCCAGATTAACGGTCCAAAAGACAGAGAAATTAGATCGCCAGCCAGGATCGCCAGCGGCCGCGAGAAAATGACCAGGGCCAACGGCGTGAGCGCTACCCACTGAGCTGTGCGCACAATCCGATCCAGGCGCGGCCGCAGCTCGCGCAGCGCCAGAAAACTGCGGATAAAACCGAGCCCGCAGCAAAAGATCAGCCCGGGCAAGGGCGCCGTCGCCTGATTCAAAATCCAGGGCGCTCCGGGCGCAATGTACTGCGCCAGGCAGCCCGATCGAGAAAGAAAGTACGCGCACAGCGCCAGCATATACACCGCGTAGTGGCCCAGCAGCGGCAATTTCAGCGAAAAATACGCTGCGCTGTAAAAGAAAATCAGCACGAAAATAACGCCGAAGAAAGCCGCCTGGAAAAAGTAGCGCTGGCGCGCCATGCGGTAAAATTCGTCTTCTTCGTAGAGTTCAAACTGCAATGACAAATCGACAGCGTTGCCCAGCCGTACATAGACGCTGCGCTCCGATCCAGCCGGGGCTTCGAAAAACAACGCCGGCGCGAGAAAGGGTCGCGGCCAGGCGTGCGCGCGCGAGTCTCCATCCGGCTGAATTCGCTCGATGCGATTGTCGCTCATCAGAAAAAAATCGACCTGATCGGCGCGCGGATCCGGATGTACAAGGACCAGCTGCGCCGCGCTCGCCGCGGGCGACATTCGAATGCGCGCCCACATACGGGCGTCTTCGGGAAAAGGCCGCAGAAACGTTTCTGAACGGGTCGACCAATCCGCATCCGCCGGCGGCGCTTCGAACTGAGGCGGCCCGCTGCGCGTCTCGAGCCAATAGTCCGCCCGAAAGCGCTCCGGCCCGTCAGCGGCGGCGGGCGCTGCCAGAGGCGTACACGCCGCAAAAAACGCCGGGGCCAGCATCGCCGCAAACCCGGTCGCCAGAGCCGACGCGAGCCAACGTCGCCGCGGCGCCTCAGCCGCGCTCCTCATGCCGCCGCTCCAGTTTCGACCGCACGCCGCAACACGGCAAACGTCAGATCGTGGCCGCCCGGCAGGTTTAATTCGCGCACGCGTGCGAGCAGAGCGGCGCACGCATCGCCGTCCCCGGCGCCCACGCTTTGCAGAGCCTGCGCGCAGGCCTGCTCGAGGTTATAGGCGAGCGCTTCGTCGCTCCCAGCGCGCAGAAAACCGTCCGAAAAAAGCGCCAGCGCATCGCCCGGCGCGAGCCGCACTTCTTCGACGCGGCGCGCTTCCGCTGACGGCGTTCCCAGCGGGGCGCCCGCGACGAGGAGCCGGCTCAAAATCGCGGTCCCGGCTCGATACAAAAAGATGGCGCCAATTCCGGCCGAGGCGACGCGCACCACGCCGCTCTCTGCGTCAGCTACGGCGTAAGCGGCGCGCACCGTGCGGCCGGCCAGCTGGCTTTGTAAAAATTGACTCATTTTTTCAAGCGTTGCCGATGGAGAATTAAATTCAACGGACGCCGTGCGAAACGCCAGACGCACCATCGACGCGTCCAGCGCGGCCGGGAGTCCTGCGCCCTGCGCGCCCGCAATCAACACGCCGACCGCGCCGGGCTCGGCCTGCCAGAAGTCGTAATAGCCGCCGCCCACCGCCTGCGCGGATTCATATGCCGCCTGGAACCGCAGAGCGCCCGCCGCACGCTCGGGCGCCGGCAACAGATCCCGCTGGATTCGGCGTGCAAAATCCAGATCCTGTTCGATCCGCGCCATACGCAGGCCGTCCGCGATGCGCTCTTCGCGAATGCGCGCCAGGCGATTGCGCAGCACTCCGCCAAACAAGAAAAACTCAAGCAGCATCGCGGTGGGCAAAACGGCGGCGCTGTGCGCAAAATCGCCGATGATGCGCTCCGCGCGCAGACTTTCCAGGAGCGCCGCCAGCACCGGCAACGACCAGCCCGCCAGGAAATAAGCCGATCGGCGCCAGTTGCGTCGGGCGCTCAGCGCGCCGACCGCCAGCAGCGGGGCGCCGGCGAGAATGCCCATAAGATCTTCCAGCGCAATCGCCAGGAAGCGATCCCAGACGTAGAGCGGGATGAGCGCCAGCGCGAGGCGCTGAATCCAATGAAACGCGGCGTCGACGCGCGGCCAGAGACCGCCCAGCTGGAGGAATTCTCGGGCAAAACGAATGCCGGCGTAGTACAATCCGGCCACCGCCGCGCTCGAAATTGCGTTGCCGTACGCCGTCCAATCGTCCGACAAAAAACGCGCCAGAAGACCGCTGCGCAAAAAAAGATAGGTACCGGCAAAAGCCAGATACGCTATGTAGCGGGCCAGCAGACGGTCGCGTATGGCGAGATAAATGCTGACGTGAAACGCCAGCAGCATGAAGCCGCCGCCAAAAAGCAGCCCCTGCAGTATCCATTCGCGAAAGGCGGTTTGTCGGTAACTTTCCGGGGTGTACAGCTTAAGATCTACAGAAACCCGCCGCGGATTTTCCAGACGCACAAGGATCGGGATGATGGCGCCCGGCGCCAGATCCAGTTCCAGAAACGGGCGCTCCATGCGGCCAGCGTTTGCGCTCGCATCGCCGCCTTCCGTCACCCTTGTCGGCGCGCCCGAGTCGTCCAGGGCCGCCATCAGCACGCGATCCGTCCACGGCGTTTCGTAGCGTACGATAACCCGCTGGACTACGTCGCCGGAATTGCGCAGATGCACGCGTAGCCACAGGCGATCGCCGCGCCGCGGCAACTGCGCCGCGCCTTCGCTCCGGCGCCAGGCCGCCGCCGGTATTTTGCGATATTCGTCGAATACGCCGCTACGCGTCGCAGGCGCCGGAATTCCGGAGTGTGAAACGAGCGCCTGCTCGGGGCGCAAGTCCGTCTCGCGAAGACCGGTTGGAATTGTGAAAGTTTCTGCGAACAGCGGAGCGCCGCAGCACAACAGGGCCAGGGCGAAGGCCGCGCGCCGCCGGGACGCCTGTCGTCCGGCGGGCGTCGGGGCGGCCGGGTGTTGCGTCCGGCGAATGCGACGATCGATACTGGAGCACGTCGTCAAATTTTGGGGCCCGTCCCGGTCTCCGGAACAGGCCGCGCGCCCGCCGCGCTGTCCACCTGTTTTTCTGACGATCGCGAATCAGGCCTTGTCGACGCAAGGCTCAGTCTGCGGCCGCAGCCCCAGCCAGTGCAAAAAGACGACCATCGGACAAAAGCCCGTAAACGCCAGGATGGTCAGATTCACGCCGACCAGCGCCGTAAGCAGCAGCCAGTACGGCGAAAACAACTGACTCAGGGTTAAGCTGAACAGTATCATAAATCCCGCAATGAGCCGGATCACGCGCTCCAGATGCCAGCGAGTTGTGTCAGCCAGATACATATTATAAACCTGCCTTCGGGAAGAGTTTTCATATTACCATACCCCCTATCATATACAGGGTCAAGTCGAAACGGCGGCGCAGCGGCAAATTTGCTCGACGCCTCCGCGCCCGGAACTTATTATACCATATGGGGTATCGTATATTCTTCAGTTTGATTCCGTTGGGGCTGCTTGGCCTCTGGCTTGCGCCGGAGCGCGTCCGCGCCGAACCCGCGGAAGCGGCGCTTGCCTTTCCGGCCGTTTTTGAGGCGATTCGTCAGGGCTCAGCCGCCCTGGACGCCGCCGCCAGAGACGCCGAGGCGGCCGCTCTGGAAGCGGACCGGCGCGCTCGCCACTGGATGCCGCGTCTGTACGCCGAGGCGCGCGGATACCAGACTAATGACGCGCTCGGCGTATTTGGCGCAAAACTCAGCGAACGCGCCGCCACGGCCGAAGATCTCAGCGTGCCCGCGCCAGCGTTGAGTCTGGATGCAATCCAGAGTCCCACGGCGACCCTGCGGCCGGATAACTTGAATCATCCCGCCTCTTACGCTCATGCGCGCGGCGCCGTCGGCATCGACGCGCCGCTTTATGAGGGCGGCGCGCCCCAGGCGCAGGCCGAGGCCGCAAGACACGCCGGTCTCGCGCGCGACTTCGAGCGGCGTTTTATTGAAGCCAGCGAATACGCTTACACGGCGCGGGCCTACGGCGCGCTGGCGGCCCTGGCGCGCGAAAGGGAGCGGCTTTCGCAGTTGCGCGCTCAGACCGCGCGTCTGCTCGGCGCCTACCAGGTGGGCCTGCGCGCTAATCCGGTGGGATATGCCGGTTGGTTGGGGCTGCGCACGCTGACCAATCGCCTGGATGCGGAACTTTTACGCAACGCAGCCGAGACGCGCGGCCTGCAGGAATACTTTCGCGAATCGGCGCCGGCGCTGCCGTCGGAGTGGCGACCGGAGTCCCGATCCGCGGAGGAATTCGCCGCGCGTTTTCTTAAAGCCGACCCTGCGCACGGCGAGTTGCCGTCGTATCGCGTGCTGGCGATGCGCGCCGCGGCGGACTCCTTTGATCAACTGCCGGCGGCGGAACGCGCGCGCTTTTTGCCGACCGCCGGGCTGTTCGCCGAGGCGAATCTGCATACGGGCGAGCGCGCTACGGCGACTTCGTATTACATGGGTTTTTACGTGCGAATGAGTCTGTTTTCCGCGCAGGACTACGGCGCCGTGGATCAGGCCGAACTTACCGCGGCCGCGGCCCGCGCCCGAGCTCTCGACGCGGAACGCCGGGAACGCGCCGAACGCGCCGGACTTGTGGAACGCATTCGCGCCCTGGAAACAGGACTGCAATTACTGGAGAGCAGCGCCGGCCTCCTTGCAGAGCAAAGCGCCACCGCCCTGCGTCTCTACCAGAGCGGCGCCGCCCCCGCAACGCAACTCGCCGATGCTTTAAACCGCCGCGCAGACCTGACCGTACAACAAAAACAAGCGGAACAGGACTACGTTAATGCGCGCGCGATGCTGATTATGCTGACCGACTACTCGCGGCCGTAGGATACCGCGACCCATTGGAGACTCCCATGACAACACGCAAAACAAACCCGACGAACAACACCTCCGCAGCGGACGCAAATGCGGAGCGCATCGGTTTCGCCGGCCGCCTGGCGCGCGGATTCGTGCATTCCCGGCTGACGCCGGTGATCGCCATCGGCAGTCTCTTGCTCGGCGTGGGCGCAGTCCTGCTCACGCCCAAAGAGGAAGAGCCGCAGATTTCCGTGCCGATGATTGACATTCTGACGGAAGCGCCCGGCTACGAGCCGGCCGAGGTCGAACGGAAGGTGACCGAACCGATTGAACGCGCGGTCTGGGGCCTGGAAGGCGTCGAATACGTTTATTCGGCGTCCAGTCCGCACGCCAGCCTGATCACAGTGCGCTTTAAGGTCGGCGAGCCGCTCGAACCGGCGCTGCTCAAGGTGCATCATAAGCTGCTGGAAATTCGCGGTCAGTTGCCGGCCGAAACGCGTCCGTCGCAGGTGCGCTCGTTTTCGATCGACGACGTGCCCTTCCTGACTCTGACTTTTTCCTCCAATCAACGCACGGACTTTGAGCTGCGTTCGCTGATTGCGCCGCTCGCACGCGAGCTTTCGAGTACGCCGGACCTTTCGCGCGTCGACCTGCTCGGCGGACGCAGACGCGCCATTCGCATAATCGTGGATCCCGAACGCAGTCGCGCCCTGGGCGTTTCAATTACCGACGTGGCGCGCGCCCTCGCCGCCAACAACGTGCTGAGCCCGGCCGGCAAGAACTGGAGCCCGGTCAACTCGCTCTCCGTCGAAGTCGGCGGGCGCTTTAACAGTCTCGCCGATGCGGCCGCCACCCCGATCGGTCAGCGCGGCGGCCAGGTTGTGCGACTGCGCGACGTGGCCAGCGTCCAGGACGGTCCCGAAGAGCGGACGCGCATTTCGTATCTGCTGACCCGGGAAAGCGGCGGACGCGCCGATCCGGCCGCGTCCATCAGTTTTGCCAAACGCAAAGGCGTAAACGTGGCGGAGCTCAGCGAAACGTTGCTTGAACGCGCGCGGGTTTTTTCGAAGGATCTCCCGGACGACATTAAACTTACGGTGATTCGAAACTACGGCGAGTCCGCGCAGGCCAAGGCGGACGAACTCATCGAACACCTGATCATCGCCACCCTCTCCGTATCCGCGCTGATCGCGCTGGCAATGGGCTGGCGATCCTCGCTCGTCGTAGCGGTGGCGATTCCGGTCACGCTGGCCCTGACGCTCGCGGTGTACTACTTCATGGGCTACACGCTGAACCGGGTGACGCTTTTCGCCCTCATCTTTTCGATCGGGATACTGGTCGACGACGCGATCGTGGTTGTGGAGAATATCGAGCGGCGCCTGGCGGAAAGCCCCGGCGAGTCGCTCACACGCGTAACTATCGCGGCCGTGGCGGAGGTGGGCAATCCCACGATTCTGGCGACCTTCACTGTCATCGCCGCCATCCTGCCCATGGCGTTTGTGCGCGGACTTATGGGTCCGTACATGAAGCCGATTCCCGTCGGCGCGAGTCTCGCGATGATTCTGTCGCTCTTTGTGGCCTTTATCGTCACGCCCTGGGCCTCGGTGCGCCTGCTGAAGCGCCATGCCGCGCCGGAACACGCTTCGCACGCGGCGGTGCAGGAGAGTTTCCTGGATCGACTGTATCGCCGGGTCATTGAACGACTGCTGGGCGATCGCAAGGCGGCCTGGCTTTTCGCCGCGCTCACAGTCGGGCTCTTGCTCATTTCGATGAGTTTTTTCGCCTTTAAGTGGGTGCGCGTCAAAATGCTGCCCTTCGATAACAAGAGCGAATTCCAGGTCCTGCTCGACTATCCGCCGGCCACCTCGCTCGAACGCAGCGCGGAACTCTCCGTAGAACTGGCGCGACTGCTCCAGAAAGATCCCAACGTGGAACTGGTGCAGATCTTCAGCGGCGAAAGCGCGCCGTTTTCGTTCTCTGGCATGGTTAAACACGCGTTTTTAAGGCGCGAAGACTTTCAGAGCGATTTGCATGTGGTCTTAAAGCCGGCGCACGATCGTGACGCTTCGAGTCACGAAATTATCGAGGCCCTGCGTCCAACGATCGCCGGTTTTGCGCGCGCCCATGGCGCCGTGTCAAAAACCCTGGAGGTTCCGCCCGGGCCGCCGGTGCTGGCCACGCTCGTCGCGGAAATCTACGGCCCGGCGCGCGCGGAACGTGAAGCGGCGGCGCGCGACATACTCGGCGTTTTTCAACGTGAGCCGTCCGTTGTGGATCTCGACTACTCGTGGCGACCGGGACGCGTGCGGCGGCTGTATCCCTTTGATCCAGTGCGCGGCGGTCTCGTGGGCGTAACTGCGTCGGATGCGAGTCTCGCGGGCCGACTGGCCTTTTCTGAAACGCCGCTTGCCGCGCTCGCCGACGTAAGCTCGCCCGAGGAGATTGCGATCGAACTGTCCATGCCCCAGGCGGTGCGCTCCGGACCCAATCCCCTGGCCGGCGTCAACTTGCCCAATCCCGTCGCCGGTTCCACCGCGCTGACGGCCGCCCTGGGCGCGCCGATCGAGCGCGAGCACTACACGCTGTATCGCAAGAACCTCAAGCCAGTTTCGTACGTGATGAGCGAACTGACTGGACCGGAAGAAGCGCCCGTCTATGGCATCCTGAATCTCGCGCCGCACATCCAATATCCCACGAGCACCGCCGAGGTTCCGTGGAACACCGAACAGGTCGTCATGAAGTGGGATGGCGAGTGGTTCATCACCTATGAAGTGTTTCGCGATCTGGGGGCGGCCTTCGCGGTTGTGATGGTGTTGATCTATGTGCTGGTGCTGGGCTGGTTCAAGAGCTACACCGCACCGTTGATCATTATGGCGCCGATTCCAATTTCGCTGATCGGGATTATTCCGGGCCACGCCATCGCCGGCGCTTACTTTACGGCGACGTCGATGATCGGGTTTATCGCCGGCGCAGGGATTATCGTGCGCAACTCCATTATTCTGACGGACTTTATTGAACAGGAGCTGGCCTCCGGCAAGAGTCTGCGCGACGCGGTCATTGATGCGGGGCTCGTGCGTTTCCGGCCCATGTTGTTAACCGCGGCGGCGGTAGTGGTCGGTTCAGCGGTAATGTTATTTGACCCGATCTTTCAGGGACTCGCCGTAAGTCTGATGTTCGGCGAAGCGGCGGCGACGCTGCTCAGTCGCTTTGCCGTGCCGACGCTGTATTACTGGTTCATTGGCGAATCGCGGCGGCGCCTGTTGCAAGAGGGCGACGCGAACGAGGCCTGACGCGACGGCGCAACGTCCCTGTAGCGGGAATGGCCAATAAAAAAGGCGGGGAGCTTGCGCTACCCCGCCTCAAGGTCAAAATCTGAAGAGCAGAGACCGAAATCCCTGCACATGCATCCCGTAGGGGAATCGAACCCCTGTTGCTGGAATGAAAATCCAGAGTCCTGACCGCTAGACGAACGGGACGTTTCTATCTCACGTTCAAAATGAGTGCGGTAGTCAGGACTATGAGGCGTCAGGTTTTAAGCCCGAACTCCTCCAACAAATGTGAGGCGTCCGGGATTCGAACCCGGGACCACTTCCTTAAAAGGGAAATGCTCTACCGGCTGAGCTAACGCCTCATCCGCGGACCAGATTATGGAAGAGCCCGGAACGGTCAAATCGAAACGCGACCGAGGACGAAGAGCGGGGAAATTTTTTCGCGGGAGGACCGGCCGGAGCGTTCACGAAGCCACGCCGGAAACGGCGGTAAACAGGCCGGCCAATTCGTCTTCCGTGAATAGATGCTCAAGGTTCAACAAAACCACAAACTCGTCGTGGTTCTTGCCGACGCCGGTGACAAACTTGCTCGCAGCGCTTTTGAGACTGGGCGGACCCGGGTCCACGTTCTCCGGCGGAAAGCGATCCACGCGCGAAACTTGATCCACTGCCAGGCCGATGCGCCGGCCGTTGATGACTGTTATTATGGCGCGGTCGCCCGCCCGACGGGCGGCTCCGGCCTCATCCTGAATGGCCAGCTTCGCTTTCAGCTGCACGATGGGCAATACGCGGCCGCGGATATCCATAAGTCCCAGAAAGTACTCCCGGGAATGAGGAATCTGGATCAGTTTTTCGATTTTGACGATCTCCGCGACCTGCAGGACGGGTATGCCGTACTCTTCCTCGCCTAAAAGGAAGGTCAGGTACTTCTGCTCGATCTCGGCCTGGGCCCGATCCTGGGGCTTCGTGGCGCCGGAGTGTCTCATGCAGACAGTATGACGGATTCGCCCCGGAAATTCAAACAGGAATTGTATCCCGGAGGCTCCGCGGGGCAAGTCCTCACAAAAATATCGCCCACATGCGGTACTGGACCTGGGTGTAGACGGCGAAGGCGCTTACGCCCATCAGCGCCAGCACCTTGGGCAGGAAGGGATCGCGCTGCCGCCAGACCCAGTCCAGGGCCCCGCTGAATACGCCCAGGGCGCCGGCATAGCCGGCCAGTTCGGTCAGATTCAACCACTGATTCAAGTAAGCCCAAACGAGGGCGCCGCCGATCGCCAGGTCCGCCAGCTCGGCCGGCAGGCGATGGACCAGGCTTTCCCAGAAGCTGCGACCGGCCTCGCGCTCCCGCCGGGCCTTCAGACGCCGCCGGATATAGCGCACGGGGCTCCAGACGCGCGTCAGGGGCCGGATTTCACGCCAGCGATCGCCGCGCAAATCCGGCAAATGCGGCAGAATCGGCAGGCCATAGTTGCCGCCAATCACCCGCAGGACGTTCGCATCCGGCAGGCCGGCGAAGGCCTTCGCAAAGACCGCCATGCGCGACGTCAAATCCAGGGAGCGCTTGCTGGCCAGCTCGCGCTCCTGAATAATCGTGCCCGACTTAATTACCGAAATATACTCGCGACCGCGATCGGAATCGAGCGCGACCAGGATGCGCGCCATCTGACGAGCGTAGTTAAAATCGATCTCAATGCGATCGCCGTGCGGCGTCTCGCTGAAGTAGCACCGTTGGTAACCGTCGATCGTCGACGGGCGCGCGCGCCAGAGGCCGCGCAATTCGCGTTCATCAGGCAGAGAAAAGGCCATCTCTGAGAATATCGGCCCGACAGCGGCACGGTCCGGGAATTTTCGGCGGCCCTCCCCTGCGGCCCTCATTTCCGCCGCGGCGCGCGCGCCGGGGCTGGCGCAGGGCGGAAGACTCTTGACCGGGGACGCGTCCGTCGGTTTTCGTACAGTATGAGCGAAAGCGAAATCGATACTATTCTCGGCGAGGACATCAGCTTCCGCGGCAAGCTCCAGTTCAAAAATAGCCTGCAGATTAACGGCCGATTTCGCGGTTCCATTTCCACCGGCGGACGTTTGATCGTAGGTCCAGCCGCTCAGGTGGACGCCGATATCGAGGCCGGCGCCGTTTCGATTCAGGGCCGCGTTACCGGCAACATTACGGCGCAGAAGCGCATCGATCTCACGCGCACCGCGCGCCTCGCCGGCGATTTGCGCACGCCCGATCTGCAGGTCGAGTCGGGCTCAAAGTTCTCCGGCGCCTGTATCATGGACTGAGTCGGGCTTCGCCGTGGCCCAACCGCTTCCTGAACTCCGCCTCCGCGTCCCCGCCACGAGCGCGAATCTGGGCCCCGGGTTCGACATGTTCGGCCTGGCCCTGAATCTCTATACCCGTTACCATTTCACATTCCGCGACGACCCGGAAATTCGACTCTTTGATGCGAACGGCGCGGCGCTGGCCATACCTCCCGAAAAAAATCTCATCGCGGTCGCTTACCACGCGCGCTTGCGGCGTTCGGGGTTGAACGGCGGACCTGGCTTTGACTGTCGCGTGGATTACCGCATCCCCTTCAGTCGCGGCTTTGGGTCTTCGGCGAGCGCCCTCGCTGCTGGAGTCGCCGCGGCGCGCCACGCCCTCGCCCCTGGTGATAATGCCGGCGCGGCCGCGACCGCCGACGAGGACGTGCAACTGCTCGACGAACTCGAAGGCCATCCCGACAATGTTTGTCCCGCGCGCATCGGCGGCTTCACCATCTGCTATCGCAGCGCCGGTCGCGTGCAGTACCTGCGCAAAACCGCGCCGACGAACCTGGGACTCGTCGCGATTGCGCCCGACTTCGCCACATCGACCAAGCAGAGTCGACAGCAGCTTCCTGAGAAAATACCCGTGACCGATTGTCTCTCGAACATGACCGGCGTTCTGCTCTGGCGCGAGTACCTGGAGAGCGGCGATCCCGCGCATCTCTGCGACGCGCTCAGCGCCGACCGCATGCACGAACCCTATCGCAAACATCGGCTCCCCGCACTCGATGCGATTCGCAGCGCGGCGCCGACGCTGGGTCTGTACGGCGCCACGATCTCGGGTTCCGGGCCGGGCCTGTTGGTCTACTTCCCGCGTCCGGAAGAAGCGCGCGTCCTGGCCGAGCTCGCCGACGTACTTGCGCCGGTCACGGCGGCCGTCGATCAGCGCTTCACGCTGCTGCCTTGCGAACCCGACTATGCCGGTCTGACCGCGCTGGACGCGCCGACCGCGGCCGCCCCCATCGGGGAGACCAGCGCAGCCGATCGGAAATAATGGTTGGTGCGGGCCCGGCGCCGGTTTTTCTTGTCCGTGCGCGGCTGATCCGGCCGTAAGCGGAACTCTTGCAGAATCGGAGCAAAGCATGTTTCAAAGCATCTCACACGGTCGCGCATTGCGCCGCCTCCTCGCCGGCGCGGCGTCGGCATTTGTCCTCGCAACCCTGGTCGCCTGCGACCGCGGCCCGTATATCGAAGTTAACGGCGAACGCCTCAGCGAAGCGGACCTGAAAGACCAGCGTCCCGACGTTTATGCCAATTTGAAAAAGACCTACAACCGCGAACTACTGGGCAATTTGCGCCAACTCGCCTTCGATCGACTGTTCGAACTGGAAGCGAAGGAAACCGGCGCCGCCACCAGCAAAGACTACATCGACAAAATCAGCGCGGGCGCCGCCCTGCCTTCCGAAGAAGAAGTTAAGGACGCCTACGATGAATGGCGCGGCAGTCAGGGCTTCGACGGTCGCAGCTACAACGAGATGAGCGGCCTGATCGCCAATCACATGCGCGACCAGAACAAACAGCGCCTGATTATGAACGAATTTCAGCGGCTGCAGGAGAAATACGGCTTTGAAGAATTCGACGACGCGCCGGTCGCTCCGCGGGTGGAACTGGCGATTGGCGACGCCGACCCCATTCGCATGAGTCCGCAGGCTAAAGTAACCGTGGTAGAATTTACGGATTTCGAGTGCCCGTATTGCCAGAAAGCGCAAAGCACAGTCAGCGCGCTACGCGCAGAATTTGGCGATCGGGTGCGCTGGGTGGTGAAGGATTTTCCGCTGAGTTTTCATCCCAACGCCATGGGCGCCCATGTCGCCGCCAATTGCGTGCACAGGCAGGATCGGCAAAAGTACTGGCAGTTTTTTGATCAGCTGTTCGCCGAAAATCGTCCGCGCGACGTGCTCGCGCCCGCGCGGCTGCGCTCGGCTGCGCAAACGCTCGGCATCGACATGGCGAAGTACGACGCCTGTCTGAGCGACCCGTCGGTGCAGGCTGAGATTCAGGCCAATGTTGAAGAAGGCGGCAAAGCCGGCGTGAACGGAACGCCCTCGTTCTTCATCAACGGCGCCGTGGCCGGCGAAGGCATGCCGCCCCTGCCAGCGTTTAAGAAACTGATCGAAGACGAGTTGAAAAAAGTCGGCGGCTGAGCGCCGCGAAGGACGCGAAGGATACAGGCCGGTCGTCTTCGCGCTCTTCGCGCTCTTCGCGCTCAGGGCTTGACCGGCCGCATCTGCAGACTCAGAGAATTCCCAGTCCGTCTACCACGCCGCAGAGTTCTTTTACAGCGGCGGCGGACTTATCCAGCGCCGCTTTTTCGTCCGCAGTCAGCTGAATCTCAATTACTTTTTCCACGCCCTTTTCGCCGAGCAGCACCGGCACGCCCATAAACAGGCCGCTATGACCGTACTCGCCCTCGCAGAGCACGGCGCAGGGAAAGATGCGTTTTTGATCTTTGAGAATCGACTCCGCCATGGCGATCGCCGCCGCAGCCGGAGCGTAAAATGCGGAACCGGTTTTCAGCAGGTTTACGATTTCGCCGCCGCCGTTGGCCGTGCGTTTGCACATCGCGTCGATCTTCTCTTTCGTAAGACCGGGATACTCCGGCAGCGGAATGCCAGCGATGGTGCTGTAGCGCGGCAGCGGCACCATGGTATCGCCATGACCGCCGAGAACAAAAGCCGTGATGTCTTCCACCGAAACGCCGGTTTCCATGCTGATAAAGGTGCGGAATCGCGCGGAGTCCAGCACGCCCGCCATGCCCATTACGCGGTTTTTGGGAAAGCCGGTGACCTTCTGCATTACATACACCATCGCGTCGAGCGGATTGGTGATGATGATGACAAACGCGTTGGGCGCGTACTGCTTTATGCCTTCTGCGACTTGCTTTACGATTTTGGTGTTCGTACTGACCAGATCGTCGCGGCTCATGCCCGGTTTGCGCGGGATGCCGGCCGTTACGATGCAGATATCCGCTCCGGCGATGTCTTTGTAGTCGTTGGTTCCAACGAGCGTTGAATTACAGGCTTCGATCGGCGTGGCCTGGTGAAGATCCAGCGCCTTGCCCTGGGGTACGCCCTCCATTACGTCGAACAAAATGACGTCGCCCAATTCTTTCTGGGCTGCGAGGAGAGCCATGGTGCCGCCGATCTGGCCGGCGCCAATGAGTGCGATTTTTTTGCGTGCCATATGGACGCAAGGGTTCGGCCCGGGGCGGAAGCGGTCAAGCCTTACAGAATTTCAAGCAGGGCCACGGGCGAATCCACAATCGCCGCCGCGCCGGTCCATTCGGCGGGTGCGCCATGGCCGTAGCGACAGGCGATAAAGGGCACGTCATTGGCGACGGCCGCATCGCGGTCCGCCGCACGATCGCCGATCAGTACCGCAGCGTGCGGCTCGATCCCGTAGGTTTCAAGCACGTGGCGCACCAATTCCGTCTTATTGTGGATGCGCCGATTGTCTACCACCGGCACGTCGCGAAAGAGCCCAAAGGCGCCATTGGCCTTGAGGATCGCTTCGATATAAGGAAAGCGTCCGTTCGACACGCTGTAAAATTCATAACCACGGACCGCCAGCGCCTGCAGCGTAGTCGCGGCGCCTGCATAGTGCTCGCCGGCGCCCTGACTGATTTCGACGACCAGGCCATGCAGGATGCCCAAACTCATTTCGGCGCGCTCGTCGTCGTTTAAGTCCGGCGCAAGATTGGCGAAGATCTCGCGGACCGGCTTGCCGACTTCGGCGATGATCTCTTCGAGCGTCGGCGTCCGCGCGGGCCGGCCGCGGCGCGCTTTGTATGACGCAAAGATCCGCTGATAAACAGAATGGATAATGCCCTCTGCGGAAAAGAGGGTGCCGTCGACGTCCCACAGCAGCGCCCGGACGCGGCCGCGCAGCAAGGCTGCGTCCGCGTTTTGAATTGCGACGCCCGGGGGCGCAAAGCCTTGCTCGCTCATCGAGCCTCCTCAAGTTCAAACGATTCGATGAATTTTTCAATGACTTCGATGTGATCCCGCTCCGGTCTGTCGTGCTTGAGACTGGGCTGGTAGAGATGTTCGTCGAATATATGAAAGTCGAACACCTTTAACTGAAAGTCGGGCAAGGTGATGATCAGGTTCTCAGTGTGGATATCCAGTATGAGACGCTCGCGCGCGGCCAGTTGCTCGGTATAGAGTATCAGTTTGCGAAAATCCTCGGCGATTTTGAGCAGCACCTTTTTTTTGATCTGGCCAAAGCGACCAATATCAAACTCAAAATCGTATTTAGGAAACAGGCGACCGGCCACGGAACCCTGCTCGCTCTTGCGACCGGCGCGCGCAAACTCTTTGAGGTGTTTGCCGACCAGCATGATCTGGCAATCCATCGGCGTGATTTTGCGCGAGAAGAAGTCGTCGCTGAAATAGCGCCGACGATAACGCACGCCCATAAAGAAACGCGTGGGCAGCACCAGATCCGGCAGGGCCTCGCGGACTTTCCAGTAATGATAACGTTCCAATCCCAGCCGGTGAAACTTAAACAGGATGCGTTCGCGCTGAGCGGCGCTTTTGCGGCGGCTCAATAGATCTATCAGGTCGAGTTCTTCGTGACTCAGGAAGTTTTCGTGTTTTGTGGCGACCTCGCGGTACAGCGAACCGCACAGGGGATCCGAGGGCAGAATTTCCTTGCCGACTTTCACCACCATTTGCCAGGGCAAACGATACACGAATTTGTAGGAGCCGCGGCCAATGTAAGCGTCGGGCGAAATCGGCATGTAATCTTCGAGAAACTCGGCGTCGTTGCGCGCTGTCATACGCATCACGAATTTCACGGGAAACAGGCGTTCGTAGATGCGGCGCGGCAGGGACGACTGGCGCAGCTGGAAGTCGACCGGCAGTTTTTCAATTTCAGGCGCACGTCTCTGGCGCGCCTGACGAAAGGCCTGCTCCATCCACTCATCGCCGTACTCCAGCATCTGGCGCATCATTTCGCCGGCGAACTGACCGCCTTCCTGGACGCGCTGCCGGCCGCGATTCAGCCGTTGGCCCAAGCGGCGAAATATTGAGCGGAATTCCATGTTTACTCCGTCGCGCCCAGCACTTCTCGATATATGGAGAGCGTCGCTTCGCAGGTGGCCGCGGAACCGAAGGCGACGACGCGACGCTTATTGTAAGCGCCGAACTTCTTACGCAGCGCTGAATTTTTTGCGAGCACGGATAGATTCTCCGCAAAAGCCGCCGGGTCGCGCGCCGGCGATAACAGGCCGCCGCGCCCCGGATCGACCATCTCGGGCAGGCCGCCCGCGCTGGTCGCCGCCACCGGCAAGCCGTGAGCCATCGCGTCCAGGACGGCCGTTCCCAGACCTTCTTCGCTGGAACTCATGGCGAAAATATCAAAGGCGCCAAAAAAATCGTACACGTCGCGGCGGAATCCGGTAAACAGAACGCGAGCCGAATCCAGCAAACCCAATTCGCGCGCCTCGGCTTCCAGCGCCGGGCGCAGTTCGCCCTCGCCGGCGATGACCAGTCGCAGGCGCGCTCGCGGCAGCCGCTGCGTGAGACGCGCGAAAGCCTTGAGCAGCGTGCTCTGGTCCTTGTGCCCGACGAGCGCCGCCACATTGCCG
Organism: Leptospirales bacterium; assembly: GCA_036170535.1. Taxonomy (GTDB): domain Bacteria; phylum Spirochaetota; class Leptospiria; order Leptospirales; family Leptonemataceae; genus SSF53. Next base: position 35,117 of record JAVHPJ010000076.1, on the reverse strand, counting down.
ATGACCAGATCATTGCGCGCGAGAGCCAGCTCCCGGCGAATGCGCGCCCCGTCCGGCGGCGTGCGGTACTCGCGCAAATCGACCCCGCTGTAAGCGATGCGAATGCGCTCCGGCGGCACGCCGTCGGCGATCAGTATGCGGCGGACGTTTTCCGAAATCGCAATGTAGCGGGCAATCAACGGGCTCAGATACTTCTTCCGCGAGAAATAGTTCGGCCGCGCAGGAAAATCCACGCGTCGCGAAATGACCAGCCGGGCCTCCGGGAGGCCGCGTCGCGCAAGCAGACCCAGGCCGTGCGCACGCGCCGTGTGAGCGTGCAAAATCGTCGCGCCGAATTCGCGCGCGAGGCGACGCAATCCAGCAACGGCGAAGAAATCCAGTTCGCCGCGCATGGCGAGTGCGCGAAACGGCAAACCGGCCGCCTCTGCGCGGGTCTGCAGCTCGGAGCCGGGTTGCCCGACAATCAGCTGCGCGACGCCGCGCCGGGCGAGTTCGGCCGCCAGAAACAGGGTCTGACGTTCGCCGCCGCGCCAGGTCTTTGCCGTGTTTATATGCAGCGCGCGCACGCGGGTCGCGTCCGCGGCGCGTCCGGGCGCACGGCGCTTGCCAGCGACGCGGGCCATCTCAGCCGATGACCTGCTTTACATGTTCCGTATAAGAGTCGGGCAGACGCGCGCCGTGGATTTTCACAATTTCAGCGCCGAGATAATTGCCCCAACGCGCCGCTTTTTCGCTGGAGTAGTCGTGGGCCAGAGCAAAGAGCACGCCGCCTGCAAATGCGTCGCCGGCGCCGTTCGTATCGATCGCCTTGACGGGAAATCCGCCGACCGCCTGAATCACGCCATTCTCTGCGACAAAAGCGCCGTCCGCGCTATTGGTGACGAAGACGTGCTGCGAGAACCCGTTGAGTTCTTTCACGCACGCGTCGAGATCATGCCAGCCGGTGAAGCTGCGCGCCTCTTCCGCATTGCAGAAGACCACGTCGCAATATTCTTTTGCAATACGGCGAAAGTCGTCGCGATAACGATCGACGCAGAACGGATCGGAAAAAGTCAGGGCGACTTTTACAGCGTGTTTTTTTGCAAACTCCATCGCATGTTCGCAGGCTTTGCGGGGAACCTCGCTATCCCAGAGATACCCTTCGATATAAAGATACTTCGAATGTTTCACCTGATCGAGATCGATGTCGTCCTTGCCCAATTTGATCGAAACGCCCAGGTGCGTGCACATGGTGCGCTGCGAGTCCGGGGTGGTCATCACGACGCAGGTGCCCGTCGCGCCGTGGTTCTCCGCGATCGGTCGCGAATTAAACGCCACGCCCAGGCGTTCCAGATCGCGCTTGTAGAATTCGCCGTTGGCGTCCGCCGCCACCTTGCCGGCGAAAGCGGCCTTGCCGCCGCACAGGGCGATATTCCAGATAGTATTGCAAGCGGAGCCGCCGGAGCGCAGTTCGAGGCTGCGATCCTGCAGATCGTAGAGTATGTCGCCCTGGCGCTTTGAATCGGCGAGCGTCATAATGCCGCGCGCCAGTTGATGCTTTTCCAGGAATGCGTCGTCCACAAAGGACAGGGTGTCGACCAGGGCGTTGCCCACGCCAAAGACGTCAAAGTTTCGATTTACGGTACTCACCCGAGCAGATTTTCCTGCGCTATCACACGATCAAGTAAAATGAGCGTCGGTCGTCGCACAGCCGCCGCCCTCAAAATCGCCGGCGCGCGCTGTCTGGCGGCTGCGGCGCTGTTCAGCCTGCATCGCGCGGTCTTTCTGGGTCTGAACTGGCCGCCCGAATCGCCGGGTCTGTCGGATCTGGCGCCGCGCTTGCTGGTCGGGCTGCGCTTTGACGCGGCGGCTGCGCCCATTCTCCTGTGGCCGCTGGTTCTGTTCGCGCCGGCGGCGGCGGCCTTCGCCGAGCGCGCCGACCTGATCCGGCGCCTGACGGCCGCGCTCGACCTCTTGCTGTCCGCCCTGTTTGCGCTGGCGCACGCGGCGCTCCTGGCAAGCGCATACAATTATCGTTTTAATGCGAAACACCTGGGCTGGGAGTTCTTCGCCTACGCCAACGACGCGCCGGGGATTGTACTGGCGGCGGCGCGCGAGGCGCCCGGGCTTTTCGCACTCGCCGCTCTGAGTTTTGCGCCCTGGATCGGATTTGCGGTTCACAATCTGCGGCGGCTGCAGCGCTCCGTCGGGCCCGAAGCGGAACTGAGACGGACGTCCGCGAGCGGCGCAGGAGACTCCAGCGCGCCGCGTTTTGCAGCCGCCGGGCTGGCTGCGACGACGCTGGCGGCGCTTTTGCTGCTGGCGGCGCGCGGCGGTTGGCAACAGAGTCCGCTGCGCGCCGCCGACGCGCTGGCAACCCCTTCGAACTTTCTGAACAACCTCGCGCTGAACGGCGTTTTTACAACGTCCCGGGATCGCGAAGATCAGCTCGACTTTGTACGCTACTTTCCGCCGGAAGAAAATCAGGCCGTTGTGCGCGCCCTGCTGGATCAACCGGAGGCGTTTATTTCGGACGAGTATCCGCTGCTGCGTTACCTGCCGCGCACGCACGCCGGGCGGCCGCCGCACATCGCGTTGATTATACTCGAGTCGTTCACGGCGAAATTTCTGGCGGAACACGGCGGCGATCCGCGCATTGCGCCCGAGTTGCAGGCGCAAATTGATCGCGGATTCTACTTTGAACGTTTTTACGCTTCGGGCGGGCGCAGCGCGAACGGTCTGTTCTCAATGTTCGCCGGCCTGCCGGATCGCGCCGGTCGCACGATCCTGCGTTCCAACCAGATGCACAATCGCTTCGGCGGCGCGGCCGCCCTGCTCCGCGCGAAGGGCTATCGCACCGTTTTTTTGCACGGCGGTCCCTTGAGTTTTGACAATCTCGATCGCGCGCTGCCGCAACTGGGTTTTGAGCGCGCCCTGGGGCGGGAAGAGCTGCAGGCGCGCGCGCGCGCGGGCGAAAGCAGCTCGGAAGGTCTGCACGACGCGGCCCTGTATCGTCTGGCGCTGGAGGAAATGGATCAGCAGGCGCACGCGGATCAGCCGGTCCTGCTCGCGCTGTTCACCTTGAGCACGCATCATCCTTTTCCGCTGCCGCACGACGCGCCACGCATTTTTTCCGACGCAGAACCCGAGGCCGATTACCTGAACGCATATCACTATGCCGATCGCGCCCTGGGCGATTTCCTGCGCGCGGCGCGCACGCGCCCCTGGCACGCTGATACGGTCTATTTGATCACCGCCGATCACGCGCATCATCGCAACCTGAACTACATGGAAGATCGCCGCATACCGCTGTTGATGTTTGGCGCGCGCACGCCCGCGGGGCGCAGTGCGGCGATTGCGTCCCAGCTGGATCTGGGACCCACCCTGCTTGCGCTCGCCGGCGGCGACTCGCTCTACGCACATATGGGCCGCCCGCTATTTACAGCGCCGGACCGACCCGCGCCAGACGCATTCGCCGGCGTCGCCCGCGAACCTGGCGCTTTTTTCGCCGCCGGGTCCGGCACCAACGCCATCGGCTGGATTGACGGAGAGTGGTACTTTGCGACCTGGCTGGGCGGCGAGCGCCGCGCGCTCTTGCCGGCCCGACCGCCCCACGCCCTGGAAGACGCCTGCGCACGGGAGGCCGCCGCGTGCGCCGAGCGATTGCGCCGCGCGCGCCACTTCCATCAATTCGCGCGCTGGCTTGAAGCCGAGAATCGCATCTGGCCGGAACCGCAGCAAGCGGACGCCCTTTTGCAAAAGGCTCGCGAAAATGTCTCGCGATAATACCGCAAGTCGCCAGAATGGAGCCTGTACGGCTCCGACGCCCCGGACCGTGCAGCCCTCGTCCCGTATGCACGAATTCCTCGAGAAATATCTGGCTTATAAGAAAGAAGAAGACCGCGAAGCCGGGCGCGAGTTCGCGCGCCGGCTGTATCAAATCCTCAGTCGCTGGTTGGAAGAAGAAAAACCGGACCCCGTGTTTGTGCAGGAGTTTGAAGCCTTTTTTGCGCGCATTGACGAACGCGAGCTGAACCCGCGCGACCTGCTGGACGTAGGCGTGGTGCACGCGGCCGAGGCGGTCTCCGCCTATCGTTCGCGCGACGAATCGCCGGAAAGCCTCCGCTTCTACGTGAACGAGGCGCGGCAGCCCTTCTTTGCGCTGATCGAAGAGAACGCCTACCGGATGCTCAAGAATTTCGATTTTACGGAAATCGATTTTCAGATCTTTGACATCATCCAGGGCGCGTTCCCGCACGATGCGGCGCAAAATTTTCTCCTGGAAAACGGCTGGGTGGATGTTTGGGCGGCGTTGCGCTACATCGATTCGCTGCCCGAGTCGCAGCTCGAACTGGAACTGCTCGAACGAATCATGCTGCAGCGGGAAACGCCGCACGAACGCTTGATATTACTGGCTTACTTGTATTTCGCACGGCGGCCGATTCTGGACGCCGCCCTTGAAGCAAGCGATCCGCGTTCTGTATTTAACTTCACCGACGAATACACGCCGGCCTTCTTGCTCGAACTGCGCGGGCTGATCGACGAGTCCATTCGCGGGGGCGAATTGTCGACCGCCTTTGAGGATCGCCTGCCCGGACGCTGGAACGACGAAATCGTATTCTTCCTGCTCGCCTATTTTGAAATCAGTCACGCGCCCCTGAGTCCGGGCTGGGTCCGCCTGCTTGAAATCGGCATCGCCAGTCTGTGGACCGCCACGGCGAGCGAAAGCGGAGAAGAAATCGTCTATCAACCTTCGGCCGAGTTCACCGCCAGTCTGTTGGGCCTGTTCACCGAAGAAGAGCTGAACGAAACGCTCAGCACAGCCCTGATTCTGCCGCGTTTTTTTGAAAACCTGGAACGCTACAACGCGGAGGCCTTTCAGGCCTACGTTTCCGTTTTCTCGCGCGCACCGGATCTCTTGCTTGCGGAACTGGAACTCAGCGTCGGTTCCGATCTGCGCGATCGTCAGCGCAACAAGCGGTTGGCCGCGCTGGCGGAAGCCATCGGCTACGAGATCGTCCGTAAGGCCGGCGCTGTGCGACTGGTGAAACGCGGAGGCGCTTCGCCTTGAATCCGGGGCTGTTTCAAATCACGCTCAAGGTATTTATAACGCGCGGCGCGGACTTGCTCGTGTTGCGTGATCGCAAACAACAGGTCGGCGATCTGCCGGGCGGGCGTCTGGGGCCGGGCGAGATCTATCGACCGTGGTCGAACAGCGTGTTTCGCGAGCTGGGCGAGGAACTGGGACCGGAGTTCCTCTGCCAGCTCAACCCCGAGCCGATTTTTTACTTCCCGCATTTTATCCAGGAAAGCGGTTACGAGGCGCTGGGACTGGCCTTCGCGGCGCAGCACTATCAGGGCGAAGTTCGCCTGTCGGAAGAACACGACTGGCACGCATGGGTGTCGCTGCGCGACTTCGACCCTGGCGAGTTGTTTACGGACCACTTGCTGGCGGCCGTACGGCGCTTCCAACGTCAGCGTCCGTGACCCCGGCGCGTCACACCGGACGATGTATGCCCGGCAATAGCGCGTCCTTGATTTCATCCAGCTGTTCTTCGGCCGCGCGCCGACCGGCGGCGATAATCTCATCGCGACGATGAAAGTCGAAGATATCAAAGCCCTGCACGGCCGGATGAATAATGCTGTCAAAGTCTTCCATTCTGAACCGCAGCAGCTCCTGGCCCTGAATCGCGATCGCGCGCGAGACAATCTTAAGGATCGGCGGCAAACTCAAATAATCTTTGAGTCGCGCCAGCACGCCGCCGCTGCGCGCCTGAATGTCAACAGCGGCTGCGCGGCGATCCTCCAACGGCGTCACGTTCACGCCGAGCACACGTCGCATGCCGCACTTGCGCAGCGGCGCACCAGGCAGGTTATTTAACACTCCGCCGTCGACCAGATTGTACGGGCCCAGACGGACCGGCGGAAACACGCCCGGCAAAGTGACGCTGGCGCGCAAGGCCGTCGCCACATAGCCGCGATCAAAAACAATAACCTGGCCGGTGTCGAGATCCGAGCTGTTAATGTACAGGGGCACTTCAAGGTCTTCAAAACGCAGATCGCCAAAGCCCCGCAGAATCGCGCGGCTGAGCTTGCGACCGCGAAAAAAACTCACCAATGGCAAGGCTTTATCGAGAATTGCGTCCGAGTCCGGAATCACGGCGGCCACCAGGCGCGCGATTTCCGTCGCATCCAGTTCCATCGCATACGCGGCGGCAATTACGGCGCCCATGCTGGCGCCGGCGGCGGCGTCAAAGTCGAGCCCCGCTTCTTCAAAAACCTGCAACACGCCAATGTGCGCAAGGGCTCGCGCGCCGCCGCCGCCCAGACACAGACCGCGCGCAGCGCCGGACAGCCGACGCGCGAGGCGCTGCAGTCGCCGATCCGGGCTGCGCGCCGGCGAAGCGTTACGCGACCGAATCTGCGGATCGGACAAAAGCGCGCGCCGCGCCCAGACGCCTTCATCCGGCAGGGCGAGACCCGATTCGCCCTCGGTGATCAACACCGAGCGCTGTTCAAATTCCGTCGCACTCGCGCGCAGTTCGCGCACCGCATCGCGAAAGCGCGCCCCCCCCGCGCCGTTGCGGTCGCCTGCGGCGCCCGATCGCACCACGAGGATTTCATCGCACTGGGAAACGATGCGCTGCGTGATGGGATGGTCCGTCCGGCGCCCGCAATCGAATAATATTACGGCATAATATTTTCTGAGCCGGCCCAATAAATCGGGCGTGAGCTTTACCAGGGCTTCCACGCCCGGCAGGCCCTCCGCCCGACCAACCGCGCCCTGCGGGCGAAAAATGGCGCCGCCGTACAGGGCGTCGTAGGGCTGATCCTGCCAGCCCATGAGCCGCACCATCTCCCAGATATTGATCCCGGGCCACCGCGCGAAGATTTGCGCCAGGATGTCGTCGGCGGGGGCGGAATGCGCGGCAAACTCATTTAAACTGAAAAGCAAAGCGGGCCCGGGATTTTCGTGAGCAATCGCTTCCATCAGGCTGCGGCTGAGTTCCGCACCGCGCGTCGGGTCGGCCGGATGAAACAGGGCGAAAAGCCGCGCAGGCGACTCGTCGCCGGCGCTGTTCAAGGAGCGGCGCAAACGTTTGGACAGGGTTTCGGCCAGCGCTGCGGCGAGCCCCGGTTCAAGCTCCATCAATTCCTGAAACGCTGCGCCAGGAATGCAGTAGACGCTGGAATCCAGGGCGGCCACCGCATCGGAGCTGTGCGCCTCGCCGGTCAGGAGACTGACTTCGCCGAACAGACTGCCGCTGCCGTGTATGCCGATGACGCGCGGCGCTTCGCCGGGCGGGGTTCTGCGAATGTGCACCTCGCCGTCGCGGACTACATACAAATGTTCGGAATCCGCGCCGCTCGTGTAGACGGCGCGACCGCGCTCAAAACGTTCCAGCCGAATGCGCGTAAGAAAACGCTGGAATGCGTGACTGCGCGTGGACACGCGGCGAAACATGGGTTGCGCATGCAAAAAGCGCGCATGATCGCGGGCGGGATCGGGGCGGGTCATGGCAATCAGACTCCAGGACGACGCGGCGGTTTCAGAGCGGCGCCGGCCGGAGCGGCCGCACGCGGCGAAAGAATCAGTCGCGGTCGGATTCGAAGGCCAGGGCGACCTGCCCGGTGCGCGCAATATCCGTAATGCCGAACTTTTCCAGCATTGTGAGTATGCCGCTCACCTGCCGATTATCGCCCTGCATTTCGATCAGCATCGACCGCTCGGTCACTTCCACAACGCGACCGCCGAATACTTCGACAATGCCGAATAGCTCGCCGCGATTCTCCGGACTGGATTTGACCCGCACCAGCAATAATTCACGCACAACGGAACCATGGTACGGCAAAGCGCGGACTTCGATTACGTCCGCCAGTTTGAGCAATTGCCCCTGAAACTGGCGCAGATCGTTTTCGTCGCCCTTCATCACGATCGTAATGCTGGAAACTTCCGGCTTTTCGGTAACGCCGACCGCAATGCTGTCGATGTTGAAACCGCGCCGGGTGAACAGGCCGGATACGTGGCTCATGACGCCCGGTCGGTTGCGAACGTAAATGGAAAGAATATGACGGGAACTCATTTCAGCGCGATCCACAGGCGGTCAGGATAAAAACGGCGACGCCCCAACAGGACGCCGACGCCGGATCGCCGCGTCAAGTGCAATTGATCGGGCTTGCCGCGCCGGACGGCTCCGGCAAGTTCGCTGAACTCCGCCATGCTTATTCTTCGATTGTTGAGCCTGCCGCTGCGTCTGCTTTACTGGTTCTACGCCCGTTTAAGGAATTGGCGGCGGCGCCAGGCTGTTCTGGTCCATACGATTCCCGAGCGCTTTACGCAAACGCCGAGCGCCGGTTGGCTGGCGCGCCTGGGGCGGAACGCGCCGGCCTTTTCCGATTATCTGTCGCTTTTGGACCTGATGGCGCGCAGTCCCGATCTCAAACGCGTGGCGATAACGATCCCGGCCCTGGAGTGCTCCTGGGCGGAAGTGCAGAGCATCGCCCGACGCCTCGCCGCCCTGCAGGCGGCCGGCAAGGAACTGCTGGCCTTCGCGGAGGGAGGCAATCTGAAAAGCCTGGTTCTGCTCGCCTGCGCGCCCCGACGCTTTGCGGCGCCCTTCGCCGACTTTCTGGCCCTCGCGCCCAACGTCGACGGACTGTTTTTGAAAGCCGGCCTGACGCGCCTGGGCGTTGCGGTGGAACTCTACTCGTCCGGCAAATACAAGGACCAGGGCTATCAGATGTTTACGCGCACCGGGTTTTCACCGGAGGCGCGTCGCAACCTGCTGGAGCTGGTCGGCGATTTGCGCGAACAGATCGATGCGCACCTGGCCGCGGCGCCGGGCGCAACGCCGCAGAGCCTCGCGGCGCTCGCCCGCTTGCTCCGCAACAACGCTCAATTTGACGGCGCTCAGCTCTTTGAAACCGGCTTTCTGGAAGGCGTCCTGCCGGGCGCACTCTGGGAGGACCTGGTCCTGATTGGAACCTCCGCGCCGGATCGCAGCCTGGAGCACGATTTCGCCGGTCCCGGCGACCTGGCCAGCGGACGAGCGCGCCCGGCCAATGCGGACGCCGACCCGGCGGCTGAGCGCGCAACCGCGCGCGCCGCTTTGCGCAAACTGAAAGCCGAACTTAAACTGCGCCAACGTCGAATCGACGAGCGTGCGCTCGTGCGCCGCGAACGCCGACGACGTTTTCAACCCTTGCGGCTCGCCAGTGCGCCGGCGATCGCCATCGTTTCTCTCGAAGGACCGATCATCAACGGCAAGTCCGACGAACCGCCGCGGCCCGGCGCAATCGCGGCGCTGGCCCTGCGTGAAACCTTTCGCCAATTGGAAACCAGTGCGGAGGAAGCCGCCTTTTTGTGGATCAACAGTCCGGGCGGGTCCGCCGAAGCTTCGGAAATTTTGTATCAATCCATACATGAGTTATCGCGCCGCAAGCCGGTCATCGCCGTAATCAGCGGCGTCGGCGCGTCCGGCGGCTATTACATCGCCTGCGCGGCGAATCGCATTTATTGTTCCGATATGAGTCTGGTCGGCTCAATCGGCGTGATTCGCCTGCGACCGAATTTGAGCGGGCTCTACAAAAAATTGGGCGTGCGACGCGAGCCGCTGTTGCGCGATCCCACGCGCGATCTATTCAGCGAAGCGGGCGCGCTGTCTCCGGCGGCGAAGCGTCTGGCGCACGAAAGTTCCGAACGCATCTATCATCTGTTTCTTGATCGTGTAAGTCGCGGACGCGGCCTCGAGCCGGAACGGCTGGCCGCGGCGGCGGAAGGCCGCGTATTCTCGGGGCGTCGCTTTCGCAGTCTGGCCATGGTCGACGGAGCGGCGGATCTGCTGGAAGCGGTGCGCGCCTACGCCGCTGAGCGCGGCTACCAGGCAGATCAGGAGTTTCGCGCCGTCTTTTATCCGGAATTTAAGCCTTCGCTGCGCAGTCTGATCAACCTGAGTCTGCCGGGCGCTGCGGCCGCACGTCTGCGAAATTTCCTCGAAGACATGGTCGCGCTCGCCGCCCGGGAAAGCGGAACGCTGGCGTATTCGCCCCTGGCGGCGGCGCTGGCAAACCCTGTCCGAACCCTTGAGGAGCTGTAATGAGATGACCGGATTGTATTACGGGCTGTTGCTCGGCGCACTGCTTCTGGCGGGCGCGTTTAACCTCACCCTGCTGGCGACCAATCGGCGCAATCTGGCTCATCTATATTTTTTGCTGATTCCCTGGCTTGCCGCCGGCTGGTGTCTGTGCGAGTTCTTCCTGTTTGCGCCGGATGCGCCGATCTCCGGGCCGGAACTCGTGAACGAACGCGCGCTGGATCTGCTGCGCCGCAGCATCGCCGCAGCGCTCCTGCCGCCGCTCTTTTTCGGTTTCTTCTACGTAATGTTTCCCGGTTTGAACCTGCGCCTCGCCCTGCGCGCCGATCCGGATGAAGACAATGCGCGCACGACCGTACGCGATCGTTTTTTCGCATTCGCCCGCGTCGCGCTCGTGAAGCTGGGCCGCGTCCTGGCCCCGGCGGCGGCCGGCCTCGCCCTTGTGCTGTGGATGTTTCGCCCGGATGCGGCGCTGGCGGCCGCTCTGATCGGCGCCGGACCGGCGCTTGCGGCCGCCAGCGGCTATCTGGCGCTGGCGGCGTTGTATCGTCAGCAGGGCGCGCTGACCACGCTGCTCGGCTACATGATTCTATTGATATTCTGGTTACCGGACCTCGCGCGCTTTGCCGATGTTTCCGTCGCCCCCGCGCCGGCGCGCGGTTTGCCCGGCTTCGCTTTGTTCGCTGTGACCATGATGATCGTCATTGGGGCGCATCGCTATCGCATGCATCGCGAGCTCACCCTTTCCCAGCGCACCCTGCGCGAAAATTTGCGCAAACTGAAAGCCAACGAACGTTTGCGCAACGGCTTCCTCGCCGCTGCGGCCGCCGAAAGCCTGCCGCCGCTGCGCCGCATGCTGGAACACCTGATCGACGTGGCCGACGATCCAAGGCTGCGACTGTCGTCCGGCCAATTGCGCGCGCTCACGCCGGTGCTGAGCGCGGCCCGCCGCCTGCTGCGCCGTAATGAGCGCGTGGCGCGCTATTTTTCCGACACGGCCGGCGAACACGCGGAACTGGAACGGCGCGATCTGGCCGACTACTTAGAACTGCAGACCCGTCTGCTGCAGGATCGATCCAGCGCGCTCCAACTCAGTCTGCGCTGCGAAAGCGCGCCGCTGTACGCGCGCTTTGACGCCGGCCTGCTGGAACTGCTGCTGGCCGAATTGCACGATCACGCCGAAAACGCCGCCGAGCTGCGCAAATCGGAAATCCGGGCCGGCGTAGCGCCGGAAGGCGGCGTCCTCCTGGAAATTCACCTCCGCGCCGGCGAACTCGACGCTGCGGAGTTGACGCGCGAAGCCGGGCTGACTCTGAGCCTTGCGCGCCGCATTGCCGAATTACACGGATCGGAACTGGAGCTGGAGCGGGCGGCTGGCTTTCTATGCCGTCTGCGCCTGCCCGGCGACGAACCCGCAGCGGCCGCCGACGACGCCTGGCAGGAAAGTCTGGAACACCTTGCGCTTTTGATCGAACTCGGCGCACGCGAACAGGCCCAGCGCGAGGCGCAGCAATTAATCGCCGCGCGTCCGGACCTCCGGAGGGCGGCGGAGCGCCTGCTCTCCGAGACGCCGCCCGTGTAGCGGAATCGTCGCCCCCGTCAGGGCGCGGCGCGCCGGAACATCGGCTGCGCATCAAAATCGATTTTCTGATCGATGTCGGCGCCAGCGAGTTCGGGCCCGGGCAACGAATCGTAGAGGGCGCGCGTCATGCGCCAGAATGCGGGCGTGTATTCCCCGGCTTCTTCGCCGTAGCGGCCCGAGTAGGCGCGCGTGGCGCCCAGGAGGGCGTCGTCGCGCACGTCCCATTCGCCGGCGCCCTCCGCGGACCAGAGCCGCTCCCCATCCACACAGGAGAATAGCGCGGCCCGGGCCCGCAGCCGCACGGACTCGCCGCGCGTGTGCGCCGCTTCCGGCAGCGCGATCTGAAGCGCGGCGTCCGGCGCGACGCCGGAGAAGCGTTCGGCGCAGACGGCGGGCTTTGGACTCGCCGCGGGGCGCACGCCGCCGCCCACAATGATAAACTCACGGTGATGCGCCAAAAAGTCGCGCAGCATGCCCATGTAGAGCGCCGCAACATTGGGGTCAAGCGCGGGATCCGCCTCGGCATAAAGCGCAATCCGTTTGTAACGATTGCGCTCCGCATCGGCGTAGCCGTCTTTTAGATACGTGTTCGATACAACGCAGCTTGCGCAGAAACCGGCCGCGCTGGCGGCGCACAGCAGACTCAGGATCCGTACTTTCATGTCGATTTCCCTTCCTCGGAACGAGTTGCGCCGGCGATTTCAGCGGGACCGGCGGCCGCAAACAGGGCTTCATTTTCGCGGCGCGCAATTTCGGCGCGCTCGCGCAGGCTCGGCGTTATCGGCTCCAGTATGCGCAGCAACGCAGGCAGAAAGACCAGCGTCGCAATTAACATGGTCAGCAGCCCCGCCACGGCCAACCAGCCCATCGAACTGAGACCGGGATGACCGGTAGTGGCGACGGCGGCCCAACCCGCAAGCGAAGTCAGCGTCGAGGCCAGGGCCGCGCCGCCGGTGCGGTAAATTGCGCGAAAGACGTCGCCGCACTCAAGATACCGGTAAAAGACAAAGATGCCGTTGTTTACTCCGTAACCGAATAAAATCGGGACGACGCAAACATTAAAGTAGTTTAAAGATAGATCCGCGGCGCCCATGACGCCCGCAAGCATAAGCGCCCCAACTGCCAGGGGCGCCACCGCAATCAACGTGAACACAGGCTGCCGGAAGCTCAGCGCAAGAATCAGAATTGTGACCGCAATACTGGCCACGAGGATGACGCGCACCTCGCCCGCGACGATCTGCATAAAGCGCGCGACCGCCGAATTGGCGCCCGCCGCGCGACCGCGCAGGGTTTTCGCCTGCAGCGCTTTGAGATCCGCGAAGGGCCGGCCTTCGAGAATCGTGCGCACCGCCAGGTTCGAAAGCCCGACCTCGCGGCGCAGAAAGGCCTCGTCCGCGCGGTTGGCGATTTCCAGCACGCCGTTAATGTCGCGCTCGCTGAGCGACATGCGCAGAACCTCGCGTTTTTCCGCGGCGCCGCTGATGCGCCGCCCGGAACGCGCTTCCCAGGCCGGTATCAGATAGGCCATATCAAGAATTGAATGGCGTCCCACGATCGGGAACTCCACATGCTCGATCAGGCTCCCGAACCTCAATACGCCTTCCGAATCGGTCAACTGACTGACGACAGGATAAAAGATCGTAAACCAGGCCTTTTCCTCGCTGGTCGGCGATTGTGTGAAGCGATCCAGGGAGTCCTGAGGCACCTCGTCGATGGTGTACGGCGGCTCATTGACAAAGGCCAGATAAGCGTTGTAGATGCCACGATAGTTTTCCGGCAGGACGGCGGGATTAATCGCCTGATTCTGCGCATGAAAGTTTCGTATCAGCCGCCAGTTCTCGAGCTGCTGGTGTCGCGGCGGAACGAAAGTAAAGGGCGAGATGACCTGCGCGATCGATTGTTTCTCCGTCTCGGAAAGCGGCTCAAAATATTCCCACAGGGCGCGCGTTTCGTCCGGCCCCGGCTGCGCGATTACCGAGGGAGACCCCGCCACGTCAAAGCGCAAGGCCAGCTCGTCCGTCAATCGCTCCGAGGGCGTGGTCTGATCGACCATGTTGCGAATATCCGAATCCCAATGAACGCGCGTGGCGAAAAAGCCCGCCACGACGAACGCCCCACAAAGAACCAAAAGAGCGGCGCGCGCCAGAGCCGGAGCGCCCCAGCGGCCGCGCAGCGCCTCTTCCCGCGCAAGCATCGCTTGTTTTGATCCGTAGCCGTCCAGCAAATGGGGCCGCACCTTCATAAAGAGCGCGAGCAGAAGCGGCGTGATCAAAAACATGCACAGCCAGGTGATGACGATGCCGTAGGCGGAGATCAATCCGAGTTGCGCAAAGCCCTTAAAATCCGAGGGAATCAACGTCGCAAACGCGGCGGTGGTCGTGGCTACGGAGAAAAGCGCCGCCGGCCCGGTGGCGATGACCGCTTCCGTAACCGCCGGAATGAAGTCCAGACCCAGGGCGTACTCCTCGCGCATGCGGTATACCAGGTGAATGCCGAAGTCCACGCCCAGGCCGGCGAGAATGCCGGCGAAGAGCGAGGTCAGGAGGTTCAATTCGCCCAGAAACAGGCCGGTGACGCCGAAGGTAAGGCCGATCGAGTAGATCAGCGCGAGCATGAGCGCGAGTATCAAACTCAGCCGACGCACGAAAAAAATCAAGATGATCGCAACGCCCGCCAGCGCCAGCAGCGTGGTCGGCGCCAGACTTTCGCGGATCGAATCGTAGGCTTCAGCGTAAATGGTGTAGGAGCCGGCGTAACTGGTTTCAATGCCGCGCTCCTCCAGCTTGAGTTGTACGGCGATCGTCTTAAGTCGCGCGATCATGCCGCGGCTGAGTTCGATCTCGTCGGAATTAAACGTGGGCTTGACGCCCATCAGAATCATTTTCCGGTCCGGACTGATGTTGTATTCGTCGGTGATGTCCTTCTTGCCGACGGTACGATAACGATTGATGATATCGGTAAGATCCAGACGATAACCCGGCTGGCCCAGATCGATGTAAAACGGACTGGCGCGCTCGACCAGTTCGTCGCGCTTGAGTCCGATGCGCCGAAACGCCTCGCGCAGGTCGTCGGGTTTTACGAAGTAGAGCGCTTTGCGCTGCACGGTGGACAGGTTGACCCGATACGCGATGTACTGCACATCCGGCATTTTGCCGATTTCGGCCGCAAGTTCGTCGGCCGCCTGTTTGATCAGCTCGGCCTGGCGCTTGTTTTCCGGAAGCAGGCGCTCGTATTCGACGTTGGCCCGCGCGAGCATGGCGCGGCCCGCCTCGTCTTCGCGGGCACGCGTCAGATCCAATCCCTTATAAAAATACTCGTCGCCGGCGTCGCGCTCGGCCATGCGCACGGCCACGACCAGATAGCCGGCGCCGCCCATCAGGCGCGTCACGCGTCTCGTTTCCGCAACAATCGGATCGTCAGCGGGTAAAAGCGTCAGCTGATCGGAATTAATTGTAAGGCGCGACGCAAAGTACGTCGCGCCTGCCAGCAGCAAGAGCGCAATCAGCGCGCTGCGATACGGCCGGCCCAGATAGGCGCTAAAAAAGGCGGAAAGCGATCGACGCAGCACGATTATTGACTCTGACGCGCTTCGAGTTGAGTTTTCAACTCCTGCATTTTTGCCAGGAGCGCCGACATGCCGCCGGAACGCAGGAGCGGCTGGACCTGACGGTCGCGGGACGAGGCCATGCTTGACTGTCCGCGTCCGTCAAGAAAGTCCGTGATAACATAGCGACCGTTGACGCGCGTGAGCACCCACGTGAAGGACACGCGCTCGGCGCCCGCGTATACAATGGAAGACCGAATCCGCGTGGTATCCGCGGATTCCACCGGCGCTTCGTAGCTGATATCGATGTCCTTAAAATAGGAGCGCGCCGTAGGAAAAGCGTTCAGCCGGATATAGTCGCCGAGCAGCCCCTGGAAGCGGGTGCGTTCTTCGGCGCTGGCGCTCGCGTAGCTTGCGCCCAGCAGGTAGCGCGAGATGGGTTCCAGACCGATCGCCTCGAGCGCCCGTTCATCCCGGTTGTAGCGGATCTGTCCCACCAGTCGCTTGACGACCGTGAGCGCCGGGTGGTCCGCATCGCCGGCGCCAATCGGCAAATCGTCCTCTGCGCTGCTCGCGCACGCAAAGGCCGCGCACAGGCACAGACTCAGGGCGACGTTCTGGATTATATTTCGCAACATACTGACTCCTTGCACCCGCTTATCGGGCTCTGCGGATTCCAATGGAATTCCGAATCGGGTACATTTAAATTACAGTTCGGGTACAAGCGAACGACGTGGGCCGCCGCCGCCCGCCGGCCGATACTCAAAATACGGGCCCGAATACCCGCGGGACACTGGATTCCCCGGGGCCCGTACACGCCACAACAATGCGCATGACCCAACCCCGTCGTTCTCCAGCCCGGCGAGCGCGCCTGGCCCTGCGGTTCGGAATCATTCCGGCCCTCGCCTGGGCCGGCTCGTTCGCGACGCCGGCCGCGGCTCAGTCCGTAAACACAAACCCGGCCGCTCCGGACTACGCCCTCTGCAGCCGCCTCTTGAGCGCCGCGCAGAGCCCCGCCGCCGAGGAACGCGTCGTCGCCGCGGCCGCGCTCGGCGATTGCCCGGGCGCGCCAAATCTGGCCCGCCTCCTGGAACGCGCTATTCAGGATGACGAAGCCCCGGTCCGGGCCGCCGCCTGGCGGAGTCTGGGCGCGCACCTGGATCGGCAGAGCCTGGTCTTTCTCGCCGAAGTCCACGCGGCGGAGCGGCTCAGCCCGGCGGAAGAAGTCTTCTTCTATAGATATGTCAGTCAGCTGGTCGAGGCCGGCGACGCGCCGCGTTTTGGCGCGATCCTCGAACGCGGACTCTATCGCCCCGACCCGGAAATCCAATCCGCCGCCCTGCTGGGGCTGGGCCGCTCCCGGGACCTGGCCCGTTGGCCCGCCGTGCGCTCCGTCCTGGAACGCGGCAGTATCGGCAGCCTGCCCGCAGCCCTCGCCAGCGCCCGCCTCATGCAGGCGCCCGAAAGTCTGCCTTACGGGCTGCGCTGGCTTGAGTCGCCTGCGCCCGGCGTTCAGGCGGAAGCCATTCGCCTGCTGGGCGCCCTCGGCGGCCCGCGCGCCCTCGAAGCCCTGATTCTTCTGGATCATCGCGGCGCCGCCGGCGCCAACTCAGCGGCGCTGGACGCGGAAATCGCCGCCCTGGTTCGGAGCGGTCGTCTGGCCGGCGAGATCTTCATCACCGCGCGGCCCATTCGATTGTATGCGCAAGCCGCCGAACGCAGCGAAATCACCGGAGCAGTCGACGAGCGGCGCGTGGTGTATGCATTAAATCGCCGCGTGCGCGAGCAACGCATTCAACCGCGCACAGATCGTCATTTAATATCCGGCGTCTGGATATTAGTAAGCGCATCCTCCGGGCTGCAGGGCTGGACGCATGACTCGCAACTGGCCCCTTATGCGCCGACGCCCTGAACCCGAAGCGTCGTTCGATCTCGCGTCCCGGACAATTATCAACTTTCTTTTATATCTCCAGAATCGGCCGTTCCTTTCCTGAATTTTCCCGACGCCGGATCGGCGTCCAGAACTCCAGACCGGGCTCCGGCGCGTCCCCCCAGGCGCAAGTTTTCACGCTCAGGTCCGTCGCCTGACTGGTTCAGGCGATCCGAAAACTCCGCGCACTTATCAATACTTCTCAGACAGTCTTAAATTTCACATATAACTTCCAAATCTCAAAAAAAAGCGCACTGCCTCCGTTTTTTGAATATAAAACGCTTGCGACTTTTTGTGCGTCGATTGTATTCCCGATCCGCAGATGATCGACGTTAACGCACAATACATGACGGCGGCGGACCACCTGGCCGACCTTCAGCTGCTGATTGACGACGCGCTGATCCGCGCGCTGAACCGAATTTCCGTCGAGCAACCGGTGGAATCCGGCGCCGCGCTCGCAGATTTGATCGCCGCCGCCGTCGCTGCGTTCACGGGTCCGCCGCCGCAGCCAGGCGATCCGCTTCCCGACTACGACGCGATCATGACCAATGAGATTGGCCCCAAAGTCGCCGATGCACTTTCGCGCAATGTACCCATGCCGATCCGCAAACTGCAACTGGCCTTCAACTTGAGCAACCTGGAACTCCTGCTGCTTGGCGCAGCGATGAGTCCGGACTCGACGAACGCCTACAGCACCGCATTCACCGCGATTAACTTTGGCGCCAAACGCGCGTACGCCACGGTGCACGCGCTGCTGCAATTATTCGGCGCCTCGCAGAGTCTCGCCGAGCCGGTGCGACGCGCGCTGGAACCCGATGCAAAACTGCGCCGCTGGAAATTTCTGGAACTTCAGGAGTCGCCCGGACCGGCCCTGTTCTGGAAACTCCAACCGGATCGCCGCCTGGCGCTGCTTGCGCTGGGTGAAATGCAACCCGATCCGGCGCTGAGTTCCTGCGTTTTTATTCCGGCCAACGAAACTACAATTGAGGAGCTGAACATCGCTGAGTCCACGCGCGCGAAACTTTCCGCCGCTGTCCCTTTGCTGGCCGATGACAATCGGTCGAAATTGCTTTATTTCTACGGCCAGCAAGGCGCTGGAAAACTCACGGCCGCCGTCGCACTGGCCGCCGCCGCCGGGCGCGCCACAGTCTGGTTGGATATTCGGCGGATGTTAAACAGCGACCTGGATTCGCGCAGCGTCATATTGCGGGCCTTGCGGGATTCCGCAAGTTTCAGCGCGCTTTTCGTCGTCACCGACATTCACCTGCTGCGCGACGCAAGCGGCGCCGCGCCCTTGCTTAACTGGTTGTTCGAGCTGCAAGAAAACGCCGTCGCGCCCCTGGTCCTGACCGGCGAACAGAAACCGGATGCGGCGTTGCCCGGTTACAGCCTGGCGACGGAAATCGAGTTTCTGACGCCGGATGTAAATCAACGCATCGAAATCTGGCAGGATGCGCTGACGGCCGTTGAAACGGCGGCCGATCTTTCCATTTCCGAACTGGCGCAAACGTTTTTGTTCACAGCGGGTCAGATTGTACGCGCAGTCGAACGCGCCGCCGGCATCGCACCGATCGGTGAAAGCCAGCGTCCGGTCGTGAGCAAGCGGGATCTCCTCCTGGCCTGCCGCAAAGAATCAAATCGGCGTCTGGCGGAAGTTGCTGTGAAAATTGAATCCGTCTTCACCTGGGACGATCTTATCCTTCCGGACGAAACCAGGGCGCAGCTTCAGGAAATCTGTGCGCGAATGGAGCATCGCGAGCTGGTCTACGCCCAATGGGGTTTTGAGCGCGTCCTTGGCGGCAGTCCCGGTCAGTACGCGCTTTTTTACGGCCCCAGCGGCGCCGGCAAGACCATGGCGGCGAGCGTCATCGCGCGCGAGTTGAATCTGGACATCTACAAAGTCGATCTTGCGGCCGTCGCCAGCAGATCCGTCGGAGAAACCGAGAAAAACCTCGCGCGCCTCTTTCAAGAAGGCGAGGACTGCAACGCCATCCTGTTCTTTGACGAAGCGGATTTCCTCGCTGGTTCCGGCGCCGATTCGCCGGACTCGCCGGAACGCCGGACTAACATCGAAGTCGGATACCTGCTCCAGAAAATGGACGAGTACTCCGGTCTGACGATCCTGGCCTGCAATCAGCTCGATCGCATCGACGACGCCCTGAAGCGTCGCCTGCAGTCGGTCATCGAATTCCCCTTCCCTGACCGGACGGAGCGCGAGCGCATCTGGCGCCTGGCATTTCCCGCGGAAGCGCCGCTCGCGGAGGAACCGAACTTCGCTTTGCTCGCATCCCGCCTGCGCCTGACGGGCGCGGGAATCAAAAACGCAGCGCTGACATCGGCCTTCTTCGCCGCCGAGGAAGACTCCGCCATTTCCATGGAACACATTCTGCGCGCTGTGCGGCGCGAATACGAGAAGGAGGGACGCTCCTTCGTCGAAGCGGATCTTGAGGCCCAACCGGTCTGACCTGGAGCGCAATCAACATGAATCCAAGTTTTACAGTGCTGCGCGACGTGAACGAGAGCCTGCGGTCCCTCATTCAAAACAAAGTGGCGGAGCTGGCCAATCCGAACGCGATCGTCTACGACTCGCCGGCGAACATCACGCCTTCCGGCAGTCCAAAGCTTTCTCTGTTCCTCTACAAGGTTCGCTATAACAAAGAACTGCGCAACACGCCGCCAGAGCGAATCAGCGTTGTCCAGGAGCAAAAAACTCCGCTGCACATGGATCTCCTGTATCTGCTGACGCCGCTTTCCAATGACAACGAGACCCAGCTGATCATCATGGAAAAACTCGTTCAAGCGCTGCACGACACGGCGGTGTTGAAAGACTCCCTGCTGAAAGGTCAGTTGATCGCCAACGGCAACCCGGAGCTGCGCATCGTACCCGATGATCTGTCGCTTTCGGAAATATTCAGCCTGTGGCAGGTCTTTCCCAACAAGGACTATCGCCTGGCCGTCACGTACTGCGTCACGCCGGTGCGCGTGCCCTCCTCGCGCATTGAAGGCATCACGCGCGTCATTCAGAAAACCGTCAACATCACGACGACGGAGGCTTGATCGATCATGGCTGTCACTCTGCTTGCAACGGAAACTGAAGTCGTCCTCGCCGTTTTTAAACTGAGCGACGCGTTTGCGCCCGGTCGGAATCTGCAGGGCCGGATTGACATCTTGCTCGACGGCAAGCGCTACGAGCAGCGTCGGACCCCCGAAGAATTTATCGCGATCATCGGATTGCCGGCTGGCGAGTATGCTGTCACAATCGACGCCGAGTTCTATGATCTTTACGAACCGACCGTAATCGACACGGCCGCGCTGACGCCGCTCAGCGCCGCTGTTCCGCTCACGCTGCGACCGAATCCGGACTATCGCTTTCCCGAACGCACCACGCTATTACGCGGCATTGTAACGGACGATGCGGACGCCCCGCTGGCCGGCGTGCAGATTCTGGTCCAGAGCGGCGGCGCGGACGAGGTCGCCTTCACCGATGCGGCGGGCCGCTACGTGTTGTCGTTTGAGATCGCGGTCCCGACGCAGGCGATTACTCTGCGCTTCGCCAGGACCGGTTACATTACCGATGACGGCGTCGCCCTATTGCAGAGCGGCCAGTCGATCGTCGTGGATGCAATGCTTGCTCCAATTCCGGCGGGCGTGGCGGTAATTGCGACGACCGTCTTCGATCTGGAAGGCGCGCCGATTAACAATGCGCTTGTTGAAGCGCTTGAGTGGAGTCTTTCCGCCAACACCAACGCACAGGGCTTTGCAGTAATTTCAAAAGCGATTGCGACGCCGACCCAGAACGTTCAGGTGCGACTCAGCAAAAGCGCGTACGTTACGCAAACGAACGACGTCGTGGCTGTGCGCGACGATGCGCTGAATCTTGCGCCCACGCTGCTGCCGATCAAAACGGCGACCCTCACGGGAACCATCACGGGTCCGTCCGGGGAGTTGGTCACCCAGTGCCTGGTGGAATCGCTCACCTGGGGAACCAGCGTGAACGCGAACGTAAACGGGGTCTATTCGATCGCCTACGACATTGATACAACGCCGCAAAATGTTTCGCTGCGTTTCACCCAGGCCGGTTTCGCCGTTACCACGCAAAACGTCGTCGCTCAGTGGAATACGACCACCGTCGCAAACGCCAGCCTGGCCCTGAACATTCTCGCGATCACCGGTCAGATACTCGTACGCGTACGGCATGGCGGATCGCCGGTTGCGGGCGCACTGATAACGATCGCGTCAAAGGGGCGTTCGGCGTTATCCAATGCCGCCGGCGAGTTTCGCTTTTATTTCAACGATGTTCCGCCAGGCGGCCAGAACATTTCGATCAGCGTCAGCAAGTCCGGATACCAGACCAAGGTGCAGGACACGTTCCTCACCCAGGGCGATACGGACACTGAAACATTCAACATCGTAACTGTTTAGTTTCTATTGAGTTAAATTTAGAGCGAGAACGAGGAGAGCAACAAATGGCGACAACCTATCTGTCACCGGGAGTCTATGTCCAAGAGGTTCCCGCAGGCGTACAGCCGATCGAGGGCGTGGGAACTTCCACCGGCGCTTTCGTCGGTCTGGCCGAACGCGGGCTGCCCAACCAACCGAAGTTGATTACGAACTTTACCCAGTTCGTCAACGAATTTGGTCGTTTCGAAGATTCGAAGCGGCTGGCTTTAGCAGTCTATTCCTTCTTTGCGGAAGGCGGAACCCGCTGCTATGTTACACGCGTCGTGGGCGGCAGTAACGCCACAGCGACCATTACGCTGGATGGCGGCGACAGCTCGGATTCTCTGAAGTTCGACGCAACCTCGCCCGGTCTCTGGGGCAATCGCGTAACCCTGGCGATTGCAGCGCCGACGAACGCCGACGCCAGCACGCACTTCCGGCTGACGGTACGACTGTTTAACATCGCCGGCGAAGAAGAAGCGCTGGAAGTCTACGATGACGTAAACGCAGACACGGTGTCGGCGGCGGTCAATGGCGTTTCGCGCTACGTGAAGGTCACGTACATCCCATTGGGCGCAGGCGAAGCGAGCCGCACGCTGGTGAACAAACGACCGGCGAACAACGCCGACATCGATCTGGCCGGCGGCCTTGAGGGAACGAACCCGAATTTCATCGGCGCCGCGAATGATCTCACCGGCCTCTACTCGTTCGACGCGATTGACGACATTAACATCGTCGCCATTCCGGATCTGGTCGATCTGGTTCCCGCCAGCTTTCGCAGCAACACAATCAGCGCCATCGCCTACTGCGAAAACCGGGGGGATTGCTTCTATTTGATCGACGCTCCGAAAAACGTTGCGCCGACCGAAATGGTGCAATTCAAGCAGGGCACGGGCGCAACCTGGACCGGCTCCGCATTCACCTCAAGCTATTCCGCGATCTACTACCCGTGGGTGCAGGTAACGCATCCCGTAACCCGGGCGCTCGTAACCATCCCGCCCTCCGGTCTGATGGCGGGCATATACGCCAACACGGACAGCGTACGCGGCGTATTTAAAGCGCCGGCCGGCACGGCCGACGGTCGCATCCGCACGGCGGTCAGCGCCGAACGCCTGATCACTCCTGGCGAGCAGGATGTTCTTAACCCGATCGGCGTAAACGTCATTCGCACCTTCGCCCAGAGCGGCGTGGTCGTATGGGGCGCGCGCACGACTTCGAGCCAGGCGGAATTCCGCTACGTTCCGGTGCGGCGTCTGCTTCTGTTCATCGGCGAATCGCTCGATGAAGGCACGCAGTTCGCCGTATTCGAGCCGAACGATCCGACCCTGTGGGGCAAAGTTCGTCGCACGCTGACGGCGTTTCTCACGCGCGTATGGCGGGACGGCGCGCTTTTTGGCGCCACTCCGGATGAAGCCTTCTTTGTGAAAGTCGACGAGGAAAATAATCCTCCCGAGGTTCGCGACGCGGGCCAGCTGATTGTGGATGTGGGCGTAGCGCCCGTAAAACCGGCCGAATTCGTGGTAATTCGGATTCAACAAGCGACCCAGGCGAACTCGTAAGAGCGCGTTCGGATCTCTTATACTATTTTTAATAACTGCAAGGGAGAATCACAATGCCTGCAGGCGTACGTATTGACCCATATCTCGGCTTTCGTTTCCGCGTGGAAATCGAAGGCATCGTCACCGCCGCTTTTTCGGAAGCGACTGTGCCGGACATCACCATTCAGACTGCGGACTACCGCGAGGGAACCGACGCAAAACATGTGCGGAAACTCTCCGGCATGAACCAGTTCGGTTCGATCACCCTGAAGAAGGGCCTCACCGACTCCCGCGATCTGAGCGAGTGGCAACGTTTGTGCAGCGAGCGCGGCGCCGGCGGAAACCGCCGCAACGTTTCGCTGATCCTGATCGATGACAACGGCGGCGACAAAGCCCGCTGGGAAATCGTCGATGCATGGCCCACTAAAATCAGCACCACCGGCTTTAACGCAACCAGCGGAAACTCCGTCATGGTTGAGACGCTGGAGCTGGCTAACGAGGGCATTCGCCGTATCGCGTAAGCGCTGGCCGGGTTTCAGGAAGCGCCGGCGAGCGTCGCTCGCCGGCGAACTTCCAGAAGAGCTAACGAACATGAAAACAGAATTTGAATTCGAACTGCCGCATGGCTACGTCGACGCGCAGGAAAAGACGCATCGACGCGGAACAATGCGACTCGCTACGGCGGCGGACGAAATTCTGCCCGCTCGCGACCCGCGCGTCCAGAGCAACCCGGCGTATCTGTCGGTGGTGATTCTCGCGCGCGTGATAACGCGGATCGGGGATGTGAACAACCTGAATACGCAGATCATCGAGAATTTGTTCGCAGCGGACTTCGCGTATCTTCAGGACTTTTATAATAGAATTAATGAATCCGGAAAGACGACCATCGATGTCGTCTGTCCCGGCTGTGGCAAACGGTTCGAGGCGGATCCATCGCCGGGGGAGCCGTGAGGGCCTATCCTCAAGAGCGGTTATTCGAGGAAATGGCCTTTGTTGCGTATCACTTTCACTGGGACCAATCGACGGTGCTTGAACTGGAGCATCGCGATCGGAAGCGTTGGTGCGAAGAAATCAGTCGCATCAACGTAAAGATGAGCGACGAGTCGCGCGAGCGACCGATCGAGCTGGGAATCTAACGCCGCTTGTTTTGCGGCGAATAAACGAGGACGATCATGCCCGTAATACCTTTTGGCGCTCCTGTTCAAATTGCAAAACGCGTCACCGGCGTACGCGTCGACCCGTATATGGCCTACAACTTCCACGTGGAAGCGGACGGTCTGGTTATCGGCGGCTTTACTGATGTGAGCGGCCTTACCCAGGAAGTTGAAATAAAACGTCAAGCGGTGGGCGGACGAAATGATTCGGACGTGATCCTGCCCGTTAAAACCAAACAAACGGACCTGGTGCTCTCGCGCGGAATGACGGACCTCGACATGTTTTACGGTTGGTTTCTGCAAGTGCAGCAATTGATCGCAGTAAAAAAATCGCTCACCATCTATCTGCTCGATGACCGGAGCGCGCCCATCACCTGGTGGGACGTAGCCAACGCAATGCCGATTCGTTGGGACGGACCGACCTTGAACTCAACGACCAATGCGGTCGCCGTGGAAAAGATCACGCTCGCTCACGAAGGTGTTTCGCGCGCCGGCGCAGCCCGACTGCTCGGCGCAGTGCGCAGCGGCGTAAGCGCGGCGCAAAGCGTACTCTGAACGCTCAGAATTTCACCGCAAAGCACCATGAAACTGACGCGTAACATACTGGCCCTCTCCGGACGGCGCAAGACGGCCGGCGCAGCCGCGTCCGCCTTTGCACAGCGGATCCTGGGCAAACGCCAGGTCGTCTGGAAGACGGGCGACGCTTCGCTCTTGCGCCTCTATCGCCCGATGCGTCCCGCGAACGCAGGCGAACGCGCGACGTCGGCGGGGCCGACGGCGCCGTCCTTTTACCAAACCATCCTGCGCGCCAGAACCGTGCAGAATTTCTTTCAGACTGTCGCGGGCGCTCCGTCCGCTTCCCCCGGCGCCGACGCATCCGGACGGCCGCTCCAGGCCGCCGCGCCAGCGCTCCGTGCGCGCGCCTTGCAAAGCACGACGCTCGGAACCGCAAACATCCAGGCGGCCGCCGACGCCATGCACGCGACCCGGCCGGCCTCGAACGAAGCGCAAGCTGGCGCGGCCCTTGCAGTAACTGAATTGCGCGTACAAGACTTGATTCGCAGCCGCGACGTTTCGGCGCTGCGCCCCCTGCGGACAGCACAGCGCTCCGAATCGCGAGCGATGCCGCAAACCGCGCTCCGCACGGCCCCCCGATTTCGCAGCTTCGCCGACCGGGGCGCCGACGGAGCTGCACCTGGCCGCGCGCCGCGTTTGAATGCGGCCGAAGTTATGCTGCAAAACGCGCCGCCCGTGCAAGCCCGCCTGCGTCCGCGCGGGGAACGGGATGCGATTGTAGCGCCGGAAGTCGTCGCACGTCCCGAACGAGCGCCAGACGCGACATTGACACCGGCGGCGTTGCAGCTTCGCCCGGATCTTCGCGCGCTGAATCGCCGGATGCTTGCGCAGTCACTCGCCGACGCAACCGAACGGCGCGCCTCAGCAAACGATGTTTCAGCGCGCTCAACCGGCTCCGATTCCCGCAGCCTGGCCGCGTACGCCGCCGGGACTGCAAAGCTCGATGACGCCCAGGTGGCGTCCGCGGTGCGGCGCGCTCTTGAGGCGTCGCCGGAAATCGCTCCAGAAATATTCATCGATCGAATTACAGCTAAACTCGAACGGCGCCTGCGGCTGGAACGCGAGTGGCGAGGTGTGCGATGATTGAAATGAATTCGAAAGCTGTGATTAACATAGAATCTGCGCCCGGGTCCGGCAAGTTCAACAAAAAGATTCCCGTGCAATTCAATCCCGTTGAGCTATCAGACGTCTATACTGCCGAGTACTCTTCTACAATACAGAATAAAAATCGGCAGATGTACTACAACCAGACGCAGCGCGGCGATCTGACGCTCAACCTTTTGATCGATGGAACAGAACCGATTGAACAATCCGGCATCAGTCTGGGCTCTCCAGCTGCACGCCTCAAAGAATTGTTCCAACTTGTAAAACCGTCCGAATCGCGAAACGAACGTCAGGTTCCACCTCGGGCTCAATTTATCTGGGGGGAATACCATTTTCTCGGGTATGTAAAATCGCTTACAGAAAAACGTACGCTTTTTTCTGCAGACGGAGAAATACTTCGGGCCGAAGTCACGCTCGTTCTCCTTGCACTTCTGGAAACTGAGTTCGCCAGGGAACTTGAACCCAAGTCAAACAGTCGCAAATCGCATACAGTTCTCGCGAGCGATCGTCTGGATCTGCTTGCGGATCGCTATTTTGGCGATGCGCGTTTGTGGCGATCGATTGCGGAGGAAAACAATATCGAACGGCCCGCGCTATTCCCGGGAGATTACGCCGGTCGCATCCTGTTCATTCCCGACTTGAGTCCGCGTGAATTAGCGAAACGGCAAGCTCGCCTGAGGAGCGTATAAGGTGCCTGCGGAAAACGAAAATACTCAGCCCGTTCTGGGTGCATTTTACGAAATTCGCCTCGATGGCGTACGATTGGCCGAGATATACGATACGGCCATTCGCAGCATAGTCATCGAAGACGCGATCAATCGACCGACCATGTTTCGGATAAGCCTCGCTTTTCAGGGCGGCGTGACCGGCGTCGACCAACTGAATCGCGAATTCTTCGACGTTTTCACTCCCGGGGCGGAACTAGAAATCGCGATGGGCCGTAGTACGCGCACGCCGATGCTTGCCGGAAAAATTACCGCGATTGCACCTGTATTCGCCGCGCCCCCGCATGTCGAAATTCGCGGCTACGATCGCATGTATGAGCTGCGCTTTGGCCGCAAACGACGCGCTTTCACGCGCATCAAAGACAGCGCGCTTGCAGAACGCGTGGCCGGGGCTGTCGGTCTGAGCGTTCAGGCCGAAGACAGCGGCGTGGTTCACGACTACGTATTCCAGAACAATCAGACGGACTATGAGTTTCTGCTCGAACGCGCTGAGCGCATCGATTACGAACTGCGCGTTGAGGATCGCACACTGCAGTTCAAGCCGCCGGCGGAGAATGCCGCGCCGGAAGTTACGCTGACCTATGAAATTGACCTGAATCGGCTGGCCCTGGAAATTCGCACGCTCACGGAAGGCGGGGAGATTGAGCTGCGCGGCTGGGATCAATCGCGCAAACAATCGGTTTCTGGAAAAGCGGAGAGCGGCGACGAATCGGTGCAGCCCGAAACCGGCGGGCAAAACGGATTTCAATTGTCCAGATCTGCGTTTCGCGCGGGCGGCGCGGCGGTCATTAATGAACCGCTGGGCGGCGCCGTGGAAGCGCAACGCGTCGCCCGCGCGCAATATCGCAAAACGCTGCGCGAATTCATCACCGGCGACGGCGAATGCCCGGGCGAACCGCGTATTCGCGCCGGTCGCACCATCGAACTGGCCGGGCTTGGCGGCCCCTTGAACGGAATATACTACGTGGCCGGTTCGACGCACGAGTACAGCGACTCGACCGGCTACATGACGCGCTTTGCGGTGCGGAGGACTTTCCTGTGAGACTGCTGGACGCCATTCCTCCGGACGGCGCGCGGTCTTCCTACGTTCCGGGCGTCGTGGTCGGAGTTGTCACGCGCATCGACGATCCGGACGGCCTGGGTCGCGTAAAAGTCAAGCTGCCGCGCTTCTCCGATGACGAAGAGAGCGCGTGGGCTCGAGTGATTTCATTCATGGCCGGCGCGGCTCGCGGCGCAGTTTTTATTCCGGAAGTCGACGACGAAGTGCTGGTCGCATTTGAGTTCGGCGACATCGGTCTGCCGTACGTGATCGGCGCTCTGCACAGTCAAACCGACGCGGCGCCCTACGCCAATGCCGATGGCGCTAACAATATTCGCGTCGTAAAATCGCGCAGCGGTCACCTTGTGCGTTTCGATGATACGGACGGCTCGGAGAAAATTGAAATCATCGACAAAACCGGATCAAACAAGATCGTTTTCGACGCATCGGCGAACAAGATCTCAATTGAATCGGCCGGCGACCTGGAGCTGAAAGCGGAAAGCGGAACGCTGAAACTGATTGCAAAAGATATCGAAATCGAAGCTTCCGGCGATTTGAAAGCGAGCGCTTCCGGCGACATTAACCTCGAAGCGTCCGGAGACATGAAACTTGAAGGATCGGAGATCGCGCTCAATTGAGCGCGCGCACATATGGGAAAGTCTGCGGCGAAAGAAGGCGATAAAATCACGGGCACGGACACGCACATCGTGAATCTGATTCTGCCGCCTGCGATCCCCATGCCGGGGCATCGCTTCGACGGAACGCTCGACGGCGAACTTTCGGATGACGTGAAAATTATGGGCAAAAAAGCGGCGGTCGTCGGCAGCACGGCGACCAACACGCCGCATGTGGCGAACGGCGTGAGTTTCGCCGTGCCGCCCAAAGACGAAGGCGAGGTTACTGCGGGCTCGGGCAGCGTGAAGATCAACGGCAAAAAGGCCGCACGCGACGGCGACACGGCGACCACCTGCAATGATCCGCCGATTCCGGACGCTGGCAAAGTCGAAGTGTCCGGCCGCTGCACGGTAAAGATCGGCGACTGAAATTTGTGCAATACTGAGGAGAATCTGCATGGCGAACGAAGATTTCTTAGGACAGGGTTGGCGTTTTCCTTTTGCATTCGGCGAAAGCGGTCTGGCGGTTTCGTCCGGCTCGGACTCCATTCGCGAGTCGATTTTGACGCTGTTGCGCACGTCGCCGGGCGAACGCGTCATGCGTCCGAATTTCGGCTGCGGCATTAACGAATTGCTCTTCTCGGAAAACAACCGCACCACCGCCACGCAGGTCTCCATTAAAGTAGAAACTGCGCTCAAGCGATTTGAGCCGCGCATTACGGTGGATCGCGTAGCGGTCGAGCCCGACGCCGATGAAGAATCGCGAATGAACATCAGCATCGACTACACCATTCGTTCCGCCAATCGGCGCGAAAACCTGGTTTATCCGTTCTATTTGCAAAATGGCTGAATATTATCGGGAGCGCATGAGCCATGAATGATCTAATACAAACGCCACTTATTGACCTGCGTCGTCAGGCCGACGTTGCGACCCGACTGCGAGCTCTGATTGCGCAGCACGCGCCGGAGTACGCGAGCGTCTCGGCCGTCGCCGCCGACAAGAACGTCGAAGCGCTGGCTCAGCTGTTCGCACGGCTCACGGAGATTGCGATTCAACGGGTCAACCGAATTCCGGAAAAGAACCTGCTCGCGTTCCTTTCTATGCTCGGTTTCGACCTGCAGTCGCCGCAACCGGCGCGGGTTCCGCTGGTCTTTAAGACGCAGGCCAGCGCGCCGGATTCAGTGCTGATTCCGACCGGCACGCAAACGGCGCTGGAAGGTACGGACGCCGATCCGGTAATTTTTGAGACCGTTCAGGATCTGATCATTTCCGCGGCGAAACTCGCTCGCGTGGTATCCATCGATCCGATTTCGGATCGCTTCACCGATCACGTTCATCTGGTGAACGGCCCGGCGCCCGCGCCGGAAACTTTGTTTCTGGCGCGCACCGCTATTCCGCGCTCGGTCTACTTTGGTCATGCGAGTCTTTTTGACTACAAAGGCGAAGGCGCGCTCCAGCTCGCAGTGACGCTCCATCGCCCGATTCGCATGGACGACGAAGAATGGAATCTGCGGTGGTACGCGTGGAGCGCCGCCGCTCCGGACCCGATTGAACTGTCTCCCTATCTGGCCAATCCCGCCGGCCCCGAGCGCGAGGTGGCGCGCCTGCTCAGGAGCGGGGTCATCGAGTTTCGCAACTTGCCCGCGCCGCAAGCCAGACCGATCGGCGGCTGGCTTGAGCCGCGGCCGGGTCAGGCCGACGAGCGCCGCGAGACTGAGTCGCGCTGGATCTTTGCCCGCCTCGAAAGCTCCCTGCCCGCCGCGCGGTTTGAAAATCGCGCCAACCGTACGGCGGATTTGCTTTTCGCAAACGATACTGCGCTGAGCGTTCCGGGCGGCGCCATCTTTGGTCCGACGCCGACAACCAACGCCGCGCTGCTGATCCGCGCAGACGAGGTCCTGGAATTCAAAAATGCGCGCGTTGAGCTGCAGTTTGAACTGGAAGCGTCGGTCGTTCCCCTGAGTCCGACGCTGATCAGCGTCGAGTATAACACCGGCGTCGCGTGGATCAGCATGGGCGCGATCAGCTCGAGCGGCGCTGTCACCGGCGCCCTGTACGATATCGAGGACGAAACGAACGCATTCACGCAAAACGGGTTCGTAAAGTTCTTCTGTCCCGCCATTCCGGAAGCGCGCCCGCACGCGTATCCCGGTTCGTTTCCGGCAGGACGCTGGCTGCGCTTTCGCATTGTCTCCGGCGCCTACAACGCCGCAGCGGCGCCGGAACTGACCGACTTGCGTCTGAACGCTTACAATGCGCCGGAAATAGAAACCGTCGCGGCAACGTTGCTGCTGGAAACAAGCGCCCCAAAGGCGCCGGACGCCGCCGCGTTTAACGGTTCTGATATTGACGTGACCCGCGACTTTTATCCGTTCGGTCGCCGGCCGGATTTCAACGATACGTTTTACATATCATCTGACGAAGCCCTGCAAAAACCCGGCGCGGCCGTGACTATCGCGTTCGCCCGTTCAGCCAGCGTCGCGGTCGTAGCATCGAACAATCTTGTCATCCGTTTCGAATACTGGAACGGGACCGCCTGGGCCCTGCTGGGCGAAACGACCGAAGCCGGAACGCCCGTTCCGGCGCCGGCTGATCCGCTGCAGTTTTACGAAACGACCTACGGCTTTACCGATACGGGCGTCGTCGGCTTTTTATGTCCGAACATTCCGCTCTTGCGCCAGAATGGAACGGAGAGTCGCTGGATCCGGGCGCGCATCGTCCAGGGAAACTACGGGGCGGAGGGCTTCTTCGACTCCACGCCGGTCCTGCCGAACTATCCGTACGGCCAGTTCATCCCGGCGACTTTCAAACCGCCGTCGATTGCCAGCGCGACGTTTTCGTTTTCCCTGCAGACGACGGCGCCGGTCGAGCAGGTCGTTGCACTGAACAACTCGCATTTCTCCGATTTCAGCGCGGCGCTGCTCGCAAACGCCGCGCCGCTCGCAGAGATCGCCCCCCGGGCGTTTTTCCGACGCGTGACGGACACGGAAAACGCGCTGTATCTGGGTTTTGATCGAGCGATCGCCAACGCCGCGCTGTCGCTGTTTTTGCCCGTCCGGCCCAATCCCTTCACGCGCGCAAGCGACGAAGACTCGGCCCAACTGCTCTGGGAGCGTTGGACCGGCGCGCGCTGGAGCGGCGTAACCATTAACGACGGGACGCGCGGGCTGCGTCGAAAAGATATTCTGCAGCTGCTCGTTCCCGGCGACGCCGCGAGCGCCCCGCTGTTTGGATCCAACCTGCACTGGCTGCGCGTCCGGGTGGAAAGCGGTTCCTTCGCGCGCAATCCGGAACTGGATGCAATACATCTGAACGCAGTTTATGCGGAAAACTATGTGACCGCGCGCGAAGAGTTGTTGGGTTCCTCGAACGGCGAACCGGACCAAAGCTTCACGCTGGCGAAGAAAAATCTGACCGCCGGCGAACAGGTCGTCGTGATCGAACCCGCGATTACGGAAGAGGACCGCGATGCGGTCGTCGCGGCGGAGGGCGCAGACGCCGTCGGGGCTCTGCTTGATGCCAACGGCGCCATTACGGGCTATCGCGTGCGCTGGAGCAAGGTCGCAAGCTTCGGCCTGTCCGGACCCGGTTCGCGCCATTACACCCTGGACCCGGCGACGGCCGAGCTCCGCTTTGGCGACGGCGTGCGCGGCCTGATTCCTCCGGCCGGCCGCAACAACATCATCGCCGAACTGTATCGCTACGGCGGCGGCGCGCGGGGCAATGCGCCCGCCGGCAAGGTGAACCAACTGCGGAGCGCCTTGCCAGTAGTTAAAGAAGTGTATAATCCCGGCGCCGCGGAAGGCGGAGCCGACCAGGAGAGCCTGGAGCGCCTGCAGCGGCGAGGCCCGGAAACGATCAAACACCGCGATCGCGCGGTAACGCCGGAGGACTTTGAATCGCTTGCGCGCGACGCGAGTCCCGAGGTCGCGCGGGCGCGCTGCCTTTCCACGACGGACCCCGGACTCCTGTTCCAGACCGGTTGGGTGACCGTGCTGATTATTCCCGATAGCGATGAGAATCAGCCGAATCCATCGCAGGAATTAATTAATGTGGTCAGTGATTATCTTCTGGAACGCTGCACGGCGCATCTGGTCCTGGGCGGCCCGGTGCAGATTAACGTAATCCCGCCCGAGTACCTGCGTGTCGCGGTCGAAGTCGACGTGGCCTACGTTAACATCAACGACGCCAAACTGGTCGAATCGGCGATTAACGAATCGCTCAAAACTTTTTTTCATCCGCTGCGCGGCGGCCCGGACGGGCGCGGCTGGGAATTCGGCCGCAGCGTTTATGTAACCGAGATCTATCAACGAATCGAAACCGTGCCCGGCGTGGACTACGTAACGCGCGCAGTGATTCGCGGCGCCGTACAGGCGTATATGTTGCGATTCCCGCTGCGGCCTTTCGTCAGCCTGACGCCGTATCCGCGCGGCAGCCGACTGATTGTGACCGGCGTGCGCGGGGCGCAAAACGTTTCGATGCGCATGATCACCGGACGCGAACTGAAAGAAGACGTAAGCGTGAGCGAGTTCATGGCGATCGGTTTTCGTCAGGGCGATCGCGTGATCGTAAGAAACGGCGCCCTGGAACTCAATCTCATTGTAACGGATGTGCAGGACGGGACGCTTACTGTGAGTCCGGCTTTCGCCCTCGACGATTTTCCAGCGGGCAGCACGGTCGAAACGACCAACGGTCGCGCGCGCTCCACCCTGCTCGTCTCCGTGACGGCGAACGCCGCGGAGCCGCTGACAAGTCTCGTGGTCGCCGTTCCTGCGCCCGGCGACGACTGGGAGCTCTCGTACCCCGGCTATGCCACGCAGCTGGGCTTTATGGACGAAGTGTCCGACGAAGTTGATTTTCTGCCGCTCGGAGCAAGCAACGTGACGAGTTCCGGAGTACACACAATTCGCGCTCTGCAAACGGCGGGAGCGTAAGGGAGACTACCATGCCTGTTCCTTTGCCGCAACTGGATGATCGCGACTTCGACAGTCTGTTCGAAGAAACGCGCGCTCTGATCGCCCGCTACAATCCGGCGTGGACCAACCACAATCCGACCGATGCGGGCGTGACCCTGCTTGAGCTGTTTGCGTGGCTCGTAGAACAAACGATCTATCGCAGCAACCTGTTGCCCCTGCGCAATTACGCGACTTTCCTGCGCCTGCTCGGTTTGACCAGCCCGGCGGACTACACGACCCTCGAAGAAGGCGTCAGCAAGGCGCAGGCTATATTGCGCGAGCGCTATCGCGCGGTGACGGTCGAAGACTACGTCGATCTCACTTTGAAGAAAATGGAGTCGCTGCAAAGCGGGCTGGGCGGCCGAATTGTGGTTCTCAACAACATAAATCTGGAGAACCCGCCGGAGCCGCTGACCACGCTCGCGCAGATTGAACGTCGAGGACACGTAACAGTCGTGGTGATTCCGCGGCGCATCGCGGGCAGCATTTACGTGGACGCCGCCCAGGCCCCCCTGCCGGCGCCGTCGGCCCTGCTGTTGAACGAGATCGAGGCGCTGCTCAAGGAACGCTGCGTGATCACAACGCGCATTCACGCCGTAGGTCCGCGCTACGTGAGAGTTAACGCCGAAGCCTTCGTATTTCCAAAGCCGCAGACGGAACGCACGTCCGCGGGCGCGCGCATCGCCCAGAGCATTGCAAGATTTTTCGATCCGATCGACGGCGGACCCGACGGCGAAGGCTGGCCGGCCGGCCGCGCGCTGTATCGCTCGGAGTTTTACAAGCTGCTCGAAGACGATCCGGACGTTGACCACGTCGACCGCGTGCGCTTCACAATCAACAACATAGAAGTCGGACCGGATGTAAGCGTCGATTTGTGGGAAACCATTGCGATCGGAGCGGCGACGGTTACGTTCGTAGAGCTGTAATCGCACAACAAGGAAGCGAAAATGATTACACAGAGCAAATATATAGAGCGCCTGCCCGCCGTGTTGCGCGAACAGGGCGACGGCCTGCAGGCCGATTTTCTGAATCGCTTTCTGGCCGCCTTTGAGACGGTTCTGGACGGCGATCCGGCGACAACGCTTGCGCCCGATCCTGGCTCCGACAATCCGGCCCGCGGTCTGGAACTCCTGCTGGATCAGGTCGAGATGTACTTTGATCCCTTTCGCACGCCGCCGGAATTTCTCGAGTGGCTGGCGTCATGGGTCGCCGTCGATCTCGAACCGGCGATTGACTGGTACGGCGCCACGGACTATAACGCGCTGCAACGCGAACGGCCGGTGCAACTCCAGCCGCTGCCCGCTGATCGCGAGACGCGCAATCGCAAGCTGATTCAACGCGCGCTGCAGCTCTACAAATTGCGCGGAACCCAGGCCGGCCTGGTCGAGTATCTCAAAGTCTACGCCGGCGACACAAACGTGGTCATTCGCGACTTCACGGACGAATTCATTGTGGGCGAAACGACGGTTGTGGGCGGAAACGTGATGATTTATGAACGCCCGTATTATTTCCAGGTGGAAATAATCGCCATCGCCCAGGAACGCGAAGACCTCGACCGTTACATTGCATCTGTGCGAAAAATCATCGATCGCGAAAAGCCGGCGCACACGACGTACGATATATTCCTGGACGTGCCCTCGTTACAAATCGCAGTGAAGTCGACGATTGGCGAGGATACGCTGATTGGCGGTTCCATTGTGGAACAAGGCGACCAGGGCGATCCCAATCTGTAACACGCACCAAACGCTGACGGACGAAAACGGATACACACTGCCATGGCCGAAGATATTAAACGACTGCGCTACTTTAACGGACTGATTCTGCGCGAGGAAGAGTTTACCC
>JAVHPJ010000075.1:0-15215 GCA_036170535.1 Leptospirales bacterium | reverse complement strand
CTGTGTACGATCGTCGACGCGGGCACTTTCCCGAACATGCGCGGCTCGATCAATATTGACGACGAGGGCGCGGCCGCGTCTTCCACCACGCTCATCGAAAAGGGCGTCCTCTGCGGCTACATCAATGATCGCATCAGCGCAGTACAGATGAAGACAGCGCCGACGGGCAATGGCCGACGCGAGAGTTTCGCCCATTTGCCCATGCCGCGCATGACGAACACCTACATGCAAGCGGGCCCGCACGACCCGGAAGAAATTTTGCGCTCCGTCAAGCGCGGCGTCTACGCGCGCAAGTTCGGCGGCGGACAGGTGGATATTACCAAAGGCGATTTTGTTTTCAGCGTCGAAGAAGGCTACCTTATCGAAGACGGCCGACTGACCGCGCCGCTGAAAGGCGTGACGCTGATTGGCAACGGGCCGGAAGTGATGCGACGCATCGACATGGCCGGATCCGATCTCAAATTTACGGACGGCGGCTGGACCTGCGGAAAAAACGGCCAATCCGCTCCCGTCGGCATGGGCATACCCACCGTGCGCGTTTCGGAAATCACTGTCGGCGGCTCGCGCACCGGCTGAGTTTCTGTATTCCAAACAATGAACCTCTATACCCGATCAGTCGCTCCGCCAGACAGGCGATACTGAGCGCAAAGAAAGCCATGCCAGCCGCCCCATCAGAAAAAGAAATCGAAGCCCTGGAACTCGCCGCCGATGTGCTGCGCAAACTGAAAAGTCGCGGCGCGGACGACGCCGAGGTCTATTATGCCGAGTCGCAGGACTTCAGCGTGACGGTGCGCATGGGCGAGATCGAAACGCTGGAAGAGTCGATCAGTCGCGGCATTGGCATGCGGATTTTCAAAAACGGCGCCTGCGCCCTGGCTTACACTTCCGATTTTCTCGACCGCTCGCTTGATCAACTGGCGGACGATCTATTTGCGATGGCGGAAGTATCCGACGCCGATCCCGCCAACGGACTGCCGGACCCCGAGTGGTTGGGCGCTTACGCCGGCCCCATTCAGGTGTTCGATGAAAGTCTCGCCGGACTCAGCGCCGCCGAGCGTATCGAACGAGCTCGCCGCGCCGAAGCCGCCGGTTTCGCCATCGACCCGCGCATTAACAATTCGGACGGAGCAAGCTGGGGCGACAGTCGCGGTCGCACAATCCTCGTAAACTCGCGCGGCTTTTCCGGAGAACGGCGCGGCACCTACGCCAGTCTGTCCGCGTCCTTCGCGGCCGAAGAGCAGGGCGTAAAACAAACCGACTACTGGTACAATACGCATCGCTTTGCAGCTGCGATGGAGAGCCCGGAGGCGATCGGCCGGCGCGCCGGCGAGCGTACGATCGCCAAGCTCGGCGCGCGCAAGGTAAAGAGCCAGGCGGCGCCGGTCGTACTGGACCCGCTCGTTTCGCGCAGCTTTGCGCGCATGGTCTTTGGCGCGGCGTCAGCGGGCGCAATCTACCGGAAGGCCTCGTTTCTCACGGATCGCCTCGGTCAGCGCATCGCGTCGGAACTGTTCACCCTGGTCGACGATCCCACCCTCCCCGACGGCGTCGCGTCGCGGGCCTTTGACGGCGAAGGCGTTCGCTCCGCCCCGCTGGTCGTGGTGGAACGCGGCGTGCTTAAACAACATCCGGCCGACAGTTACAGCGCCCGGCGCCTGAACGGGCGCAGCACAGGCCACGCTTCTCGCGGCTACAGCAGCGCGCCGTCGACCGGGACGACCAATCTGAGACTGGCGGCCGCCAGCGCGCCGCCCGCCGAGCTGATCGCCAGCGTCAAGAGCGGGCTGTATATCAATCAGCTGTTCGGGAGCGGGTTTAACAGCGTAACCGGCGATCTCTCTCAGGGCGCGGCCGGCTACTGGATCGAAAACGGCCAGCTCGCATATCCGGTGCAGGAAATCACCCTGGCCGGCAACCTGCTGGATCTTTTGGGCAAACTGGACGGCGTGGGCGACGATCTGGATTTCCGCCTCGGAGCGACCGTTGCGCCGACCCTGCTCCTCCGCGAAGCGGCGATCGGCGGCGAATAGTTCCGACGCGGGCGGCGGCCCGCTGGCGCCCCGCCCGCCAACGCCGCGAATAAGGCTTGCCGTGCTCTGGATTATGTCACATCAGGGGACCATGCCCCTGTTTCGTAAACCGGCCAGCAAGCCGGGCCCCAAACCCAGGCCGGCCAGCGGTGCGGCCTCCGCCTCTGCAGCCGCCCCCGCCAACGCGCCGCGCACCGGCAGCCGGCTCGACGTGACAGTAACGGATCAGGGCCTGCTGCGCGCCTTCCAATCGCAGATGGCGGCGCATCCCGAAGCCGCGCGCGACGGCGCCGGCGTCAAGCGCGCCGCCCGGCTGCTGCTCGCGCTGGGCGCCGACCAGGCCGCGCAGATTCTCAAGGAACTGGAACCGCGCGAAATCGAGCGCGTGATGACGGAGATGTCGCGCATTGATCATATCACCGGCGCAGAGCGCCGTGAAATCCTCGCCGACTTTGATTCGATAGTACGCGACTTTGAGGCGCCGGTGCGCGGCGGCGTGGATCAAGCGCGCAAAATTCTGGAACTGAGTCACGGCGAAGACCGCGCCAGCGAGATCCTGGGCAAACTGACCCGGCGCGACCTCTACGCCGACTTCAGCTTTCTGGAAAAAATCGAGCCCGCCGGGCTGGCCGCCGCACTCGCCCAGGAACATGCGCAAATCGCCGCCGTCGCTCTGTCGTTCTTAAAACCGCGCATCGCCGCCAACGTGATGCGGCTCATGCCGGACGACTTTCGCGCGGAAATCGCCCTGCGGCTGGCGCGCACCGCGCGCATCCATCCCGAGGCCGTGCAACGCGTGGCCCAGGCCTTGCGCGAGAAGTTCGAGAAGCGCGCCACCGAAGTATTTTCGGAGATCGGCGGCACGGAAACGCTCGCAAGCATCCTTAACCATATGGATCGGCGCTACGAAGACGAAATCCTCGGCGTGATCGAGCGCAAGGCGCCGGACCTCATCGACGACGTAAAAGATCGCCTGTATACTTTCGAAGAGCTCTTAAACCTGGAACAATCCGAAATGCGTTTGCTGATCGCACGGATCAACGACGACATGCTGCTGGCGGCGGCGTTGCGCGGCGCTGGCGAGGAAATCCGCAGACACTGCTTCAATGCCATGTCCCAGAATCGCGCCGCCGACGTTCTGGAAGAAATGGATCGACGCGGCCCCATCTCAGTTAAGGAAATCAACGAGGCGCGCGCATACGTGTTGAATGTTGCGCGCAAACTTGACGAAGAGGGAGAAATTGTAATCAAAAAAGGAAAAGAAGAGTGGATTTAGCCGCGCCAGCGCAGCCGGCTGCTTCCATCAGGTTCTAAAATCAAGCAGGAGATCGCTAACAAATGAAAGTCACCCAGTTTTTCACATTCGCTTCGGCGCTGCTGGCCGCCGCTCTGATCGCCGGTTGCAGCACCAGTTCGGTCGGCAAACGGTTTAACGGCGTGGAAACCACAAGCGGCCGGCCGGCGCAGTTCCAGAACACGACCAATTACGCCCTGCACCTTTTTTGCGGCGTGGCGCCGGTCATTGGAAATGCGACGGTGGACGAAAGCCTCGCCGATTTCACGGCCGACGCTCGGAAGGCCGGCGCATCGCGCATGGAAATTACGAACGTTTCGGCTTTGAATCTCTGCCTGATTTTGCCGCCGTTCAGCATGATTCTGACCCCGACCATCACCGATATTTACGGCTTCGTATATCGTTAAGCGGCGACTCCGCTCCCTCCCGTCCCTGCGCCGCCGGCCGGCTGGCTCGCCCCCCGACCGGACCGGCCCGGCCCCCGGAGCCGGGCGCCCCGGCCGGGGGCGAAAGTCTTGAAATTATTTCGGGAAACGTCTGTTTAGTAACGGAAAGATTTTTCTCTCCGGACGGACCCGATGGCAAAATATTTGATTACCGGCGGCGCAGGATTCCTGGGCATCAATCTTGTCCGCTACCTGCACGCACAAAAGCACAAAGTGGCGATAGTCGACGTGGCCGACTTCGACTATCCGGAGAAAGACCGCGTCGAAATTATCCGCGGCGATATTCGCGATCTCGAATTGATGCGCAAGGCGACAAAAGGTCGCGACGTGGTCATCCACACGGCCGCAGCTCTTCCGCTCTATTCCGAACGCGACATCATGACGACCGACGTTGACGGCACCCGCAACGTGATGCAGGCGTCTTTTGAAAATAAGGTAAAACGCGCGATTCACGTTTCGAGCACCGCGGTCTACGGCATTCCGGACCACCATCCGCTCTACGAAGACGATAAACTCGACGGCGTGGGCCCCTACGGCAAAGCGAAGATCCTGGCGGAGCAAGTCTGCCTGGAGTTCCGCAAAAAAGGTCTGTACGCGCCCGTCATACGGCCGAAGTCCTTCATTGGACCGGAGCGATTGGGCGTGTTCGCGCTCTTCTACGACTGGGCGGCCACCGGACACAATTTTCCCATGATTGGAAATGGTCGCAACCGCTACCAGCTGCTGGACGTCGAAGATCTCTGCGCGGCGATCTATTTGTGCGCCACCAAGCCCGGCGACAAAGCCAACGATACATTCAATATTGGCGCAAAAGAATTTAAGACGATGCGCGAAGACTACCAGGCCGTTCTCGACTATGCCGGGTTTGGCAAGCGTATTCTGGGCTTTCCAGCGGCGCCGCTGATTATCACCCTGCGCCTGCTGGAAGCGCTGAAACTTTCGCCTCTTTACAAATGGGTGTACGAAACGGCGAGCAAAGACTCGTTTGTATCGATCGAAAAAGCCGAGCGAATTCTGGGATATAAACCCAAGTTTTCCAACCAGGACGCGCTCATTCGCAACTACAAGTGGTATCTTGAGAATAGAGCGAACTTTGAGAATCAGTCCGGCGTTTCGCACCGCGTACCGTGGAAACAGGGCATCCTCAAATTCGCTAAAGCGTTCTTCTGAGCGCCCGGGGTAACGTCATGAAACGAACGGAAATCGAACGGATCGAACGCGAGCTCAAGCGCGCGGAAAAAAAAGAACGCAGCGTGAAGGGCCGGGACGGCGGCGGCGGCGACGCCAGTGTCGGCGACTATATCGAACGCCTGTTTGGAATGTTTCGCTACGATGAGAACGAAATTTTCAATTCGCGCGACAACGTGGATATTCTGGAAGTCCTGGAAGACATGAAGCAGGATCTGCCGGAAAAAAAATGGGAGGATGTCCTTAAAAAGGCCATCAAGAAAACGCGCGTGCGCGAACGCGACCGCGCGTATCAGGAGCTTTTCGAGCTGCTTGGCGCGGCGGAAACGGCGCCGGGCGCATCCGCTAACTAGTCCGGATTATTCACGAACCTCTCACTCTGCCGCCGCGGCCTGTCGCCGCGAGCGCAGAGACCGCGGAAAAAGGCTTGAACCCGCCTCCGCGCCCGGGCCTGCTCAGGCCTATGCGCAAAGTCCTGCGTCTCCTTTTGGTTTCCGGCGTTCTGCTGGCGCTCGTCTATACGGGCGCGGCCTGGTATTTCTCCGGAATTATAGTAAAATTCGAAACGCACTCGGTCGCAACCGATCAGGCTAACCTCAAGATCGCCGGCTGGGCGGACTTCGGTCTGAACGCGCCGCAGGAAATTTCCGTCCCGATTGACATCGGCGCGCTCAAAGGTTGGCGCTTTGCCAATCCAGCCGGGCGTCCCTGTGCGGCGCTTTTGCTGCACGGCCATACCGGCACGCGCTGGGGCGCGCTCAAATACGCGCCGCCCCTCTGGCGTCGGGGCTGCGATCTCGTCGCGATGGATGCGCGCTACCATGGCGAGTCCGCCGGCGACTATGGCGCCTATGGATATTATGAGCGCGACGACACAGTCGCCGTCATGCGCTGGCTGGCAAAGGAGCGCGGCATTCCAGTTTCGCAGATTGGTCTCGTGGGCGAATCCATGGGCGCGGCGATCGCGTTGTTGGCCGCCGCCCGCGAACCCGCCACGGCTTTTGTCATTGCGGACTCGCCCTATGAGAGCCTGCCGTCCATACTTAAGACACAGGGCGTGAAACAATACACCCGCGCGGTGCTCCCCCTGTTCAACGGCGCGCTCGCGTTCGCCGCCTGGCGGGCAAAATTCGAACCGGAAGACGTGTCGCCTTTAAAATACGCCCCCGCTATTCGGGCGCCAGTCCTGCTGCTGCATTCGGCGAGCGACGCCTTCACTCCGGTCGAGCATTCCCGTGCGATCCACGCCGCCCTAGCGCCTGGCGTCGGCGAGCTGCAGATTACGGACTGGGGCGCCGAACACGGGCGCTCGATTGATACGAATCGGGCCCGGTACGAGGCCTATATGGACTCCTTTCTGGACCGGCGTGCGCCGGGCGCCTTCGCCCGCTGAGCCGCTCCGTCCGGCGGGAAATCTGCTTGCGCAGGTCTGGAGGGCTATACATTTGTTACCTATGGGGCGCTGGGAACAAAGTCCGGATGAGCTAATCGATCGCCTGGCGGATCGGGCGGACCGGCTGGTCCACACTGCGACCATGCGCGTCGAAAAACGACGCCCGCGGGCGCCGCTGCGCTTCAGTTACGACGTAATCAACTACCTGTCCCAGAGGCTGGCGGCCGCTGAATATTGCCTGCAGGAGTCTCTCGGACTCGCAGAATACCGCCGACTGCTGCGCTGGCTGGACCTGCGCTGACACGTTAGAGGAGTTTCTTCGCTTTAATCTTCAAATATTCGTTGATCAAGGCGGAATCCAGCTGATCGGGAAAGGCTTCCAGGCATAAGACGCCGCGATTTTTCAGACGCTGCACGGCGTTTTCCTTCCACAACAGGAAATCCGCAGCCGCGGACTGCTCGAATAAATCCGCCGGCGAACGCGGCGGTCGATCCAGCAGCCCCTGAATTTCCCGCTGTTTTAACAGAACGGCAAAAGGCAAATGCCGCCCGGAGATTGCGCCCAGATACGACAGCAACTGCTCCGCATTCATATCGTCGATTACATTGGTAATCAGGCAGACCAGACTGCGTTTACGCGACACCGTATTCAAAAACTGAAATGCTGAGTCAAAGTTACTTTCTTCGTGCGCAGGAAAAAGATCGTAAGCGGCCTGTATTAAGCGGCGCGTTTGAACCGGCCCCGCGGCGGGCTTCACATAGCGATGCACGCCCGCCCCAAAGGCCAGCATGCCGGCCCGATCGCCCTGGCGCAGCGCCACGTGCGACAGGAGCAGCGCCCCGTTCAGCGCATAATCAAGCAGGGACCGACCATCGAATTCGGCCGTCATCATGCGCCCGCAATCGATCATGAAGATGATCGTCTGGTTTTGCGTCAGCTGATAGGTTCGCACGATAAGTCGGTTCTGCTTCGCCGTCATTTTCCAGTCGATGTGGCGAAACTCATCGTCGCTTTGAAACTCGCGCATGCGTTCAAAGTCGGTATCTCCGCCGGCGCGGCGCGCCCGGCGAATGCCCAGCAAGCCCAGGTGGGATTTACGAGCCAGAAGAGCGTACCGGCTAACGGCTTTCAAATCCGGATAAACGCGAATTTCGGTTTCGACGGGAACGCGATAGACCCGGCGCGAGAAGCCCAGCAGGGAATAACCGGTGATATAAACGCGCCGCAGCGCGTAGCGACCGCGTCGGCGAATCTGCAGGCGATACTCTATCGAGTTCTTGCCGGCGCGCAATTCCATGTCGTGCGGAAACCGGCGCACGCGCATAAAGTCGCCGGAATCGTCGAAAACGCGCGCACGTACGGCGTTACGCAGGCCGGATTTCATCAGAATATCCAGCTGCACGCGGTGGGCGAAATTTACGGAAAACACCGTTTCATGCGACCGTTCGGCGCGAAATCGAGACGACCGCGGAATGGTCAGGGCGTCGAGCAACAGCGCAGCCACGAGCGCGCCGTTAATCAGCAAAAGCAATAGGCCAAGCTCGCGCTCGCTTGCGGCAAAAGGCGCGAGTTCGGGCCAGAGCGCAAGGACCGGCAGCGCGATCGCCGCCGCGAGCGGCAGGATCAACAGTCGCAGAAACCTGTCCGTCGGATAGATCATGATAATCCGCCGGGCGCCGCTCAGTCTGCGCGCACGGGAGCTTCGACGCTGGCCAGTAGATCGCGAATTACATCGTCGGCGGTGCGGCCCTCAACTTCCGCTTCCGGCGTCAATATGATCCGATGGCGGAAAGCCGGCGGAGTCAGGCGCTTCACATCGTCCGGTATCACGAAATCGCGCCCTTCCATGATCGCCAGAACGCGCGCGGTCCGCAGAAGGGCGATGCCCGCCCGGGGCGAACATCCCAGATAGATGTCCCGGCGCACACGCGTGGCGCGAACCAGTCGGTTCATGTAATCGATGACAGCCTCCGAAACCCGCACGCTCGCCGCCGCCGCCGTCGCGCGAATAATCCGCTCCGGCGAAAGCACAGGCTGAATCGACTCGATTTCGTCGAAGCGATCGTTCGTTGCATGCAAACTCAGAATGCTCTTTTCTTCCGCCTCATTCGGATAATGAATCAGCAATTTCAACAGGAAGCGATCAAGCTGGGCCTCCGGCAAACTGTAGGTGCCTTCGGATTCAACGGGGTTTTGCGTTGCGAGCACGAAAAAGGGCGCGTCGATCGGGTACCGGCGATTGTCGATCGTAACCTGACGTTCCTGCATGATCTCAAGCAAGGCCGAGTGCGTCTTCGCCGGCGCGCGATTGATCTCGTCGGCCAATAACAGGTTGGTGAAGATTGGACCGCGAACAAACGCAAACTTCTGCTCTTTCTGATTGTAGATGTGCGAACCGGTAATGTCCGACGGCATCAGGTCGGGCGTAAATTGAATACGCGAAAAATTGCAACCGAGGCCCTTGCCCAGCGCGCGCACCAGCAGAGTCTTGCCCAGGCCCGGAACGCCCTCAATCAACACGTGGCCGCCTGCAAAAAGCGCGGCCAGAACGCCGAGCACCAATTCTTCCTGGCCGACGTAGACCCGGGAAACTTCGCGCTTGAGTTGATTAATCGCTTCCGCGGTCGCGCGTATATCTTCGCTGAGGCCTTCGTTCATATCAGTATTCCTTCCTTTCGATTTGCGTTTTTTCGGGCGACCCGGCGGCCGCGCCCGGCCCTCCGGACGATGCAAACATTCTATTAATTAAGGGCGTAATGTCTTCCGCTCCGACTTTGCGTCGATAGGCGACCAGCGGCTCCAGGGCCGCCGCGCGATTCTTCGAACGACTGAGGCG
This sequence comes from Leptospirales bacterium, assembly GCA_036170535.1. Lineage (GTDB taxonomy): Bacteria > Spirochaetota > Leptospiria > Leptospirales > Leptonemataceae > SSF53. Next base: position 6,027 of record JAVHPJ010000075.1, on the reverse strand, counting down.
TTTGCCCAGCGCGCGAATGTGCTCCAGAAATTCGCGCGAACCGGCGGAATTCTCCGCAAGCGGGCGGCGTTCGTGCGGCCAGCGCGAAAGCAAAAACATTGCCAGCACGAAAACAAACTGCGCGAAAATGAAGTTGATCGGGAAGGCCGTGAGCGCCCGCAAAAACAGAGACTCTTCGGCCGCCGCGCGTTGCGCGGGCGTGAGCGAGCGACTGACAATTGCAATCTGACGCGTCGTATCATCGGTCTGGTCCGGCGCAAGCAGCGCGTAATCGATCAGCTCGCGCGCAAGCCTGCGATACTCCTTGCGCACAAGCGAATGATTCAAAAACGGCTCTGTATTGTAGACCAGAATCAGCCGGGCCGCAGGCAGATACAACTCGCGAATTAAATCGTGACCGTCCGCCGTGGAAAGCAAGGGGCGCGCAAACACGTTGATGTCGGAAAACATTGGCTTCGCGGCGCCGGGGGCGTGACGCACCGGAAAACCTGTGGGCGCGACCGTAAATACGGAAGGATTATGAATCAGCCGACGATTCAACCGACCTTCCGGATCGACGACGCGCATGGCGCTGAACGGAGCCTGCGCGCGCGGAAACATCGGCCGGCGATACATCAGCCGCTGCGCGAATTCTTCCTGGCAGTATTCCGCCTGGGGCGAAACGCCTTTCATTTGTTCGGTCAGCATTTCCCAATAGGCCGCGCTCGCATCGGTATCCTGCAAGAAATAGAGAATGGTTCGGTAGCGATCCGCGTCTTCGGGCGCCGGCGGCTCGGATCCGGGCTCGCCGTACGCCTCGCCGGTTTCGCCGGTTTCGCTATCCGCTTCGCCTTCCGCCGGTTCCTGCAGCGCCAGTTGCGCGCCGGACGACGGCAGGCGGCGATGAACATTGCGCGGATCAATGACCTGATCCTCCGCCGGCTGCGCTTCGTCGTCCGCCGGCGCTCCGTCGCCGGACCCTTCGCCGCCTTCGGCCGGTTCATCGGCGGGGAGCGGCGGCTCGTCTGCCAGTCCCTGCTCAATGCGACGGCGCTGTTGTGCAACGTCTTCGTCGCTCATGCGCATAAGCCACGCTTCAAGATCAAGCAACTGTTCGCTGTCGTTGTAGGGCGCATCCGTCTCAAAGAAGACTATTAAATCGGCTTCCGCCTGTACGCGTTTGGTCACGTAATAGCTGCGCATGATTTCGCGCCCCGGACCTTCAAACAAGGACTCCATCGCCTCAAAGCCGTTGATGCTGTTCGGAACATAGCGGCCATAGCTTTCCGGAGACAATTTGCTCTTCTGGCAGCCGCCGCATGCCGGCGCGGCCAGACACAGCGCCAGCGCGCCCGCCTGCAGAGCCCGCCGCATCGGCCGACGCAATGCAATAACGGATCTCATGGCAAGGCCTCCGAAAGGCGCCGCCAGAGTTCTAGAGTTTCCTGGGCCGGCGGCGGCCGATCGCCATACAGCGCGAGTTCAAACAAGCGCACTGCATCGCGAAACGCCGGCCCCAGGGTCTCACGCGGAGCGGGATCGCTCGTTTCAAACGCGCGCAGATATTCGCGCGCCGTGAAGTCCTTGTGCATGGCGAACCAGCCCAACGCGCTCGCTTTCAGCAGCAAGAAGAGGAAGATAAAAATTGCCGCCCGGCGGTAGTCGGCCGCAGCAAGACTTTCCTGAATTAACTCGCGCAGACGCTTCAAACTCAAGGGTTCATTCAATCCGGCTTCGCGCGCCAGATTTTCCGGCACGGCTGAATGGTGAACCAGGCTCGCCTCCTCCTCCAGCAGCTGCTGCGCCAGCAAACGGCGCTCCTGAATGTAACGCACAACCAGGTAGATGATAAAGCCCAGTAAGATCGCGAGGGCCGCGTACATCAGCAGATTCAAGAATCCGCCCGGCAGGCCTGGCGCCGACCCGGGTTGGCTGTGACAACCGCCTTGCTGAACGGGAATGTCCTCGGGTTTGTAGGTGCGATAGTCATCGCGCGCAGCGTCGTAGAACTGCATGGGCGTTAGACTTTCCTGAGGTGCGGGGCGCGGTTCTTCGCCGCCCAGGCTGAAAAAGGCCGGCGCCAGCAGAAACAATACGACAAACGCGCGCACCCCGCCGGCGCGGCCCGCCGCATACGCACGCATGTGCGCCAGGGAATTCATCGCGCCGCCCGCGCCTCGTCCGTGTCGCGCAGGCCTTTTACCAGCGCCAACTCTACATCCCAGCCTTCGCGCAGGGAACGACTGTCGACATAATAGAGAAAGCGCGCAGCATTATGATACACAGCGAAACACAGCGTCGCCAGATTCACGATTGGAGAACAGAGCGAGTACTGCGCATCCAACCACCAGAAGCGATCCTCCAGATCCAGAGCGCCCAGCAAATTGTTCCAGCTGAACCACACGATCAGAACCATCAGAAAGTACAAGGGGCCGGCGATCAAAAGAAACGCGAAACTGCGCTCGGCGAGGCCCGCGGCCATCGCTCCCAGGCGCACATTCAGCTGCTTGCCGCGCAGGCGCTCCAGCGTCAGCGCCTCGTTTTGAAAGAAGTTGTGAATGAGCGCGCGATACGGACCAATCAGCGTGATAAACAAAGGTACAATCCAGGTCAAACGAACCGCCACCTGCTTCCAGAAAAACAAGGGCAAGAGCTGCACAGACTCGCGCCAGATGCGCCTCAGGCTGGGACGGTCCTCGAACAGCAGCCGCCCGTTCAGCAGAGTCAGCGGCAGACTCAATAAGGTGCACTGGGCGAAAACCAACAGGATCATGTAAAACTGCAGGCTGTTTTCCCACGCCACGCCGTCGTCCGGCGCGCCGACCGTATAAATAAGTGCGCTGTTCGCCGTGAAAAATACGGCGATCAGCGGCGCCGCGATCAGGAGATACGCACGTAAATGCGTTCGCATCAGCAAAGCGGCGAAATCGAAGATCTCGTCCAGGCGTCGACGCCGCAGTCGATACTGAATGTTGCGAATATCCATTCAGTCGCCGCCCCTTGATTTCGCGCGCCGCGCCGCCATCGATCCGTAGACCCCGAAGTAGGCGATCAAAAGCAGCGTCGCCGCGCCGCCGACGGCGAACTTCCAGGGCAATGGCAGCTCGGCCGGCGCGAGGGCCGCTTCCAGAAACGCCGCCACTACCAGGAGCAGCACCGCCACGGCGATTGCCGGGATCGATTCCTGAGATTCTTCGCGCAGGGCGCGCAGTCGACTGCGGCCGCGCGCGGCGATGAGCGAAAAACCTATGCGCAGTCCCGCGCCGGCCGCAATCGCAATGGCGGTAAGTTCAAAAGGTCCGTGGCCGGGCAGCCAGCTGAGAATGTTGTCGCGCGCGGGCGTGGTCAAAAGGAAGCCGCAAATCGCGCCAATGTACACCGCATTCATCAAAAGCACCAGGATGGACAACACGCCGCCCAGTATGCCGACGCTGAAACATATCAGCGCGAGACTCGCGTTATTGAAAATATAGAAGCCTGTGCCGGCCAGCGCCCCGCCCGCCGTCGGATTTTCGCGCGACTCAAGATGCATCTCGAGGGCCTGCTCCAACTGCGCCTCGCCAGCCACGGCGATCGCGAAGGGCCGCGACGCATACCCGAGATACAAAGACAGGGCGAAGGGAATGTAAAACGCCAACAGAGCGATTCGGATAAAAACATCCGAGTAGATTAATGCCGGAATTTTCTCAAAGAATAGCTCGCGCAAGGTGGCGATGCGTTGTTTGCGAAAGCTGTACAAATTGCTGTGGCCGCGCGACACCAGATCTTCCAGAAACATGCGCATCTCGCCGGGCAGGCGGAAGGCCTCCGCCAGACTCAAGTCGGTGCAGGCCGCCCGGTACAGGCGCGCAAAGCGCAGCATGTCATCCGGATCCAGCGATCGATCGCGACGGTCCTCAATCCGGGCGAGCAAACTTTCCAGCTCGCGCCACTCGCCCATCCGTTTGCGTACAAAACTTGCCGGGGTCACAGGCCGCCTCGCTGGCCCGTCCGGGCGCTCGCGTTGTTTGCGCCAGCGGCCGCGACGCTCTGGGATTCTTCGCGTTTGAGTCGGTACAAATGATAGTGAGCGGCGAGCAATAGTTCCGCGGGACTGCACTCCAGGGCTTCGGCCGCAAACACGCGCCGGATGAACTCTTCCACGCCGCTGGCGATTTCTTCCGCCCGCGCCGGGTTCAGGCGACTCCAACGTTGCGCAAAATCGTTAAGCCCCTGAGCGAGCGCCGGCGCCGGCAGAATGCGCAGGTGCATATCCGCGGCCAGAGCCGCGAGTCGGTCTTCGTTTTCCAGCTGCGTTTCCCGGATTGAGGGACGCTGCTCGCGTATCACAATCGTGCCGGCCGCCATGTCGCCCAGTCGTCGGAAGCTGCGCGCGTTCAGCCAGGCGGCGGCGCCGCCGAATACATATGAGGGCGCAAACTGACCGAGCAGCGAGACGGGCGCCAGCGGAAACATATCCGCCACCCGCACGAGGTTCCGCACCACCACCTGAATCAGGTCGAGCGCGCTGCCGTCGACGGACACCACCCGAATGCCGAGCGCCATCTTGCCGACCGTGCGACCGCGATTGAGCCATTCCAGCAAAATGAAATACAGCCAGTTGATCGAAAACATGGCCACAAAAATCAAAAACATGCCCAGACCGGCGCCCAGATTCGAACCGCTCGCAAAAGACAGGCCGGTAAAAATGGCGAGCGCCATTGCGACCAGAAGCGCAATAAAAATCGCCAGGGCGTGGTCGATGAGCGCAGCGAAACAACGCGTGACGGGTCCGGCGAGAGTGTAGCGGAACAGGATGTATTCCGGCGCCGGAATCTCGTAAACCGTATCCAGTAATTTGCGCTCGTCGATCACGCCATCAGCTCTTGTGGCCGAACTTCAGCAGCAGCGCCTCGTTCACGACCGCGGGACAAAACGCCTCGACGCCGCGACCGTAGCGAGCGAATTCCTTGAGAATCGTCGAAGAAAGATACGAGAACTCCCCCGACGCCAACAGGAATACGGTTTCGACGTTCGGATTCATCTCGTGGTTCATCTGATACATTGCGTACTCGTAATCGAAGTCCGTGACGGCCCGAATGCCGCGGACGATGGAGACGGCCCCGGCCTCGCGAGCAAAATCCACCAGGAGCCCGCTGAATGTAGCGACCTCGACGTTCTTGCGCTCGGCAATTACGCGGCGGATCAAATCCACGCGTTCGTCAATCGTGAAGAGGCCGCTTTTGGCGGAGTTGCGCGCCACGGAGATGATGAGCCGGTCGAATATGCGGCTGGCCCGCTCGACAATGTCCATGTGCCCGTTCGTAATCGGGTCGAAGGAGCCAGGATAGATTGCTGTTTTCACGAATTAACCTGTATTCCGACCGCCGCACGCCGGACACGCGCCGCGTTCACTTGCGCCGGCCTTCCATTTCGGCGGTTTCTTCAAGCAACTTTTTCTCGTTAAAGCCGAAGAACAGGGCGAAGGCCAGCGCGCACAAAACCACGCCGGCCACGCCGCTGTAACGCAGGCCCATGTCGTTGCCGGCATCAATGCCGAACTGGGTCAACACGGCGAACACAAAGATCCCGGCGGTTTGACCGACCTTCTGCATAAAGGTGCGCGCCGCGTAGAACATGCCTTCCTGACGAATGCCGGTTTTGAGCGCGTCGTGTTCTGCGATGTCGGCGAGAATGGCGTTGGGCAAGACTCCCAGGAACGCCATGGGCACGGCGGCGAGCACCATCAGGGAAAGTCCTTGTGCGACTTCCGGTATGGGCAGCTTGCCGAGATAATAGATGAATGCAAATACTCCTCCAAACCAGAGAAAGGAGACCAGAACGAGTATGCGCTTGCCCAGTTTTTTCGCCAGAAAATACACAACTACATAAAACACGAAAGAGACCAGCAATAACACCGTCATCAACAGACCGACCCACGCCTCGGACATTTTGAGCATGGCCGGCAAATAGTAAGCCAGACCGGTCATGATGATCGAAAGGCCCATGAAATATGCAAAGTCCGCCGCAGTGTAATGCAGAAAATTCCGATTACGAAATGTGCGCAGC
>JAVHPJ010000074.1:0-15794 GCA_036170535.1 Leptospirales bacterium | reverse complement strand
CCAGCGGCGCATCAAGATTCTGGAGTCGATGGCGCGCGCTTTGTATCGCGAGTGGTTTGTGCACTTTCGCTTTCCCGGCCACGAGTCTCATCCGCGCGTGGCTTCGCCGCTCGGGGAAATTCCGGCGGGGTGGGAGGTGAAGAAGTTGGGGGAGATTGCTGCCGTGAATCGTGCCCAAATAAATGCCAGCTCCGCGCCCGAATACCTACACTACATCGATATTTCCTCTGTCAGCCCCAATCATATTGAAGCTGTGACAACCTACGCGTTTGCTGATGCTCCCGGTCGCGCCCGTCGCATTGTAGAGCACGGCGACGTCCTTTGGTCGTGCGTGCGACCAAACCGGCGCTCGCATGTGTTGGTTATGCATCCAGAAGGCGGCACAATCGCATCTACCGGCTTCGTGGTATTGTCCGCAACAAAGGTACCTTTCACGCTCCTTTACCTTGCTACGACAACAGACGAATTCGTAAATTACCTGACGAACCATGCAACTGGATCAGCGTATCCTGCCGTCACCGCCGCGACGTTCCAGAATGCCGACTTTCTGTTCCCGTCCCAGCCAATACTGCAGCGATTTGGTGAAGTCACAATCCCTATGGCAGAAGAGATACATTTCCTACAGCGTCAAATTCAGAACCTCCGGCGCACGCGTGATTTGTTGCTGCCGCGGTTGCTGTCAGGGCAGATAGAGATTGCCAGCTTAGCCATCGAGGAGATAAATTTATGACAGGGCAGCGTGGTTCAGTCTGGCGCAAATGGGATTTGCATGTTCACACGCCCGCATCAATTATTCAGCATTACGGCGGCGATAACGAGGAAACTTGGGCTAAATACATTCAGGCACTCGCCGAGTTGCCTCCCGAAATCAAAGTTCTCGGCATTAACGATTACATCTTTATTGATGGATACAAAAAGGTTCTCGAAGCGAAGCAAGCGGGAAGATTGCCCAATATTGATTTGCTTCTTTGCGTCATTGAACTGCGCCTCGATAAATTTGGAGGCACTGAGAATAAATTACGGCGCGCTAATTTTCATGTAATTTTCTCCGATGAAATTTCAGCAGAGACGATTCAATCTCAGTTTGTCAGCCGTCTGCATGCAAAGTACACGCTTGCGCCGGGGCTGGACGACTGGCAGGAAGCGGGAAAGTGGGACGCCGCGCCAACGAAAGAAAGCATCATTGATCTGGGTCGCTATATTATTGAATCGGCACCCCAAGAGAAGCGCGCGGATTTCGGCACGCCCGCGGAGGAAGGTTTCAACAATATCTGCTTCAGTCTTCGTGACATTCAAGAACTTACAGAGGGATCGTATCTTAAGGGAAAGGTGATCACAGCCATTGGGAAGGCTGAGTGGGCTGCCATAAAATGGACCAATCAATCGATTGCAGAGAAAAAGACGATGATCAACGATCCGTATCTTGTTTTTACTGCATCAGAGACGGTGGAAGATTGGAAGGCCGCTCATAAGTCTCTACTCGAGGGAAAAGTCAATTATAGGCTTCTCGACTGTAGCGACGCACACTATTTTGCGGAATCTGGCAACAAGGATCGGCTCGGCAATTGCTATACCTGGATAAAAGCTGACCCTACCTTTGAAGGTTTGCGGCAGGCAGTGTTTCAGTATTCTGATCGCGTTCATGTCGGCGAGCGCCCTCCCAGCGAGCCCATGTTTCAAATTAAGAAAGTAGAATTTAATTTTGGAGACGCGACGATTCTGCATAGTAAAGAAGCTGGGTATAATGATGCGTTCTGCTTTCGAGGTCGACATGAGCTCTATTTTAGTCCATATCTGACATGCATCATAGGCGGCCGTGGTTCAGGAAAAAGCACTCTATTAAGTCTGATCAATGAAAAGATTGAGCCTGGGAGCGCCGCTTTGTTCAAGAGCAATACACTAAGCCCCGCGACGGAGAGTGTTTCTGACTGCGTAAGCATGGAGCCTGTCGTAGAAAAAGGCATGGTCGAGTTCCTGCAGCAAAATGAAGTAGAGCAGTTCGCCTCGGACCACAAGAAAATGACTGCTGCGATATTTGCCAGATTGCGCATGCGCGATACAAACGATGCACTGCGCAATGCAGAGGGCCGGCTGCAGGAAGCAATAGACAAAACACGCAAGCAGATCGAGAGTCGAAAAAAATATAGCGCTGCGTTGTCTGCAATTGAGGACGCGAAAAGGGGCATCGCAAAACAGCAGACTATTGTCGGGTCATTTGCAGATGCCGAATACCTCAGGCTCAATGGTTTGCTTGCCGAGGCGAGTGCGGAAATGCAATCACTCCAGACAAGCAAAAACAGATTGGACACCTTGTTGCGCAATTTGAGTAACGCGGTAGAACCATTGCGATCGGCCATGTCGGATGAGTTCAAAAACCTAAATGCATACGACAAAGAAGTCCGGTCCATAGTACAACAGCTTCTGCAGAGAATAGTTGCCGTGGAATCGGATCCGGATCTCGCATCCGCGGCTGCCCGCAAACAGCAGCTGAATTCTGATATAGACGGTTTGCGTAGCGAGTTAGAAACATTTTTGCGGGAGCGAGGCCTCTCTGAAGAAAGTCTGGCCGATGCAGGGAAGGCACCTGAGCGTTTCGCACAGCTCGAAGGCGAGTTGCAAAACCAGCGATCAGTTTGCGATACTTTGAAGTTGGAGTTGGATGGATTCCGCTCGATGCGGGAAGCGGCAACTGACTATGCTTCGAAAGTGCACCAGCTCCTGGATGAAGTTAACCGTCGCTTGCAAGGCGAAGGGAGCGAACTGAAGCCCATAAAGTTGGAATACACTTTTGACGTGCCAGCTTTCAAAGAAGTCATGGTGGAATATGTCACCCGCGAGGCCACCCCGCCAGGCGGAAGGAAGCTATTAAGGCAGCATGTCGAAGAGAAATTGAGATTAGTTGACTTTGACGAATTAAAAACCCCCGATTCGGTTCTCAGGTTGCTTGATAGAGAGCAAGGGGTAACGGGAGATGCGCTCCGGGAGTTCTTCGGAAATGATTTGCAGTTTGAGATTCTAAAGCTTGAAGCAGACATCAGGGTGATGGATGCGCAGAATTGCTGGAAAATGTCTATTCTGTATGACGGGAAACCCGTGGAAAATTCTTCATTCGGGCAGCGCTGTACCGCGGTCATAGTTGCTCTGTTGTCACTCGGAAACTTGCCGATCGTGATTGACGAGCCAGAAGCGCACCTCGACAGTTTGCTGATAGCGAAATATCTTGTCGAACTCGTCAAAAACCAGAAAATCCAACGCCAAATGATATTCGCAACGCATAATGCGAATTTTGTAGTGAACGGCGATGCTGACCTCATTCACTGTTTATCGATGGATGATGACAAAGTTACTTCAGTCAAAAGTACAACCATTGAGGACCTCAAGCATCGGGAGCTGCTACTTAAGCTAGAAGGCGGAGCCGAGGCGTTCCGCCACAGGGAGAAGCGGTACGGTTTGATTAAAAGATCATGACCTCCCACGCCTACACCGAAGACCAGCTCGTCGAACAACCGGCCATCGGTCTGTTTGCGGCGCTCGGCTGGCAAACGGCGGCGGCGCAGGAAGAAAGCCTGGGGCCGGGCGGAACTTTTGGCCGCGAAACCCGCAGCGAGGCGGTGTTACTGGAACGCCTGCGTGCGGCGCTGGTCCGGCTCAATCCGGCCCTGCCGCCGGAAGCGATTCAGGCGGGCGTCGACGCACTTACCCGCGATCGCTCGGCAATGAGTCTGGAGGCGGCGAACCGCGAAATCTACCGGCTGCTGAAACAGGGCATTCCTGTGTCGATACCCGATCCGACCCACGGCGGACAAAAGGCGGAACGCCTGCGCGCGGTGGATTGGGAGCGCCCGGAACAAAACGACTTTCTCGTGATCCGTCAGTTCAGCGTGGTCGGTCAACTTTACACCTGCCGGCCGGATCTGGTGGGCTTTGTCAACGGACTGCCCTGGATTGTGATCGAGCTCAAACGTCCCGGCGTGCCCGCGCGCGCGGGCTTTGACGAAAACCTCTCGCACTACAAGCGCGAAATCCCGCAGCTATTCTGGTATAACGCGCTGCTTATCGCGAGCAACGGCACGGACAGTCGCCTGGGATCGTTGACCGCCGACTGGGAGCGGTTCTTTGAGTGGAAGCGCATTGAGCGCGAAGACGAGCCGCGCCGGGTTTCTTTGGAAGTAATCCTGCGTGGCGCCTGCGACCGGACGCGACTGTTTGATATTGTCGAAAACTTTACGCTGTTTTCGGAACACAAGGCCGGCCTGGTTAAGATCGTTGGCCAGAATCACCAGTATCTGGGCGTAAACAATGCCATCGCCTCGCTCTTGCAGGCGCGCGCGCAGGGCCACGGCCGCGGCGGCGTGTTCTGGCAAACCCAGGGCAGCGGCAAAAGTTTTTCCATGGTCTTTTTTGCGCAGAAGGTGCTGCGCAAGCTCGCCGGCAACTGGACCTTTGTGATTGTCACGGATCGCATCGAACTGGACGATCAGATCGCAAAAACCTTTAAGGCTGTCGACGCGGTGAGCGCCGCCGAGGGCGATCAGTGTCATGCTACCAGCGCCGCCCATCTACGCGCCCTTTTGCGCGGCAATCATCGCTATGTGTTCACGTTGGTGCAAAAATTCCAGACGCCGGAACTGCTCTGCGATCGTTCCGACGTCATAGTTCTGACCGACGAAGCGCACCGCAGCCAGTACGAAATCCTGGCGATGAACATGCGCGCGGCGCTGCCCAAGGCCATGTTTCTCGCCTTTACCGGGACGCCGCTGATCGCCGGCGAAGAACGCACGCGCGCGGTATTCGGCGACTACGTTTCGATTTATGACTTCCAGCAGTCGGTGGAAGACGGCGCGACCGTCCCGCTGTATTACGAAAATCGCACGCCGGAGTTGGAACTCGTCAACCCCGACCTGGACGATCACATGCGGACGCTGATCGACGACGCAGAGCTCGACGAGGCCCAGGAAGAAAAACTCGAACAGACCCTGGGCGCGCAATACCATCTGATCACGCGCGACGATCGCCTCGAAACCGTCGCGAAAGACATTGTGCAACACTTCCTCGGGCGCGGCTTTATTGGCAAAGCGATGGTCGTTTCTATAGATAAAGCCACCGCGCTGCGCATGTACGACAAGGTCGCAAAACACTGGGCCGCGGAAACCGAACGTGTCAAAAAAGAATTAAGCGGCCTCTCGCCCGGTCCCGCCGGCGATCCCGTCACCGCGGACGAGGTGCGCCACGCGGCGCGCATCGCGGAACTGGCCGCGCGTCTGGATGTGCTGACGACGACCGACATGGCGCTCGTCGTTTCGGCGGCCCAGAATGAAAAAGGCGTGATGGAAAAGCTCGGCCTGAATATCGAGCCGCACCGTCTGCGCATGCATCAGTCAAAGCCGGGCCTGGATGAAAAGTTCAAGGACGCGCAGGACCCGCTGCGGCTGGTGTTTGTTTGCGCTATGTGGCTTACGGGATTTGACGCGCCCAGTTGTTCGACGATTTATCTGGATAAACCGATGCGCAATCATACCCTGATGCAGACGATCGCGCGCGCCAATCGCGTATTTCCCGGCAAACACAGCGGCGTGATCGTCGACTATGCAAACGTGTTCGCCTCGCTGGAAGAAGCGCTCGCGATCTATGGCAAGGGCAAAGGCGGCGAAGCTCCGATCCATGCCACGGCCGCACTCGCGGACCAACTCGGGGACGCCGTCGCCGCCGCGACAAGTTTTTGCGCGAGCTACGGCGTCGATCTGGTCGCCATGGAAGCGCTCCCGATCGGCGATCTCGCGCGCCTCACGGCGATAGAAAATGCTATCGATGCGCTACTCACGCCGGAAGAACGCCGGCGCGAATATTACGCTCACGAAAAGTTGGTCGCCGCGTTGTATCGCGCCCTCAAGCCCAACCCGCAAGCCCTGCAATACGCCAAACGCGTCACTGGCATCGTCACGCTGGGCGCCGCGATGCGTTCTAAACTCAATCCCAACCCGCCTTATATTTCGACGGTCATCGGCCGGATTGCCGCTTTACTGGATGAATCTATCGCTGGACTGACCATTCGCGACGCGGGTCTCCCGCCCATCAATCTGTCAAAGATCAATTTTGAGGCGCTCGCGCAGCGCTTCCAGAAGACGCAACACAAGAATACGGAAATCGAACCGCTCAAAGCTGCCATTCAGATCCGCATGCGGCATATGCTGCGCTTGAACCGCACCCGCACCGACTTTTTGCAGAAGTTCGAGGAGTTAATCGAAAGCTACAACGCCGGCAGTCGCAACATCGAACAACTCTTTCAAGAATTGCTCAAACTCTCAAATACCCTCGACGCCGAACAAGAGCGCCACGTGCGCGAAAATCTGTCGGAAGAGGAATTGGTCATCTTTGACATTCTGACGCGCCCGGCGCCCGAATTAACTCCGGCCGAACGGATCGAGTTGAAGAAGGTGACGAAGGATCTGCTCGCGCGGCTGAAAGAGCTGCTGGTTTTAAACTGGCGCCAGAAGTCCGCTGCGCGTGCGGCCTTGCAGATGGCAATCGAAGACACCCTCGACGCCGGTTTGCCGCGCGCCTATTCGCCGGAACTCTTAGAACAAAAGTCCGACGCCATTTTTGAACACGTCTACGAGAGTTACCCGGAACGGGATACGGGATTGTACGCTGAGCTGGCTTGAGCGGGGGGCGGAGACGCGCACTAATCCCTGTGGCAGGATCGAATTATCAGAGTTCTGCCCGCCATGCCGCCTCCGACAGCAGGATCGATTTGAGAAACGCGCTTCACGAGACTTCATACGATTTAGCTGGCTACGCAAAGCGCGCACGGAGGACTACGGAAAAATTTGTTTCTTGGCTATTCGAATGGAGTAAAGGTTAGCGTTGAGCCATAATTGTTACGACACGCTTCGACGAGTTTGAGAACATTATGAAGCTCCAGTTTTTCGTTTGGTTCCAGAGAATCATTTCCCAATGTGGTCAGCTCCTTGTAAAGTTCGTTCATGTCCGTGGACGCAAAGACATCATAGCTAGCTGCAGACAAACGACTGAGTAGAGAAAATTTCTTGGGATCTCTGTTCAATAGAGTCCTTCCGTGCTCCAGCCTGAGCATCGAAATCTCGTTGCCAGCTGCATCCTCGAGAATTACTTTAATCATAGATTGGCTCGGCGACCTAAAGTACCCGGGAACGTGTTGACCAAGTTGCCCAAACGGTCGGTAATTATCGTGACTACGCTCGTTGGTTGTCCACCCTTACTGATAGGTAGATTCCCAATCATCCGTCCCGTGTCGAACTCTCGAATATAGTTGCCACTATCTCCAGATTTGTGTGCGGCTGCCGCCGCGGCCGCCCGTGATCTGAGAATTTCTTCAATAAGGTGCGTCGGGACAGGTGCTCGCTCGTACCCCGGCGGCTGAGGCGTCTCTGAGAAGAATGTTGTGCGCATTCTTCCGCTCATTCGTTAATACGATTACGAATGCTCTTTGCCGCAGTACCTGCCAATTCCTCCGAAATGCAGGCTGTGAGTCACGAGGCTTGGACGAATTCACTTTCGTTCACCATACCGACTTTCTCTGACTGACCTCGCCGGGAGTTCGGCTCGATCTTCGCCGTTACCGGCGGCTCCGCACGTTTGATTGCTCGCCCGCACGCGCCGGTGAGAATGAGGCCGGACGCTGGCCTATCAGGTTGGGTTATGTCCTCAGACTGTATCCTCCTGAACTTCAATTCAGCGACTTCGTGTCGCACCGCGTCCCTCACGCAGGGCGCTTATTTAATAAGTGTTCTTTGATGAATACTGCGGCGGCGGCGTAACGGCGATTTTTCCCAAGGACCGCGAATATGATAGGTGAAAAAAAATTACAATAAGCTATCGTGACAAGTAACTTTCATTATCGACACTGTTTCATTCAGAGAGACAAATGCTGGTTCTAACTTAGCAATTAACCAAGAAAAATCCGTCAGTCGTAGAGTACCTGGCAGGGCCACTCGATTTTTCGACCAAACAAATGTGATTTGGCTCACGTCAGGTGCAATCCGAATAACTCCTCCAGCTTCCCCCTCGTCGCAGAACCATGAAAATCCCACGGGTTTCCCATCTTGTAAACGTTGCGAAAAGGATCTGGCAATTGCATCCCATTGGGCAAAATCAGCATAAAACCAGTCGCGGCTCCCGGAGCGGTCCTCGCTCATGTAACTGAACTCTCCATTTTCGTCGAATCGAAAGGAATGCCTTCTTAAACATTGTATAAAAAGGTCGCAGGTAAACGATCCTGGCTGAATGTCAAATGTAATCCACGTATCCATGGCCTTTTTACTTTAACGTCTCGAAGTAACGTATTCCCTTGCTATTTAACCAAAGCTTTATGTCTTTCGGGATAGGTGTGTTCGAAAAAAGCGCAAAATCCTTGCCATGCCGCTTCGCGATCGCTACATGCGAACCTATGTTGCTTCTGAAATCGTCCATATCTGTCATTGTCCAGAAGCGTCCCGATTTTGCTTCGTACCATAGGTCGCCGAGCGCGCCATCAAACTCTCTACCATCTACTTTAAAGGAACCTGATCCGCCGAGCGTTTTTTGTAGGTACACTTCGTAATTGACGCCGATGTGACCAGTTGCGCCGTCGGAGTTCTTCAGGATTGCGACAGCACGCTCAAACTCGACAGATGGACTCGGCAATTGTCCCGGTTGCGAATTCTGTCTTGGCGTGTCTACTTGACTTGCCTGTCTCTGGTCGTCAGTCACCGGCTGCTCGGACTCCGCCACCCGCTCAGGTTCCGTCGGTCGCCTCGGATCCCGGGCCGCCTCCGCTTCGGCCGCCCGCGCTTTTTCGATAACCTCCTCGACCTCACTTTCCAGTTTTCCGGCTGGTTCTGGAGGTAAACGCCGGGCATTTCGGAACTTACGATAGGCGTCGCCCAATCTCCTGAAAACCTGGGGCGCTTGCTGTACGAGTCGAACAATGGAGTAGACAGCAATCAGCGTCTGCGTAATATCCCATGTCTTCAGGAATTCTCGTCCTTCTTCGGACCTGGCGATTTCAGAACGATATTCGTCGATGACCAAGGCAGCCGCGCCCACTGCGAGTTCCAGCGCCGCAATCGTTCGGCCAAGACGGGTGGCCGCGCCCACGATTCCAGCGCCCCCCAGACCGAGCAGGGAAAGTTCAGCGATCAGTTGGGCGTAGCGTTTTTCCTGGACGCTGCGGAGATAGAACAGTGTCAGGGCGGGAGCATAGAACAGGCTGCCGTTTGCACCCTGCAGTTCTTCCTCGGGTTGCAACAGGTAAATACCGATCGTGTCAAAAGGTTCGATTGTGCGCGGCGCAGCGCCCATCATGAGCGGCCCAACGCCCACGTAAAAGTCGATGTATATCTTGCCCTCGGCAGTCCATTCGACTTTCTCGTAGTGCGTACGCGGTTGATAAAAAGCGCTGACGATACCCACGTTTCCCCAGGGAAACTTATGATCGGCCGGCAGAGCCTGGAGGGCGCCCAGCGCTTGCGACGGACTCATGCCGGCAAAGAGCAACTTCCGCAGCGCCTGGTTATACAGTTTGTATTCTTCAAAATCAATCACGCTCTGTAAACGTCGCAACAGTCGCGAACGATTCGCGCGGAAGGCTCTCTGCAGTCCGCGCGCCTGGCTCTCGGGTGTTGTGCCGACGAGTCGCACGAGTGTTCGTTCTTTGTCATCGCCCACGAGTAAGTCATCGGAAATTGCCTCAATCGTCCGCACGCGCGTACTCAGATCGAGCATCGCCATGCCCGAGTCGGACAAACCGGCTGCAAGCAGATGCGCTTCGTGTCCGCCAGTTTCAAGATTGCGTTTCAGCGCATCAATCGTTGGTGTCCGCGGCTCCCGCTGCACCACCTGCCGCCACAGTTTCCCCACGCTCCGCGCCAGCTTCGCAAACACGCCGCCTTTCTTCGGCGTCGCGCTGCCCTGCTGAATCGTATGCGTCAACTCATGCGCAATCAGCCGCTTCCCATCACTCGTCTCGGGCCGGTACTGCCCTTCGCCAAAGACCACATCGCGCCCGAGCGTAAACGCCTTCGCCTGCACGCCTTCCGCCGCCTTCGCCGCTTCGGGTCCAGTATGCACGCGCACACCGGAAAAATCCGCGCCCATTCGCTCTTCGAAAAATCCCGCATTCTCCAGCGGTTTCCCGCCACTCGACGTCACGCGCGAAATTTGTTCTGCACTTTCCCGCGAGACGGATAAATCATCGTCCGTAGACGGAGTCCGCGACACCCCCTCCGCAATCCGAATCGGCAAAGCCTCGCCGGCTGCCTCGTCCTCAAGCTCCCCATCGATCGAGCGCGAAACCTGGCCCTCAGGCGCAACACCGTACCCAACTCCTTCGCGCCCTTCGCGCCCGGCCGGCATCCGCATCACACGGTCGGCCATCTCGTCGGCTTCTTTTTCCGCCGGATCGCTCGGATGACTTACGGTCAGGGCTTGCCGTTGCAGATGACGCCAGATGTTTCGGTGAATTCGCGCGATTTCCAGATCTTCCTCTGGTCGCACTTTTGCGCGGGATATATCATGGAGAACTTGCGCCGAAGTTCTGCCGAAGCCGACGGGCTTTGTTCCGGGTATCGCGCTGCTGTAAAATGGCGGATTGGTTGCGTTTCTGGACTCCGGCAGTATGTTGACGGCGCCCGCTTGCGGCAACGCTTCGCCTGTGCGCGGTTTCTTAATCCGTCGATGAATCCGCGGTGGATCGCGCCGCACCGGGAATACTACGTCCCACTCGTCGTCTTGCTTCTGTTCTTCGCTCATATGCTACTCGTGAGTTCGTAGTATTCGTAAAAATGTTCTGGGTAAAAGAATTTCCCTTCTTTCTCAAATTCTCGCTTGATTCCGCGAAAGATCTGGCGCATATCGATCGGAGTTCGGTCGCGCCTCGCATAAAATGCGGCGGAGATAACTACGTTTTTCACGAAGGCAGGCGGGAAATCGCGGACTTTTTCAGCCAGATATTCGAAATCGATATCATCGCCCACGGGCGCCGCTGCGGGAAACAGAGACTTCCATAATTTCAATCGCTCCGGCGTATCCAGCCATTCGAAGCGAATGGTTTGATGTAAACGGCGTCGGAACGCCTCATCCATGGCCTTCAGCACTTACGCCGCCCAGGCGAAGCGCCCATCCTGGGCTTATCGCCTGGGGGCTTGCCATCCATGGCTCGCTTTCGGCGCAAGTGCTTCCGGCTACAGTTGGCGCTCAGCCCGCTTCACTTCGTTTCGCGCTCTTCGCACCGCTGGCCGTGCGTGCGTCTTCGCCGCACGCACGGGGCGCCGTCGGCGCCTGTTGGTTTTTTGCATTTGTAGCGCATTTTTGGGCGTGCCCCTCGGGCGTCGCCCTCGGGTCGCGCCGCTCCGCGCTCGCTGTTCGCTCGGCCGCAAAGCGCGCAAGAAACTCTTTCGTCAAAGTTATTCCAATAGAAAATTCCTCTTCTTGTGTTTGCGCTTTGCGTCTGGCTTCGCTTCGCTCGCCCCGCTGCGCGTCGCTCACGCAGGCTAGGCCTGCCATAGGTCGCCGGGACAAATTTGGCACTGGGATTGCCAAATCTAGTATTATACGTAATACGTAGTAAAGAATTGCGCTAAAATACTGCTGCCGGCTGGTCTTATTATCCCCGTAGATCGGGACCGCCAGCCTCAGCGCGGCTCTCTTTGGGCCGTCTTCTCAGAGACGGTGTCGCGTGGGAGTTAATGCCTTTGTATTCAGTTTATGCGTTTAATCACGCATTCTTTCTCCGCTTCTTCGGCAGTTTCTTTGGACTTCAAGCCACGTGCTCATTGTAGCCGTAGAGCGTGAAGCGCGCTTTCACATACGTGTAGCGCACGCCTATTTTTGGACGCGGGTGCTCAATCTCGCCATCGAGCGGGTCATCGCAGAGGAAGCCTTGCACGTAAAAGACGTTTTCTGGATCTTCGTCTACGTATCCCGGCACAAGATCCGCTTCGAGGATCATCAGCAATGTTTCGTAGTCGTATTCGTCGCTGTGCTCTTGCGGGATCCGGCGCTGGATCGCAAGCGATCGATTGCCTTCCTCTGCGTGCAAGAAGCTCCAGAGAATCACGTTCTCAAACTTCTCATCCTCTAATTCTAAATCGCCAACCACGTTGGTTCTCCTGTGGAGTGCATCCATAAGAAACAATTGTATAGTATCACTGTAAAAGTACAAGATAAATGCGAAAGGCAGTCGGGAAAAACTCGGCGGCGCGGCGGTCGGAGGCAATGCCTGTCTCGCGCGCGTCGCTCGGTGTTCGCGTTCAGTCGTTCTGCTCCGTGTGCGCGGGCGGGGGCCCGGCTGCGGTTCGTGTTAAAGAACAGCGTCGGTTTCAACGGAGACGCCGATTGGCCTCAAGCTACTACGATCGGATTTTGCGGTCAACGGAAACTCCGGCGAAGGGCGCATTCGCATTCAATGTGATCGGTCCGCCAAATGAGCGGCGCGCCGCTTCCGGGAACCATCCGCTCCCAATGCCCCCCGGCCAGCCGGCAGTGTATCAAATATCCGCTTGCCTCAGTCGGCCCGGCCGGTTTGACTGTGCGCGGCTTCCTGATCCATGGCTATCAAAAAATCCGACCTTTATTCTTCAATCTGGGCGAGTTGCGATGAACTGCGCGGCGGCATGGACGCCAGCCAGTACAAGGACTACGTCCTTTTCATGTTGTTCATCAAGTACATCTCGGACAAGTACGTGAATAGCCGCGACCTGGAACCGCCGGTCAAGATCCCCAAAGGCGCAAGCTTCCAGGATATGGTCGCCCTGAAAGGCAAGACCGACATCGGCGACAGAATCAACACGCAGATTATCCAGCCGCTGATCGATGCCAATACGCGGCTCGCCCGCAGCGACTTTCCGGACTTCAACGATCCAAACAAACTGGGCGACGGTCATGAGCGTGTTGAGCGCCTGAGCAATCTGATCAGCATCTTCCAGAAGCCCGAGCTCGATTTCTCGCAGAATCGCGCCGACCACGACGACATCCTGGGCGACGCCTACGAATATCTGATGCGGCACTTCGCCACCGAGAGCGGCAAGAGCAAGGGCCAGTTCTACACGCCGGCCGAGGTGAGCCGCGTCATCGCCCAGGTGATCGGCATTTCGCCGGAGAACACAAAGGCCGCTACCACCGCTTACGATCCAACCTGCGGATCGGGCTCCCTGTTGTTAAAGGTTGCGGCCCAGGCCGGCAAATCCATCACGCTGGAAGGTCAGGAGAAGGATGTGACCACGGCGGGCCTCGCCCGCATGAACATGATCCTGCACAACTTTCCCACGGCCACAATTCTCCCGGGCAACACGCTGGCGGCGCCGCGGTTTCTCGATGGCGAACAACTGCGCACCTACGATTACGTCGTCGCCAATCCGCCCTTTTCCGACAAGACCTGGAGCACCGGGGTGTCGCCGGCAAGCGATCGGTTTCAGCGTTTCGCGTGGGGCGAGCCGCCCGCGCGCCAGGGCGACTACGCGTATTTGCTGCACATCATTCGTTCGATGAAGAGCAAGGGCAAGGGCGCCTGCATTCTGCCCCACGGCGTGTTGTTTCGCGGCAATGCCGAGGCGACGATTCGCGAGCAGCTCGTGCGCTCCGGCTATCTCAAGGGCATTATCGGTTTGCCGGCGAACCTGTTTTACGGCACCGGCATCCCCGCCTGCATCGTCGTGCTCGATAAGGAAAACGCCGTCGGTCGCAAGGGTGTGTTCATGATCGATGCGTCGCGGGGTTTTATCAAAGATGGCAACAAGAACCGGCTGCGCGAGCAGGACATTCATCGCATCGTGGACACCTTCATCCGGCAGTTGGACGTGCCGCGTTACGCGCGCATGGTTCCTTTCGATGAAATTGCCGATCCCAAAAACGACTTTAACCTGAACCTGCCGCGTTATATCGACAGCGCCGAGCCGGAGGATCTGCAAGATATCGATGCGCATCTACGCGGTGGCATACCCGCGCGGGATCTGGACGCGCTCGGCGCATACTGGAAGACGCTGCCCGGCCTGCGCGAGTTTTTGTTCGAATCTGCGGGCCGTCCCGGCTACGCGCGGCTGAAGTTGCCCATCAGCGAGGTCAAGACCGCGATTTTCGAACATGCGGAGTTCGTCGCGTTTCAGAAAAAAACCACGCGGATTTTTGCCGACTGGCGCAAGGCCGCGACGCCGCGTCTCACGGAATTTGACCGCGAAGATCATCCCAAAGTATTGATTCAAGCCATCGCCGAGGACTTGCTCGCCGCATTCCGCAAAGCGCCGCTGCTCGACGCCTACGACGTGTACCAGCATCTGATGGATTACTGGGCCGAGACGATGCAGGACGACTG
This sequence comes from Leptospirales bacterium, assembly GCA_036170535.1. Lineage (GTDB taxonomy): Bacteria > Spirochaetota > Leptospiria > Leptospirales > Leptonemataceae > SSF53. The sequence continues at coordinate 1,471 of JAVHPJ010000074.1, read as the reverse complement.
TTATCTGATCGCCGCGGACGGCTGGAAAAAGGGCGCCCAGCCGCGCGAGATCGTTCAGATAAAAAACAAGGATAACAAAAACGTCTGGCCGGAGGCGCACGATTATGTGAAAGGCAAGCGGCGTTTTAAGTCCGACCTGATCCCGGCGGTAATTCTCGTCGCACGCTATTTTGCTGCGGAACGCGATGCGATCGAAGCGCTCGATAATCAACTGGCGACGCTCGAACAACAACTCGACGAAATGCGCGAAGAAAACAGCGGCGAAGAGGGTCTATTGGCCGAGGTCATCGAGGGCGAGGGCGAAAAACAAAAGATCTCCGCCAAAGCCCTCAAGGCGCGGTTAAAGGAGATCGGTGAAAAACCGGACTACGTGGACGAGCGCGCCGCAATCGAAGCCTACGCCGCGCTGCTCGACGAGCAGACCGCCGCGCGGGCCGCACGCAAGACTGCGCAGGAGGACTTAGACAAGAAGATTGATGCAAAGTATCCCGCGCTTACCGAAGCCGAGATCAAGACCCTGGTGGTCGACGACCGGTGGATGGCGCGCATCGCGGCTGCGGTGCAGGGCGAGCTGGACCGGGTTTCGCAGACTCTCACCGGCCGCATCCGCGAACTGGCGGAACGGTACGCCACGACGTTGCCGGAACTTACGGCGGAAGTCGAGACGCTTGCTGCGCGTGTGGACGAGCATCTGAAAAAGATGGGGGCGTCATGGAAGTGAAGCCGGGCTACAAACGGACGGAAGTGGGGGTGATTCCGGAGGATTGGGAGGTAAGGCCACTCGGAAGTCACGCGACTTTTCGCACAGGTCCGTTTGGAAGTGCGCTTCACCAATCGGACTATTGCATCGATGGCGTCCCGGTTATCAATCCTATGCACATTGTAGATGGGCAGCTGCAGCCAACTCGAACTATGACTATCACTGAACAGGCTGCGAAGGCTCTATCCGACTTTCGCATAAAGCCCGGGGAAATTGTTATCGGTCGTCGGGGGGACATGGGGAGATGTGCAGTCGTAAGAGTACAGCACTCCGGGTGGATGTGCGGCACAGGTTCCATGATCATTCGTCCGCTCAACACCAATCCCGATTACCTTCAACGCGTGCTCTCCAGTCCACGCGCTGTTGCAGCCATCAGAGACGCATCCGTCGGCACAACGATGGTCAATCTGAATCAGCGCAGTTTGGCATCATTGAAAGTTCACCTTCCGCCATTAACTGAACAACGCGCCATCGCCAACGCGTTGAGCGATGTGGATGCCCTGCTCAGCGGGTTGGATCGACTCATCGCCAAGAAGCGCGACCTGAAACATGCCGCCATGCAGCAGCTTCTGACCGGCCAGGCGCGGCTGCCTGGGTTTCGGGGGGAGTGGGAGGTGAGGCGGTTGGGGGATGTGGCGGATGTAAAGACCGGACCCTGAACCCTTGCCATTAAAGTAGACAGTTTTCGAGCGGCCTTCTAAACTAAGGAGG
>JAVHPJ010000073.1:0-15822 GCA_036170535.1 Leptospirales bacterium | reverse complement strand
GCCGCGCGCCGCCGCAGCACCCAGTGTTTCCTGAATAGAGCCGGGACTCGTTACAGAAAATGAAGAAAAACCGCCCGATGAGACGGTTTTTCTCGATTAAGTTCCCATTCTCATGAACAATTCCGGGTTAGTTCGCCGCGCCATTGGAATCCACGGGGACTTCGCCCATCGCCATGCGATTACAGCCCAGGAGGATCTCCTGGAGCGGCGCGCCTGGCGAACGCAGGGGATCAATTTCGCGCACCAGCGCGGCGCGCATTTTGTAAAGCGCATCGCGGTCGTAGCGCTCCGAGCCTTTGACCAGGTCCAGCTGCATCAGCGCGGCCTGCTGATCCTGTTTGGGATTTAACCAGCCGTTTAACTCGGAACACTGATGACACACGCCATTTTTATTCACCAGCGCGCAACGGCGATCGAAGATGTCGGTCATGGAACCGCGCGCGCTCTGCAAAAGATGTTTCACGGAGCCCGCCGAGCGGCCCAGGATGTTGGAGATCTCTTCGATGTTAAAGCCGTACACGTCGCGGAGCAAGAGCGTGATTTGCTGTTCGATCGGCAGGTTGCGTCCGATGCAGGTGAAACACGTGTCGATGTGTTCTTTGATTTCGTAGCGCGTTTCCGGATCGGCCTGCAAGACGTTCTGGATGCGGCCGGCCAGCGCCGGGTTTTCCAGCACCAACGCTTTGGCCTGCTCGCTGACATCCGGCGTCCAGCGCTTGCGGCGCTTGAGTTGGTTGTACGCCAGATGCGTGGCGATCTGGAACACCCAGGTCTTGAGACTCGAACGACCTTCGAATTGTTTGAGTCGATCAAAGGCGCGGATAAACGCGTCGTGCGCGAGATCTTCGGCGTCCTCGCGATTGGCCGTCAGGCGATATAGATACGATTTGAGCTGCGCCTGGAAGGGTTCGAAGAGCGCCTGGAAGGAGCGGATATCTCCTCCCAGGGCGTGTTCGAGCCATTGCGCTTCGGTTGTTTCGTTTGAATCTGCGAAGTGCATGGGGCCTCTCCTCAGGGAATCAGCACAACCTTGCCGACGGTCTGGCGCGCTTCCAGCATGCGCTGGGCTTCGGCGGCCTCTGCGAGCGGGAAGGCGTGATTCACGACGACCTTGAGTTTGCCTTCCGCGAGCAGCGCAATCACTTCTCCGAGGGAGCGCTGCCAGTCGCCCGTGCGTTTCTGAATAAAATGATTCAGATTAAACGCGAGTAGATTGTGATTATGATCCACAAAGGCCTCCGATAAAAGCTGCGCCGGGGTGCGGCTGGAGGCGCCGTAAACAACCAGCGATCCGCCGTCTTCGAGAATTCCAAAACTACGCGCGCAAATCTCGCCGCCGCTCGCTTCCAGCACAAAGTCGAACTTGCGATCCTGATTTGCGGCGAGCGCCAGCGCCGGCCAATTTGAGTCGGAGTAACATACGCCGCCATCCGCGCCCAGATCGCTTGCGGCTTTAAGTTTTTCCGGCGCGCTGGCCGCTGCAATGACATACGCGCCCTTGAGGCGCGCCAGTTGCACCAATAAACTGCCAACGCCGCCGGCGGCTGCGTGAATCAGAATCGATTTGCCGGCGAGATCCGGCGGCAGGACTTCGTGCACAATCAGGTGCGCGGTCGAACCCTGTACAAAAATCGCCGTGGCCGCGCGCGAGTCGATGTGCGGCGGCAGCGGCACGCAGTACTGCGCGGGCGCCAGCGCGTAGTCGGCGCAGGCGCCGCCGCTCGGCAGGATGGCAAGCACGCGATCGCCGACGCGCAGACCCGCCCGGTCTTCGCCGCTGGCTGTAATGACGCCGACGGCCTCCGTCCCGACCGCGTGCGGCAGGGGCGTGGGCAAAAAGAATTCGTTTTTGCGGCGTAAAATGTCGGCGTAGTTCAGGCCCGCCGCTTCGACCCGGATCAGCACTTCGCCGGCGGCCGGCGCGGGCAGATCCACGGCGTCCAGGCGCAATTGCTCGGGTCCGCCAAATTCGTGAAAGCGTAATTGATTGGCTGTTTGGTTCATCGGTTCCCTCCTCAGGGTTTGGCGTTCCGACAATTGAGCCGCCCGAACCGGATGGCGAATCGGGAAAAAAATCGGCCGCCCGGCGACCGGATGCGGAAAAAAGCAAAAATGATCCAGAGCGCGGCCGCCGGATCGCGTAAGGTAAAAGCCTACGGAGGCTTTTATGAAACCGATGCGCTTACAGAAGGGCGTTATTACGGAAAAACTCGCGGAATCGAAGGAGTTTTATACGCGCTGGCTGGGCCTGACCGTCAAGTTCGAGGCCGACTGGTTCGTGCTGCTGGCCCTCGCCGATGCGCCGGACTTCGAACTGGCGCTTATGCTGCCGGGCGTCGAGGCCGTGCGGAAGCCCTATTTTCAGGCGGCCTATGCCGGTCGCGGCGTCTGGCTGATTGTGGAAAGCGAAGATGTGCGCGCGTTATATGAATCGTACCGCGCGGCCGGCGCGCCGATTGATCTGCCGCTTACGGAAGAGGAGTGGGGCGACGTGCACTTTACGATGGTGGATCCGAACGGGATCGGAGTGGACCTGGTGCAGTTGCGCGGGTAGTGGGGCGGTCAGTTCGGCGATTATCCCGATAGCACCGGATGACGTTCCTCGATTTTCGATTCGTCCAACTGCGAGAGTTGTACGAAACCATAATCGCTGCAAGGCGCCGGCGGTGTAGTCACGCTTTCGCCAAAAATAAAGCCGCTGCCGCTCGCGAATTTGAATTCAATCGCGCAATAGCGGTCGGACATGATGTGCCGGGCCGAGGTCGCTTTCACTTTCAGTATGGAAATCTCACTGATGGTTTGGTCAAAGAGATCCAGCAGCCAGGGTTCTGTGATATCAGGCCGATCGCGTAGCGAATACGGTTGTGCGCCGCGAATCACGCGCGCCTCAAACATTTCCTGCAGCAGAGCGGAGTCCAGGTTGAGGCGAGCGTGCAAGCGCATAAATGGCAACTCGCCAATCAGTCCAAGATTTGTTACGCCGCAGTCGATGACGAGAATACCAGCGCCATAGGTCATCAGCCAGTAGAGCGGCCAGCCGATTTCCGTGTGGTGCGCGATTCGTTTCGCCAAACCATCATGTCGCGTATATATTGGAACCCAGCGGAGATCCTGAATTGTGCGTCCGAGTAAAGCGCGTGGTAGGAGAGTTGTGGGAGAAACGATCTCCCAGCGAAAAAGCGTGTTCCATTTCGGATCAAAGCGCATCATGGCTTGACTAACTCCAACCAGTCTTCTGCGATACTCAGTCCAGGATCCCCCGGTCCGGTTAATTCCCCCGGATCGCTAAGATAAAACTTGCCGGTGTCCGGATCCAGAATGCCCTGCAGATCGTCGCTTCCCCGCCGTCTACGCATAAAGTCTACCAATCGTTCCAGATCCCTTTGCGCCTGCATGCGCTGGGCGCCGTTCAAGCTATGTTCGTCGTAGGTTCAAAGGGGAATAGAAAGCCTATCAAGCATGAGCCGGTTTCCATTTACAATGCAGGCAAGCGAAAAGCGGAGATTGACGTTAGGAATAACTTGAACCGCAATTTTTTGTAAATTGTCGTCTAGAAGCGCAATCTTCACTGAGTCCATGGGGGCCGAGCTACTCTGGAATGACTGAAATGCGACCCTATTCGATTCCACGTTCGCGTTATCGACTGCGATATAGTTCAGGTTGCCGTACTCGTCGTATCCGCGCCCGTAGGCGAAAAACTCCTGACTTGAATCGGTGCCGTGCTGCAGTGAGTTCAATACAATCCCTTTGAACAAGCATTCTGCGATTTGGTCGAAATCATCATAGGCGCTCCCATCGCGCCATTCAATATTTACGCGATCCAGCGATGGCATCAGCGCAGCCATGGCTTCACAGTAGACCTTTATGAGTCCATTTACACTCGTCGAGAACTCGTTACCCATGCCTATTCCCCCCAGGCCCGTTTGACTAAATCGACCAATTCATCTGGTACAGTCCCGTACTCATATTGTCCGAATCCTTTGCCGGGTAAAACTGGCTTGATCCGGTTGGTAGTGACATCCCAGATAACCTGCCCGGATTCGTTTGTAATGTAAAGACGCCCGCGGTTGCCTTTTACTACGCTATTTGGCGGGCCAACCAAATCTTTCACGCGCTGCCCTGAGCGACCGCCGCTGAGCTGGATATCGAAACGTAACGTCCAGGCCCGCCGATTGAGTACGCGCAAAACGCGTCCACCGACGGCAAAGAGGGCGTACCCCACAAGCTCCGTCAGCAAAATTTCCAGCACAATTCCGGTCATGCGGCCCAGGGCCGCCCCTTCTTCGATTTCTACGAGATATCCGAGCTGATACGCCGCATCCTTCCCGCGCAAATGGTGCAGAATCGGTTCTGCATATGCGCGATAATACTCGCGCGTTTCCGCGTGAGTATCTTCACGCAATTGGGAAAAATAGTACCATGTTCCGAGAGAGAAGGTCGGGACCGCAGAAGCTTGACCAAAGTAGCTGATCAACTCCAAAAACATCTGACGGGTATCAAAAACCGAATTCTGTAAGCCCTTCCAGAAGGAACCAAAGCGACGACCTTCACTGCGGCCTTCCTCGTAGCGGTAGTATTTTTCGCGCCCTAACGCCTGAGCGAGTCGCCGCTCGCGATTTTTCTGTGCGCCGATAACGTCCGTTATAACGCCGTGGATTGTCTGTACATCTCGCGATATTTGCCGAAACATTTCGAACAGCGCCGCGAGCTCCAGGTTTTCTTCACTCAGGACGATTGCAGCAAACTCCTCCCGCGTTTCCTCCGGGAGCGCCGTCTGAGTTTCCTCCATATCCGGCTCACGCTGCACCACGCCCTGCAGCGCCTGCCGCTGCACCACCGGCGCTGCGAGCTGCACAAGGCTGCCGCCGCTCTTCGCCGTCGCCTTGTGGTCTTCCCTGTCCAGCATCTCAAGATAATCCAGGTCGCACGTTTGTTGCATGCCTGGATGTTCCTTACGCTGCATATAGCGCGGCATGTAGTCTTTGCGGTGCAGTTGCATCGGGGCGCCTCCTCAGTTAAATGCCTTGCCGTCTTTTGCGCACTCCAGTCGAGCGGCGCCCAGCAGGTACTTCATGGAAATCGGTTCGTCTTCGCCCGCCGCATAAAAGGCGGCCGTGAGTACAATGTTCTTGAGACCGCCGCCGGTCAAAGGCGCGCCCTGGGCGATGCGGCGCAGGTCCACGTCGGCGGCGAGGGGCGCTTCCGGAGGAATAAAGCTCTCCAGCAGTCGGAGGCGTACATCCGGCCCGGGCGTGGGAAAGTTTATGGATAGTTGTATTCTCCGATTAAAGGCGCTGTCCATATTGGCCGGCAGATTTGTCGCCAGTATGCAAAGCCCGGAATAGCGCTCAATCTCTTGCAGCAGATAGGCGGTCTCAAGATTTGCATAGCGATCATGGGCGTCCGTGATTTCCGTGCGTTTTGCAAAAAGCGCATCGGCCTCGTCAAACATCAGCACCGCATTCGAGTGTTTCGCTTCTTCAAATATGCGCGCCAGGTTTTTTTCGGTTTCTCCTATGTAGCGTGATACAATCCGAGACATCTCCGTGCGGTACAACTCGCGGCCGAGTTCTCTTGCCAGCACGGCCGCCGCCATTGTCTTGCCGGTTCCCGATTCGCCATAGAAAAGCGCGTTGACGCCCCGGCCGTAGGGCAACTTGCGCGTGAAGCCCCAGGTTTCGTAGACTTTCTGACGACGCGTGGCGCGCACGGCCAGATCGCGCAGGTGTTCGAGCGTCGTCTCCGGCAGTATGAGATCCTCCCAGGTAAACACCAGGTCGATTTTAATCGCCAGCTCGCGCAACTTGTGCCGACTTTCGGCGTTGCACGCGTCCTGATAGTCCGCTTCGTCCGGCGAAGCGCCGCGCAGGCGCGCCTCCGTGCGCGCGCGCAGGGCGGCGTTTTCAATTTGCCCGGCCGTAAAGCTGTAGCGTTCAGCGAGTTCGCGGGCGAGATCGCGACGTTCCGGCGGGGTTTCTTGTTCCCAGATCGCGACGCGTTTTTCGAAGTCGAGTCGGTCAAACTTGCAGAGGAGCGTTCCGGGTTTGAGTCGTTCGGGCGCGCGTTCGTCGGCAAAAAACAGGCTGCCCGGAAAGGACTCCAATCGCTCGGCGAGACCTGCGCTGCGCCAGACCTCTACAATTTGCGACCATTCCGCCAACCCCTCGACGAACAGAGCGGCGGATTGCTCGGTCGCCGCTGCGAGGGCCGCGCTTAAATCTTCGCGAAACCGATCCGGGCGCGGGTCCAGAAGAACGCGCAGATTCAGCTGAAAAATCGGCGCGCCAACTTCGCCTGCGAGCCTTTGCGCGGCCAGACGCATGGGCGCTCCCTCCGGTCCGGCGAGTTGAATCCGGCGCGCGCGGGGCGATGACATGAGTTCCGCTGCAATGCGTTTGAGTTGTTCGCTTTCTGCGTCGTTTAGTTGCGAATCATTCAGGCGCTGCTGAAGGTCGCAATGTTTTAAAAGAAAGTCCAATTCGGCTTCTGGCATGGCTCGATGAACGCCCCGCGTTTGCTCCGGTCCAGAAAAAATGCAGGGATGCGCAATTTCTGATGCGCGCTGCGCGGTTTACGTGAATTTATTCGCGGTACGCCCTGAATTTCCTCCTGCAATTCCTTTTGACAGACTTTGTTCCTGGTCCGAGTCTGGCGTGAAATTTCGTATGCCCGCGCCCGGCCGCGAACGCCTTTATCCAGTCTGGGAACAGATCGAGCGTAATCTGCACGGTCGGCTCGGGCTCAATCAGCTCGCCTTTATAAGCAACTTTTCGCCCTTCCACTTTCACCGCTTTTTTCGCAAACACCAGGGCGAAAGTCCGCAAAGTTACATCAAGCGCCTGCGCATTGAAAAAGCGGCCTACGAACTCAAGATGACCGACTTCCCGATACTCGAAATTGCGCTCGAAGCGGGTTACGATTCCAACGAGGCCTTTACGCGCGCTTTCAGGCGCTATCTGGGAAAAACGCCGAGCCAGTATCGCGCCCAAATGCAAAAGCGGACAGCGCGCGGGCCGGGCAAAAAGACCGCGCTTGCGCCGCCGCCCGATCTGACCGGCGCGCTGGATCCCGTTGAGTTTCGCATTCGCAATACGCCTCCGCTGCGCCTGGTGTATGCGCGCCACGTCGGACCCTATGCAAAATTGCCCGGGCCCCTGCCGGATTCGCCCGAGGTGCAGCGTCTGCTTGCTTACGTACAGTTCATTAATAGCGCGCCCGAAAATCACAAATGGATCGGCATTTCCCACGATGATCCGGACGCAACGCCGCCGGAAAAAATTCGCTTTGATCTGGGTGTGACGGTCGGTGCGGATAGTGCGGCCGCGCCCGGGCTGGGCGTGCAGGAACTGCCGGGCGGCAAACATCTCCAGGCGCGGTATCGCGGGGATTACTCCGGCCTGCCGCGCGTGTATGATTGGCTCTTGAATGAGTATGCGCCAGAGCAAAACATGCGCGTACGTAACGCGCCGCCGTTTGAGCTTTATCTCAGGCCGTTTGAGTCGGCCGGGCGCGCGATGCAAATTACAGACATATATATTCCGGTGCGTTGACCAAAGCGCTCGAATTCAACGTCCTGTTTCCGGCGCATACAGCGGCTGCGCGCCGACCCATTCCGCGCGGTATTCCTCGGGTACGCCTGAATCAAAGACGCGATCCACTTTTATTTCACTTGCGGATTCCGGAGCGCGGAGTCGTACAAATAGCTCCGCATCCCACGCCGTCGACCTGGCGTAGCCGCTCTCAACGAACTCGCCAATTCGGCCCGCGCATTCCGGAAAACGCAGCAGCATGTACAGCGTCGTTTTGTCCGGACTGACCCGATATTCGCGTCCGTAGTGCACTTCCGTGGTCGGACCGTCCAGACACTCGCCGCCGCCGTTCAGATGTCCCGGAAAAAACGGCAGTTGATATACATGTTCGCCGCGCGCTAAGATCATGCTCGACGTGATCCACGGGCAGCAACAGTTGCAGTGGCTTTGCGTTGCAATAAGACTTGCGGGCGCGGGCGTTGCTTGTATTTCCGTAACATCAGCGGTCAGTGACAGACGCGTATGTCCGGCGCTGGAAGTTACGAACAGGTTGCGACGCGGTTGTTGGTCGCATTCGTCGAGCCTGGCGAGTGGTCGGGTTTCAATCAGAGTAAATGCGCCCAGCGCGCTCCGGGCTGCAATGGCGTGACCGTCCGGCGGAGTAAACATCGCATTCGCATTGTCGACTGGCGCGACGTCCTCATAGAGTGCAAAAAAGGCCTTAATGTTCTGCCGGGAGAATTCAGACAGCATGGAGTGAGACGTCGAAAGCGCGACGAACCCCGAAAACACAAAGCCGCGTTTCCCGTCGTATTCCACGGCAAGCCAGGCGCCCTTGCGACTCTCGATCGTAAACACGCGCGACTCTCGACGCAACGCGACGCCGATCTCGCCGGCGGGAATCAACGCGATAATGCGCGCGTTAAGATCGGGCGCCGCGCGCACATTTAATCCCGAGCGCGCAACCGCCATGAAGTAGTGCGTCGTCGGTGTTTCGCTCAGTTGATTGGACGGCAGCCAACCCTCGTGGGCATTGATCCGGACCCGAATCCAGCCCTGAATGTAACCGCCGTTCGACAATTCTATTCTTGTGTCGCGTTGTTCCAGACATAGAACCTGCGAGCCGTAGTCTACTGTCCTCTGAATAAGCCCGTCGGGGGCGTCAAACAAGGCTGCGCCTTCCAGCGCTCGGACAAAGCGCAGGGTCTGCAGTTCCGTGTCGCTCGCGCGAATTCGATAGCGTGAAACCCAGCCTTGCTTCTCGGCTGCAAAGACCCGCACCGCATTATCCGTCGTCTGTATCGCCCGCAGCGCGGTGTTGTATGGCAAATGCCCGATCGGCGGGCCGTCCAGGCTGGCGTTCGGGTACAAAGGAATGCCGGGGAGTTCCGCAACGCGAGCCGCGTACGCCAGTCCCAGCCAGTTGCGCACGCGATCACAGTGCGTCAACGTCAGGGTAAGCGTGAGGCAAAGGACTATATTGAAGATACGGTCCGCCGGACGCCAGGATTCGGGGAACACAGGCGAATGCTTATGCGCCTTGCGGGAGAGGTCAACACCTTCTCGCTGCAGGTTCCGCCGCTGTCCCGGTCGCCATGCTCCACTCCGCCCGCAATTCGCTCAAAAGCTCATACGAACGCACGCGCGCCTCATGCTCAAAGATCGGCGCGGAAATAATCAATTCATCTGCGCCCGTCGCTTGCACAAACTCTTGCAAGCGATCAGCAATCGTCGCCTTAGAGCCGGCGAATGAGCACGCGAGCATTCCGGAAACCTGGAGTTTCTCCGGCTGCGTCCAGTAACGTTCGATATCTTCGATCGGCGGCTGAAGTTTGCCGCGCGTATTGCGCAACATGCCGACAAAGGCCTGCTGGATCGATGTAAAAAGGCGCGTCGCCTCGCGGTCCGTATCCGCGGCAATAACGTTCAAGCCGGTCATCACGTAGGGCTTATCCAGTTGCGGCGAGGGTTGAAATTCCTCGCGATAAATTGCAATCGCCTGAAGTATCGCCTGCGGCGCAAAGTGCGAGGCGAAGGCGAAGGGCAAGCCAAACAGCGCCGCAATGCGCGCGCCAAAGAGACTCGAACCGAGAATCCACAGCGGGACGTTAGAGCCCGCGCCCGGCACGGCCCGTACGCGTTGGCCGGGTTGCAGCGGGCCCAGCAGGGCGCGCAGTTCCTGCACGTCGTAGGGAAAATTATCCGCGCTGTCCGGGGCGCGGCGCAGGGAACGCAGGGTGAGTTGATCCGTGCCGGGCGCGCGGCCCAGCCCCAGATCGATGCGACCCGGATACAACGCTTCGAGGGTGCCGAATTGTTCGGCGATGACCAGAGGCGAATGATTCGGCAGCATGATGCCGCCCGCGCCCACGCGAATCGTCTTGGTGCCGCCAGCCACGTAGCCAATGGCGACCGACGTTGCGGCGCTGGCGATGCCGATCATGTTGTGATGCTCGGCCAGCCAGAAGCGCTGGTAGCCCAGGCGTTCCGCGTGTTGCGCGAGGTCGCGCGAATTGTGGAGCGCGTCGGCGGGCGTAGCGCCTTCCGTGACAAAGGCGAGATCGAGTATGGCGAAGGGCGGCGGATTCATCGGGGTCTCAATCTGAATATAGCAGCGCGGCGTGTAAACGGCGCGAATCGAAGGGCGCAGTCAATAAACGGCGAGAGCCGCTCCGCTGGGGCCGGCGCCGACTCCGTAGGTCTGGAGCGGCGTTAAGGCCCCGCTTGCCGCGTCAATGCTGTAGGCGCTCACGCTGGCCGAACCCAGATTGGTAACATAGGCAAAACGCCCGCGCGGCTCGATTACAATCGAACGCGGTTGCGTCCCTGTGGCGACGGAGGAAACCTGCGAGGGCAGACTCGAACTTTCGTTGATACGGTACACGCCGACTGTGTTTGCGCCGGAGTTTGTCACATATAAAAATCCGCCGCCGGGATGCAGTGCGAGTCCCTGCGCCGTGGGGCCGGCGGGCGAACTGGCTGCAAAAACCAGTTGGCCATTATCCTGAATCGAAAACGTGGTAATCGCGGCGCCGGCGTTGGTGTTGCTGGCGTAGAGAAACTTGCCACGCGCATCGATCACAAGTTCCATGGGCGCCGTGCCGGCCGGAACAGCTGCGGCCAGTTGCGTGAGCGTCCCGGAGGAATAACCGTATTGATTGATGCTATTGGAACCCGTTGCGGCCGCATAGGCGAAGCGGTAGTTGGGATGCAGGGCGACTCCGAGCGGCCCGGAGTCCGTGCCGACCTGCGAGGCGAAGGACAGGGCGCCGTCGGCGGCGACGCGGTAAACGAAGATGGAGTCTGAGGCTGAGTTTGCGCTGAACGCAAATTGACGATCTCGGTCAAAAACTAACTGTGCCGGTTCGCCGTCCGTGGCGATATTCGGGGCCAGGGTGGACAGGGCGCCGCTGGCCGGGTCAATGCGAAACTGGAAGTAGACCGAAGCCGTGATGTTGGGAATGTAAAGAGTGCGACCGTCCGGATGGACCTGGAGCAGGTCGGGATTGTTGAGTCCGGCGATCGGCGGGCCCAGGGAGTTGAGTTCGCCCGTAGAGTTATTGATGGCAAACGCGGACAGCGAGTTGGCTGTATAGTTGCTCACATAGAGGTAGCGCGCCAGCGGCTGAGCGTAGAGCGCAGTCAGAGTGATCAGATTGCAGCTCGGATCGGCGGGAGTGCAGTCGGTCTGAAGGCAGCTTGCGGAACCGGACAGGCCCAGCGGCGCGAAGAGCAACGTCGCAAGTAGGCGGCGTCGCGAGGCGAAGTTCGAACCAAGCATGGGGCCCGACTTTATGCGAGTCGAGCCGCGTGTCAAGGCTACGTCAAACGGGCGCGGATGGCGTCAACAAAGGCCTGCAGGTCGCCCAGTCGGTTTTCGGTTACATCGCGCAGGATGCGCACGTCGACTTCCGCATAGGCATGCACAAGGATATTACGAAATCCGATCAGCCCGCGCAGGGACGTCGCGAGTTCCGGCGGAATCCAGCCGCGTTCGCCCAGGCGGCGCAGCAACTCCGCGTTTGTCTCCGGTTCGCCCAGGCGTTCGTCGGCGACTATGTGGGACGCGACATCCTGAATCGCTTGAATGCAGATTTGCAGCGTGTGTTCAACAAAGCGCCGTTCCTTTATGTCCGTTTCCAGTTGGTCCGGATGGGCGAGCGCCCGCAACTCGGCGAGGCGAGTCTCAATAAAGGAAAGTTTCTTAAATATCAAATCGCGATCGGTCATTGGCGCGCCCGGCGGTATTCGTCGAGGATGGGTTTTAAATCCCAGTACAGATTGCGCGCGCGCACTTCAAAGGCGATGCGGCGCGAGCGATTTGCGTCGATGAGCAATATTCCGTCGCGCAGGACGCGGTGCAATAAATCGGGCGGCGCACTATTCAGGACCACAAGTTGAACCGCCAGTCCGATGCGCTCCGCGAGGTCCGCCTGCAACTCATACGGCTGTGCGGCAAGGGTCGGCGGCGGTGCGCTCGCATAGAGCAGGCCGACGTCGACATCGCTATCCGCACGCGCGTCGCCGCGCGCCCGGCTGCCAAACAGGTAGGCGGCATCCAGATCCGGCACGGCGCGCAATGCGTCGCGCAGCGTTTCGATGAGCGCGGCCTGGTCCACGGCTTGGGATGCGGCGCGCAGTTGCACCCGGCAAGCGGAAAACGGGCGACGGGAGAGCGGCGGCCTTATAAGCCGTGTCAGTCGCGGGTTCGAGTCCCGACATCCCGAAGGCGGATCTGTCAACTCCTGGTCGTCTCCCGCGCATCACGCACGACCTTGAGCAGACGCTCCGCCAACTCCGGCGTCGCTGCTTCCGGTTCCAGTGCGATTGAGATGTGTCCGTCCGCGTGCGGCGCCACCAGTTGAAAAAAGTTTCCGTAGCGTACCAACAGATAACGCAGTCCGCCGCAGTCGATTTCGCCGCGCTGGCGCGCGAGGGTGAGCAGGGCGGGATTTACCAGCAGCTCTTCATACCGATCGCTCTCCGCCGCGCTGGCGTTGGCCAGTCCCGGACGCGTGCGCAGGCTGAGCGCGCCGCCTGCGTAAATTGCAACATAGCGCACGGCCGGTTCGGCGGCAAAGAGCGTCTGGCTTAAAGTGTCGGCGGACATGGCTGGACGCATAGCGCCGGTGACTGCGCGAGCGCAAGGAGTTATCGTGCGAGCGGCGGGAGTTTTGCGTTCGGGCGGCGGCATGCACGGCGACTTGACAGGTATACAAAGATTGTATATGCTGCTACTGTGAAAACCAGCACCGTGAATATTGCATTTCGGACGGATCTGCTGAAGCAGATTGATGAGGCGGCGCGCGAGGAGTCGCGCTCGCGTTCTGAATTGATCCGCGAGGCCGCGCGCCTCTACATTGATCGCAAGCGCCGCTGGAGCGCGCTGTTTCAGGCGGCCGATGCGGCGGTGCGCAATGCGGGCGCAAGCGAGGCGGACGTGGCGAGGGAACTTAAGGCCGTGCGGCGTAAACGCGCGCGGGCGCATCGGCGCGTACCGTGAAGTGCGCTGTTTTTGACACCAACGTCCTGGTCTCGGCGTTTTTGTTCGGCGGCAAGCCGCGCGAATGTCTGCAGGGCGCACTCAGCGGTCGCGTGACGCTCGCGATTTCGCGGGAAATCCTCAATGAAACCCTCGAAGTTCTGGCGCGTCCCCGTTTTGGCTTGCCCGCCGATCTGATACAGGCCTTCGCGCACGAGCTGCTGCAGATCAGTCGACTGGTGACGCCAACCCGGACTATCCAGCGCATCAAACGCGATCCCGATGACAATCGAATCCTGGAGTGCGCAGTGGCGGCTGACGCGGACTGCATCGTCTCGGGCGATTCCGATCTCCTGGAAATCAAAGACTACGCCGGTATTCAAATTTTGACGGTTGCGGAGTTTCTGGACGCACTTGCGGCGGAGTAAGGCGCCACCCCCGTCTCACAAGCACTCCGGCTCTTCCGGCGGATTCACCTTAAAATTCCCCGCAACCGCGCGGGATGATTGTGGAAGCCGTGCGCCGTAGAGTCGCGATAGTTCGGCAATGCGACACCAGCTTCTGTGCGCGCGCCCCGTATCCACATCATTGGCGCTCAGCAAGTCAATCAGGCCGCCCGCGACCATGGCCGGGTTTCCGATAAAAAAGCCGATGATGCTCGCAAAGAGCCCCCGCCCCTGGGAGCGGGTCCGTTCCTCCACCTGCCGCTGCACATCCTCCCAGGCGCTTACATGATTAATCCAGGCGCTGCGAAAGTCCGGCGGCGCGCCCTCAAGAGAAATCGAGTTCAGACCCTCTACGTAGTATTCGAGCGGATCTGCTCCTGAGCTGCGCACCTCGGCTGCGGCCGCTTCAAACAGGGCGCGGTCGGCGGCCAGGATGCGTTCGATGGCGGTCGCCTCGCGGCTCTGGAACAGCGCGCAGGCGGGGATTGATAGAATAAAACAGAGGATGACAGAAATTCGCATGGCCCGGTCTCGGCTAAGAATCGGACGGCGTCAACTTATAAGCGGGGCAGGCAGGGATCTTCTCCCGTGCGTCTTGATTTAAGGCAACAGGTTTTGTACGGCCGCGCCTCACTTTTCCCGCAGCTTCCGCTTGAGCCGATTGAGCGGACTGCTCCACGGCAGGCGTTTTTCGTATTGCAGTCGACCCACGACCAGGCCGGGATCAAGGCCGAGATTCGCGGCAAACGTACGCACGGCGGGCGCCGTTTTCAGGGCGAATAGCTCGGACTGGAGGGCGGGCGGGATCAGGCAGTCGGCGGCCCAGCGATCCGCTTCGCGCTCGTGCAGCTCGCTTACGCGGCCGGCCGGATCGCTGTCGAGATAGACGAGCGCGGGGTCGCCAGCATGCAGCAGGATGTGCGCGGCCTCGTGAAAAAAGCTGAACCAGAACCGATCGCTGTAGTTTCCAAAAAAAGAAAGTTGAATCATGGGCCGGCGCCCCGTTGTCCAGCGCGCGGCGCCGCTCACTCCGGCGCCCGGCAGGGCGGGAACCAGGGCGAGCAGTACGCCTGCGTCCGCGCACAAGCGCGTCAGCGCTTGCAGGTCGTCACTCAGGGTGAGCGTGCGCGCGGCCTGCAGCGCCTCTTTGAACTTCGCCGGCGAATACCGGGCTTCAAGCGGCGTTTGCTCCGCGATGCGTTCGCCCAGGCGCAGCCAGGCGGCGATCGTTTCCGTGGCCGGATTTGTTTTCCAGTGTCCGCGAAAGTGAACGTTGAGGGCGCCGTAGCGATTGCGCCAGTCGCTGACCCGCGCGACGCCAAAAAAATGCAAGGCGCCTTCAAAAAGTATTCCTTCCGTGCGGGCGCTGTGGCGCATAACCGGCAGCGCGCCGACTTTTTGCAATTCGCGGGCCGGCAGACGCTTTAACCAGGCGCGTTCGTCCGCGCTGAGCGGGCGCGGCGATTGCCGCCGACGGCGCGCCTGATACTGCGCTTCGAGCGTGAGCCAGAATTCCATGGACGGACCCAGCACCCGCGCGAGACGCTCCGCCGCGTCGTCCGTGAGGCTGACCTCGCCCGCGATAAGCTGGCTTACGTGTTTTTCCGTATAACCCGTGCGCGTCGCCAGTTCCGCCTGGGTCCAGCCGCGCTCGCCGAGGTGTTCGGCGATCGTGTCGCCCGGCGGCGATACCCAGTCCGGCTGAAATTCGCGCCCCTTATTCGTGATAGTCGCCAACATATAATACTCGTAAGACAAAGACCTGGGTTTCATCGACCGCGCCGTCAACCTGCGCGACCGGCGACTCGTCCGCCGGCTCGATTACGAGCCGTAAGCCCCCGGCCAGATGGAAGGCTTTCTGACCCCGGCGCTCGCCCTTGAGCCAGTGGGGCCGTCCCAGCACAGCTTCCGCCAGATTGGGCGCGGCCCGGAGTTGGGCCAGTCGGGTCCGGAGGCTTTTTGCGCCGTCGGCGCCCAATTCACGTTCCATGAGCCGCGAGTTTTCGCACAGGCGCTGGAGGCGCTCATTCAGGAAGAGAATCTTCACATGCGTATATTGTAGCGGGGTTTACCAAATTGGTAAAGAAAAAAACCCGGCTCACATCAGAATTCGCGCGCCGCTTATGCTTCGTCCGTATCAATTGCCGCCGGTGCGGGCGGCGGCGTTTTGGTCGGGGCGTCGTACAGGGGTTGCGCGGCTTCCCATTCGCTGGCAAAATCTTCCGGTACTCCGGCGTTCAGGCGCTGTAGAATTTCAATTTCATCCGCGTCGCCGGGCGCGCGCGGATCGCATTCTGAGAATTCCGAGCCGGGTTTCATCTCCTCGATAACAAACGCGCCGAGCGGCGTTTGTCGCGACACGGAG
>JAVHPJ010000072.1:0-15924 GCA_036170535.1 Leptospirales bacterium | reverse complement strand
TGCCGATTCCGGCAATTATTGCCGGAATCGGCAACTTTTTGAGGAAAAAAATTTCGATCAGCGGGCTCGCGCGACGTTTCGCGGGCGCGATTCTCAGTCGTCGCGACCCGCCGAGAGGCTACCCACGATGCGGCGAAGCTCTGTTGCTAATTCGGAACGCAGCTTGCGTGAACGACGCGGAATCGCGTTTACCGCGAGTTCGAGGCGGCGGAGCGCGCTACGCACGCTTTTCGCGACCTGCTCGTCTGGAGAGTGCCCAGCGCCAGCGATGGAAGTCGGGTCAGGGGTCCGCTGCTCTTCTTCACGACGGATTTCAGGAATCAGCTTCCGAGCCATCGCATAAGGTATGCGGCCGCCGCTTTCTCGTTCAATTCGCTCTGCCAGATCTTCAGGAGCGGCGCCGCCTCTGCGTGCACCGCCTCGGTGGGAGTTCATGATCTCCGACAGGAATCGGCGTCGCATGTATTCCTTGCGCTCTTTGCGCTTGTCCATCTGCCGACGCCGCTGGCCGTTCTCGATCGACATGATCTCGATTTCGAGATCATAATCTACAATTTGCGGCGCGATGATCAGCCGGGCCGGGAGATCATCAAGGGCGGCCAGGCCGGCCGCAAGCCAGCGGTTCTCCCCTGCCACGATGACGTAATCGACTCCTGACGGCAGCGATTCATCAGGGTTGGGTTGCCGCAGAATCAACGGATGGAGAATGCCAACGGCCTTAACGCTGGCGGCGAATTCAGCAAGTTCGGCTTCCGGAAGTCGAGGATAATCATTCCGCGGATTCGGAGCTATTGCAGAACGTTTCACATATTGCTGACGCCCAATCTCGCAGCGTTGCCCGGACCTGGCTTCAAAAAGAACTGGCGATTCCGGCGGAGCCGAATGCAGATCAGCGAGCCCGAGAGGAGATCCAACTCCGGCAGCTTCAATGCCTCGCAATGCTGCGCTTCGGCGCGTTGTCATGCTACTTCTCCCAACAAACCTTGAAACTCAGCATAGGATGAGCGGGCGGTTTCTCCCTTCGCCTCCGCATCCAGCAGCGTCTTCTTTATCATGGTGCTGTTGACCGGCTCGCTGCGAGTTATTGCGACCTGCGATACGTGGAATCGTGCGCCAAGGTCTTCTCGCAATGCCGCCGCTTGCTGTGCGTTAACGCAGGACGGGACGACAATCTGCTCAGGCCGTTTGAGACGAATGTTCGGCGAATAAAGATCGTCCAACAAGCGGGCGATATAGCTGATCCCGAGAATAGAATCGTGCTTCAATTCCGTTGGGCTCAATACCAGATCCGCAGCGTAGAGCCCTGCGCGAGTCGGGTAGTCGATTGCCGGCGGCGTATCGAGCACGATGATTTCGTAGTCCAGGGCGTCGAGTTCCGCTCGAACATTTAGAATGCTTTGAGGCGAGCGCTGCATCTCATAGCCGACAAAAGCAAGCTTCAGGGAGGACGGCATAAAGTCCAGCCCAGGGATACGCTGCGCGACTCCGGAGCCGCGCCCCTGGCGCTCCTGGGCCGGTGCGATAGCATCCTGGGCATCGCAGCGCAAACTCAACCAATCGTAAGCCGACCGCTCCAGTTGCAGCCCCTCATTGAAGTGCATGGTTGCATTGGCCTGTGGATCGAGATCAATCAGCAGGGTTCGTCGACCGGAGCGAGCGGAAGAAGCGGCCAGGTGTACGGCGAGGGTTGTTTTGTTTACGCCGCCTTTCAGCGATGCGATGCAGATTTTTCGGGCCATCAGTCAACTCTGAAACATTTCAATGTTCACCTGAACATTGAACTCGGGGATGCGACATAATATCACGACTGCTGGCGACAAGCAAGCAAAACCTGGACAGCCCAGTGCCGGGGCAGATCCATTTCTTCAGCCCGGGAAGGGCCCGGGCAAAAGCGGCCCCGCCTCCGCCGATCGAGCGGTCAATGTTCACCTGAACATTGAAACATAACCGCGAAAAGGAAGAATCGCCCAGCTGTACGCCTGAATACGGGCGCCTGGATTCCGGCAGCGATTGCCCGCTTCCAGGCGCAAAAACTTCCCGGCCCAACTAAAAAATAGTTGTACCGCCCGAGGGCCGAGGGAAAGATAACGGCAACACGTCATCCGCAATGGGTGCGCGTTTCGATTGCAGAGACTGAAACCGTTGGCGCGGAATCAGTCACCGGGGCCGCAAGGCCCCGGGGCCTTGGCCGCATGATTGGCCCAATGCGCGCGCTCCTATCACTCAACCACCTGCTTTTTTCTGCTTGACGGCCGCTACTTGTACGCCCTCTGGACTTGGGCTGATTATGTCTCATCAATCGCCCCCGCGCGCCAACGCGGACTTTGACTGCAATCGTGACGCGGAAAGCCTCTTTCCCGCCACTGAAAAAACTACATCGCGCAAGCGAGGGCGGAGCTTTGCCCGTCGCCTGCGCAGGGGAGGGGCTATGTCCCGAGGACGACCTGTTGACGCAGATTGCTCTGCGTACGGGCCGGATTTTGCGCTCTTGCGCGAAATCTGGGAACTACAAAACATCAAGGCCACCGGCTGGGCGTACTGCGGCAACTCGCATCTGGCCGCCCTGCCGGAATTACGCAACGCCGGGGGGCGGCCGGCGCACACGGACGCCGTAAGTCGACGCCTGCGCAATCTGGAACGGCGCGGATTGATCGAACGAACCATCGCTCGGGGCAACCACCGACGAGTAAGAGTCACGCACCGCGGACGCCGAGCTCTCGGCCAGCGCGTCGTGCGCGGCGGCATTCGGCTGCGCCAGGCGACCCGCCCGCGGACCCAGGTTGCAACGCCTGGCCGCCAGGCGCTGTTTGCGAGACGCCAGGCTTTACAACCGGCTTCCCAGGCCCCAGAACCTGGCCTTGTACGTACACAGCAGCCTACACATTCAACTCACAGTACCTGTACTCGTTCAGCGAACGCACCGGAAAAACAAGCGGCGGCTCCGGTACAAACTCAGCCGGATCGCCCCGACTCCAGCGAACGCACGGCATTGATTGCGACACTCGGGTTCGATCGCGTGAGCGAAGCGGAACGCGTCTGCGAGGGGAATGGTCTGGACCCCACGGCCAAAACACTTCAGAGCCTTGTGCAACTCCCCGCAGATCCCGATTCGGATGCGGGATGCTTGCTACTCGCCACACGACGAAAACTTTCGCCGGGGAGCGCCGATCTGGTGCAGGGGGCCTTCCTGCGGGAACATGGGGGGCGCATCATCTTTGCCGACGCGCTGCCGGAACGACTGCAAGTCCTGCTTCAGCAGCTGAGCGATCGGGTCAGTTTTGAGCCCGTCCCGGGACAATCCGGCCTGACACGTCAGCAGTTCTGGGCGGCATCATGAACAACCCTTGTGCTACAGCGCGTTTTAGAATCGGACCTGAAACGAGAGTCGTACGAATTGGCCCGGGTCCGGTCCGACATTCTGCGGACCGAGCGCGTTTGGCGGAGCTGAAAAGTCTCGTTCGAGGCTTTGCGACGCCAGCCCGATCCCCGGTAGGCAGCGATCGAGACAGAAACCGTCGGCGACTGCGACGGCCCACCAGGCGAGCGTGAGCAGGAAGAAGCCGTTAAAGCGAGCATAGGCGCGATCGTAGCGGCCGGAAGCCGACGGGTCGAGGGGCGAACTCGCATACGCGGCGCGCGCCTGCTGCGAATCGGCAAATGCGGAGTAACTGAGGCCGGCAAGCGCCAGAAATCCGCCGCCGTAGATCCAGCCGCGATCGCGGCCGGCCCAAACCTGGCCCCATCCGGGGAATAAGGCGCTGCGCCAGGCGGCGCCGCGACTCAGTTCCGCCGTGCTGAGCGAGCGTTCGCTGGCCTCCAATTCGGCGGCCTGGATGCGTCGGATTTCTTCGGCGAGACGCAGTTGGTGACTGGCCGCATCGTGCCAGCTCTCTTCGAGGCGCAGCGTCTCTTCAAGCAGTTGGTTCGATTCTTCGAGCGCGCCAATCCGCGCGCGCAAAATCGCGGGATTCTCTTCAAGCGCCGCCTCCGACGCCGGATCGCCCGAAAGCGCAGGCGTTCCGCCGACGAGCGCGACCAGGCACACGAGGCCGAACCGAACAGCGCTATTGCGCCGGCTGGTAGTTGAGCTCAATCTGGGCAATCTCATGGGTTTCGATCGGGATTTTTCCGCGGGGCGTAATGATCCAGCTGCGCGAACCTTCGCGCAGATAAAAACCAATCAGTACTGTGCCATCGGTCAGGGTTACGCGCGAAAGCGAGCCATAGCGCGCGCGGATTTCGTCGAGATTCTGAAACTCCGGCTCTTCGGGCGTCTCGTTGTCGACCAGCGCCAGCTCGTGACGGGCGCGTTCCGTCGCCGTCAGCGGGCGCACGCGAGGCAGGGGACCGCTCTCGGATTGCTTCGGAATCTGGAGCTGCTCGCCCGCGCCGACTTCCTGGCTTCCGTCGGACGTGGCAACCGCAACGCGACCTTCCAGCACGGCGAGCGACTGTTCTCCTTCGCGCACCGTCAGTCGAATCGACGTGCCGAGCAATCGATACCGTACGCCCCGCGCGATCAGTTCAACGGAGTGCGGTTGTGCCGGATCCGCGCGTAACGCGACCGTGCCGGTTGCGACACGAAGTTGTAGCGCCGCCCGGGAAAGATCGAGTGCGGTGAATTCCAATGCAGCCGGCCCTTCGACGGCGAGCGCGACGGCGGGGCCGGCCGCCAGACGAACCCGGCTGCGTGCGCCGACTTCCAGGGTATCGCCCGCGCGGATCCGATCCCCGGTCTCAATTCCCTGCGTCGTTCCGCCGCGAAACACGCGCACTTCGCCGCTGTGCGCCAGGGTCTCCACGCCCGCCGTCGGCCAGGCAAACCAGGTCGCCGCAGAAAGCGCCGCTGCAATACCGGCCGCGATGCCGACCCACTCCACGCGTCGCACCCGGCGGCGGCGCAGATGTTCTTGATAGTGCGCCCGGTACCGCTCGCGGATTTCCGGGGGCGTGCTGCGGTCTTTGTCCGGAATCCGCAATGCAGAAAGCAGCGGCATTTCCAGGCGCAAGGCAGCATCCATATCGTCCTCCTCGGGCGCCGGCGGGGTAGTGTCGGGCGGTTGCTTTGCGCT
Organism: Leptospirales bacterium; assembly: GCA_036170535.1. GTDB lineage: Bacteria > Spirochaetota > Leptospiria > Leptospirales > Leptonemataceae > SSF53. Next base: position 10,852 of record JAVHPJ010000072.1, on the reverse strand, counting down.
CATACGTAACCTGCCCGCTCCAGGCGTCCGTGAATCGCGCGTTCCACAAAACGCAGGCGCCGTTCTACCGTGGTCCGATTCACGCTGAGCGCCGCGCTGATCTCGCTCACCGACAACCCGATCAGCCACAACCCTGCCGTCGTGCGGCGTTCCTCTGAAAGGGCTTCGATCACTTCCATGGCGATAGCTTGACGCTCGTTCGTCTCAAACTCGCGGACCGGATCCGCGTCGTCGGCGCTCGTCTCGTTGCTCTGCGCCGCCGCTTCCCGCGCCGCCCGACGTTGCCCGCTGCGCCGATGCGTGCGCACGCGGCTCAGCATCATCCGGTAGAAATAGGGCCACGGATGTTCGGCCGGCCTGGCTGTTTCCATTGCATGGATGAACAGTTCCTGCAGAAAATCCTCGGCTTCTTCGGCGTCCACGAGCCGGCGCAGTTCGCGCAGCAGGGCCGGGCGATACCGAAAGAATTCTTCCTGCAATTCTTCGCTCACGGCGCCCTCTATAAATAAAGGTCCGCTGCGGCGCACTTCCGTGCGCACTTTTCAGGGAGACGACGAAATTTGCGTAAATACGACGCTGTCCAGATCCGCCCAGGCGACATTTCGTACAACAGCGCCGTCCTGCGCAATTTGCAAACCCTCAGTACTAACATGGATCAAGGTCCCCGCGAACGCCTCGCCCGACCGCAGTTGCACCTGCAACCGTCGGGCGGGCGGAGCGGGCTCGCTTTGCACAATGCGCAACACGGCGCTGCGGGGCAGGGAATACTTTACGCCGTATTCGGATTCCAGCAAAATATGCGTGGCGGACACCGCCCAGATTTGCCCGCTCAGGCGATCGCCATTGGTCAGGTAGAGGCGCTCCGCCGCCAGGGCGCCGGGCGCCAGAATGCAAAAAAAAGCGACGATTGGGAAAAAAGTTCGGGTTGGCGCGCACATATTCGGGGGTCAGCGGACCTTTACCTATAGAGACCCACAAAGAGGCCCGAACATGCGTCGTGCGGCAATTGCGATTTCTATAGTCCTGAGCTTTTCTGCAGCCAGCTGCGTACAGGCCTTTGTGCCCAAGCAGCCGACCAATCCCGGGTTCTGGCAGGCCCTGTTCATTGCTCTCCTCGGGCCGGGCGCGGTCGGCACGGTGCTCACGCCCGGCTTCCCCGTTGATCTCGACGCGAATGGTACGCCGGACGGTCGCGTGACGGACGTGGACGGGGATGGTAAAGGCGACGGCGTGGATCTCGATGGCGATGGCGCGCCCGAGTTGGTTCTTATAGATACCAATGGCGATGGCCAGCCCGATGCCGTGGACCAGAACGGCGACGGAGTTCCTGACTACTACCTCTGTCTGGAAGGCGGCGTAATCAAAATGAAGACCGCGCCGGGTTGTACCGGTAACGACGTGACGTTGATCGACTCGGACTCGGACGGAGTCGCGGACGGAGTGGATACGGATGGCGACGGCAGTGTTAATGATACTACCCTGGGCCAGATCGCCGCGGACGCCGTGATCCCGACCCTTGCCGTCGATGTGCCGGCCGGAACCTACGGTTCCGCGTTGAATGTCACGCTGACTTGCTCGGACAACCTCGCTCCGGGAACGATCGGGTATTCGATTAATGGCGCCGCCCCGGACTTCGCCGGGCCCACGGGAACGTTTGCGAATCCGCCGAGCGTAACGGTTTTCATCGGCGGGGCAGGGGACGGGACCTATACGCTCCGCGCGCTGTGTCGCGACGCGAAAGGCAATCTCTCCACTCTGTTGACGGCCGCCTATGTGCGCGATTCGAACGTGCCTTCCGTCAGCGTTACGACGGCGCCCGCCGCGTTTATCTCCGCCAGCGGCGGCGCCATCAACTCGACGTCGATTGAATGGCAATCGAATCGCAGCGGAAACTACGACGTGCGTCGCAATTCGACGACGTGCGCGGGGGGAACCTCGCTCGCGACGGGCGCGGCGACCGCGGGCGTCGACGTAACCACTGCAATAAACGCGGCCAGTCACTTTGGCGGCGAAGGGGCCCAGTCGTTTACCATCTGCGTCACAGACTCCGGAAACGGACTCGTGGGACTGCACGTGTTTCAGGTCACGCGCGATGATACCGCTCCGACCGTAACGCCGGCGCCGGCTACCGGCAACTATTCTTCCATACAAAGCGCAACCCTGGCTTGCTCCGACGCCGGAGCGGGCTGTGACAAAATCGCGTATACCCAGGCCACCGGCTCCACGCCAGCGGATCCTGCGATTTCCGGAACCACGGGCGCCATCGGAACGGGAACGCAATATTCGACAGCATTGTCCGCCGGCGACGATGCAGTGACGACCGTAAAGAGTCGGGCGCGCGATAACGCCGGGAACGTGAGCGCGGTTGTGACGCGCGTCTATACGATCGCGTCTGGAGTTTCGAACATTACAGTCAATTCCACTTCGACCCCGGTCTCCGGAGGAAACGCCACCGTAGACTGGGAAAGCTCGCGTGCCGGCGCTTATACAGTGAGAATCGGCGGAACCGATTGCACGAATGGGGCCGCGGCGACCGGAACAAACGTTTCCGGCAGCGTCACGGCGGGCGGCTCGATTACGACGACGATCAACAACGCCGCCCTGAGCGCGGGCTCGAACACGGCGCGAATCTGCGTCCAGAACGTTCTGGGCAACTACGGGTCCACGACGACGACGGTCGTCAAAGACACGACCAATCCGAGCACGTCCATTGATTCGCCGACTACCGCTGGCCCGCACGCGAGCGGAACCACACTTTCGGTTTCCTGCGATGATGGTAGCGGCTCAGGCTGCAAACGAATCGCTTATTCGACTGATGGATCGACGCCGTCATTTTCAGGGGGCGCCGCTTGCACGGTTTCCAGCGGCGTTCAATATACTGGAACTCCGACGCTCCCGAACGGGGCCTGTACGATTCGTACAGCGTCCTGCGACAACGCAGGGAATGTGAGTTCTGTTGTGACGCTCGCCGTAACCGTCGGACCGCCTTCTACGCCGACCATTTCGAGTGCGACCGGCGGGAATGGACAGGTCTCGATCGCCTTCAGTGCGGTAAGTGGAGCGACGAGTTATACGGTTTACTACGAGACATCCACCGGAGTTGCGACTTCGGATGCTTCGGTCGGCGGAACTACCTCGCCGATTGTCGTAACCGGCTTGACGAACGGAACGACTTACTATTTTGCATTGTCGGCGTCGCACGCGGGCGGGGAAAGCTCCTTGAGCGGAGAAAGTAGTGCAACGCCGAGTAATGGCCCGCTGCGCATCTTCGTATCGAATACAACAACGACAGGGAACCTGGGAGGCCTGTCGGGAGCTGACGGAATATGCAATGCAGATTCAGCGCGCCCCGACACGAACAAGACCTATAAGGCCATCCTGCTCGGCAATGCTGCACTGCAAGCAAACAAAGCCTATGTGGCAAGTTCTAATGGTGGTCAATCGATGGGCACCACAAACGCGTCGGCCGAATTTACGTATCCCCTTCCGGCAGCCCCTCGGGCGTCGGGCGCCACAAACAATGTGTGGACCGGGGGAACCGGTTTGAATTGCCAAAACTGGACTTCCGCTTCCAACGCGGAGAACGGAGGGAATGGCTTGTCAACCAGCGTCTCTGCTGATTGGTTCGTATTTTCACTGGCGGCTGATGTTCCTTGCAATGGAGCTCGACGTCTCTATTGTGCTGAACAGTGAAAACAGGATTGTCTGAGAATGCGCGGAAACTGGCCAGTCATTTGTCTGATTCTTTTGCTGTCCACTTGCGCGGACCCGCGACGCCAGGGGGCGGTTGCCGTCGTTCGTGCGCTTTCGCATGGATATTGGTATTGCCAGTCCGAGAAGGCAGTCGCCCCGGGCGCCCATGCGGGCATCTATTTCGAACCGGTCCCGCCCGGGGTTCGCTTCCGAATGTTGTCGTCCAATCCGACGGAAGACGGTTGCCTGGCGCTCTCTCCGCCGTCAATGTCGACCGCTGCATTTTCTCAACGCGGCGCCATTCAACTCGGGATGCGCGCCGGCGGCGCCACCCAAATCATCGAGTTGGAATCGCCGCAGAAATCTGGCGGCCGCATCAGCTTTTTTCTGTTTGGGGTGCCGCAAGTATGCGACGAGTTATCCGAAACGGAATTAAAGCAGCGTTTGGCGCAGAGTCTGTGCGCGGTGGATCGCGTGCATCTGGGGCTTTAGCAATCGCTCGTCCGCTGGCTCGCTTGCGTGCGCCTCTGAAGCATGGTGGGAGGTTTGCGATTCTTTGCTCCGCATTGGCGACCATGACTATCATACTGGCCTGCGGGAGCGCGGACGGCGGCCGTATCGCGGCGAGTGAAGCTACCGCCGAGTCCATTCTTGCCGACGGCCAGCCCGATGGGACCCTTAAGTTCCTCGAAACTGCAATTCCGACGGATGCGGGTTCCGAATACGGCGCGTTGCGCATAATTCAGGGGCGGGCGCTCATGGCGACCGGGCGCGCTGCCGAGGCTGAGCAAGTCCTTACGCGCGCCGTTCAATTTGGTGCGCGCAACCCGGCAGCTTACAGGTTTCGCGCAATTGCGCGCTTGATGCAAGGGCAGAGCGCCACGGCGATGCAGGACATCGACCGAGCGATCGAGCTCCAGCCGCATGATCCAACGCTGGAACTTGTTCGCGGACAAACACTGATTCAGCTCGAGGACTATAGCGGAGCTGTCGCCGCTCTCACACGCTGTATCGAGGCCCTTCCGGGCTATGCGAAACCCTATGTCGCTCGCGGTAATGCGTATATTCAACTTCAACGTTACGCTGAAGCCCTCACCGACTTTAATGCGGCGATTTCACTGCACAATACTCCCGAAGCGCTGTTTAATCGGGGCGTGGTGCTTGCGGAGCCGATGAACGACAGGGCGACCGGCTGCGCGGATCTTCGCGCGGCAGTTGCCAGCGGAACGCTTCCCCCGGTAGCGGTGAACAAAGCCGCTTCGCTTTGCCCGGGGATTGCGCCCGCTTCACCGACCAGAGTCCTTTGAAACGGATGTTGCCCGGCCAGCTGAGACTGGAATGTGGTTGAGTACTTGCAGAAACCGTGAAACAATCGGTGGCGCAAGGATTCTCGGGTTCCGCCAGATGCACAAAAAACTGCTGCTTTCAATTGGGCTGCTCGTCGGCGCTGGCATACTATCGGGCGGGTGCCTGGAGTTTGAATGCCGCTCCACGGATGTGAGCTGTAATGTCATCGCGCTCTCGCTGTACTCTCAGGCGACGGGAGGAGTGGATCGCCGTACCGTCGTCGCCGGCGCCAATCACACCTGCGCCCTGCTGAGCAGCGGAGCGATTCGCTGCTGGGGTTCCGGCGCCAACGGCCGCCTGGGGTACAATTCCACGAATTCTGTGGGCGACGGAATCGGCGCGGCCATCACGAGCGCAGGCGACGTTCCGCTCGGCGGCCTCGCGATTCAGATCAGCGCTGGAAACGGGCACACCTGCGCGGTGCTCGCCACCGGCGGGGTCCGGTGTTGGGGCGTCGGCGGTTCTGGACAGCTCGGTTACAACAACGCGCTCAATGTTGGCGACAGTGCGGGAACGTCGATTCTCGCGGCCGGCGATGTGCCACTCGGCGGCAGCGCGACGCAAGTCGCCGCTGGCTTCTTGCATACCTGCGCATTGCTGGTGGGCGGTGCGGTCCGGTGCTGGGGTTCCGGTTCAAACGGCCCGCTCGGGTACAATAACGGCGCCAGTGTTGGCGACGGAGTCGGGCTTGCAATTACGGCGGCGGGCGATGTGCCGCTTGGCGGCATTGCGACACAAATCAGCGTCAGCAATACGGTGAGCTGCGCGCTGCTCACCACCGGCGCAGTCCGTTGCTGGGGATTCGGCGGCGGGGGCGTGCTCGGCTATAACAATATAAACACAGTCGGCGCGGGCGTAACGGCGATCATCGCTGCGGGCGACGTACCGTTGGGCGGCAGCGCGACCCGCATTTTCACCGGTGGATCGCACACTTGCGCTCTGCTGACGACCGGCGGCGTACGTTGCTGGGGCGCGGGCGCGAATGGACGCCTGGGATACAACGCCCTGGCTAACGTCGGGGACGGCATCGGCGTTTCCATCATCACCGCCGGGGATGTTGCGACGGGCGGCATCGCAACGGAAGTCTCCGTTGGCAGCCAGCATACATGCGCGCTTCTGAACTCCGGAGCCCTTCGATGTTGGGGAAACGGGACAGATGGTCGCCTTGGATATAACAGTGTCAACGCGGTAGGCGATGGCATCGGCTTTTCGATAGTCGGCGCGGGCGACATCCCGCTGGGCGGTACGGCAATGCGAGTAAGCGCGGGCGAACTGCATTCATGCGCGCTGCTGACGACGGGCGCGATTCGTTGCTGGGGTTCCGGAGCCAGCGGGCGACTCGGCTACAACAACACCAACACAGTCGGCAATGGGGTAGGTTTGGCGATCAACGCTGCGGGCGACGTGCTCTACCAGTAACTGTCCGTTGCGAGAGTATGTCGCGGGTATGGATCCGCAAAGCGATGCGGCCTGGATTCAATCCGTCGGGCCGTAGAGCTCTGCCCGGACGCTGCAGAGACCACACTCGGTGTGTCCCGCGATGCCGTGCACCCGGTGAGTTCCGTTGCGGCGCAGGCCGCACAGAGGAGCGATCATTTCCTGCTGGACCGGAGGCGGAAGGACGGCCCATACTGGAGAAATGGGAATGACCCTCGAACAGCTGGAAAAGGAAGTCGAAAAGCTTTCGCAAGAAGAACGCATCGAGCTGGCCGAACGAATCATGGTCAGCGTCCAGATGGATCCGGAAATAGAGGCGGCCTGGATTGCAGAGGCGGAACGTCGGTGGCAAGAACTCCAAGCCGGCAAGACGAAGTCCATCCCCGCGGAAGACGCGATTAAAGCAGTTCGCGAAAGACTCTATGCGAAACGTAATACTCGACCCGCACGCCCAGGTTGAGTTCGATGAGGCTGCGGATTACTACGAAAAACGGCGGGCGCAATGACTCCCGAGCAACGTCTCAGAAACGCACTGGCGAAAGAAGGCATCAGTCGTAAGGAAACGGCGCGGCGGCTCGATGTCTCGCTGTCCACGATCGCTATGTACCACACAGAGAACCTGACCATCCGGCCGGTGGTTGCCCTCGCCATCCAGGCGGAGTTCGGCATCTCCGCGGAATGGATATTGACCGGTCGTGGCCCCGAAAAGGCGGGCGCGCGGCGTCAGGCGTTGCCGCGCGAGGCGCTTGAAATCGGGGCGATCTATGACCGCTTGCTCGCCTCCGGTCGGGCCGCAGCGCGCACCATCTTCGCGGCCCTTCGACAGTATAACGTTGAAGGTGAGCCGGAAGATTTTTCCCCGCGTGGCGCGCGGCGCCGCCGTTCCCGCAAAAAAATCCAACGACTCCAGATTTTTTTAGGAAAATAATGCATCGGCCGGGGCTAAAGAAGGGGCGCCGACTCGTTCACTCTATGCGCCCCCGAGCATCAAAGTGGATCGACGATTTGAAAAAAAACGGCCAACTTCCAGAAATAATCTCATTTTGCGCGCACGAATCGGCGCATCGGCGGACCTTTATATATGAAGGGTCGGAAAGTGCGACGAGCAGAGCGGACGAGCGAAACGGTCAGCGGCCGGATTAGCGGGCGCAAGAATAGCCCGCGCAAGAATAACACTCCGAAGAAAGGATTCGCGGACACGGGTTCCAGGCGCCGCAAAGCCCTCCTGCGTTCCATCCGGAGGAGCGCTCACTACCTGCGCCAACTGGCCGAGGGTACGACGGCGGCGGAAATTGAGCGCCGTGACGGAGTCCCTTCGCGAACTCTTAACTCCGTTCGCCAGCGGGCGGCGCGCGCCCTGTCGGCTATCGGCCTAACGACGGTCAGCGCCCGAAATGCACCGCTGCTTGCACGGTTGCTATTTCGCGAGGTATTTGATCTGCCCGAGGATCTGGCGTTCCGCCAGGAGATCGCCGACCTTTTGCTGAAAACGCCAGATGAGTTAGAAGCGCTGGCAGACGAGGAGTCAGACGAAACGTGATCGGGACTTTGTTTGATGTAAGCAGCAGCGGCGCGCGCATCCTGCTCGGAGCCGACTTGTTTTACTACGTGGATGCTCCGCTCGAACCGGCCGGCTTTACGCGGATTGGCGGGGCGCCCGTCATCACGCTGCAGCATCCATACGTGGAACTCCAGGCGGAAGGCATCATTGTATCCGGATTCGTGGAACGACCAAACTGTTCCAACGGCTCTACGTTTGCCTGGCGCCGTTTGTTATTTGTACCGCGCGGTTATGCTCCGCCAACGTCGGCGGAAGAGGAGATTGCAGATGATTCGATTCCCGGTGCGAATTGAGGCGAGGGCATGAATTCGGCCGTGCAACTGCAAAGTCGCCTCGGGCAGCCGGTGAACTGCGCCATCGGGCGGGTGCTGCGATATAAGCGAGTAGGGTGGGGCGGATGATCGGAATCTTGCAATTCAGAGGTCAACAATACGGCGAAACGCGCCTGGCAAGTCTGCATTTGACGGCGTTGATGATTCGGGGTCCGGCGGTGAACGGCGTTCTCTGGTCTCCGCAGTACTACCCGCTCAACAATGCGGGCGAGAATTTTATTCGACTGAATGGCTACTGGCAGGTCGCCGGCATTCCCCTGGCGGAACGCGACCCGGCGATCCTCGCGACTGCAAGGGATGGGGAGAAACTGGAAAGCGTGTGGATGGATTTTTTCCCGACGGATCTTGAGCAAGCGCTTCCAGCATGGGCGCAGGAACTCGTCCGAGCCATTCGCCGCGCAAATATGAAGCCCGATCAACGCGGCGCGTTCCTATTATTTACGACAGCTCTCGCAAGACTGGCCCCGAGCGCCGAAAACTTGATCCAGATGATGCACGCAATTGAGGGGCGCACGGCGACCGTCGACAGCCGCCTTGCGGGCCTGGCATTTCTCCGCATTGGCGGGGAATAGATGAAGGTCTCCTTTTATGTTACCGCACGAACAACACTCGATTCACGCCCCCCGCAGCGGGGGCGACTTTTTTCAGCAAGGATCTTGATAAATGGGAACGCCCGAAAAACGCTTAGAGTGGATCTCACTGAAGCTCAAACTCTCACGGCAGGGTCTCGCGAAGACGCTGGGCATTTCTCTTTCTTCGGTCGCCATGTATTTCACAGGACATCACCGGATCCGCAAGGTCGTTGCGCTCGCGGTACAAGGAGCCTACGCGGTCAATGCTGAGTGGATCATGACCGGCAAGAAACCGGTTTTCGCGCGGCAGGCGCTTAAAGACGGAGCATCAACCGAAGCGCTGGCGCTGGCGCGCCAGTATGATTCTCTACCCCGCGATCTGCGGGCCGCCGCGCGGGAGGTGCTCGCGGGTTTGATTAAGCTGCGGGACGAGCGGGCGGCCTGAAATGGAGCCCCAAGAATTCACGGGTGAATTGCGTCGCAGTGCAGACGGCGCCTACAAGCTACTTGATCCAGACAACAATGAAGGCGACGGTCTTGAAATTGCGCTCGAAACGGTTCGAACGCGGCCAGTCCGGGGAAGTATGCAGAAAGTGAGTACGCAGCATGCAACTAGGTCGCGAGCACGGCGGGACGCGTGGGGTTTCCCCTGTTGGGAAAGTTCACACGGCCCGATGCTAATCCGGCGAAAGTTAGAAGAGGATTTTTCCGGCCTGTACAGATTGACAGCCTTACGTATTTATTCAGCGTAGCTAGTTCAGAATCCCATGCGCCGCCGCCCTCAACATATCCTGCTCGCCGCCCTTTTTGCGGCCGGCCTGCTCGTGGCGCCATTCGGCGGCCTTGCAGCGCAAAGCCTGCCCGGGGACGAGTTCGAGCCGCCCCTTGCGGATGTCGAAGCCCTGAGCCCCGAAGAGTTGGCCGATGTGCGGGCTTTTGTCGGGGCCATGCCGGATTCGTCTGAAGAACACGGCTGGCGCGCGGAAGAGTTGGATGGTGAAGAACGGGTCGTGCGGCCGCCGGGGCGTCAGGCCGCCGACTTATATCGCACTCCGCCGGCGCCTGAGTGCGCGCTGCGGGGACCGGGCGCGGTCGCCGTAGTAGCCGGGAGCGGTTCGCCCTTTATGCCGGATCCGGGCGCCGGCGCCAGTCCGGATTGTGGCGGCAAATTGTGGCCCGGAGCCGCGCGCCACAGTCTGCGGCCGGCCCGCGCGGTTTCTGGCAGCGGGCTGCTTCTAAAGAAGGTGTACTTCTCGATTCGTAACGGCTACGTCGGCCGGGGGCGCGAGACGCTTTTGTCCGTATCCCCCCGCCCGCCTGCCGCCCTGCGCGCACCGCACCCTGCGCCGCATTCTATCATAGTTCCGACAACTGTCCAAACCTCTCCGGAGTCTCTCCTATGAATCTCTCGATCGCGACCGTAAAACAAACGGCGGTTGATTCTATCGCCATCCCCCTCGAGCGCGTGCGCAGTCTGCACGAAGCCGTGCGGCGATTGCCTTCGGGCGGCGCAGGCGGCCCCGATTTGGCTGCGCTGCTGCTGGATCTTAAAACGCCGCCGCCTTCCGGCTGGCTCAGTTTTTTCACCGGTCAGCGGTTGCGCGCCACGGCCGCGGTTTCGCTCGGCATTTTTTTATATTCGCTGGTCGTTTCCACGGGCGAACTTGCCGCGCAGCCCTTTCGCGATTTTGATCAGGTTTCGCGCGACGATATGCAGCGCTTTGGCGATCGCGCGGAGCGTTTAAACGACGTCGACGCCTGGAACAACTACATGACCCTCGGCGTCGCCACGGAGCGCGCCGAATGGGAAGAAGAAGTCTACGATCAACTGCGCGACGAACTCGACGCGATTGAGGAACGCACGGATCTGAGCGCCGAGCAGCGCGAGACGGAACGCAGTCTCGCCGAAG